>NZ_JAQLDU010000016.1 GCF_028209625.1 Collinsella aerofaciens | reverse complement strand
ATCGCGCCGAGAGTACTGCGGGGCCAGCCCGTGGGAGGCCAGGGCGCCGCTGACCGGTGGACGGCACCGAGCCGTCAATGGAATGGAAAAGGGGGAGGCCTCGCGGCCTCCCCCTTTTTTGCGTTTACGGGCTTTTGTCTCACATAGTAGCTGTGTTTTATAACCCTCGTTTGTCGCATCTTCTGTGAACGGGCTACAATAACTTAGTCTGTGCGATATGGAGGTGAACATGGCTGAAGCTGGTATCGGCGTTGATATCGTCGAGATTTCCCGTATGAAATCAATTCTTGAAAAGACGCCGTCGTTTGCTCGGCGTGTGTTTACCGAAGAAGAGCGTGCGTATTGTGATGCATCATCGCGTCCCGCTGCTCACTATGCGAGCCGCTTTGCTTCGCGTGAGGCGGTGCTTAAAGCTCTTGGCACGGGTTTTAGTCAAGGCGTGGGTCGCAAGGATGTTTCGGTAACGCGTGATAAACTCGGCAAACCGAAGGCTCTGCTTTCTGGTCGTGCTCTCGAAATCGCCCAGGATTTGGGTGTTGTCGAGGTCGCTCTTTCTATTACCCTTACGGGTGACTTGGCTGTCGCTAATGCCATTGCAATCACCGAGGATGCTCGACCTAAGCCCAAGGAAGAAAAGGTGAGCAACAAGAAACGCGTTGCGCAGACATTTAAAGAGGCTCGCTCTGTTTTAGATGAGCTTGAGCAGCTGCAGAATTCAGCATTGACGGAGCACTTGGGCGATGCTTCGCAAGATACGCTAGGAGCATAGATGAAACCGGTTTTGAGTACCGAAGAAGTCGTTCGTCTCGAGGATATCATCGAACGCGAAGGGACTTCGAAGGCCGAGCTTATGGAGTTAGCGGGTGAGTTTGCCGCCAACGAGGTCTTGAAGCTCAATCCCGATCGGGTTCTCGTTCTGGTCGGTTTTGGTAATAATGGCGGCGACGGTTGGGTTGCCGCCGATATCCTGAGCCACAAGGGTGTGGACGTGGATATCGTTTCTCCGGTTGAGCCGGATGAGATTCCTGCTGCTTTGGCACGTCATGTTGCTCGTCGAACTGCCGGCCGCGATGTGCACGTTTGCGTCGGTCCCTCGCGTGACGAACTCGAGGTTTTGATCGATAAGGCGGATGTTGTTGTCGATGCCATTTTTGGTACCGGTTTCCACGGGAATCTGCGTGCGCCGTTCTCCATTTGGATTCCTACGGTCAATGAATGCGCCGATTGTGTCGTATCCATTGATGTCCCCTCGGGCCTGAATGCCGAGACGGGCGTTGTTGATGACGACTGCATTCGTGCCGAGCGCACGGTGACGATGATTGCGCCCAAGATTGGTCTGTATAGCGCTGATGGCCCTGAGTATGCTGGCGATTTGATCTGCGGCAATCTTTACGACCGTCTTGACGAAGTCATCGATGATGTTGACCACGCCGCCGAGATTGTCGAGCCCGGTGACTTAGTTGATTACTTTGCTCCGCTACCATCGAATATCGATAAGTATTCCCGTGGCTCTGTGCTTATTGTCGCCGGATCGGCGCAATATCCTGGTGCTGCCATTATGGCGGCCAAGTCTGCAGCTCGCGCGGGTGCTGGTTACGTGGCGGTCGCGGCTCCTGATGCCTGCGCCAATCTTATTCGCATGGCACTTCCTTCGATTCCCGTCTTTGCTATTCCGTCTGATTCCCGCGGCTCCTTTGGCGCCGCTGCGCGCATGACGGTGTGCGAGATCGCAAAGAAGTACAGCTGCGTACTGTGCGGTCCCGGTATGACGACGTCTGCTGGCGCTATGCAGGTGGTTTCGGGCTTGCTCGAGCTTGATGTACCGCTAATTTTGGACGCCGATGCACTCAACTGCCTTGCTAAGATTGCCATTGACGGTATTGATAGTAACCCCGAGATGTATCGTCGTGAGCAGCCGTTGGTTATGACGCCGCACTATCGTGAGCTTTCGCGTTTGGTTGCCGGTGACGAGGTGAACGACCTTGGTACCGCGATTGCAGCTGCGCAGAAGGTTGTCTGGGCTGCAGGCTCCGACAATCTGGTGGTCATAGCCAAGGGGCCGACGACGGCTATCTGTGGCGTTGAGCGCGTGCTGCTGCCACTCTCGGGTCCGGCTTCTCTGGCAACTGCCGGTTCTGGTGATGTTCTCGCGGGTATTTTGGCCGGCACGCTTGCCACCATGCGCGACGAGATGGATCGTTGGGAGCTGCTGTATTCGTACGCCGTCGCACTTCACAGCTACGCCGGTTTTGCCGCGGCGACGGAGTATGGTGAGAAGAGCGTTATCGCGACCGATCTTATCGACTTGATCGGTCCTGCCATGGAGCTGGCGGCAAAGGATGCGCTCGAAGATCTGGGAATCATGGACGAAGGGTCGGATGACTAATCATGAATAAAGCCGATTTGACGCGCTGGTCCTGGGTCGAGATCGACCGCGGGGCGCTCCGTCGCAACACGAGAGCCTATAAGAACTTGTTGAATCCGCGTCAGCGCCTGTGCTGCGTGGTCAAGGCCGATGCTTATGGTCATGGAGCTGTTGAGTGCGCTAAGATCATGTATTCGGCTGGTGCCGACATGTTTGCCGTGGCGACGGTCAACGAGGGCGTTGGGCTCCGTCAGGGCGGAATTACTAAGCCCATCCTGATTCTAAGCGAGCCGCCTATCGAGGCTATTCCTGCATTGCTCGAGTTCGATATCATGCCCTCGGTCTATACGTCCGATTTTGCTCTCGCGTATGGCGAATGCGCCGTCGCGGCGGGCAAGGTGGGCAAGTACCATCTTGCCATCGAGACGGGCATGAATCGTATCGGCGTTCACTACACACAGGTGCTCGACTTTGTCCGCGGCATCAGCTTCCATCGCGGTATTCAGTGCGACGGCGTATTTACGCACTTTGCCACGGCCGATGAACCTTCGGGTTGGGACTACAAGCTGCAGTGCCAGCGTTTTACCGAGGCCGTTCAGGCCATTAAGGACGCAGGTTTTGAATGCGGTATCGTGCATTGTGCCAATACGCCATCCTCGATGCTCGATTCTTCAATGCACTTTGACATGATTCGTGCCGGCATCGGTTTGTATGGTCTGCAGCCATGTGAGCTGAGTGGTCGCGTGATGCAGCTTGATCCCGTCATGAGCGTCCACGCGCGTGTGACGCGCGTGGCGCATCCTGCGATGGGCGAGGGCGTGGGCTACGGCTTTACCTATCGCGTACCGCGCACGCGCGTTCAGATCTGCACCCTTCCGATCGGTTATGCCGATGGCCTTTCGCGTACGCTTTCCAATCGTATGGACGTGCTGTATCGCGGCGAGCGTGTGCGTCAGGTGGGCAATATCTGCATGGACCAGTTTATGGTCGCCATTCAGTCCAACCCGGCGCATGAGATTCCCGAGGCCGAGTATGGTGACGAGATGATCATTGTCGGCCGCGATGGAGATGCCGAGATTACCATGGACGAGATGGCGCGCCTACGCGGCACGATTAACTACGAGGTCGCTTGCGGCTTTGGTATGCGTCTCGACAAGGTCTACGTGTAGGAGTCGCTATGGGCGTCATGCACATCCCCGGCCATAGCCATCAGGCGCCGCGTGAGGTCGCACTCGAGGAGATCGAGGCCGTTCTGGGCGATTGTCACCTTTGCCAGCTTTACCAGTCGCGCCATAACATCGTGTTTGGCGTGGGAAACCCCCACGCTCGCGTGATGTTTATTGGCGAGGCGCCGGGCCGCAATGAGGATTTGCAGGGCGAGCCCTTTGTGGGGGCGGCAGGCGAGGACCTCAACGGCATTTTGTCGCTGGCGGGGCTCAAACGCGAAGACGTCTACATTGCCAACGTGCTTAAGTGCCGCCCGCCGGGAAACCGCAATCCGCGTCCCGAGGAAGTGCTGGCTTGCTCACCGTTTTTGCGCGAGCAGATTCGAAGCATCTGGCCCGATATCATCGTGACGCTCGGCAACCCCGCAACGCACTTTGTGCTCAAGACCGAGATCGGCATTACCAAGCTGCGCGGCAGGTTCCATCAGATGGGGCACTTTGTGGTGATGCCCACTTTCCATCCGGCAGCAGCGCTACGCAATCCAGCGTGGCAGGAGCTGCTGGAGGAAGACTTTAAGATGCTGGGCGACTATCTGGGGCGACATCCCGCACCAGAGGACGCCTCGGAATAATAAGGAGCATGTATGTCCCTGGAGCGCCTGGGGGTAGGTACTTACAAAACGACTTGCGCTGCCGATACAGAGTACTTTGGCGAGCTAATTGCACCGTGCCTTGAGGACGGCGATGTGCTCATCCTGACCGGTGGCCTGGGAGTGGGCAAAACTCACTTTACCAAGGGCGTCTCGCGCGGGTTGGGCGATGGGCATATGGTTACGAGCCCTACGTTTGCGCTCATGGCCGTTCACGATCAAGGTCGTATTCCGCTGTTTCACTTTGATTTATACCGCCTGGAGCATGCCTACGAGCTCGAGGATACGGGCATTTTCGATGTGCTGGGCTATGAGGGTGC
The DNA here is from genome assembly GCF_028209625.1 of Collinsella aerofaciens. GTDB lineage: Bacteria > Actinomycetota > Coriobacteriia > Coriobacteriales > Coriobacteriaceae > Collinsella > Collinsella aerofaciens_AM. The sequence goes on along the minus strand of NZ_JAQLDU010000016.1, from coordinate 43,207 downwards.
TTGCCTGCTGGAATGGGGCGAACAATTCCAGGACGAGCTGACGGATGAGTATCTTTCGGTGACGCTCAAGCGTGATGGGGGCGACAGCGATGTGCGAACGATAACGCTTGAGGCGCACGGTGACCGCGCAATGGAGCTTTCCCATTTGATTGATAAGGCTGTACAAGATGAGCTTGCATAACGACAACGCGCTGGTGGTGGCGCTCGATACCTCGACCGACATGCTTGCCTGCGCGGCAAGCTGGATTGATGGGCAGACGGGCGAGACGAAGCTCGTGAGTGGCGACCACATGTGTCGCCGTCACGCCAACGTTGAGCTCGTGAATACCGTTGATGGCGTGCTGGCTCAAGCCGGTCTGGATCGCAGCGATGTTGGTTGCTATGTGGTCGGCCGCGGCCCGGGGTCCTTTACGGGTGTGCGCATCGGCATCTCCACTGCCAAGGGCCTCGCGCGTGGTGCCAATGTTCCGCTGCTGGGCGTGTCGACGCTCGATGCTTGCGCTTGGACGGCGTGGAAGGCTGGCGTGCGCGGCAAGCTTGGTATCTTGGCCGATGCTATGCGCGGTGAGGTATATCCGGCGCTGTATATGCTGGTCGATGAGGGTCCCGAGCGTCAATTTGAGCGCGAGCACGTGGTCAAGGCCGCCGTGGCGCTCGATGAGTGGCGCCAAGCAGCGGACTGGGACCAGGTTCAGCTGACCGGTGACGGTCTTGTGCGCTATGGCAAGCTGCTGGGTGAGGACGAGACCGCCCGCTGCGTGGAGCGCGACCTGTGGTGGCCTTCGGGCGAGGGCTTGCTGCTCGCGCACGCTGCGGGCGACGGCGATCCGGCCCGCGTCCTGCCGATTTACACGCGCCTTTCGGATGCCGAGGAAAACGAGCGCAAGCGTCTTGGTCTTGCCGAGAGTGCGCAGAGCGAAATTACGGGTGTTGCCGATGAGCTCGCCGGTCGTCATCTGCAGTTCCGTCCCATGGGCGCGGCGGATGCCGAGGGCGCGAGCGCACTGGAGGCTACTTGCTTTGAAGGTGCCGGACACGAGGCGTGGACGCCGGGCATGTTCCTGTCCGAACTGGGCGAGGACGTCGCTGCGCCGCGTAGTTGGTGGGTGGCACACGACGACGGCAAGCTGCTGGGCCTTGCCGGCGGTATGGTCGTGGACGGTGATGTGCAGATTCTGGATGTCGCCGTCGACCCGGCACATCGCCGTGAGGGCATTGCCCGCAAGCTGCTGTCGCATGTGAGCTATGATGCCCAGATGCTCGGCTGCACCACGGCTTCGCTCGAGGTCGAGGACGGTAACGAGGGAGCGACCGCGCTTTATAACGCTCTGGGCTTTACCGAGGCTGGCCGTCGCCGCGGCTATTATGGTGCCGGCAAGGACGCCATCGTCATGACGGCTCCGCTGCCCCTGGTGCTTCCGGTCGACAATGCCTCGCCCGAGCCGACGGCAGCCGAGCAGCGCGTATGGCCGCTGCCTGCGCCTAGGCGCTCCGAGGGGGAGCGTGCCGAAATTGAGCGCCGCCGCCTAGTGCTCGCTATCGAGAGCTCCTGCGACGAGACGGCCGTGGCGATTATCGATGCGGATGGCAATATGCTGGCCAACCAGGTGTCGACACAGATTGATTTTCACGCCCGCTTTGGCGGCGTGGTGCCCGAGATCGCCTCGCGCAAACACGTTGAGGTGATTGTGAGTGTCGTGGATGCGGCGCTCGAGGATGCCGCAGCATCGCTGGGCCTTACGGGCGGAGCCATTGCACCAAGTGAGCTTGCCGCCGTGGGCGTGACACAGGGTCCGGGCCTGGTGGGCGCCCTCGTGGTGGGCGTTGCCTTTGCCAAAGGCTTTGCCTACGCTGCCGGTAAGCCGCTCGTATGCGTCAACCATCTGGAGGGGCACCTGTTTGCCAACTTGCTGGCGCAGCCCGACCTCAAGCCGCCGTTCATCTTCACGCTTGTCTCGGGCGGGCACACCATGCTCGTGCACGTGAAGGCATGGGGTGACTACGAGGTACTTGGTGAGACACTCGACGATGCTGTGGGCGAGGCCTTCGACAAGGTGGCAAAGGCACTGGGTCTGGGCTATCCCGGTGGCCCCATCATCTCCAAGCTGGCCGAGACGGGTAATCCCCGCGCGATCGATTTTCCTCGCGCGCTTAACAGCAGGGGAGACTATCGCTTCTCGCTTTCGGGCCTCAAGACGGCGGTGACGCTCTACATCGAGCAGGAGACCAAGGCCGGGCGCACGATTCACCTGCCCGACCTAGCGGCCTCGTTTGAGGCGGCGGTCTTTGACGTGCAGTACAAGAAGGCCAAAAACGCCCTGCACGCCACCGGGTGCAAGGAGTATTGCATCGGCGGTGGTGTCTCGGCCAATCCGCATCTGCGCGAGATGATGATCAAGAAGCTCGGGCGTCAGGGGATCCGCGTGACGGTGCCGCCCTTGTCTGCCTGCACCGATAACGCTGCCATGATCGCGGAGGTCGCCCGCCGTAAATTCGACCGAGGTGAAATCTCGCCGTTCGACGTCGATGCCGATCCGAACATGACGCTGTAGTCGCAAAGGTGCGATCCCCGGCGCTGCCCGGGCGCCAACGGCCGCATATGAACTTTCCTGCTCTACAGTCCTGCTCACGACGGAGGCCACATTAAGTGGCCTCCTGTTCGTGCGGAACTCGCGATAAAGTTCATATGCGGCCGTTGGCGCCCGGGCAGCGCCGGGGACCTTTCTGTATCGATATAGCTTCTGAGCTGGATCGGCGTCGACAACGTCCAGCAAGGTTAACAAGCCAGCGTCGAATTTCCGGCGTGCTTTAGCTGAAAGAAAAGATGGCATGCGGAGCTTTGCTCCGCATTTGGGATGGGAGCCCCTCGGGAGCGGGCGGGCGTATACAAGGTTTATCGCGAGTTCCGCACGAGCCGGAGAGCACTTAATGTGCTCTCCGTGCGAGCAGGACTGTAGAGCAGGAAACCTTGTATACGCCCGCCCGCTCCCGAGGGGCATCTCTCATGCAAAAACTTTTGTTGGGTAAAGTCCGAGGTCAATGGCGTTTTATACCGAGAAATTCAAAAATAGTTGAAAATTCATTACAAATTTGCGTTGACTTTAGGTAACTAAAGTTTCATACTCCTTTTTCAACCACTGGGGGATGTGAACACGCACGGATCGTTCGCATCATGATTGAAGAGGTTTTTTTAGACATGTTCACGCATCAGCTAAACATTATCAGCGTAGTAATTATCTGATGCGGGTTAGCACATACAGCTAGCCCGTACGATAATGGGCGGCTGATGAAGATGAGGGTCGTCGAGCGCAACCGACGGCCCTCATTTTTTATGTCTGAGAAGTTCTTTTTAGAGGAGGAAATGACATGAACGGAGTTTTGCTCATGGTTGTGACCGCGGCGGTGCTCGCCTGCGGCTATCTGGGCTATGGCCGCTGGCTGGCCAACAAGTGGGGTGTTGACAAAGAGGCCCTCACGCCGGCCAAACGCATGAAGGACGGCAAGAGCTTCTCGCCTGTCTCTGCCTTCACCGCGTTTTCGCACCAGTTTAGCTCGATCTGCGGTGCCGGCCCTGTCACGGGTACGATCGTCGCCATGGCCTTTGGCTGGCTGCCCGTTGTGCTTTGGGTTCTCGTCGGCGGCATCTTTTTTGGCGCCGTCCACGACTTTGGTGCCCTGTACGCTTCGATGAAGAACAACGGCAAGTCCCTGGCTCAGCTCATCGAGAAGTACATCGGCAAGACCGGCCGTCGCCTGTTCTTGCTGTTCTGCTGGCTGTTCTGCATCATCGTCATCGCCGCTTTCACCGATATGGTCTGCAAGACGTTCATGTTCACCCCGGCCGTTGACGCTTCTGGCGCCGCCACCGGTGCCGTCGACTTCGCCAAGTCCTATGCCGCCGGCTGCGCTGGTACCATCTCCATCCTGTTCACCTTCGTCGCTATCGCCTTTGGTTGGGCCCAGAAGAAGTTCAACCTCACCGGTGCTGCCGAGTTTGTCACCGGCGTGGTCCTCATGGTCCTCATGTTCGCCGTCGGCATGCAGTTCCCGGTCTACCTGGACAAGTTCCAGTGGTTCGCCGTTGTCATGGTCTACCTGGTCTTTGCTGGCGCCATGCCCATCCAGATGCTCAAGACCCCTCGCGACTACCTCACTTCCATCATGATGATCGTCATGATCGCCTGCGCTGTCCTCGGTATCGTCGTCCTGGGTGTTAACGGCCAGGCCACCATCACCGCTCCGGCCTTTACCGGCTTCTCCAGCGCTTCTGGCATGATGTTCCCGGTCCTGTTTGTTTCCGTTGCCTGCGGTGCCCTCTCCGGCTTCCACAGCCTCGTTTCTTCTGGTACCTCCTCCAAGCAGGTCGAGAAGGAGCAGGACGCCGTCAAGGTCGGTTATGGCGCCATGATCGTCGAGTCCTTCGTCGGCATCCTTGCCATCATCGTCGCCGGCATCATGTTCTCCGACATGAACACCGCCGGTACCGGCGCCCTCAACGCTGGCGTCGCTTCCACCCCGTTCCAGATCTTCGCTGCTGGTATCTCCCGCGGTATGCAGGCCTTCGGTGTTGACGGCACGCTCGCTACCGTCTTCATGACCATGAACGTCTCCGCTCTGGCCCTGACCTCGCTCGATGCCGTCGCCCGCATCGCCCGCACCTCGTTCTCCGAGTTCTTTGCCCAGACCAACGACGCCCTGGCCATCGAGTCCAAGGCCGGCTACATGAAGGTTCTCGGCAACCCCTGGTTCGCCACGGTCGTCACCCTGCTTCCCGGTCTCGCCCTCGCCTTTGGCGGCTATGCCAACATCTGGCCGCTCTTTGGTGCTTCCAACCAGCTGCTCGGCGGCATGACCATGATCACCCTCGCCGTGTTCTGCAAGTGCACCGGCCGCAAGGGCTGGATGCTCTACGTGCCCGTCGCCTTCCTGCTCTGCTGCACCTTCACCTCGCTGGTCCAGAGCGCCATGGGCTGCATGACCGCTGTCCAGGCTTACGGCTTCTTCGGCACCATCCCGGCTACCGCCACCACGGCCGCCGTCTCCGTCGCCGCCACCAAGGGCTTGCAGCTCGTTTTCGCCGTCCTGCTGATGGTCCTGGGCCTCATCGTCGCCGTCAACTGCCTCAAGGAGTTCTTCGGCAAGGAGGCCGGCTCCATGCCCGACGAGGAGCCCGAGTGGTCCGAGATGGGCAAGGCCGAGTACGGTCGCGCCACTGCCGCTGAAGCTCCTGCCGACGCCGAGGCCGCCAAGGCCTAGTCGGTCGGACGGGTTGAATCTCCCATCTATTTGACTCGGAAAGACCGGGTCCGCAATCAAGCGGACCCGGTCTTTTTTCTTGTGAGAACAGGTGGTGCAAGGGCGTTCTCGCAGATGTTTTGCGTGGATAGGCTCGTGCGTTGTACCATAAGGACGTATATGTGTGCATATGAAAGGGGCCCCGTGGCCAAGACGGTATATTCCGATAATCAAAACAATGTCGATGCTCTGGCTGAGCGTCTGAGCAGCCAGACGTCGCTTTCTGCCGAGCGCGCCAAGCTGGTTGCTTACGACCTGCTCTGCCGCAAGGCGCTCAAGATTAAGTCGAGCGCGCTGGCGCAGATTTTCCGCTCCGTCGATAAGGAATGCGACACCAAGGCGATGCGCGATGAGCTTATCGCGGCAAATATCGTGACCAAGATCGAGGGCAGCGGCATTAACGGGCGCCCGGCGTTCTATACCATCAATGTCGAGATCCGCGATGCCCAGGAGCAGCCTGCCGAGTCCGTCGAAGATTTTGTCGTCGAGGATTCCGCTGACGTGCCTGCTGTGGAAGAAGCTGCTCCGCGTGAGCATGTCGATACCGATGAGTTGCTCGATGAGAACGTCGTGCGTGCCTTTACGGCCAAGGCAGGACGCGGCGGTTTTGGCGGGGGTGGCAAGCGCGATGCGCAGCGCCGCGCCCAGCAGGAGCGCTTCCGTCGTGCCGTTGCTCAAAAGGGTGAGACGGATGCCGAGGCTGTTGAGAACGAGGTTGCTGCCGAGTCGCAGAGGCCCGCGAAGGAGCAAAAGCCCGTGGAGGCCCAGGAGCTCCAGCGTCGCCGTGGTGCCCACTTTAAGGCTGCGCAGCAGGATGTCGCGCATGAGGTTGAAGAGCCTTCCGAGGCTGCAGACGATGTTGAGGAGTCTGCCAAGAAGGCTCCGGGTTCATGCCGTCCCGGGCGTGGTTTTGCGAGGCGCGCGTATCCCGTAAGGCGTCAGGAGAAGGGCGAGCCGGCTCCGACCGCTCAGGCCGAGAAGGCCGAACAAACCGAGAAAACCGTTGAGCCGGCGGCTCGCGAGCAGAAGCCTGTTGAGCCGCAGCTTGAGGTTGCTGCCGAGGCCAAGGGCGAGCAGCCTACTGATGGGCAGACGGAGCAGGGCGCGTCGAGCAGGCCTCGCCGCCGTCGCCATCGCGGGGGTCGCAGTTCCCATGCCGAGACTGCAGCCGAGAAGACCACGCCGCAGGACGAGGATGCGAAGGCCGAGGTTTCTTCGGGGCAGCCTAAGCGCCAGCCGGCGAAGGAGAGCAAGTCCGATCGTCCGCAGAAGCAGGCGTCTATGCCGAAGCGCGAGCGCAATTCCCAAGGCGATTCTAAGCGCAGGTCTCAGAAGAAGCCGGAGTCTGCCGCAGCAGATGCTGCTGCCCAGCAGCCCGAGTCGGCCGTCCACGGCGAGGTATCGGCGTTTGCCCTTGCCCGCGTTTTAGGCAGGCAGCTGCTCAAAGTTGTCCCTACGCCTACGGCGCTCTCTAAGATCAAGGAGCAGCAGACACAGATCGTAAAGGTCGAGGGCAAGGACGGCAAAAAGGCTCCGCAGCGCACTCAGCACAACGAGATGTCCAACCGCAAGATTGCCGAGGAAATCGTAATCATCCAGGCTTGGATCGAGCAAAACCGAGGTGCCGATACGCCGGTTGCCTCGCGCCGCCAGCGTGCCTACCAGATTTTTAACGACGAGAAGGCTTTTGACGGCAAGCACGGTGAGCGCCTGATAAGGCGCATGACCGAAAAGGGCATCAGCATGCAGGCGATCAAGGTCGCCCCCAACCGCCCCGTGCACTTTACGGGTTTCTTTACGCTGGGCGCCGATAAGCCGTTCATTATGGTCGAGAACCTGGACACCTATGACGAGATCGTCAGGCTGCTGCGTGGCCGCAAGCACGCCAAGCTCTTTGGCATCAAGGTGGGCGGCGTGATTTTTGGCGGCGGATGCAAGGCGAGCGTCTCGCATGCCCTGGACGATTATCTGGCTGAGATCGGCTATCGCTTTAACTACGTCTACTACGTGGGCGATATCGACCGCGAGGGCGCGCGCATCGTCGAGCAGGCTCGCAATGCCAATGTGGTTGAGATTCGCCTGCATGCCGGCATGTACCGCGCCATGCTCGCCGAGCATAAGCGTCGCGTGAAGGCCGGCGGCGAGTGCGAGCCCGCGGCTGCCAACCAGGGCGTGCCGCAGAACTTGGCGGCGACGATCAAGGATCTGCCCATGGTCACGCGCGTGCAGTTCCGCAATGTGCTGCGCGAGGGCGGGCGCATTCCGCAGGAGATTCTGATGACCGCCGACTATCGGGATGGCGACTCGGGAAGCTTCGACCGCATGCTTAACAACTAAATTCCGCCGGCCCCGGGAGAGCGGGGACACCGGCTTAGGTTTCCTGCTCTACAATCCTGCTCACGACGGAGGCCACATTAAGTGGCCTCCTGTTCGTGCGGAACTCGCGATAAACCTAAGCCGGTGTCCCCGCTCTCCCGGGGCCTGTCGTGGCTTGGCCGTTGCATGCGGCTCGCTTTTCGGAACGGGGCTGACGGACACGTTCCGAAATCTACCACCGTCGCTGTGCAGGGTGTCTATAAAGAGCCGTGGCCAAAAAACATCAAATATGAGTACTGATACTCTTTTAGTAGCAGTAATTTTGACCACATTTAAGGTGATTTGACGTGTCGATCGAGCAGATAAGCTGCCGTATCTCCTCAAGTGTTCATTAAAGGAAGACCTTGATGCGAATAAATCTCATTAAGATCTTCTTTTATTAACGAAAATAATGTAGCTACAACGGTAACAGTACTCATATTTGCCGTTTTTTGGCCACAATCCTTCGGAGGGTCCTCGAAAATAGTCCCGAGCCGGCACTTGGGGACGTTCCTATAATGCCGGCACTTAGGAGCGTCCCCAAGTGCCGACACCGCGTCTGCCTGCGGCGGCCGCGCCCCGCTGCATCGCTCCGCACCCTTGCGGGTTCGAATCCCTCCGCTTGGCGGCGTTGGCTCGATTTGCTTGACGTGAGGGGCTCTTGGCTGGTGTGGGACGGAGGGATTCCGCGTCCGCCTGGTCGGCGGCCGCGCCCCGCTGCGTCGCTTCGCTCCTTGCGTGCTGCGCTGGAAAACGCTTCGCGTTTCCTCAGCTCCGCACCCTTGCGGGTTCGAATTCCTCCGCTTGCCCACAAGAAAGCGCCCTGGGCCGTTATGGGCTTAGGGCGCTCAGTTTTAATGGCTGGGACGGAGGGATTCGAACCCCCAACAGCCGGCACCAAAAACCGGAGTTCTACCGTTGAACTACGTCCCAATGTGTGGTGTTGCCCAAAAGCAACTCGTCTAGTTTACCTAATCTGCGAGGGCATCGCAAACGCCGTCGAGTAGGCGTACGGCGAGCGTCTGCGCGTCGCTGGCCGTGAAGGTGCCGTTGTAGCGCGTCATGCCCGTGAGCTCAATGCGAATGCGAGCCGGCTTCTGCTGCGCGGCGACATTGGCGGTGCGGATGCGCTGGGCCAGGTTGTGGCACTCGGCGAGGGCAATCGTGGCGCGTGGCGCGGCGTCGGCGGGCAGCTCGTCGCTTGCGATCTCGAGCACCAGGTCAACGTCGGTTGGGACCTCGGAGTCGCAGAGCATCATGCCGCTGTTGTCGGTCGTTGCCGTGGCGATGTTCCACATGCGCGAAGCAACGCTGCGTGCGATGGAGTCCTCACCGATAACGGCGATCTGGAAGCGCTCGAGCACGTTGGCGGCGCGAGCAAAACCGATGCGGGACTCGGCTTCGGTGACCGAGGGCTTGCCCTCCCACACATGGTGCAGGCGGTTGATGTAGGCGTAGGTGTCCTGGAAGGCCATGCCGTCGGCAAACAGGCCGACATTTTCCTGGAACTGCTGCAGGGCGGCCTCGGTATGCGGACCAAAGTAGCCGTCGTCTTCGCCACAGGCAAAGCCCAAAACGTTGAGAGCGCGCTGCAGGGCCTGCACATCGGCGCCATGGAAATTGGGCATGCGCAGATACAGGGTGCGGTCGCCCAGCTTATACGAGGCGTCGACCAGGGCGCTCCAACAGGGGATATCGACGGCATGACCGGCAGCAAGGCCGCTGTCGAGCCTGAAGGTGCTGACGGCCTGCTCGGTGGTGGTGCCAAAGCGCTTGTCGGCGACCTCGTCGGCATCGATGGTGTAACCGAGCTGCAGAAGGCGGGACTGGACGTCCTCGACGGCTGCTCCCTGCATGCCCGTGGTAATAGGTTCCATGAACGAACCCCTTTCGGCGTACCATTCGTACTATTTTGAGCGTGTGTCGGATAGACAACGCGAGACAATTTATAAACATGCACTCAATAGTGTAGCAACTTGTACCCAAACTCGCTGCCCACAGGTTTTATGACCCCCGCTAGTTAAGACGCTCCACAAAGAAATCTGCCATTGAGAGGAAGAGCTCGCGCGCATGCGGGTCGAGCTCGACGCCTTCGATAGCGGCCTTGGCCTTAGCGGTCAGGTCGAGCGCATAGGTGTGGGCGTAATCGATGGAGCCGGTCTCCTGGAAGATCTCCACGGCGCGTGCGAGCTGCGCAGGGTCCTCGGTGCCCGAGGAAAGGATTGCCTCGATCTCGTCGTGATAGCGCTCGTCTGACAGGGCATGCACGGCAACGAGGGTGCGCTTGCCCTCGGTGATATCGGTGCGGAAGTCCTTGTTGGCGGCCTCCTTGGTGCCGATCAAGTTGAGCAGGTCGTCTTGAATCTGGAAGGCAAGGCCCGTGTGCAGCCCAAAGGCGCGCAGTGCCTCAATCTGCTCTTCGCTGCCGCCGCCGATAATGGCTCCGGCGGCAAGCGGCGTCGCTCCGCTGTAGTACGCGGTCTTGTGCGTCGCCATGTCCAGATAATCGTCGACCGAAATGTCAAAGCGCCCGTCGCGGACCCAGCCCAGGTCGAGCGCCTGGCCCTCGATGGTACGGACGATCATCTCGGTAAGCTCGTGGAGCACGCGAAGCTTCACGTCTGCGTTGAGTGTGGGGTCGTCGAGAACCGTCTTGGTGACCATGGTGAGCGCCAGGTCACCGCAGTTGATGGCAAGACCGGTGCCCTCGGTAAGGTGCATGCAGGGCTTGCCGCGACGAATCTGCCCGTTGTCGGCGATGTCGTCGTGGATGAGTGCGCCCGACTGAAAGTGCTCGATGGCCGCCGCGGCGCTGCGGGCGCTCTCAAAGCTGCCGCCTACCGCAGTGGCGGCGAGCATGCAGATGAGCGGGCGGTGGCGCTTGCCAGCGTTTGCCGTAAATGCCGAGAGCGGGGTATACAGGTAGCGCTCGATATCGGCGGAAGTCGCCTGTCCGTCAAAGAACGTGGCCAGATAGTCGTTAATCTGGTCAAAGTGCTGGGCTAAAAAGCTGGTAAACGGACTGGACACGGGTTCTCGCATTCTTTGATAGGTTGCATCGTTGCATTATGCAGACAACATATTGCCACATTAGGGCGTCGAGCGCGGCGGTTGAAGACGATTGGTCCATGCGGCCGCAAGTGCGGTAGGGGCTTGGCTAGATAAGCCCAAAGTGTTCGAGCGCGGTGACGACGCCGTCGTGGTCGATGCTGTCGGTGACATAGTCGGCCTTTTCCTTGAGGAAGTCCGGCGCGTTGCCCATGGCGATGCCAACGTCGACGGCGTTCATCAGCGAGACGTCATTGCTGGCGTCGCCGATGCCGTATACGGTTCCGTGGTGGGGATCGAGGGCGTCGAGTACGGACTGGATACCCTCGCGCTTGGTGCATTCGCGAGGCGAAATCTCGGTCACTTCGAGCTCGAGCTCGTTAAAGCAGAGCAGCGGCTCAAACGCTTGATCCTGAGCGATGCGGTTGGCAAGCGACGTGGACATTAAGATCTTGTAGGCGCTGTAATGTTGCAGCTGCGTAATTGCATCGCCCACGGTGCGGGCGTATCCCGGGGCGTCGGGCGCATCGGCACTCATGCGAACGACGCCATTGAGTCCCTCAAAACGAATCACTTCGTCCGATTGCTCAAGAATGGGAGCAAGGCGCTGCAGCATGCCGGGCGTCATCGCCAAATCGCGAATCACGTGTCCCTCAAGTTCGACATAGCCACCCGCGAGGCAGACGATGCCGGTCCAGGGCAGCTCGAGCAGCTTTGGATGGATGCAGCTCAGCGTGCGCCCTGTGCAGATAAACGCCATATTGCCCTTGGCGACAAAATCACGGATGGCTTGCGAGACCGCTTCATTGGGATAGGGGGAGAGGTCTCGCTCGCTCTCGGGAAGCTCTTGTGCCACTCGAGGGTCTTGCCAGGCGAGTGTTCCGTCGATATCGAAGAAGCAGATATCGCCGCGCTTATGGGCTGCGCTGGCGGCAGGGGAGGCCGAGGTGGTGGGCACAAATCCCGGCTCGAGGCCCATGATCTGGTCAAAATGCTCTTTAACGCGGGGAACGGAGATGCCAATAATCACCTGGGCGGTCTTGCCCGTAATGATGAGGCCCTTGGCGCCCGCCGCGACGAAGGCTGCGTTGTCTGCGACAACGGAAGGTTCTGCGACCTCAACGCGCAGACGCGTGGCGCAATTGGTCGCTCCTACAATATTGCTAACGCCACCCAAGAGCGCAACGACTTGCTCAGCAAGCAGATGATCTTGGGATGATTGGTTGTCGGTGCCGTTTTGGGCCGCGCCTTCTTTGGCAGAGCTTTTTCCCGTCAGACGTGCGAGCGCCGCATCGCTGGCGATATGATCCTCGCGGCCTGGGGTTTTTAGGTCGAAAGCCAGAATGAGGCCCCGGAAGACCAGAAAAAAGACAGCGCTAAACATCAGACCGATACCGAGCGCCAAAAGGTAGGAGCCGGCATGCATTCGCATGAGTGGGATGAAGTTGAAGGCCGTCATTTCCATGAGACCGCCCGAGAAGATGCCGACGATGCCAAAGAAGTTCATGGTCATGGCAAGGCAGGAGGACAGGACGGCGTAGAGCAAAAAGAGTCCGGGATAGGTGAACATAAAGAGAAACTCGAGCGGCTCGGTGACGCCGCAGACCACCGAGGCGACGATGGCGGGCAAAAGGATGACCTTAAGGCCGGCGCGGCGTTCGGGTTTGGCGGTGAAATAGAATGCTGCCGCGATGGCGGGAAGGCCAAAGAGCTTGCCCCAGCCGGTGGCGGTAAAACCTGCCCAGGGCGCAAGTTCATTTAAAGGGCGCGTGCTATGGGAGAGAATGGGGAGCAGGTTGGTCCACGTGGCGTAAATACCGTCGTGAATGACCAGATTGTCGTAATAGATGGGCATATAGAGCAGATGGTGCAGCCCCATGGGCTCGAGCGCTCGCTCCAAAAACACAAAGATGCCCACGCCGAAGGGGCCGACGCCCGCAAGTGCGTGGCGCAGCGTTTCGGTCACAGCGTATGCGAAAGGCACGATGGCGGCCGAGATGGCGGCAAGGGCAAACACGGCAAAAAAGCTGATGAGGTAGACCAGCGAGGAACCCGAGAAGGTGCCGAGCCAATCGGGAACCTTGGCATCGTAGAAGCGGTCATGGATCGCGACGACGGTTGCCGACACCGCCAGCGGGCCGATAATGCCGGTGTCGAGCGTCTTGATGCCGTCGATGACGGTGATGCCGCTAGCGGAGGTCAAAAACGACGGGTACTTAAGCCCAAGGTTGTCTCCGCTCAGCTTAATGATCTCGCTCAAAAAGAAACAGTAGGCAAAATAGGCTACGAGCGCCTCGAGGCAGCAGCGTGCCGGTTGCTTTTGGGCAAGGCCGATAGGCAGCGCTACGGCAAAAAGGAGTGGAAGGCGCTTAAAGACCGTCCACGAGCCGCGCTGAATGATAGTCCAGAAAACGTACCAGGGGGTTCCGTATACGGCGAGGTCGCCGACGATATCCACGGTCGTTGCGAGGGCGGAGATGCCGACCATGAGGCCTGATATAGAAAACAGCATGGCGGGCGCGAACATGGCTCCGCCAAAACGTTGGATTTTCTGCAGCATAATATGCCTTTCGGATGCAACATGCTGTGCGAGCAAGAACGTTTAAACAATGAACTCATTGTAGAGGACTGGCTGCTTGCCGCATTGACGGTTTTGATTCGGTCCGATTTGGGTTTCGGGGGAACCGTCGACGGTAAATAATCCGTGCTTTACCGATAATCGGTTTAAACAACTTTAAGAAATGCTATCGTGCCTAGCCATACATATTCATTAGAGGTGAAATCATGCCAAAAGCGATTTACGAAGGAATCTACCGCGAGATCCGTTCGCGCATCATCAACGGGACCTATGCGTTTCAGGAGATGCTGCCAACCGAAGCCGAGCTGACCGCGGAGTTTGGCTGCACGCGCAATACCGTTCGACGCGCCTTGAGCATGCTGGCCGACCAGATGTTTGTGCAGCCTATACACGGTAAGGGCGTGCGCGTTATTTGGCTTAAGGGCGAAACCGACATGCTGGGCGCACTCGAAGAGGTTGAGTCGTTTGGCGAGTTCGCAAAACGCAACAATGCCGTCGCATCGACCGAGGTCAAGTCTTTTGAACATTTGATTTGCACTGAGCAACTCTCACGTCGCCTGGGCTTTAAGGTGGGCGAGGAGCTGATTCGCGTAGTGCGTGTCCGAAGCCTCAACGGCAGCGCGCGCCAAGTGGACCATGGCTACTTTTTGGCGTCGATCGCCAAGGGCCTGACCCCCGAGATCGCGGCGGATTCTATCTACGGCTATCTGGAGCACAAGCGCGGCGTCAAAGTGATGGCGAGCCGTCGTACGGTGAGTGTCGAGCTCGCCAACGATGAAGACTGCAGCTATCTGGACCTCGGCAAGTACAACTGCGTCGCCGTTATGGAGAGCCAGTCGTACACCTCGGACGGCATCTTGTTCGAGGTCACGCATGCCCGTACACACCCCGAGATCTTCCATTACCGCGTCAATTCCAAGCGATAGCCGGCTAGCTCGCAGCCTGACGAGACTCATGCCCTCAAAGCGAAAACGCCCGGTCAAACCGACGATGCATCGGCTTGACCGGGCGTTTTCTCTGCATTCGATAACAAATAATTGTTTATACAAAACTTGTCAAGTATCAAGTCGAAATTACCGTTCACCGAAGTTTTTCTACCGCTCTAGTAATACTTGTTCAAACAACTAGCCAAATGGCGTATTGTACAAGTCAGCAAAAGGGGCAAAGTCCCCGAGCCAATCTCCGAAGGCGGCGGCAAAGGGTGCCGCCACGGTGTGAAAGGGTGGATTGTAATGAAGAACGAAATGAGCAGAAGGCAGTTCCTGGGCTTTGCTGGTTCCGCGGCTGCGGTTCTTGGTCTGGGCCTCGTGGGCTGCGGTGGTTCTGCCGGCTCTGGCTCCTCTGCTTCTGGTGACGCTGCCGAGGTCTACTTCCTCCAGTTCAAGCCCGAGGTCGACAAGGAGTGGAAGGAGATCGCCAAGGCGTACAAGAAGGAGAAGGGCGTCGAGGTCAAGATCGTGACCGCCGCCTCCAACACCTACGAGGAGAAGCTCAAGTCCGAGATGTCCAAGAGCTCCGCTCCGACGCTGTTCCAGGTCAACGGCCCCACCGGCCTTAAGAACTGGAAGGACTACTGCGCCGATCTTTCCGACACCAAGCTCCGCGGCGAGCTCATCGACGACTCCCTGGCGCTGCAGTCCGACGGCAAGGATCTGGGTATCGACTGGGTTCAGGAGAGCTACGGCATCATTTACAACAAGGAGCTCCTCGAGAAGGCCGGCTACAAGGCCGAGGACATCAACTCCTTCGACAAGCTGAAGGCTTGCGCCGATGACATCCAGGCCCGCAAGGACGAGCTCGGCGTTGACGGTGCCTTCACTTCCGCCGGTATGGATGACTCCTCCAGCTGGCGCTACACCACGCACCTCGCCAACCTCCCGCTCTACTACGAGTTCGAGAAGGAGCACAATCAGGAGGACGACGAGATCAAGGGCGAGTATCTCGACAACTTTAAGCAGATCTTCGACCTGTACATCACCGACTCCACCTGCGATCCTTCGCAGCTCGCCTCCAAGACCGGTGACGACGCCACCAACGAGTTCGCAACCGGCAAGGCCGTCTTCTATCAGAACGGCTCTTGGGCCTACGCCGACCTCACCAAGGCCGGTATGACCGACGACCAGCTCGGCATGCTGCCGATCTACATCGGCGTCGACGGCGAGGAGAACCAGGGCCTGTGCTCCGGCGGCGAGAACTACTGGTGCGTCAGCTCCCAGGCTTCCGAGGATGCCCAGAAGGCCACCGAGGACTTCATGTATTGGTGCGTCACTTCTGACACCGCCACCAGCATCATCGCTGACAAGATGGGTCTGACCGCCCCGTTCAAGAGCGCTAAGGAGACCACCAACGTCTTCTCTCAGCAGGCCGTTGCTATGGCCAAGGACGGCAAGAAGACCGTCGCTTGGGACTTCGTTTACATCCCCTCCGAGGAGTGGAAGAAGAACCTCAAGCAGGCTCTCATCGCTTATGCTGCCGACAACACCAAGTGGGACGGCGTCAAGAACGCCTTCGTCGATGGCTGGAAGACCGAGAAGGCTGCTTCCGAGTAAGCAGTTGCTGCCCAAGCTATCTGATTAGCGACAGGGGGCGGGCAGACGTAGGTTTGCCCGCCCCCTGCATATTGAAAGGACCCTTCTATGGGCAAAGCACTCAAGCGCTGGTGGCCGCTCTTTATGCTGCCCACGTGCCTGGCGTTTATGATCGGGTTCGTGATTCCCTTTATCCAGGGTTTCTATCTCTCGTTCTGCCAGTTTATTACCATCAATAACGCGCACTTTGTCGGTATCGAGAACTACGTGCGCGCGCTGTCCGATCCGCAGTTCTCCACGTCGTTCTTCTTTACCGTGGCGTTTGCCTTCCTGTCGACGGTGCTCATCAACGTGATCGCGCTGGCCATTGCGCAGGCGCTCACTCGCAAGGCGCTCAAGGGCACCAACATCTTCCGTACGATTTTCTTTATGCCTAACCTGATTGGCGGCATTGTACTGGGTTACATTTGGCAGATTCTGATCAACTGCCTGCTCTCCAACGTGGGTGCCCAGCTTATCGCCCTCAACTCCGCCGCTGGCTTCTGGGGCCTTATCATCCTGACCCTGTGGCAACAGGTCGGCTACATGATGATCATCTACATCGCTGGTCTGCAGTCCATTCCGTCCGACTACATCGAGGCCGCCAAGGTTGACGGTGCCACGGCATGGCAGACGTTTTGGAAGGTTAAGATTCCCAACCTGATGCCGACGATCACCATCTGCCTGTTCCTGTCCATCACAAACGGCTTTAAGCTGTTCGACCAGAACCTCGCTCTTACCGGTGGCGCCCCCGCGCACTCCACCGAGATGCTCGCCCTGAACATCTACAACACGTTCTATTCGCGCGCCGGCATCGCATGGCAGGGCATTGGCCAGGCCAAGGCAGTCATCTTCTGCATCCTGGTTGTCGCTATTTCCATGATCCAGCTTAAGGCCACGAGGTCCAAGGAGGTGCAGCAGTAATGAAACGCGATAAGGCTATCAACCGCGCGCTCTCGATTTTCTTTACGATTCTGTCGCTCGCGTGGATCTACCCCGTGTTCATGATTGCGCTCAATTCCTTTAAGAAGGGGACCGCAATCAGCACCACCACGGCGTTCGATCTGCTCACGCCCGAGACGTTCAACGGCTTTGCAAACTATGTGCACGCCTTAAACGAGCAGGGCTTTGCCTCGGCGTTTATGTATTCGCTCATCATCACGGTCACGTCGGTCGTGCTGATCTTGGTGTGCTGCTCCATGTGCGCCTGGTACGTGGTGCGCGTCAATAACAAGATCTCGAACTTCTTCTATTACCTGTTCGTGTTCTCGATGGTCGTGCCGTTCCAGATGCTGATGTTCACGCTGTCCAATTTGGCGGACCGCATCGGCTTTAACACGCCGTTCAACATCTGCTTTATCTATCTGGGCTTTGGCGCGGGCCTGGCGGTCTTTATGTTCGCCGGCTTTGTAAAGAACATCCCGCTCGAGATTGAGGAGGCGGCCATGATCGACGGCTGCAACCCGGTCCAGGTGTTCTTTAAGATTGTCCTTCCCATCATGAAGCCCACCTATCTTTCGGTTGGCATCCTCGAGACCATGTGGGTCTGGAACGACTACCTGCTGCCCTACCTCACCCTCGACTCCACCAAGTACAAGACCATTCCTATCTTGATCCAGTACTTCCGTGGCGGCTATGGCCACGTCGAGCTCGGCCCCATGATGGCCTGCATCATGATGGTCGTTGTCCCCATCGTCATCATGTACATCTTCTGCCAGAAGTACATCATCGACGGCGTGGTGGCAGGTGCCGTCAAGGGCTGATGCCGTAGCTGTTTTGCAAGTTTCTGCGGCGCCCTTCGGCGTGGCGCCGCATATCGAAAGGTAAAGACATGGCCGAGATCGTTCTCAAACATGTTCAGAAGGTGTATCCCAACAACGAGTCCAAAAAGAAGGGCTTCTTTGGCAAAAAGAAGAAGACCGAGGAGAAGAAGCACAACCTCAAGGTTACCGAGGACGGCGTGCTCGCTGTAGAGGACTTCAACCTCACCGTTCACGACCAGGAGTTCATCGTCCTCGTTGGCCCCTCTGGCTGCGGTAAGTCCACGACGATGCGCATGGTTGCCGGCCTGGAGGACATTACTTCGGGCGACGTGCTCATCGACGGCAAGCGCGTCAACGACGTGGCGCCCAAGGACCGCGACATTGCCATGGTGTTCCAGAGCTATGCTCTGTACCCCAATATGACGGTGTACGAGAACATGGCGTTTACGCTTGAGCTCAAGAAGGTCCCCAAGGACGAGATCGACCGCAAGGTTCGCTCCGCCGCCGAGATCTTGGGTATCACCGAGTACCTCGACCGTAAGCCCAAGGCGCTTTCGGGCGGCCAGCGTCAGCGCGTCGCCATCGGCCGTGCCATCGTGCGTGATCCTAAGGTCTTCCTGATGGACGAGCCGCTGTCCAACCTGGACGCCAAGCTGCGTAACCAGATGCGTGCCGAGCTCATCAAGCTGCGCCACGAGATCAAGGGCACGTTCATCTACGTCACCCACGACCAGACCGAGGCCATGACCCTCGGTGACCGTATTGTGGTCATGAAGGACGGTGTTGTCCAGCAGATCGCCACGCCGCAGGAGGTCTTCAACCACCCCGCGAACATCTTCGTCGCCGGCTTCATCGGCGTGCCGCAGATGAACTTCTTCGATGCCCAGCTGGTGCGCTCGGGCAACGGCTTCACCGTCAAGACCGAGGATATGAACGTGGCGCTCGCCCCCGAGACCTGCGCTCAGCTTGCTCTTAACTGGGGCGGCGGCGACATGAAGGAGATCACGGCCGGCGTGCGCCCCGAGCAGATTCTGCTTGCCGACAAGGACGAGGAGGGCGCGCTTCAGGGCACCGTCGAGGTGACCGAGCTCATGGGTTCGACCGAGCATGTCCACGTGACCGCTCCCGACGGTCAGTTTGTCCTGATCATCCCTGTCGTAGATCTGGAGGCCAAGGGTGCGCTCAAGGCGGGCGACCCCATCTGGTTCAAGTTCGAGAAGAACGCGACCCATCTCTTCGATAAGGTGTCTGGCAAGAACCTTATCTAGGCCCGGTGCATCCAGGCCCTCCCTTTGGGCGACTGCGGTATTGCCATCCTTTTGCCGCGGTCACATATAAGGCTCCCCTCCCGTCCACTAGGCGAGAGGGGAGCCTTTCTTTATGTTGGGGTTGTCCATCTGTTAGCTTATCTTGATCTGTAACAGGAGGAGGGCCAAATTGGGCCTAGATGTTACAGATTGAGACAGTGTCGAGCTGTCTGTCCTTTCATCTCAATCTGTAACACGAAGGACTGATTTCGGCAGCTACCTGTTACAGATCGAGATTGTTTTAGCAGCCTTGCCCGTCTGTCTCGTTCTGTAACAGGTAGACCCGATTCCAGCGGTTATCTGTTACAGATTGAGACAGTTCATCGGGACAATTCTGTTTGTCTTGATCTGTAACAGATAGACCCAATTTTGCCGGTTAGGTGTTACAGATCGAGATTGTTTGGTCGAGACAAACCATAGGCCGGCATATGGACACAAAAAGCGGAGCCGTGTTGCCACGACTCCGCTTTCAAGAGGATGGGTAAGGGGAATGGGTTAGTCCAGGTGCCAGATCTCGTCGTTGTACTGGGAGATCGTACGGTCGGACGAGAAGGTGCCGGCGTTGGCGATGTTGATCAGCGCCTTGCGCATCCAAGCGTCCTGGTCCTCGTAGTCGGCCAGCACGCGCTCCTTGGTCTGGATGTACTCCTCAATGTCGAGTAGGGCCATAAACCAGTCCTTACCCTTAATGTCGTCGTGCAGGCGCTGCAGGCGCTCAGCGTTGCCGGTCGCCATAAAGGCCGGGTTGGTGATGAAGTCCACTAGCAGTTTAATGCCGGGCTTGCGGTAGAGCGCACTGGCGTTGTAGGTGCCGTCGGCGTAGAGCTGCTCGACCTGCTTGGACGAGGCACCAAAGGTGTAGATGTTCTCGTCACCCACGAGCTCGGCGATCTCGACATTGGCACCGTCGAGCGTGCACAGGGTCAGGGCACCGTTGAGCATGAACTTCATGTTGGAGGTGCCGCTCGCCTCCTTGGAGGCCAGGCTGATCTGCTCGGAGATGTCGGCGGCGGGAATCACGCGCTCGGCGGCGGTGACGTTGTAGTTCTCGATCATGACAACCTGCAGGTAGGGGGCCACATCGGGGTCGTTTGCGATCCACTGCGACAGCGTCAGGATCAGGTGGATGATGTCCTGAGCGATGGTGTAGGCAGGCGCTGCCTTGCCGCCAAAGATGATGGTGACGGGATGCTCGGGCTTGTTACCGTTCTTGATGTCGAGGTACTTCCAGATGATGTAGAGCGCGAGCATCTGCTGGCGCTTGTACTCGTGGATACGCTTGACCTGAACATCGATGATGGCGTTGGAGGGGATCGTCACGCCCTGTTCGAGCGCCATAAACTCGCGCATGATGGTTTTGGCCTCGACCTTGGTGGCGGCCAGGCGCTCAAGAACGTCCTTGTCGTCGGCGAACTTGGCGAGTTTGCTCAGATCGCCGGTGCTGCGCCAGTCGGTGCCGATTACATCGTCGAGCAGGCTGGCGAGCGCGGGGTTGGCCCCATGGATCCAGCGGCGGAAGGTGATGCCGTTGGTCTTGTTGGAGAACTTCTCGGGATAGATCTCGTAGAACGGATGAAGCTCGGTGTCCTCCAGGATCTTGGTGTGGAGGGCGGCTACGCCGTTGATGGAGAAGCCAAAGTGGATGTCCATGTGGGCCATGTGGACGGTGTCGTATTCGTCGATGACGGCGACGCGCGGGTCATCGTGCTCGGCCTTCGCGATCTCATCGAGCTTGACGATAATGTCGGCGATGGCAGGGGAGACCTTCTGCAGGCTGGCGAGCGGCCACTTCTCGAGCGCCTCGGCAAGGATCGTGTGGTTAGTGTAGGCGACCATGGAGCGTACGATGGTCACGGCCTCGTCAAACTCGATGCCATGCTCGGTGGTGAGCAAGCGAATGAGCTCGGGGATGACCATGGTGGGGTGCGTGTCGTTAATTTGGACCACGGCGTAGTCGGCCAGATCGTGCAGGTTGCTGCCGCGCTCGATGGCCTCGTCGATCAGGAGCTGGGCGGCGTTGCTCACCATGAAGTATTCCTGGTAGATGCGAAGCAGGCGGCCCTGCTCGTCAGAATCGTCGGGGTAGAGGAACAAGGTGAGGTTTTTGGCGATCTCGGTCTTGTCGAAGTCGATGGAGCTGCCGGGGACCAGGCCGTCGTCGACGCTCGCCAGGTCGAACAGGCGCAGACGGTTCTTGGTGGGCTGGCCGTAACCGGGCACATCGATGTTGACGAGCTTGGAGGTAACGGCAAAATCGCCGAACTCGACGGTGTAGGAGCGGTCGTCGTCGACTAGGATGTCCTGCTCACCGAGCCACTCGTCGGGGACGGCCTTCTGCTGGTTGTCGACAAAGCGCTGACGGAACAGGCCGTAGTGATAGTTGAGGCCCACGCCATCGCCGGTCAAGCCCAGCGTGGCGATGGAATCCAGGAAGCATGCGGCCAGGCGGCCCAGGCCGCCGTTGCCGAGCGACGGCTCGACCTCGAACTCCTCGATCTTGTTGAGGTCGTGGCCTGCGGCGGTGAGCTGGTCCTTAACCTCGTCGTAGATGCCGAGGTCGATCATGTTGTTGATGAGCAGCTTGCCGATCAAAAATTCGGCGGAAATGTAATAGAGCTTTTTCTTGCCGTTGTTGAGCGGGCAGGCGGCGGAGCGCTCCTGCACGAGTTTGACCAGCAGCTTGTAAATGCGACGGTCGTCGAGCTGCTCGAGCGAGGTGCCAAAAGACTGCTCGGCGAGTTCCATGAGGTTAATTTGGGGCATGTTTCCTCCTGTAATGGGTTGATTACATGTCTGCAATTCATAAGAAGCCCGCGCGAGGGGATTGGGGTGGCCTCGCGCGGGTAAGCAAGCGCGTCCGCACGGTGGGGAGGGGTCGGGCGCGGTAGCTCCTATTGAGGAAGCTCGATTTCGGCTTCCGACGGGATGCGGAAGTAGGTCTCGGTCCAGTCGGTGAGTTTGTGCTCGAGCTCGCGGGTGATGGCGCCGTCGAGCATGCGCCAGGTCCAGTTGCCGCCCAGCGTGGCAGGGGTGTTGATGCGCGCCTCGTTGCCCAAGTTGAGCAGGTCCTGCATGGTGTAGATGCACGTGTCGCTCACGCTGGCCGCGATGGTTCGGTTGAGCGCGTCGGCGATGGGTTCGCCGGCCTGCTGATGGGTGTACAGGGCTGTCTGCTCGCGCTGACGCGGGGTAGCCGTTCCTTCAAACCAGCCGCGTGCCGTCTCGTTGTCGTGAGTGCCCACGTAGGCGACGGTGTTGGCAATGTAGTTGTGCGGCAGGTAGTACGAGTTGGTGCCCTCAAAGGCAAACTGCAGGATCTTCATGCCGGGGAAGCCCGAGTTGTCGCGCATATCGATGACGCCGGGGGTGAGGAAGCCCAGGTCCTCGGCGATGATGGGCAGCGTGCCGAGCTTTTCCTCGAGTGTCTTGAAGAGCTTGAGGCCTGGACCCTGCGTCCACGAACCGTAGGACGAATCAGGCGAGGAGAACGGCACCTCCCAATAGGCCTCGAAGCCGCGGAAGTGATCCAGGCGGATGACGTCGTACATGTCGAGGGCGGCGCGAATGCGGCCCTCCCACCAGGAGAAGCCGTCGGCCTCCATGGCGTCCCAGTCGTAGATGGGGTTGCCCCAGTACTGGCCGGTGGCCGAGAACTGGTCGGGCGGCGTGCCGGCGACGCTCACGGGATTGCCGGCGGCGTCGATCTTAAAGAGCTCAGGTGTCGCCCACATCTCGACGGAGTCACGCGAGACATAGATGGGCAGGTCGCCGATGATGAGAATGTCGCGCTCGTTGGCATAGGCCTTGAGGCGGCTCCACTGGCGATCGAAGAAGTACTGCGTCATCTGGTGGTAGAGCATACGCGCCGGATGGTCGGCGCAGACCTTGGCGGAAGCCTCGCCGCGGGTGCGGAGCTCCGCGGGCCACTCCCAAAACGCCTTGAGACCGCACTCCTCTTTGACGGTCATGAACTCACAGTAGGGGATGAGCCAGTCCTCGTTGGCCTGGATAAAGTCATCGAAATCGGCCGGCTTGTCGGCAGCAAAGCGCTCGGCGGCGCGGTCGAGAATCTGACGGCGGCCGCCAAAGATAGCACCGTAGTCGACATTGCTGGGGTCGGATCCCAGATACACGCCATCGATATCGCGCTGCTCCAGATACCCTGCCTCGATAAGCTCGGCAAAGTCGATAAAGTTGGGGTTGCCTGCGCGGGCCGAGAACGACTGATAAGGCGAATCGCCATAGCTGGTCGTCGTAAGGGGCAGAATCTGCCAGTAATGTTGTTTGCACGAGGCGAGAAAATCGACGAAGTCGTAGGCATTCCAGCCAAAGCCGCCGATTCCGTATGGTCCGGGCAGAGATGAGACGGGCATGAGGACGCCGCTTGCACGCTCCATGAATGCGCTCACCAACCTTCTTGTTGTGGGGTCGGCCTGCCGATGGGTGTGCAGTCCGCCTCCGATGTTCTGATTCGATACGCCTATTGTAAAACACGTTGTTTAAACATGTACAGGCAAGATAAAAAAGTTGGTCGATTTTCGGCGAATGGCTACATGCCATGAAAAAAGCCCCGACCTCACAACGTGAGATCGGGGCAAGAACGGTATGTAGGTTTTTGCTACTCGGCGTCGGCGAAGCCGTTGGGGTTGTGGCTCTGCCAGTTCCAGCTATCGCGGCACATGTCCGCGATGTCGTACTGGGCCTTCCAGCCCATCATGCGCTCGGCCTTGGAGGCATCGCACCAGTTGGCGGCGATGTCGCCGGCGCGGCGCTCGCGGATCACATAGGGCAGCTCCTTGCCGCAGGCCTTGGAGAAAGCAGCGACGACCTCGAGTACCGAGGTGCCGGTGCCGGTGCCCAGGTTAAAGATCTCGACGCCGGTCTTGCCGTTCATCCAGTTAAGGGCGGCAACGTGACCAGAGGCCAGATCGCACACGTGGATGTAGTCGCGCACGCCGGTGCCGTCGGGGGTGGGGTAGTCGTTGCCAAAGACCTGAACGGCCTCGAGCTTGCCCACGGCTACCTGGGCGACATAGGGCACCAGGTTGTTGGGGATGCCCTTGGGGTCCTCGCCGATCAGGCCCGACGGATGAGCGCCGATGGGGTTGAAGTAACGGAGCAGCACGACGTCCCACTCGGGGTCGGCGGTGTGGACGTCCATAAGGATCTGCTCGATCATCCACTTGGTCCAACCATAGGGGTTGGTCGCGGGCTTCTTAGGATCCTCCTCGGTGACGGGCGGGTTGTCCGGGTCGCCGTAGACGGTCGAGGAGCTCGAGAAGATGATGGACTTGCAGCCATGGCTGCGCATGACGTCGATGAGCACCAGGGTGTTCTCGATGTTGTTGTGGTAGTACTCGACGGGCTTGCTCACCGACTCGCCGACGGCCTTAAAGCCGGCAAAGTGGATGACGCGGTCGATCTGATGGGTATCGAAGATCTTGTTCATCGCATCGCGGTCGAGCACGTTGGCCTCGTAGAAGGTGAGGTTCTTGGCGGCCTCGTCGCCCACGATGGTCTTGACGCGGTCGACGGCGACGGCGCTGGAGTTGGAGAGATCATCGACGATGACGACCTGGTAGCCACCCTCGAGCAGCTGAACGACGGTGTGCGAGCCGATAAAGCCGGCGCCACCGGTAACGAGGACGCAGGTGTCTTTGGGGTCGAGTGCTTTGGACATGTAGTCTCCTATCGAATCAGGAACACTTCTTCAGGGGAGTATAGCGCAGGCAGGGACGCCCAAATCGTGCGCTGTAGGAAAAGCAGAGGATTATGTTAACGTACTCATAACAGAGCTTGCGTACGCATAACCTGATCTTTGGTATTTGCTTACGAGCCGCCGACCTTGCAGTTTCCTGCCGTTCGTGGAAATCGTTGGGACGCGCCATATGTACGCTAATATGTATGAGTTGAGCGACATATAAATAAGCATGTAACGGAGTACATATGTCACCAAACAGCGATTCCATCCTTTCCCAGGAGCTCTCGCGCCGCACTGCCCTCAAGGCCCTGTTCGGCGCCGCTTCTGCGGCAGTTCTTTTTGGCCTGCCCGCTCGCGCCCATGCGGCGGAGGCTTCCAAAGAAACCACCGATAAACTGAATGCCGCCCAGGCCCAGCTCGACGAGGTTCAGGCCCAGCTCGACAGCATCGCAAATGAGTATGCGGCGCTGGCCAACAAGAATGCCCAGACCCTCAACGACATCGAGAATGTCCAGGGCAAGATTGACGACACGCAGGCCCAGATCGATGAAAAGAAGGCCGAGCTCAAGAAGAAGCGCAACGACCTTTCCGATCGCGTGGCCGCCAGCTACAAGTCCGGCGGCACGAACATCCTGTCGCTGCTGCTGGCCTCTGGCTCGTTTGAGGAACTCGTCGCCAACGCGCATTACGTTGAGAAGATCAACAAGAGCGACCGCGACGCCATCGAGGACATTCAGACCATCCAGGAAGAGCTCGATGCGCAAAAGACCGAGCTCGAGTCGCAGAAGGCCGACTTAGAGAAGCTCAAGGACCAGCAGACTGCCCAGATGCAGGACATGCATGCCAAGCAGCAAGAAGTCCAGACCGTGCTGAACGGTCTTTCCGACGACGTCAAGGAGCTCATGGCTCAGCGCGATTCCGAGATCATCGCTGCCGCCCAGGCTGAGGAGGCCGCTAGGAAGGCTGCCGCTGCCGCGGCTGCCGCGAACAAGAACAATTCCTACTCGGGTGGTTCAAGCTCGGGTGGCGGATCGTATGCGCCCGGAACCCCGCAACAGAATGCCGGCTCGGGCAAACAGCAGGCCGTCGTCAACGCGTGCTACTCCACGCCTTCGCCGGGTCAGAACTGGTGCGCGGCGTGGGTTACCAATGTCTTCCGTAACGCCGGCGTTGGCTACTTTGGCGGTAACGCGTGCGATATGTTTAACGCATGGTGCTATAGCTCCGACCGCTCGGCGCTGCAGGTGGGCATGATCGTGGCCGACTCATCGCATAGCGGCACCGGCATGCCGGGTCTGATCTATGGCCACGTGGGCATCTATGTTGGCGGCGGCATCGTCATGAGCAATGAGGGCGCCATTACGTCTAAGTCGCTTGATTCGTTTATTAGCTTCTATGGCACTGGCTCTGGCGTGCGTTGGGGCTGGCTCGGCGGTATTGCGCTGTCGTAAAGCCGACGGGGCCGCGTGCCCGCCCGCAATATATTTGATTGCCTGCTCGGGCAGTCCTACGCAAGACGAAGGCCACATTAAGTGGCCTTCTTTGCGTGCGGAACTCGCGATCAATCAAATATATTGCGGGCGGGCACGCGGCCCTCTCGGGTTCGGGGCGCGACACACCGGACTGGGTTATCTGAATAAATATGGTGAAGGCCCCTTTCGGGGCCTTCTTTTTATAAAAATTCGCCTACTCGGTGGACTTCGGGTTCTAGGTCTACGTCGAACTGCTCTTTGACTTTGGCTTGGATGTCGCGGATGAGTTCGTCGACGTCGGCGGCGGTGGCGTGGTCGGCGTTGACGATAAAGCCGCAGTGCTTTTCGCTTACCTGCGCGCCGCCAACGGCGTGTCCTCGCAGGCCGGCATCCATGATGAGCTTGCCGGCAAAGTAACCCTCGGGGCGCTTGAAGGTGGAGCCGGCACTCGGCATGTCGAGCGGTTGCTTGTCCTCGCGACGCTGACGGTAGTCGTCCATGTCGGCCTTGATCATCGCGGCGTTGCCCGGGGCGAGATTGAAAGTGGCCGAAAGCACGATGAAACCGTCGTCGGCAATGCGGCTCTTGCGATAGCCCAGGTTGAGCTCGTCGACATCGAACTCGATGATGTTGCCGCTGCCGCGGGTGCCGTCGTCGAGCTGGCGAGCGGGTTTGTAGACGCGCACGGACTCCAGCACATCGGCCATGCAGGCACCGTAGGCACCGGCGTTCATGTAGCAGGCGCCGCCGACCGATCCGGGGATGCCCGAGATGGGCTCCATGCCGGTGAGACCGGCCTCGGCTGCCGCCGCGGCGACATCGGAAAGCAAGGCGCCGGCCGCCGCCGTGACGTGCGTGCCGTCGACCGTAATGTCGGAGAGGCCTTCGCCCAGCGCCACGACGACGCCACGGATGCCCTTGTCGCCGACGAGCAGGTCGGAGCCGTTGCCCACGATGGTAAGCGGCAGGTCGCAGCGATAGCAGGTATCGAGCGTGGCGACGAGGCCCTGCTCAGTATCGGGCGTGACAAAGACGTCGGCCGGGCCGCCGATCTTAAGCGTGGTGTGCTCGCGCATGGGCTCGCTCATCAACACGTTGTCCTCGCCGGCAACGCCAGCAAGTGCGCACAGCAGGTCCTCGTTAAAAAAGTCGTTCTCGTGCATACGAATATCCGCCTTTTGGTGGTCGTTGTCATCAATCGATTGCAATATACCCCACCCGGACGGATTTGGTGCGCTGGCGGCGATAAAACAGCCGTCTACCGGATTGGTAAAGTGTTTATCACCGAGGTAGAGGGGCGGTCGCTATACTTTCAAGAGATTGCGCGTAAACCTGGAAGGAGCGAGATGGCCAACAAAGTCACCCTCAAGCAGATTGCCCAGGAGGTGGGGCTTTCCCCCTCGTCGGTCTCGCTTGTTCTCAATAATCGGCCCTGTCGCATCTCGGAAGAAAACCGCAAGCTCATCAAGGAGGTTGCGGCGCGCAACCACTATGTTCCTAATCAGATTGCGCGTAGTCTGGTCATGCGCGAGTCGCGCACGCTGGGCCTTATCGTCCCTAACATCGAGAGCCGCTTTTTTGCCTCGCTCGCCGGTAGCCTGGAAAAGCGCTGCCGCGAGGACGGCTATGCGCTCTTCATTACCAGCTCGGGTGGAAGTGCCGACGACGATCTGGAGCTGCTGCGCCAGCTGGTAACGCGCGGCGTTGATGGCGTCTTCCTGGTTGTGGGCGACGAGTTCTCCGACGACCGCGCCCTGCGCGAAGAAGTCAGCCATCTGCCTATCCCTGCCGTGATGGTCGACCGTGCCATTGAGGGGCTCGAGTGCGACAAGGTGATGTTCGACCACGAGATGGGTGGCTACATGGCCACTCGCTATCTGATCGAGCAGGGTCACCGTCGCATTGCCTGCTTGGTTAACGCGCGCCGTTCCAATACGGGGCGTAAGCGACTTGCCGGCTATGAGCGCGCGCTGCGCGAGGTTGGCCTGCCTATCGACGCACGTTTGGAGTTTGAGAGCGAGTACTACATTCCGAGTGCCTACGAGGCCTCGGAGGCGGTGCTCGCAACTGACGCCACTGCCGTGTTCGCAAGCTCAGATAATATTGCCCTCGGTTTGCTCAAGCGCTTGCACGAGATGGGGAAGAGCATCCCGGGCGATATTTCGGTGGTGAGCTATGACAACTCGGCGGCCGATGTTCTCTTTGAGCCGGCGCTGACCGCGATTGAGCAGGATCCTGGTGTCCTTGCGGAGCATGCTTTTGGCTGCATGTCCAAGCGTCTTGCCGGTAGGGGCGGCAGGCATGCCGAAGAGGTCGTTCTGGAGCCGGAGCTTATCGTTAAGGACAGCGTGCTCGAGCTTACTAAACACAACTAAACACGTTTATCAATTTGCAGAGACCGAATGTGGAGCACCTGTGACAGTCAATGCCGCAGGTGAATGTCGCGTTTTGTTGATCGATGCGATTGATAAGGGTGGTAAAACGTTTTTTCACCATGATAAAACGTTTTAGCAAATATACTAGTCCCAACGAAAGGTTGCCGTATCGGAGGGCGACCGCACAGCGAAGGGACATAAACAATGGCTAAAACACTGGGGACGCCGTGGCAAAAGCTGGGCCACGAGGTGCCGGCTTCCGAGCTCGAGGGCGTCGACCTGTATTGGCGCGCATCGAACTATCTGTCCGTCGGTCAGATCTACCTTCGCTCTAACCCGCTAATGCGCCCCGACTTTGTTGATGAGAAAACCGGTGAGGTGCGCGACTTCGGTCGTCCGGACGTTAAGCACCGCCTGGTTGGCCACTGGGGCACCACGCCCGGCATCAACTTCCTGTTCGGTCACGTCAATCGTCTGATCGCCGACCACAACCAGAATGCTATCTTCTTGATGGGCCCTGGTCACGGTGGCCCCGCCGGTACTGCTCAGTCGCTGCTCGACGGCACCTACCGCGAGATTCGCCCCGACATCACCAATGACGAGGCCGGCTTGCAGAAGTTCTTCCGCCAGTTCTCCTATCCCGGCGGCATCCCGAGCCACTTTGCGCCCGAGACGCCCGGTTCCATCCACGAGGGCGGCGAGCTTGGCTACACGCTCAGCCACGCCTACGGTGCCGTCATGGACAATCCGAGCCTGCTGGCCGTGGCCGTGGTGGGCGACGGTGAGTCCGAGACGGGCCCGCTCGCGACCTCTTGGCAGTCCAACAAGCTCGTGAACCCGGCAACCGACGGTATCGTTCTTCCGATCCTGCACCTCAACGGCTACAAGATCGCCAACCCCACCATTCTTGCCCGCGTGTCCGACGAGGAGCTCACCAAGTTCTTCGAGGGCATGGGCTACAAGCCGCACTTCTTCGTTGCCGGCTTTGACGACGAGAGCCACGCAAGCATCCACGAGCGCTTCGCTGCCCTGTTTGAGCAGGTCTTTGACGAGATCTGCGACATCAAGGCCACCGCGCAGGCCCAGGCCGCCTCAGGCGAGACCGTGGTCCGCCCGGCCTACCCCATGATTGTGTTCCGTACGCCCAAGGGCTGGACTTGCCCCAAGCACATCGACGGCAAGAAGACCGAGGACTCCTGGCGCGCGCATCAGGTGCCGCTGGCGAGTGCCAAGGATACCCACGAGCACTTCCGCGTGCTGCGCGAGTGGCTGCGTTCCTACAAGCCCGAGGAGCTCTTTACGCCCGAGGGCCAGGTGCGCCCCGAGGTGACGGCCTTTATGCCGACCGGCGAGTTGCGCATCGGCGCCAATCCCAACGCGAACGGCGGTAAGGTGCGTCGCGAGCTCGAGCTGCCCGATATTCATGCCCACGAGGTCTCCGTCGCAACTAAGGGTCATGGCTGGGGCTCCACCGAGGCCGCCCGCGTCTTTGGTGAGTACACTGCCGACGTTCTGGCCAAGAACATGGATGACTTCCGCATCTTTGGTCCCGACGAGACCGCGTCCAACCGTCTGCAGGCTGCCTACAAGGTGACCAAGAAGCAGTGGGACGCTGGCTTCTACGAGGACGAGGCCAACGACGAGCTGCTGGCAGGCTCCGGTAAGGTCGTCGAGCAGCTGTCCGAGCACCAATGCGAGGGCTTCCTCGAGGCCTACGTGCTCACTGGCCGTTCCGGCGTGTGGAGCTCCTACGAGAGCTTTGTCCATGTGGTCGACTCCATGGTCAACCAGCACTGCAAGTGGCTCGAGGCTACCAAGCGCGAGATTCCGTGGCGTGCTCCCATCAGCGGCCTTAACATTTTGCTGTCGAGCCACGTCTGGCGTCAGGACCACAACGGCTTCTCGCATCAGGACCCCGGCTTTATCGACTTGCTGCTCAACAAGGCCAACGACACGCACATCGTGAACGCCTACTATCCGGCCGACGCCAACATGGCTCTCGCTGTGGCCGAGCACGTCTACCAGTCCACCGACTGCGTCAACGCCATCTTCTGCGGCAAGCAGCCTGCTCCGACCTTCCAGACGGTCGACGAGGCCAAGGCGGAGCTCGCCGAGGGCGTCGCGACTTGGGAATGGGCATCGACCGCCGATTCGCTCGCCGAGGCCGACGTCGTGGTCGCCACCTGCGGCGACGTGCCGACGCTTGAGGCTCTGGCTGCAACCGACATGCTGCGCGAGCTGGGTATCAAGGTATGGTTCGTCAACGTGGTCGACCTGCTCAAGATTCAGAACGTCTGCGAGAACGACCAGGCCATCAGCGACGAGCACTGGGCTGAGCTGTTCGGCTGCGGCGAGAAGCCCGTCCTCTTCGCGTTCCACGCCTATGCCGGCACGATTCGCCGCCTGATCTGGAACCGCCCCGGCCACGACGCCTTCCGCGTCCACGGCTACGAGGAGAAAGGCTCCACGACCACGCCGTTCGACATGCTGCGCCTGAACAACATGGACCGCTGGGCACTGGCCGCCGACGTGCTGCGCATGGTCGACGCCGATAAGTTTGCCGAGCAGATTGATAAGTGGGAGGCATTCCGCACCGAGGCCTTCGAGTTCGCGTGCGATGAGGGCTACGATCACCCGGCCTTCACCGACTGGGTCTGGCCCGACGCCGCAGCCGCAACCGCTGCCGACGGCGCGCTCTCCGCAACGCAAATGACCGCAGGCGACAACGAGTAACTTAGTTACGCGGTTTTACCAAACCGCGTAACGGCCCGACGCTGCGCGGGTCCCAGGCACCCCATCTCGCCGTTCAAACCGTCGCTCGCGTACATAAAGTACGCGTCGCTCCTCTTTCACGACGACCTGGGGCACCTGGAACCCGCTCGCTGACTTTTGTGCAACCAGCGGCGAGCGGTTGCTCGGGGAGCGCTTGTGCTGGACGGTCTCGCGCTGGGGCCGCCTCCGGGCGGGTGCCTTCCTCTGAGAAGTGGGCTTCGCGAACTTCTCAGAGGAAGGCACCCCGGCCCTCGCCCGTATTACCCCGCTGGGCGAGCCATAGACGCCGCGTACCGATAGGGTAAGGCGGCGGCTTGAAATTGGTGCTATATTCGGCTTGAGTTGTTTAATGCTAGTACGGGAGGCTGATATGGGGCTGTTCAAGAAGAAAAACCCGCAGGATGCCTTTGATCCCGATGTGTTTACCATCACGGATACGATTTTGGACCCGCCGCGGTTTACATTTTTGCCGGCTATCTACCAGGACGCCACGCGCCGCAAGTGGGCCGTGCATCAGCGCGGCGGCGAGCCGAAGATTTTTGACTATGCGGACGTGTTGCAGTGCGAAGTGGCCGAGGCGGGCGATCCGGAGGCCGAAGAAGCGGTCTCTAAACAGGAATTTGCCCAGCGTATCCTGGCAAATCCTGCCAAGGCGGCGAAAATAAACGCTGCCAAGCGTAATATGTGTCTTGGTATGGGCGTTGTTGTGGCGGTTCAGACGGGAAAAGACGAGGTTTCCAAATTAGAGATTCCCGTTATGACCGACGAAGTCAAACGCGATTCAAGTCTATATAAGTCGTATCGGAATGTCGCCGAGAAGATCAAGGCAGAATTTGATGCCATGGGAGGGCTGGCCTAATTTTGGCGGCATACGTTTCTGAATGAGGAGTCTGTGCAATGGCAGGCGAATCTTATGCAATTCCCCCCAAAGATCATGCTGTTGAGGGAATTCTTTGGTATATCCAGCACCATCAGCTTGCCGGCGGCGATCGCCTGCCGGCCGAGCGCGTGCTGTGCGAAGAGATTGGCGTTTCGCGTACGGCGTTGCGTGCCGGTATCACGCGGCTTATCTCGTGTGGAACGCTCGAGAGCCGTCGCGGATCGGGCACGTATGTGTGTCCTCCCAAGCCGCTGAACATCTTCCAGGAAACGTATAACTTTTCCGATGCTGTGCGGACTGCCGGCCTGCACCCCTCTTCTCGTCTGGTTTCCACCGGGACCATCGAGGCGGATGAGGCGCTTGCCGACAAGCTTGGGGTGGCTGTAGGCGCTCCCTTGCTCCGCATGCAGCGCGTTCGACTTATTGAGGGCGAGCCGGCGTCAATCGAGACCGCTCACGTTAACCTGTCCCTGTGCCCATCGCTTCCCGAGCACGATTTTGAGTGTGAGAGCCTTTACGATGTCTTGCTCAAAGAAGGTGGCGTGCGCGTTGAGCATGGACGTGAGCATATCTCCATCTCGCGTTTGAACGTCGAAGAGGCCGAGCTGCTCCAGCAAGAAGAGGGAACGCCGGTGTTCTATGAGAGCTCGATCGAATTTGATAAGGACATGCGTTTTGTGGAGCATTGCAAATCGGTGATTTTGCCCACAAAGTTCCGCTTTGCCGATAACGGCGAAGAGAACGGCATGAGGAGCGTGGCAGGTGAACAATGGCTGAAACAGTAGATGCCACCCCGGTTTATATGCGCATTCGACGCTGCATCGAGGAACGTATCGAGCGCGGTGCATATCCCACGGGTTCCATGATTCCGTCCGAAAAAGACCTCGCCGAGGAATTTGGTACGACACGCTTGACCATCCGAAGCGCTGTCGATGAGCTGGTTCGGCGCGGGCAGATTCGCCGTGTTCGGGGAAAAGGTGCCTTTGTGGCGCAGAAAGTACCTGCTTTTTTTGAACGCACGGTCGGTTTCCGTGAATCGGTCCGTGCTTCGGGCGGCGAGCCGTCCGTCCGTATTCTCGCGCGTTCCAAGCGTTATGCGGGGCCATATTACGCCGACCTGTTTGGCATCGCCGAGGACGACCTGCTCTATTCCGTTCGACGCCTGAACTGCATAAACGGTAGCCCCGTATCGATTGAGACGGCGCTGATTCCCTGCCTGCTGTTCCCAACCATCGAAGATATTGACGTGTCGGTCTTCAGTTTGTACGAGACCTATGAGATGCTGGGCCGAAAGCCAGTCATGGCACAGGAAAAGCTCGATATCGAAGCGCTGGGCGCACGAGATGCCGGCCTCCTTGGACTGGAACAGGGCGATCTTGTTTTGCTTTTGGAATGCGTGAGCTATGACGCGAGCGGTCAGGCTATCGAGTATGTAAAGTCCTTCAATCGTGGCGATACGGGCGGCTACACCTATACGTACTAGCTGGTATTTTGTGAATAACGGCTGGGAAACTAACCAGTTTTGATCGTTGGGTCAGCTGTATATACAACCTTACATGGCTCAAAATCGACCGTTCGCCGAAGGGGATAAATTAATCGACAAAGAGGTATCAAAAAGCCGTAACCTGTAACTGTGATTGGTATCAAATACTAATGATTTGTTACGAGGTGAGACGATGAAGATGCTCGATTACGTTCAGCTTGCCCATGTGCGTATGGGAGAGAACCTCGAGCGTTCGTCTGAGCTGGTAGCGCAGCTCGTTGATATTTTCCAGTCCGGTTCTTTTGACGCGCTGCGCATCGTTGCTTCGGGTTCGTCGCGCCATGCTGCGGATTGCGCCCGCGATTACCTGCAAGATGCGCTGCAGATGCAGGTGTCCGTTGTGACGCCCGAGGCCTTCGTCGATTTTGAACACACCTATCCACAGCATGCGCTTAACATTGCCGTCTCGCAGAGCGGCTATTCAACCAATACGATTGCGGCGCTCGATTACATGCGCGCACACGATATGGCTGCAGTTGCGCTCACGGCAAACGTCGAGGCACCCATCAAGGAACACGCTGACATCGTTCTTGACTACGGTGTGGGCGTCGAGTCGGTGGACTTTGTGACTCTGGGCGTCGAGGTTCTCGTTGAGTACCTGGTGCTCTTTGGTATTTACGGCGGTCAGGCGCGCGGAACGATTGACGCCAAGGGCGTTGCTCAGCGTCTTGATGACCTGCGCGAGGCTATCCAGGCTAATGCCGTGATGTGCAAGACCGCCGAGGCATATGTCCAAGATCACATGCTCGAGCTTTCTGAGCACATGCCCGCCATGGTCGTCGGCAACGGCCCCAACTATGGTGTTGCCGAGGAGGCAGCGCTCAAGCTGAGCGAGACCATCAAGATTCCTGCCATGCATCACGAAGGCGAGGAGTTCGTCCACGGTCCCGAGATGCAGATCGTTCCGGGCTATCTGGTGTTTATCGTCGACGATCCGCAGGGGTCGGAGCGTCTTGCGAATATCGCCGATGCGCTATCGAACGTTACGGCAAAAACGGTGCTGCTCACGGCCCATCCCAAGGGTAGGGCTCACGAGGTTGCGGTGCCTCAGGTGGCTCCGCTGCTCAGCGCAATTCCCAATCTTGTGTTCTTCCAGACGATTGCGGCCATGATCGCCGAGCGTCTGAAGTCATGGAACGTGCACCCGTATCTCGATGCCGTCTCCAAGCAAATGGAGGTCAAGGCAGAGGGCTACGAAGAGTCAGTCAATGCGCTTAAGGCCAAAGCGGCTGAGTGTTACGGAATGTAAGCGGGTTTTGATGCCCGTTGGCATGGGGGATGTGGAAACAACCCCAGAAAGGAGAGACAAATGAAGGAAACCGAGAAGATCGAGATCATGCATTTCGACCAGGAGGGCTATCTCGAGGACGGCAAGGCGCTCTACGAGACCGGCAAGAAGATGACCGCGCTCGCCGACAAGGTCGCCGACGAGGGCTACGACGCCGTGTTCCTGATGGGCGTCGGCGGCACCTGGGACGAGCTCATGCAGCTCGAGTACCTCATGAACAAGTTCGGCGACCGCGACCTCGAGGTCTACCTGATCCACGCCGCCGAGTGGAACGTCATGGGCCACAAGCGCATGACCGAGAAGTCCGTCGTGCTCACCGCCTCCGAGTCCGGCACCACCCCCGAGGTCCTCGAGGCCGTCAAGAAGATGAAGGGCATGGGCGTGCGCGTCTACGCCATGACCAAGCCCGAGGGCCCCATCGGCCAGGCTGTCGGCGCCGAGAACTGCGTCGCCATGGCTTCTGACCATGGTTCGGGCGGCTGCGAGAAGGGCTACTACCTCGCCGACTGCTTCGGCCTGCGCCTGCTCAACCGCCGCGGCTGCTTCCCCAAGTTCGATCTGTTTATCGAGCAGACCAAGGACATCTGGAAGGACATGCTCGATATCCGCAAGCGCTTCGAGCCGCGCGCCGAGGAGCTCGCCAAGAAGTACGCCCTGGCCCCCTACACCATGTTCATCGGCTCCGGCGCCCTGTGGGGCGAGACCATCCTGTTCTCGATGTGCATCCTCGAGGAGATGCAGTGGAAGCGCACCCGCTACATCACCTCGGCCGACTTCTTCCACGGCACCCTCGAGCTCGTGGAGCCGGGCGTCCCGGTCTTCCTGTTCATGGGCGAGGACGAGAACCGCAAGCTCGACGAGCGCGTCCGCGCGTTCCTGACCCGCGGCGTGACCGGCGACACCGACATCAACGTCATCGACACCGCCGAGTTCGCGATCCCCGGCCTTGACGACGAGTTCCGCGTCATCGTGTCTCCGTGGATTCTGACGGTGCTCGTTACCGACCGCCTGGCTCGCTACTACGAGACGGTCACCAAGCACAACCTCAAGTATCGTCGCTACTATCACCAGTTCGACTACTAAAGAAAACGGGTGCGGGAACGCGCCGGGCTATTGAGAGGAACACAGAATGAGGCAGTACATCATCGCCAGCCATGCGCACTTCGCTACCGGCATCAAGGAGAGTGTCGAGCTGCTCTCGGGCGCTCGCGACAACGTCCACGATCTTTCGATGTTCGTCGATGACCGCATGGACGTGGCCGAGGAGGCCCAAAAACTGCTGGCAGGCATGGCTGCCGACGATGATGTTGTTGTCTGCACCGACCTCTTTGGCGGCAGCGTCAACAACGAGTTCACCAAGATCGTCCAGACGCGTCCCCGCACGTACCTCGTTACCAACATGAACCTTCCTCTGCTTATCCAGCTGCTGTTCTCTGACGAGTCGGCGCCGGTTGAGGAGACGATTCGCGCCATCGTCGCTGCGGACGATACGCGCGTGAAGTTTGTCAACGATCTTTTGGTCGATGACGAAGAGGAAGAAGAGTTCTAATCCGCAGCACCTACTGACACGCCGTAAGACGGCACAAGACCTTTGGGGGGTCACATTATGATTCAGCTACTTCGCGTCGACCATCGCCTGCTTCATGGCCAGGTCGCGGTCTCTTGGGTCCAGGGCCTTGGCTCCAACTGCATTTTCTGCGTGGGCGATAAGGTCGCCAACGACCCGGTGTGGAAGACGACGCTCAAGATGGGCAAGCCTGCCGGCTGCAAGCTCGTCATCAAGGATATGGCGAATGCCATCGAGGCCATTAACTCGGGTGTGACTGACAAATACAAGATGATTATCTGTGTCGCCACCATCGCTGAGGCAAAGCAGCTTGTTGAAGGCTGCCCGCAGATCAAGTCGGTCAACCTGGGCAACACCAAGCCCAAGGACGAGAAGCGCCCCGATGCTCGTCAGGTCTCTCGTCAGATCTTCCTGACTGCAGCCGAGGAGGCCGATGTGCGTGAGATGCTGAACAACGGCGTCGAGGTCGAGATCCGTCCTCTGGCCGATGACCCCAAGGTTGACTGCGCAAGCGTGCTCTAGGCGTTCAATTTCGAAGAGTCTGAGCTCTTCGTAGTGTCCTATTAGGAAAGGGGGATATATGCTTACCCAAGCAATCCTCATCGGACTTATCGCCGCATTTGGTAAGTTCGACTTCCAGCTCGGTACGCTCTATGCGTTCCGCCCCATCGTCCTGTGCCCGCTCGTGGGCCTGGTGCTGGGGGACCTGCAGTCCGGCCTCGCGATCGGCGCCAGCCTGGAGCTTCTGTTCATGGGCTCGATCTCCATCGGCGCCTACGTGCCGCCTGATGAGACGATCGGCGGCGTGCTCGCCTGCGCCTTCGCTATCCAGTTGGGCCAGAGCACCGAGGCAGCCATCGCGCTCGCTATGCCCATCGCCACGCTGTGCCTTGCCATCAAGAACATCCTCAACGCCGCCCTGCCGATTCTGGTTGACCGCGCTGATGTCTTCTCCGGCCAGGGCAACCTTAAGGGTGTCTATGCGATGCACTTCCTGATCGGTTTGACCGGTATCATCATGGCGTTCCTGCTGTGCTCGCTGTCGTTCTATCTGGGCGCTGACGCCATCCAGGGCATGCTCGACTTCATCCCGCCCTTTGTCCTTGCTGGCTTTGGCGTTGCCGCCAACATCCTGCCGGCCATGGGCTTCGCCATGCTCGGCCGCCTGGTGCTCACCAAGCAGCTCGTGCCCTTCTACTTCCTGGGCTTCCTGCTGTGCTCCTACGCCAACGTGCCCGTCCTGGGCGTCGCCCTGATCGCCATCATCATCGGCATCGACAAGTTCGACCTGCTCGGCCTGGGCGGAGCCCAGCCCCAGCTCTCCGCGGAAGGGGATGAGGACGATGACTTCTAGTCCCGAGAACAAGATCACGCGCTCCGACCTCGTCAAGAGCGCCGTCAACGTCGGCGCCCTGGGCATGGAGTTCTCCTGGACCTACTACAAGCAGATGAACATCGCCTTCTGCCTGATGGTCGCCAACATGCTCAAGAAGATCTACGCCGGCCGCCCCGACGACTACGCCGAGGCCCTGCACCGCCACTGCGCGTTCTTCAACATCACCGTCCAGTTCGCCCCGTTCGTCGGCGGCATCGCGATGGCCATGGAGGAGAAGGTCGCCCGCGGCGAGATCGAGCCCGAGAGCGTCAACGACGTCAAGGCCGCCCTCATGGGCCCGCTGTCCGGCATCGGCGACTCCATCTTCCTGTCGACGCTGCGCGTGGTCGCCGCCGCGGTGGGCATCAGCCTGTGCCAGGCCGGCAACCCCTTCGGCCCCATCGCCTTCCTGCTCATCTACAACGTCCCCGGCTTCGCGCTGCGCGTCTGGGGCGCCGTCAAGGGCTACGAGCTGGGCGTGGGCTTCCTGGACGAGGCCCAGAGGACCGGCCTCATGCAGAAGATCATGACCTGCGTGGGAATCGTGGGCGTCATGGTCGTGGGCGCCATGTGCAAGGACATGTTCTGGGCCAGCATCCCGGTGGCCATCGGCTCGGGCGACGACGCCCAGACCCTCCAGGACATCCTGGACGGCATCATGCCCGGCATGCTCGGCATGATCGCCTTCTGGCTGTACTACTGGCTGCTGTCCAAGAAGATCAACCCCATGGTGCTGATCGTGGCCACCATGGTCGTGGGCATCGTCGGCGCGTTCTTCGGCGTGCTGGCGTAAGGGCCCGGCCTATTATTTGCCCCCAAGGGAAACGGCGACCCATTGCGGTCGCCGTTTTTTATTACCGAAAGCTAGTTGGAGGTGCTTCGTGATTCGATCTGACAATCCACCCGATAATGGCGTGAGCGGGGCGATGTATCTATTTGGCACGGCGCTCTTGTGGAGTTTTATCGGCATCCTCGTTCGCGCCAATTCGCAGTCAGCTCTTTTGATCGGTGCCGTCACGGCAATATTTATGGCGCTCTTTATCCTGCTCGTCGGCAGACCCGTCCTTCGCGTCAGCCGTCTTATTGTCCTTGTGGCCGTCTGCAACTTCGTGACGGGCACCACGTTTAACTTTGCCAACCAGCTCACGACGGTCGGCAACGCGATCGTTCTGCAGTACACCTCGATGATTTTCGTTATCGTGTATCAATCGCTCGCAACTCGCACGTTGCCCTCGCCTGCGAAGATTGCCTCCGTGGTGGTTGCTTTTACGGGTATGGGACTTTTCTTTTTAGGTGATTTGAGCGCCGAGGGCATGCTCGGAAATCTGCTTGCCGTCATTTCGGGCGCCACCTTTGGGCTGTGTTTCTTTTTAAACTCTCGCCCCGATGCGTCGCCCATGGTGTCCTCGCTCATCTCCTGCGGCATCTCGATACTTCCGAT
The DNA here is from genome assembly GCF_028209625.1 of Collinsella aerofaciens. GTDB lineage: Bacteria > Actinomycetota > Coriobacteriia > Coriobacteriales > Coriobacteriaceae > Collinsella > Collinsella aerofaciens_AM. The sequence continues at coordinate 3,880 of NZ_JAQLDU010000016.1, read as the reverse complement.
CGTCTATTTTGCCGGCGACCTAGGCTCCGTGAAACCCTTTGAGTGGGGGCTTATGCTGGTGCATGGCCTTTTTTGCAGCGGCCTTGCGAGTGTGCTGTATGCCAAGGGGATTGCGCGCACCAACGCGTTTGCGGCCAACTTGGTTTGCATGAGTGAGGTCGTGCTCGCTCCCTGCTGGTCGGCGCTCCTCTTTGGCGAGGTCTTTAGCTGGAACGAGTTCTTGGGCGCGGCGATGATCGTTTTGGTGATTGTGGCCAACTTGGCATCCGATGCTTTTGGCGACGGCTTTCTGGTGGCGCTTGTCCGCCATCGAAACAAAGAGCGTGCCTAATGGGATGCGCCTGCCGTTTACGGTAAAAAACACCCCGCTGAGCGACTGGTATTAAATAAGGCGAACCTGCATACCTATAATTGGTATCAAATCATTTGTGCCTGGTATGGGTGTTAGCAGCACGCCAGGTGCGGTTCGGACCGTGTGGTCAAACTCCCGGATTGATATCAATAACGCGCGCGACGGGAGTGACGACGGTTCGAGATTCCTTATTGGGAGGAACTATGCTTGTCCAAGCAATCCTCGTCGGCTTAGTCGGAGCTTTTGGATGTCTCGACTACCAGCTCGGCACCCTCTACGCGTTCCGCCCCATCGTCCTGTGCCCGCTCGTGGGCCTGGTGCTGGGGGACCTGCAGACTGGCCTTGCCGTTGGCGCCAGCCTGGAGTTGCTGTTCATGGGCTCGATCTCCATCGGCGCCTACGTGCCGCCTAACGAAACCGTCGGCGGCGTGCTCGCCTGCGCGTTTGCCATTCAGCTCGGTCAGGGTACCGAGACGGCCATCGCGCTCGCCATGCCCATCGCCGTCCTTGCACTGACGATCGGCAACATTACCAATGCCTTGTTCCCTGTGTTTGTCGATATGGCAGACAAGTTCGCCCTCAAGGGAAACCTCAAAGGCATCTACGCCGTTCATTGGGGAATTGGAATCTGGGGCTGCGTCGAGTACTTCCTGCTGTGCGGCGGCGCCTTCTATTTGGGTTCCGACGCCATCCAGGGCCTGCTCGACTTCATCCCGCCCTTCATCATCGACGGTTGCGGCGTTGCCGCCAACATCCTGCCGGCCATGGGCTTCGCCATGCTCGGCCGCCTGGTGCTCACCAAGCAGCTCGTGCCCTTCTACTTCCTGGGCTTCCTGCTGTGCTCCTACGCCAACGTGCCCGTCCTGGGCGTCGCCCTGATCGCCATCATCATCGGCATCGACAAGTTCGACCTGCTCGGCCTGGGCGGAGCCCAGCCCCAGCTCTCCGCGGAAGGGGATGAGGACGATGACTTCTAGTCCCGAGAACAAGATCACGCGCTCCGACCTCGTCAAGAGCGCCGTCAACGTCGGCGCCCTGGGCATGGAGTTCTCCTGGACCTACTACAAGCAGATGAACATCGCCTTCTGCCTGATGGTCGCCAACATGCTCAAGAAGATCTACGCCGGCCGCCCCGACGACTACGCCGAGGCCCTGCACCGCCACTGCGCGTTCTTCAACATCACCGTCCAGTTCGCCCCGTTCGTCGGCGGCATCGCGATGGCCATGGAGGAGAAGGTCGCCCGCGGCGAGATCGAGCCCGAGAGCGTCAACGACGTCAAGGCCGCCCTCATGGGCCCGCTGTCCGGCATCGGCGACTCCATCTTCCTGTCGACGCTGCGCGTGGTCGCCGCCGCGGTGGGCATCAGCCTGTGCCAGGCCGGCAACCCCTTCGGCCCCATCGCCTTCCTGCTCATCTACAACGTCCCCGGCTTCGCGCTGCGCGTCTGGGGCGCCGTCAAGGGCTACGAGCTGGGCGTGGGCTTCCTGGACGAGGCCCAGAGGACCGGCCTCATGCAGAAGATCATGACCTGCGTGGGAATCGTGGGCGTCATGGTCGTGGGCGCCATGTGCAAGGACATGTTCTGGGCCAGCATCCCGGTGGCCATCGGCTCGGGCGACGACGCCCAGACCCTCCAGGACATCCTGGACGGCATCATGCCCGGCATGCTCGGCATGATCGCCTTCTGGCTGTACTACTGGCTGCTGTCCAAGAAGATCAACCCCATGGTGCTGATCGTGGCCACCATGGTCGTGGGCATCGTCGGCGCGTTCTTCGGCGTGCTGGCGTAAGGGCCCGGCTGCATAGACTGTCATTGCAACCTGGTAAGGGGATGGAGCGGGCCTATGCCCTCCATCCCCTTACTTGTATAGAGGGAGTTCGTATGTTCGCGAAGGATCGCGAAGCAATGCGCCTGACGCCGGCAGAGGTCAGGCTGATTCTTATTGAGTCCCTGCAATGGTGCGCCAACAACGCGGTGTACTTTTTAGGGCTTATCGGCGCGGCGACGTATGATTTGGCTGGCACGGCCTTTTTGGTTGCTGCCATTACGCTCGTACGCAATCTTATGACGTCGGCGGGCAATATGGTGTCGGGCTCGGTCATCGACCGCTTTGGACCGCGCCGGACGTCGTTTGTGACGTGCGTGATTACGGCGGTGCTATCGCTTGGCGTGGGGTTGGCGCCGTTGTCTGTCCCCGGGCTTGTGTTTGCCGCGTGCGTCTTGGGGCTTGCGGGCGGCTTTATCAACACCTGTACGCATGCGTTTCCGGGATACCTGGAGTCGACCACCGAGGGCCGTACCCGCGTGAACGGTCTCATGGTGTTCTACAGCAATATCGCCTATACCGCTGGCCCGCTGCTCGGTGGTGCCATCGTGAGCTGTTTTGCCACGCAATCGGTCTATCTGCTCATGGCGGGCATGATGGGTGTGGCGGCCGTGCTCTCCTTGGGCTGTCACGAGTGTGTTGCTCCCGCAAAAGGGGAGAAGCCGAAGGGCGGCATTCTGGGCGGCATGGCCGAGGGCGCGCGACTTACGTTTCGCGACCACGACCTGCGCCTTATCTTTATCTCGGGCTTTCTGGGCTTCTTTGCGTTTGGCGCGTTCGATTCGCTGGAGTCGTTGTTCTATCGCGATGTGCTCAACGTGGATATCGTCTGGCTGGGCTGGCTGTCCTCGGTCGTGGGCCTCACTTCCTCGGTGGGCGCGTTCATCCTGACCAAGCTTTCTGCCCGCCATGTCAACCTGCGATTGCTGCTCGGCGCGCTCATGGCCGTGGGCATTGGGTCCATGGTGTACGTGGGCACCGATATGCTGGGGGTCGCGATTATCGGTCAGGCGATTAACGGTCTGGCCTGGGGATTCCTGGAACCGCTGCAGATGATCTTGATTCAGGAGCGCGCTGACATCAAATACCTGGGGCGCATTACCGGCTTTGTGCGTTTTGGCCTGATGAGCGCCGGCGTGCTGCCGCTGCTGGCGGCTCCGTTTTTGGCGGAGGCTTTGGGTGTCCAGACGGTACTGTTTGGGGCATCGACCATTATTGCGCTGGTAGGAACGCTGTTCTTTGTCACACAAGGGAGGCGCCAGAGGCGTTAGCTATACATTCAATTCTAATTTAATACCACTCACCAGAGAATTTCGACCGTTCACCGAGGATTGGAGCAGATTGATAAGTGGTATTAAAAACACATTAGGTGTATGTCTATAATTGGTATCGAAAAGAAACGCGATGTATAGAGTTGCGTGCAGGACAGAAAGGAAAAGCCATGAAGGAAACCGAGAAGATCGAGATCATGCACTTTAGCCAGGAGGGCTACGTCGAGGACGGCAAGAACGTCTACGAGACCGGCAAGAAGATGATTGAGCTCGCCGACAAGGTCGCCGACGAGGGCTACGACGCCGTGTTCCTGATGGGCGTCGGCGGCACCTGGGACGAGCTCATGCAACTTGAGTACCTCATGAACAAGTTCGGCGACCGCGACCTCGAGGTCTACCTGATCCACGCCGCCGAGTGGAACGTCATGGG
>NZ_JAQLDU010000015.1 GCF_028209625.1 Collinsella aerofaciens | reverse complement strand
CCTGGCGTTAGCATGTCGCGATTCAATCTCGAAAACAGCATTGCCCAGTTGACAAAACTATAGGAACACCCCCCTCAAGCACGGCCTCGCCCAACCCCGACACACCATGCACTCTCCTATCAGTCCGAGTATAGGACGAGCACGCCTCACGGGGGCAATCTACTTCGTGCGCTCGGAGATCAGGCCTCGAATGAGGTCGACGGTAGCCTCATAGGAATGCGGGCGGTCGAACTGTGCCGCCGCGAGCTCGCGCGCCACGCGACCCATGCGCGCGCGTCCCGCCTCGTCCTCGACAAGCTCGCAGATCACCCTGGCGAGCCCTTCGGCGTCACCCGGCACAACATTCACGCCAAAGCCGTCACGCACGACCTTCTCGCGAAACTCAACGTTCATGGACGTGTTAATCATGGGGCGTCCCGAGGCCAGGTAATCGCCTATCTTGGTGGGCACGCTCTGGGGCGCGTTCGCAACCAGCGAGTTGACCACCATGTCGGACGCCTTGAGCCAAGCCGCCATGACACGGTACGGCATGTAGCCCAAAAGCCCAGCAGGCGCCCCGGTTCGCTCAACCGCCGCCTCAACGGATGCGCGTTCGGGGCCATCGCCAAGAATCTTGAGTCTGAGCTCGGGATGCGCCTTGGCAGCTATCGCCACAGCCTCGACGAGCGTCTCCAAGTCGTATAGTGCCGAGATATTACCCGCGTAAGTAACCCAGACCTCGCCCTCGGGCTTTTCCACGGAGCCGACGTTCTCAGCGGCGCCCGCGTCGAACTCCTCGAGGTCGTTACCCACGTACACCACGAGCTTGGGGATATCCTCGGCGCGGTCGCGGAAAGGGCGCGCGGCGTACTCGTCGGACGTACCCACCACGGCGTCCGCCAACGCGTACGCGCGACGAGCTTGGCGCTCGAACGGAGCGAAGGCTATGTCGGACAGCACCGGAACGTCGAGCGCGATACGGAAGGCCTCAGGCCACAGGTCGTTCACGTCGACCACGAAGGGGATGCCGTAGCGTTTCGCGGACCGTCCCACGGCGAGCGTCACATCGTTGGGCGGAATCTGGCAGTAGATGAGGTCGTAGTCGTGGTCCACATCGAAGTACGCCGTCACGCGCTTGGCCATCACATGGTGCGCCCAGATGCGCTGGGGGCACATGTTGGCGGGATAGCTCGGCTCGGCAATGAACTTCACGTTGAACGCGTGCATGCTCGTGTCGAACGTCGCCAAATCACGCTGGCGCTTCTCCCAGTGCTGGAAGCCGCTCGTGATAAAGTCGACATTGAAGCCACGCTCCACGAGAAGCGTCGCGAGGAACGTGTAGCGCGTGGCACCCTTGACCTCATGGCCAAGCTTGGCGTCGGCGCTGAATATGGCTATTCGCGGTTTGCGGCTCATGAATCATCCCTTGGTAGCGTGCTAGTGACGGCGCTTGGAGACCAAGCGCTTGATGGAGTTGTACGAGAAGCTCAAGCGGTTGAGGAGCGTGGCCATACGGTATCGCTGCTCGCCGCGCGCCCACTGGTCTATGTCCGCACACCTCAGCTCGCGTCGGAACGCCTTGGCGCGCGCACGCCCACGGCTGCGATCCTCATCGAACAGCAACGCGATGTTGTAGTGCGTGTCCACGATGAGGTGGACCTTCTCGCGCACGTAGTAGACGGACTCATCCGAAAGCCTCTCCCCGCTCGCGGCGCATACCTCGCCATGCTCGCAGCGCTCAAGGTAGTCCAGGAGCTCCATGACCACGCGGTCGTGATCGTCCCAGCGGCGCACGTAGTTCGCCTGGCTCACGGACTGGTTCTCGTTGCCCACCAGGTACTGGTACACCTCGATATCGAGGTAGCAGATGGTAGAGGCGGGCACGCTTGCCTTGACCACGTACTCATAGTCCTCGTAGAAGGTGTGCTCGAGCAGGCTGATGCCGATACCGCGTAGGTAGTCCGTACGCGCTGTGAGCGTGTGGATCATGATCTGGAACACGGTGTCGCCGTTGGTGAGAACGCTGGAGAAGTCGAGCGCACGACCCGTGACAACGCCCTTGGCGAGCGGGAACGGACGCTCCTCGCCAGAAGTCATGTCAATCTCGCGCTTCTTGTCTACCACAAGGTCGCAATCGAGGTCGGCAAGACGCTCGAGCAGCTCGGCCATACCGTCCGTGTTCACCCAGTCGTCGCCGTCCACCACGCGGAAATAGCGCCCGCGCGCCTCGGCCAGGCCAGCGTTCACGGCCGAGCCGTGGCCTCCGTTCTTCTTGGAGATGACGCGGATCACGCCATGGCTGCGCGCGGCGAACTCCTCCGCAAGCGCACGGGTGCCGTCGGTAGAGCCATCGTCCACCACGACGACCTCGAGCTTGCCCACGAATCGCGGGTCGAGGTAGGACTCAAGACCTCGCGCGAGGTAGCTCTCGACGTTGTAAGCAGGGACAGCGACGGTAAGCTGCAGCGCGCTTCCGCCCCGACTCTCAACATCACTCATGCATACACCCCTCTCGCGGCTGACAGACCGCGCAACATCCTATCCAACCGTCTTCACGCTCGCGTATGCGCGCGAAGACCTTCCCCGCACCACATGCACGCAGCGACCCGCGGCGAGCATGAGGTGCGGATTGCCCCTGGCGAGCAGGGCATGGAGTGCGCGCGAAACGCGTCCCGACCTCGCCGGAGCCTCGACGATGAGTTCACGATACAGAGGGTCTGCCGTGAGCTCGGCGCAAAACGCACGGCGGGCCGCCGCGTCCATGCCCGCCCGCTCGTCGAACGTGCGCTCGATGGCGCTCAGCACGTACCGCGCAAACCTAAAGCCCAAGCGCGAACGAGCGTCGGTACTGTCCAGGCCCCAACCGCGCAGCAGCTCGAACAACTCCGCCACGCGCCTGCGGTGCACCTCGTAATAGCGCGGCACGAATTTGTTCGTAAGGTTTACATTCTCGCGTTTCTGATAGCGATAAAGCGGACGACATATCACGGCGGCCGAACCCACACGACGCGCAACCTCGATATTGAAGCAGACGTCCTCGATGAGCGGTACATCCTCGAACGAGAGGCCATCGAGCACCTCTCGGCGATAGACCTTGTTCCAAGCGTACCCAAAGAGCGTGAGCTCCTCGAGGACGAGAATGCTCGAGCGGTATTCGTCGCGATCCAGCAGAAACGCGCTTCGCCCCGCGGCAAGCTCGATAGCCGCAGGAGAATCCGCTGCAACGACGTGACACGTGGGGGCATCGAGGTCATCCATGCTGAAGACTGCGCCATCCAGCGCCGGCACAAGCTCTCGCGTACCCGTAACGGCCCCGTTGTCAGCGCGGTATTCCTCGCGACAACCAAACACGACGACATCGCACGGGGTATTCGGGCGAAGCGGAAAGCTCGCAGGATCGACGACGCCTCCCATAGGAACACCAGCACCCATGGCTATGGCCGCGCGACACTCCTCGAGAAGCTCGGGGTCGTACGTGTCGTCTGGGTCGGGCATCCATACGTAGGAGCCGCGTGCCGCCGCGATGCCGGTATTGCGCGCGCCGGACAGGCCTTGGTTCTCCTTGTGGCGCACAAGACGAATACGCGCGTCTTGTGCAGCGGCCGCCTCCACGATCCTAGCCACGTTATCGGGAGAGGCGTCGTCAACGCAGATGAGCTCCCAGTCCGCACACGTTTGAGCACGGACGCACGCTATGGCATCGGGCAGGTAAGCCGCCACGCCATAGCAGGGCATGATAATGGAAAAGAAGGGGCGGCGCTCGCTCGCGGCCGCCTCGTCGCACGCGCCGGACATATTAGTCGAACTGCGCCTTGTAAGCCGCGCAGACCTCGTCCACTGGGCCGATCATGCGCTCGTGGCCCTTCTCGATCCACACAGCGGAGGTGCAGATGCGCTCCACCTGCCCGATAGAATGGCTCACGAACAGCACAGTCACGTTACCGGAATCTATGAAGCTCTGGATGCGGCGCTCGCACTTCTCCTGGAAAAACACGTCGCCCACGGAGAGCGTCTCATCGACAATGAGTATGTCGGGCTCCACCACGGTGGCGATGGCGAACGCGATACGCGCGACCATACCAGATGAGTAGTTCTTCATAGGCATGTCGAGAAAGTCGCGCAGCTCGGCGAAGTCCACGATCTCGTTCAGGTGCTCCTCCATGAACTGCTTGGAGTAACCCAAAAGCGCACCGTTGAGGAAGATGTTCTCACGCGCCGTGAGCTCAAGATCGAAACCAGCGCCCAGCTCGATGAGGGGCGCGATGTTGCCACGAACCGTCACGGTGCCCTTCGTGGGTTCGAGCACGCCGGCGATAATCTTGAGCATGGTGGACTTACCGGAACCGTTGGTTCCCACCAGGCCGATGACCTCGCCCTTCTTAACCTTGAAGCTCACGTGCTCCAGAGCATGGAATTCCTTGAAGAACAACTCGTGGCGCACGAGCTTGATGAAGTACTCCTTGAGGGAGTTGAGCTGCTCGCTGGCCATGTTGAAGACCATCGTGACATCGTCGACCTCGATGGCGTATTCGGTGTTGGTAGCGTCTGCCATGGTGCCGCCTTAGACGTAGAGAATGAACTTGTGCTCGGTCTTCTTGAACACGAAGATACCGATGATGAGCGCGATGATGGCCCACGCGATGCACATGAGGAGCACCGTGGGCGTGGGGTTCTGCTGCCACAGGAAGATGTCACGCATGAACTCGAGGTAGTTGTACATGGGGTTAATCTTCACCAGCATGATGATCCAGTGCGGGGCGCCCTTGTCGATAAGCAAGGAGAGGTCCCAGAAGATGGGCGTGAGGTAGGTCCACGCGATGATGACGACGCTCCACAGATGGATGATGTCGCGGAAGAAGACGGAGAGCGCGCCGATGGCCATGCCCACGCCGATGCAAAAGAGCATCAGCAAGAACAGGCACAGGGGCAGCCAGATGAAGTGCCACGTGGGCATAACCTGAAAGAACAGCATGACGATAGCCACGGCGATGAGCGAGAAAGCGAAGTTTACGAGCGCGAACAAGACCTTCTGCACCGGGAAGATGTACCGGTTGACCTTTACCTTCTTGAGCAGGGGCGCGGCGTTGATGATACTCGTAAGTGCCGCGTTGGTGGAGTCGCTCATGAGCGAGAACGTGACGTTGCCCACGATGAGGTAGAGCGGGAAGTTAGGGACGTTGCTGCCAAACATGTAAGAAAACACGATGGACATGACGATCATCATGAGCAACGGGTTGAGAACGCTCCACAACACGCCGAGGAAACTACGGCGGTATTTGAGCTTGAAGTCCTTGGTGACGAGCTGCTCGAGGATGAGCAAGTCCTTCTTATACGGACGCGGGGCTTTTTCGGTTGCGAGAGTCTGTGAGGACACCGACGACGCCTCCCTATTGATTGCACGTTAGCGGCAGATGCCGCCCTTGCCGAACAACGTATGATAACACAGGGGCGCTTGCGCGATTTCTCACCTCGACGAGCTGCATACAATCAGGAGAGTCGGTTGCGCGCTTATGGACAGGCGGCGCTGGCGTAGCAGTCGGCGGTCGACACCGGCACGACCTTCCCGCCGTTGCCGTTAGCGGCCTCGAAGACAGCGCGGGCGATGTCGGACCAGCTCCTCACGGCGCCCGAGCCGGTGCAGCCGTAGGTGCCGTAGGGGGCCTTCGCGTCCAGCACGTGGAAGATGGCCGCGGCCATGTCGCGCGTGAAGGTCAGGCGGCCCAGATTGTCGTCCGCGACCGTAATCTGGGTAAGTTTATTCTCCGGGTCGGCGACGCGGTCGGACAGACCCTTCATGGTTTTGACGAAGTTGTGTCCCTCACCGATGACCCAACTGGAGCGCATGATGTAGTAGCGCGGGCAGCCGGCCACGGCGATGTCACCCGCTCTCTTGTTCTGGCCGTAGACGAACAGCGGGCTAAAGGGCTCCCCATCGTCGTGCGCCTCGGCCGTGCCGTCGAACACCAGCAGTCTCATGAACCGGTACCGTCAGCCAAACATCTAGCACATTGGAGACCCTCCCCTTATCTCCAGCCAGACAGCGCCGGCTACGATTCCACTCGCGATCGCACCCGGCGCACCCCGCCGCAAAATCGAATCGATTGAACAAGACGCCATGCACCCGTTGCCGGCACCGCGAGACAAGCTGAAAACCGCATAACGGCACGCAGTGTTTACGTCGATATCCATAGGGGCGTAAACCGTTGATTAAGCTAATATAAACTGCAAGTCAACAGGGCGCGGGGAGTGCAAGGAATGAATGGGACTGAAATAAACACCGAGATACGAATCGAGCCGCAAGCTGAAGCTCACAGGCATCCTCCGATTCACGAAATATCAGAAGAACCCCACAGCGTTACAATCACAAGATCGGGTATTTTGCATCAGCAAGCCAACCAGCGAGGGAAATCGGGGCTCCGTCGAGTTCTTACCTATGGTACTTTCGACCTCTTGCATTATGGTCATATTCGCTTGCTTCAACAGGCGGCTGCCCTTGGAGACTACCTCGTTGTTGCCCTTTCCACCGACGAATTCAACGCACTAAAGGGAAAGAAAAGCTTCTATTCGTATAATGTGCGAAAGGAAATGCTCGAAGCGATACGCTACGTTGACCTTGTAATCCCTGAAAATAGCTGGGAACAAAAAGCAACAGACGTAGAGACCTTTCAGATTGATACAGTCTGCATGGGAAGTGACTGGGAAAACGATCCGCGTTTTGAATCGCTGAGGGATATCTGCCAGGTTCAATACCTAAATCGAACGCCCGGGATTTCTACCAGCGACATTAAGACGAGTCTTAAAGGATAAGCAGTGAACATTCTTGATCTACTCCCATCGACACGGCGCGCAGTGCGAAACACGAGGGATTCAATAGAATCACTCAAAGACTCGATCGAATCCCTCAGGGATTCGATCGAGTCTTTGAAATGCGAAACAACGGCCCAATATGACCGCGTTTTTTCTAGAACCGAACAAGCAGACATCGGCATTAACGGACATCTTGCCTGTGAATTCGAACGGCTTGAAAAGGCGATTAAAGCCCACGATTCGAAGACCGTCATCATGCTATGGGAACTCTACAGGAAAGACGGAGAGCTGCCAGAAGATGCTCGAAAACGTTTCTTCAAAAGCATTCCGCCCGCCACAGGCCCATTACGGCTACATCAACTAGGCTGCGCACAATTATTGTCAGAATTCAATGAGCTCTGTAAAGCACACAATCTTGACTACTGGATTGCTTTTGGAACTCTCCTGGGCGCTGTCAGACACGGAGGTTTCATTCCATGGGACGATGATACAGACCTCGGAATGACTCGAGCAGATATTAAAAAATTGGTAGAAATAGTTGAGGACGATTCACGCTACTCAGTTTCCGTCGTTTACGATGCATTTGCCTTCTGCCGACAGATTCGCTTCAAATACTCCAACGAGAATATTCCCTGTTTCCTTGACCTTTTTCTCTTTGACGAGGTCAGCGACGTCACACATGCAACGTTTGAGAAGCAGGCTGCCCTGAGAGGCGAAATGATCGAACATTTCATCTCTCAGGATTGGTATCAAGAGTGGCAAGCAGCGGGGTATGTTTCCGAAAATTCAATATTAGGAGAAAAGGCCGCAGCCATCTTTGATGCCTATTTAAACCAAGCGGAAGATGATGGAATCATCTCCGCCAACGGCAGTGGGCTCATTTGGGGAATCGACAATCTGACCGATCTCAATGGATATGATTGGATATGCTCGAAAGGCGACGTTCTTCCAACTCAACGCATCGCGTTTGAAGGTGCGCCATGTGAAGCACCGGCAAATATTGAAAAGTTATTAACTGAAGTGTATGGGAACATCTACTCATTACCTGACGATATCTCAACGCACTTTGCTCACGTCGATTTAACTGACAGCAATTTGGAATCTCTTCATCTTGAGAATCCAGATACCGTTTAGCCAATGAAATACCCGTCTTTCTCATAGGACAACAAACGAGCTAGAAGAAACACGGAGGCTCCGTCAGATCCTGACGGAGCCTCCGATTGCCGCAGCCTCACAGCCAAAGAGATACGGCCTGGTACCTGATACGCTACTTCTCCGACTCAACATTCCCTAGCTCAATACGTAGAAGCTCGATAGAGTTCAGAAGCGCGACGCTTTCCTTCTGGACAAATTCTGATTCAAGATGACGTAGCGCGACAGTCCGAGACGACGGAGGAAAAATCCGACCCGCCATCTGGCGCATCTTAAGAACAGCGCCCAATGAAGCGAGCCTCTCTCGACCCCGTCGCAAAAAGTCAATGGGATTATTCCTAAGAGTTCCAAGATAGAACATCATCTTTCGACGTGGTCCAAATAGGCGACGTCGATCGATTAGTATCGCACGAGCCATCGCACCGTACTCTCTATCATGGAGGAGCGCTTTTAATTGAACGTCCGAAAAGTACGTCTCCAAGATCGACTTTAGAAAATTGGCGAGCATTGTCCTATCCTGAACAGGAGCTGTCATGACATCCATGAACACAAACTCACCAATTAAACTGAGCAATTGAGATCCAAAGCGCTCAGCATTCCCAGACTGTTTCCAATCCGAGCATATACGATCCGAGATTCGTAGATGGTCATATATCCTCAAGACCTTATCGTCATTTCTGGTTGCCATAAGGGAATCGGCTCGATTCACCCGATAGTCATACAGTTTGTCAGACAGAAACACGGTTTTCCGAGACCGAGGATAAGCCATGTAATGAAATAACTTGTCCTCTCCAAACCGAAGTTCCTCATCAAACCACAGTCGCTCTTCAATTAGAAATTCGCGACGACAAGCCGTTCTCCAAGCGAACGGCTCAGCAGCCTCGAGAGCAAAAAGAGACGGATCGAATGACGCATACATTGTGTCGCGAGGAGAAAGTACTTTATCCAGCCACCAATTAGAAAGGAATTGAGGATACACGCGCCCACCGAACGTAATCAAATCAGCATGCGTGGAATCAAAGGCGTCAGTTATACGCTTTGCAGCCGTCTTGTCCAAGAAGTCGTCAGAATCAACAAAGCAAACAATGTCACCCGTGGCACAGCGAATACCAGCGTTGCGCGCGGAAGACAGCCCCCCGTTCTCTTTACTGATGATTCGCATTCTAGGTTCGACCTTCGAATACATCTCCAGAATGTTCGAAGATCTATCGGTTGACCCATCATCGACACAGATTATTTCGATATCCCTAAATGTCTGGTTTCGAATAGAATCAAGGCAGACAGGGAGATACCGTTCAACGTTATAGACGGGAACAATGATACTCAGCTTGGTCATTCACTTCTCCGGAATTAGTTAGTGGGTCAATCGGAACAAAGCCAATCGAATTGCAGACAGCAATCCCCCCGCCCGCATCAGCCTAACAAAGCGCTCTTTTCGAGTACGTGAGCCATCCGAAGACCGAAGCACTCCATACAACTTGGAATCGTGAAGCAGAAGAATTAGATTAAGCCGCTTGGAGGGCTCGAAAATGTTGAGATCACTATAGCCTTGCTGTAGATCAGAATTCACATCCTCAACCATCCGAGGAACAAATTGCTCTCGAAGCTCAGGAGACAGCCGGTCATAGTTCCACTCATAGCTATCGAAGCGCATTTTTGCTAGGACGGATCGCAGATATATCCTGGCCTGACAATGCGAATCGAGGTATCGATGCATCTCCTCGTATTCGTCGCAGACGCAGAAAACCTTGCCAGGAGAATTGACCGAGGACTTTTCATTATCCTGGCGATAGTGTAGGAAGGCCTCATTAAGCAAGACCGCGTTATCGCACGAAGCCCATACCTTGAAGTTAAAGCCAGCATCTTGATACGAAGCGCCCGGCGAAGGCAGGAACGAAATATCGTTCTTCTCCAAGAAATCCCTTCGATAGATAGCCGACCATATCGATGGCTTTCGATAAAACACCTCTCGCTCCACTTGGGGGTTCACATGGCCTTCAAGAAGCGCATCGACCCAGCCGAACTTCTCATTGCGCTCTTCGGGAAGAGACCAGTACAGATAAAAGTCGCACTTAACCACCTGGGCGTCGCATTGCTTGGCTGCTCGATACATTGTTTCCAATGCACCTGAGTCCAAGAAATCGTCCGACTCAAGAATGCCGACGTACTCACCGGTGCACATCGAGAGACCCTTGTTCATGGAGTCGCCATAGCCAGAATTAGGCTTGTCAAGAACTCGGAAGCGAGGATCGGCTTCGACATATTCATTGATGATATCGAGGGAGCTATCCGTCGACCCATCGTTTATGCATATAATCTCGATGTTCGAAAGTGATTGTTCGCGAGCCGACTCAAGGCACTGGCGAAGATACTTTTCGACATTACAAATTGGAACCAACAATGAGACTGCAGGGGCTTCAGCCATTCAAACGACCATCCTTTAATCTGAACCAACGTATTTATGTTAGCAGGAATATAAGCACTCGGCGCCACTTCTCGCATTTCAAGTGCCGCGCATAAGCGACCTTCGCAACAATAACATCGATATCTTATCGAAGCCCCGGCCCGTGCGCGGTGAGCTTCCCCGGGGGTCATCCCCAGGTCCGCAAGGGCGCGCACGGGCCGAGAAGGCGTCTCTCGTACTCGGGCACCGCGAGTGGTTCGCAACGGCGCCCTCAATCAGTGGTAACTTACTGGCCCTGGGCCTTGTAGCGTGCCTCGGTAGCGGCCTTGACGGGCTCCCACCAGGCGCGGTTCTCGGTGTACCAGGCGATGGTCTGGTCGAGCCCCTCGGAGAAGTCCGTGTGCTTGGGCTCCCAGCCCAGCTCGCGGCGGAGCTTGGTGGAGTCGATGGCGTAGCGGCGGTCGTGGCCGGGGCGGTCGCGCACCCAGTCGAAGTCGTCGGCCGGCTTTCCCAAGCGCGTGAGTATCGCGCGCAGCACGTCGATGTTGGAGCGCTCGCCGTCGGCGCCGATGAGGTAGGTCTCCCCCATCTCGCCCTTGGTGAGGATGGTCCACACGGCGCTCGAGTGGTCGTCGGTGTGGATCCAGTCGCGCACGTTGCGGCCGTCGCCGTAGAGCTTGGGGCGCACGCCGTCCAGGATGTTGGTGATCTGGCGCGGGATGAACTTCTCCACGTGCTGGTAGGGGCCGTAGTTGTTGGAGCAGTTGGAGATGGTCGCCCTCACGCCGAAGGTGCGGTGCCAGGCGCGCACCAGGTGGTCGGAGGCCGCCTTGGTGGAGCTGTAGGGGGAGCTGGGGCGGTAGGGCGTCTCCTCGGTGAAGCGCGCGGGGTCGTCCAAGGCCAGGTCGCCGTAGACCTCGTCGGTGGAGACGTGGTGGTAGCGCACGCCGAACTTGCGCGCGGCCTGCAGCAGGCAGAAGGTGCCCTCCACGTTGGTGCGCAGGAACGGCGTGGGGTCGTCGATGGAGTTGTCGTTGTGGCTCTCGGCGGCGTAGTGGACGATCGCGTCGTGGCCGGGGACGAGCTCGTCCAGCAGCGCGGCATCGCAGATGTCACCCACCACGAGCTCCACGCGGTCGGCGGGCAGCCCGGCGATGTTCTCGGGGTTGCCGGCGTAGGTCAGCTTGTCCAGGACGGCGACGCACACGTCGGGGTGGTTGTTCACGACGTAGTGCACGAAGTTGCTGCCGATGAAGCCGCAGCCGCCCGTGACGATGATGTTGGTGGGTTCGAAGTTCTCGGACAAGGTACGCCTTTCCCTATCGCCCGAGCTTATAACGAGACTTAGACTTTCCTTGTTTGCGAAATGAAATCAAACAAGACATAGCATCTGAGCCACACCATAGAACACGGACGGACATGTGCTCACCAGAGCGCCATAACGATCGGGAGACAACAAGATCCAAAACCCCAAGAGGATTGTCAGTCCGATAAGTGCAACCGTAATCCTAAAAATCACACCTTTACCTTCCACAAAACCAGGAGTCTGAAGCAGCACTCCAAACACAAGCAAAATCAATAACCATGAGAAGTCACTGAAGTACCGCATTGTAATACTCGCAATCTGGAAATCCGCAAAAAGGATTACCGATGCGACAATGAGCGAAAAGATGATGGCAGCCTTCTGACCCTGCTTACTCTTGGAGAACACGGGCGGAATGCAAGCAAGGCCCACGAGCAAGAACGGAGCGATGGGCAGCAATCCTCCAAGATAAGGCTCATAAAACCAATAGCCCTGGAAATCAACAGCCATGTCTACACCGAAAACATACGGGTACCGTGCGCAAATACTCAAAGGCTGAACCAAATACTGGAACAAAGCGGGAAGGGACCGCGATAGGTCAATTCCTCGCGAAGTCATATCGCTACCAGTCAGGTTGTATGCGGCACCAAAATCAAAGACCGATTCAAACCTCATGCCGTTATACAGCATGACGGGAATTGCAACGAGAATAAATGGCGCAATTACCGACGCCGTGTTGCCAACGCCCTTTTTTGAGAAAAACAGACGTTCCCGAAATATCGCATTCCAAAAAATCGGGAAGGCAAGCAAAGAGACCAGCACGTATTGGGGCCGGCAGCCCAATGACAGGGCAATCAGAAATGAACCAAGGATGAGGTAGCTCTTCTTGAAGCCCCCGTGGTCTCCATCCAAACGCTCCGCAGATATCCAACACGACAAGCCCAAGAACACAACAATTAAGCCAGATAAAATAGGGACAGAATAAATCTGTGGGAGAAAAACAAGGTACAGCAGTCCACTCGCAACAAAAAATGACACTGAAGAAAGTGCGAACAGACCAAGGGAGACATCTTGTCGATAGCGCTTTGCCAAGCAATACAGCAACGCATTGAAAGCGCAAATGAAGATCACCCCCAAAGCGAGAACGACTTGATCCGTTCTAAGATCACGGCCAGTTAACAACTTGAAGGGAACAAACGCAACCAATGCCGGAAGCGCACCGAAATACGAGTAGTAATGCCCGTTATAAAAAGCATAGTCGAGGTAGTAATACTCACCAGCCTGAGATAATTCCTGAGCTCGAGCTGAAGTATCGTACGGGTTTTCCATATCAGAGAGAACGGCGGACACGGGAAGGTCTAAGGAAACCTTGCCCGACAAAAACGCATCCGCAAGATGATTGTATTGATTGAAGTCAAATGCAACCGGCCCGCTAATTGTTGGACCGTTAGCTGGATTGTCAACAACCCCAGACAATCGGCTGACAACAACAGATCCCGCCATCTCAACGGTCATTAACGCGACAATGCATCCGATAACAACAGGGCGAATTGGAAACAATCTAGTCCTGTAAAGACTAGATGAGGGTCGGAAAGCAAGGAGCGCACAAGCCAATAATGCAACAATCCCAAATCGGATGAGCTCGAAGCAAAACGGCCTCATGGCATTAATAGACGCGCCTCGAAAATCAAAGCTGAACCCCGATTCTTCTTGAATAAGCACCCGCATCTTATGTGAAACCCCAGAAAGATGCAGGCGAAGGTATTTCGAGCTTTCCATACCGCCGCAGTAATTGTAAGAAGGAAGTTCAAAGAAAGATGAGTTCGCTTCGTCAGTAGCAAGAACCTTTATTGCTAAATAAGGGCCAGTCGACGTTCTCCATGACGAAGATGTCCAGCCTGGAACAGCGATATCAAGGTAAAGATTCTCGACACGACATCCATCGGCATCGAATTCAATATAGGCGGTTTCGGGATCTACGACCTTAATCGTCCTGTCATCCTGAATCTCCAATCCAGGACCAAGGCTCCAATCCACTTCTTTCGCGTTCCCAAATAGCAAAGATTCCCAGAACGGGAAATTGAATACGAGAATCTCCAAGGCCATTGCAATCATAAGTGAAATAGCAAAATACCGAAGAATCTTCTGCAAAATGCTGGAACCATCGTGGCTAACAGGCTCAATGTTATTTCTCGCGCACTCTATAGGAGTCATCAAGTTCTCCAAACTAAACTATGCGGACTTCGCACGTCTGGCCGGATAAAACAAACCAGACAGGAAAGGCGGCAAACAATAAACCACGCCAGCGAACAGCCCCGTGCACGCAACCTGCATCAACACCATAAGAACCCATGCATGCGGAATCTGAGACATGATCTCCCAAATCAGATCCCACCGAATCACATCTAACTCAACGAGATGCATGCAGAAAAAGGCAAGAGAGTTCTTTCCCACGAACTTTAACATGCTGGACAAGACGGGAATTTTAGAAATGTATACCTCAGAAAACTTTAGGAGGCAGATGGAGCCACACACTCCACCAATAACATCCATTGCCCCTGCAGCATACGTGTTGGAAACCATGTACAGAACACCATGGTATCTAGCGCAATACAACCAAATACAGAAGGAAAAGCCCCATAGAATTGGAGACATGCCACCCCGCCTCAAAAGAGACGATTCCTTGATCTTGAACCCAATATATAAGAACAGAACGGCGCACATTGCGGGCTGAACAGCCAAGGGCAACCAGATGGAGTCCGCAGAACCAATGCCAACGATAAAGAGGGCGAGGCATACCAAGGCTGGATAGTCAGTCTTCAACGCCGCATTTAGCAACAACCGCGACCAGAATAACGCAAGTAGAAACCAAATAGCCCCAATAGCCATTACCCCTTCTGGCATAGAGTCAAGAACAGCCCCGGATCCGTATAAAGCCGCCACGGTCCAGGAGCGGACAGTTTCGACAACTAGCCCACCGTCAAATATGGTTCTAAATACCATTAAAACAATCAGGATGAGGCTTGTCCCCAGATATGGAACTAGCAACCCACTCACACTCTTCCGAAGCAGGGCTCTCTCGTCTTCCTGCTGTTTAAAAAAGTAGCCGCTCACAATAAAGAACAGCGGCATGTGAAAGGAGTAGCACGCTTTTACAACGCCTTGGGGCACACCGGCAAAGCTGCAGTGCCCAACGACAACTGCAATCAAAGCGACCGCCTTCGCGATATCAAAAGAGGTAAGTCGTTTCGCCATATCATTCACCAACGTTCTCGCTCAAACCAGGATCAACCATTCTAAAAATTAATTTCGCTTCCGCATCGGCGACTTCATCATCATGACCGCTCTTCCCAGAATTCGCCATCCCGAGAACCCAAGGCAGCGCCAACAACAACGGCGTAGCGTATACCGGGGTTGCCATGTAACGAGGTAACGCAATTGGACCTGCGAGCAGAGACAAGTACACAGCAATAACCGGCGCAAAAGAGAGGAGGACCTCCAGAGGAGATCGCTCAGTCGTCATTCTTGCTCTAGACATGCAGTAGCAGAGCACGATTATTGGAATATACAAGGCATACGTAACCTTATGAAATAGCAGTGGAACCAGCTCGGCGATCTTGAGGTAAAGGTTATCAAAAATGTCGGAAATTCGAGCAACTACCGGAATACGGAACGAGCCGGCGAACAAAGAATCCATATCGCTCGCGGAAGCCGAACCGCCAGAATAAGACTGGATAGCCCCCACTAGCCCCGGATCCCCGGTAGCGGCCGACGCAAGGTTATCTCGATAGAAAATGAAGCTCTCATCACCCTCGGTAACCCCATCTGGATAGAACAGGGGAAGCATTGTTGCCAGAGCACCATCGAGAAATGTCTTCGGATGCTTGAGCGCCGTCCTGAAATACCAACTTAGAAATTCAATCTTTGTCTCAGTGGTCGACGACCCTTTCCAGTACATCTTCGTTGCATCAGCACGCGCAGGCTGATACACAGTCCCAAGTACTTCGGGTGAAGCATAAACGCCTTCAAGAACCCGCCAGTCATCCTGCGTCACTTCGTCCGAATATCTAGACAGGTAATACCCCACCTGCTGCGATGGAATCGACATCATCTCAGCAGAGCTGCCTTTCACAACGCCCCAAGCAGGCAGTGCGATGTTAGTCCAAACAAAAAACAGGCACACCACGGAACCCGTGAGCAGAAGAAGCCGAGCCTTATTAGCCCGACAGATAAGAATCAGGGGCACCAGAGAAAGCGCGAGCAAATATATTCCGGTCTTTTTCGTAAGCACAATAAGACCCAAGAGCAAAAACCCACCAGCAACCACACGAAAGTTCTTAAGCACTTCCCCCTTTGTGCGAACGGTCTCAAAGTAGAACAGAAGGAAAAGAACCCAAACCGCAGCAAATAACGTGTCCTTCGCCATTGTTTGTGCAAACATTGGGAAAAACGGGAGAAGAGACACGAGTGCAACAATACCCCTCCGCAAAATACTGTGTACTTCCAGCCATCTAAAATAACAAAAACAGACAGCAAACGAAATCGCAGTGAGCACAGCCTGCGACACAGAATACGCCAAGAGCGAGAAGGCATGACTGCCAAAAACATCCCCGATAGACCAAAAAAGGCCAAACAAGACAGTGTCAAACCAAGGATGGTGATCGCTTGTCAAAGCGAGGCCTCGGGTCTGGAGGAGCTGCCAAAACGTATCCGGATCTATATTTCCAGGAAAACGAATGAGCATGACCGGGAGCCAGCATGCCAGCACAATTAAAGAGTAACGAAGCAAGTTTGCTTTAAGTACACAAGAAAACGAAGAGCGACCGCGAACCTCGTCCTCATCCAGAGATTTTCCTGAGTGAGCGTCGACCCAAGTAAAGACGCAAACGATCAAGACATATAGAGCAAGGACGAGCAAGGACATCACGATAATGCAAAAGACGATAGAGCCGACACCCTGAATCAAGGACTCATTTAAATATACGGAATGATAGACCTGAAGCCCGACAACAAAGCAAACTGCAATCAGAAACGCTGCAACCAACGCAGCAACATCGATTTCGCGAATGCGCTCCTTAAAAAACATAAGCCTCCACATGCATATAGAACTTCTTGATGTCAGACACAGTCGCATCCGACGATCAGCCCTTTCAATCAATATGACGAAGTCTCCAGAATTATAATCCAGCTCGGATTCACATCATCATGGAACAAGACCGAGAGGCGTGACGTAATTACGCAGATAGCATGCAAGGCGAAATAACGGTATATTCTTAAGCAGGTTTGTTCCACTCTGAAAGGTACCTCCTTGACTATCTCTATCGACGCATCACGCGTTGCCGTCATCATCCCCTGTTATAACGAAGCCGTCACTATCGCTAAGGTAGTAGCCGACTTCCGCTCCGCATTGCCAGGCGCACCCATCTACGTCTACGACAACAACTCAAGCGATGAAACCGCAAAACTTGCGAAGGAATCGGGCGCAATCGTTCGCCACGAACCCAGGCAAGGCAAGGGCAACGTCGTGAGGCAGATGTTCCGCGATATTGACGCAGATTGCTACCTCATGGTCGATGGGGATGACACCTATCCGGCGGAAGCTGCCGCAGCGCTCGCCGCCCCAATCCTCTCTGGTGAAGCGGATATGACCGTGGGCGATCGACTCTCTAACGGTACCTACGCAGAGCAGAACAAACGCGCCTTTCATGGCTTTGGTAACGACCTCGTCCGCACAATGATTCGCTGGATCTATGGTTATTCCTTCGACGATGTCATGACCGGCTACCGGGCCATGTCTCGCCCCTTCGTAAAGACTTTCCCAGTCCTCTCCGAAGGCTTTCAGATTGAGACGGAACTCTCCATTCATGCGGTCGATCGACGCTGGAGGATTGCCGACGTCCCCATCGATTATCGCGACCGCCCAGAAGGTTCGGAGTCCAAGCTCGATACCGTTGGAGATGGTGTTAAAGTTGTGTGTGCCATCGCCAGCCTATTTAAGAACTATCGTCCTCTCAAGTTTTTCAGCCTTATCGCATTGGTACTCGCTCTCGTTGGCCTGATTCTCGGCCTTCCAGTCATTGGAGAATTCTTCGCAACCGGTCTTGTTCCACGGCTCCCCACTGCAGTGCTTGCGGTAGCCTTCATGTTCCTGTGCGGGCTCTCGCTTGCTACCGGCCTCATCCTTGACAACGTCGCCAAAACTGAGCGAAAAGAATGGGAGCTTCAGGTCTACCGAGTATTCCAAGAGGGCAGAAAAAATTAACCGTTCAATTAAGAATAGGAAAAGGCCTGAAACCAGATGGTTTCAGGCCTTTTCATTTACCCCTCTACACAAACGAACGCGCAACAGCCAGGATGGATACCACTTGCTGACATACCAATCTCTCCTAAGCTTGCGGATATATGATAATTGGAGACGTAGCCAATTACATTGGCGTTCAAATAACAGGCTAGTTGCCCAAATACTGATTTGCCTTCGCAACAAGCCAATTGACGTCTGTTCCGGCGGGGCAACTTGTTGATGAATACCACTTATGTATCCCAACGTTATCCCCCATCGTCAAATGTCTCCAACCCTTAGATCTTGCAAGTGCAGCCATGAGCTGTGCACTTGTATCAAGGGTAGCATACGAAGGCGGATTTGCCGTAGTTCCCACATGCTCGATAGACACCGAGCGTTTATTCCACTCCCAGTCGCCAACGGCCCAAGCCGTGTCATTGAGACCGACATACTGGTGAATCTGCCCTGGTGCCACGCCATAATGAGCCGAGGCTTCGCGTGTACCCCAAAAAGTATTATCAATCTGGGAAAGCGCTGTGCACTCAGAGATGTGAATCACAATCACGCTCCAGTCTTCGCCGTAGCGAGACGACGAATAATGGGCACAACCCTTCCATTGAACTCCAGTTAAAGCAGGTGGAATATAGGTAGCCTTTTCAAAGGCAAAACGCTGATTGGCGGTACCATTATCTTCAGAAAGGGCAAGCGCGCCGCCAGAAGAAGCCAAGACAAGTCCACTGGTCGACCGAATCGTATAGCCCTCTCCCCTGTTGTAAACCAAATTCCATTTTTGAGCGTTGCCTTCGTTACGGGTCCAAATTTGGACACCATTACCAGCCGACTGATTGCCGCCCTTGATATCGAGAGGCTTGCAGGATTTAGCGCTAGATATCTCATATGTTCCATCGGAATTCTTGCGAACATCCCAAATCTGAGCCGCCGTTCCGTTCGAACCATAAAATCCAACTGACGTTCCGGTAGCCGTTGATCCACCAGACACATCGAATACATACGACCGGTTCGCCATAAGCTGGATGGTATATGACCCCTCAGAAAGAACCCCGACGCTCTTTACGTTAAATCGAACACCGGGCAGCTCCAACGAATCAACCACGCCCAATGTCGAGGAAGAGCCCGAAACACAGAGATAATAACCTGTAGCTACATTTTGCAACGCAACCTTGCCGCCAGACAGCGCACTGTGCCACCGCTGAGAATCGGCGCCGCTTGATGTCTGCTGGACAAGCTTCCCGTCATCAGCAAGGGAGAGAACCTTCGCAGAGCCGATGCACTCAATCTCAAACGTGTTGTCCAACCCTGCCACTTTGCTTACATACCATTTTTGCGCAAGCGTATCGTTCGATGTATATAGCTGGACCGGAGCGCCGTCCTCCACGGATCCGCCAGCAACATCCAAGACTTTCGAGGCCGTGGCCGACTCAAAGGAAAAAGCACCTTCACTCAAAAACTCTGTAACCTGATGAAGCGTAAACTTTTGAGCAGCGCTTCCATTGGGGAGATATGCGTCCAAATTCGCCTGAACACTGTCAGAAGCTCCAACAATATCCAAAAACAGGCCAGTCGCCTTATTAATAAAAGAGAGCGTCCCATCGCCGTTGTCGACTACAGAAAACAACTGATTAGCATTGGCCGAATCACATTCCCACTGTTGGACATTAGTGCCCGGAACGAGCTTGCCGCCATCCACGTCAAGCGCTTTTTGAGACTTTACATTACGGATTACATAGTAACCGTCGTGATATTCAAAGCTAAACAGCTGAGCAAGCGTACCGTTGCTACTGTAAAGCTGGACATTTGCCCCACTGGAGCTTGAACCACCGGCAATATCAAGGACCTTACCGGTGGAATTGCAGGCGGGACTCAGAGTGAAATACCCAGCAGGAAGAATATCCTCGCATTTAGCAACTGATGGAGAAGTACTAAACAACGCAAAGTGCGAATTGTTATCATTGACGCTCAACTCAACATTTACACCATTGGACGCACCGCCTCCCTTGGATCCAAGATAGAATCCGGGCCTAAGAGCACTCTCAATGAGATATGAGCCATCGGATTGCTTGGAAACAATCCACTTTTGAGCAAACGTGCCGTTGGAACCATACTGAGCAACATTCGTACCAGACGAGGCGTTTCCGCCGGCGACATCAATCACCTTATTGGAGCCAACGTTCGTAAACGTAACATAGCCCTTATCGTCATGGGAAACGATCCAACGCTGAGCATTGCTCATATTCGACGTGTGCAACTGGATGTTGGCACTGTTATCTTTTGACCCACCAGAAACATCCAGTACAAAGGAATAGTTCCTGCTCGAGCTGACGATATACTCGCCATCCGGCAAATCAGACATATGAGCCGCAGCATCAGCATCCTGTTCGGAGCGCAAACATTTAAAGTCGGATGGTGCAAATGCAACCGATAGCTCGCGCGCATCGCCCCTGGAAACCGTTACAAGCTTGCCAGAATCACTTACACCCAAAGCACAACCCGTTGCAGCGTTAACGATACGATATAAGCCGTTACCCGCATCTTCGACAGCCCAATCATAAATCTGCGACGAGGGCGACGGACTCCCTTGCTTAACCGCGGCCCCAGGAACAATATCCCCATCCTGAGCATATAGGTAGCGATAGGATTTCGCAGACTTTATAGCATAAAGGCCCGCTTCATCATCAAATTCAAAGCCAAACGACTGCGCAATAGTACCATTAGCGCTATACAGCTGAATGGCAGCTCCGCTATCCACGTTGCCGCCAGGTACATCAAATACGCGACCATCAGAAGCCGTTACAACAGCAGACTGAGAATCGATTGTCTGAGCCTTAGAAACTTCTCCGGCCGTATACAGACGGAATCGCTGCGCAGCGGTACCGTTATCGTCATAAACCTGGACATTCGCTCCATTTGCAGTGGAGCCTCCGGCAAGGTCCAAGACAAAGCCAGTCCTAATCGCAGAGCAAATCTTGAAAGAGCCGTCACCGCAATCGACAAGGATCCATTTCTGAGCCCAAGAGCCATTGGACGCGTACTGCTGAACATTGGCACCTGCTTTTTTGCTGCCGGCAAAAACATCTAAGACTTTTCCCGACTTCACATTCGTAATGGTCACATAACCATTCTTGTCATAGGAAAACGTCCAACGCTGAGCCTTAGTTGCGTTAGATGCATATAGCTGAAGATTGGAACCGGAATTTATAGATCCGCCGGCAATATCGAATACCTGACGCTCAGAGACAGAGCCGATGGCATATTCAACGCCCTCATTTACAAGACCCTTGCCCGAAGCAGCGAGATCATTGAGCTCCTGGCGAATAGTGCGCGCTGGCGCAAGCGTCCATTTCTGTGCATCAGATCCGTTGTACGTATAAATCTGAAGCGCAGACCCACTCACGCCATTACCGCCCGGAACGTCAATGGCTTTACCGGATTTCGAATTTATGAACGAGTATTCGCCATTACCGCAATCAACAATGGACCAATGCTGCGCGCAAGTGCCGTTGGATGAATACTGGGAAACTGCTCCACCATTGGAGACAGATCCGCCTTGAGCCTCAAAGGGCTTGTCAGAGTTAACGTTTACGATTTCGTACAAGCCATTGCCAACCTGTTTAAACGTAAACATCTGAGCCTGACTATTATTGGCGTTATAGATCTGTAGCCGCGCTCGGTTATCAGATGAACCGCCGTAGATATCCATGACAAGCTGCGGATCGAGAACGCTCTTTATGGCAAAAGCTGTATCAGTTGTTACGGCCGATGCGGAAGCGAACGTAAAACGCTGCGCGGTCGATTTATTCGGAGCCCAGATACGAATCGGAGTGCCATCCGTCGTGCTTCCGCCACTCAAATCGAGCACCCAATTGCCCAATGCGGACTGGATATAGAACCCATTATCGGAAGCGCGAACGTGCCAAAGCTGACTATCGTCTTGAGCATAAGCCGCCTGGACAACCAAAGAGCCACTCTGTGCGTTTCCATCAGCCACGGTGAGATACTGCTCAGTTGACTCATTCTTGATTCGATACGCCCCCGAACCAGCTGACTCAAGGATGAAGCGCTGGTCAGCCGTTCCCTGGGCACCATACAAAGAAAGGCTTCCATCTTCGCAAACGGTAACGCTCGAGGAATCTTTTCCAATCGAGTCGATGTAATAAGTTCCATCAGAAAGAGAAAAATCGGGCAGATTGAGCACATTGATAAAATCAGCAGAAGAAAAAGCGCTCATGTCAACCGTGTTGGCAGTGATCCCATCGATGCGGACTTGCGACGTATACTGCCACCCAAACTGACCGGCGCAGCTAAACGTGGTGTTGAACTTAGGACCGTACTCCGCAATCCAAGATACACGGGGACGCACGCTGGCGGCTTTTAAATAGGTATCTGTATACCAACGTCCGGAATAAATTGAAACGTTGTTGACCCCAAAACCAGACAGCGTATTAAAGTACGCATTCACAATGCCCTCGTATGCCAAAGCGCTATTGGGCGATATTGTATTTCCGTTGCTGTCGTAGAACGACTCGAGGTCATAAAATATCGGTAACGACAAATCGTATAGACCGTATTTGCTTACGATTTGCTGGGTGAAGTACGCCTCACTTGTAGCGTCATTCGAATTCTGGGCAGTACTAAAGATATACAGGCCAAACGGAATTCCCAGACGGCGAACCTCGCTCAAATTGCGCTCAAACTGTTTGTCAAAATGACTCGTTGAATGCGCGAAACGCAAAATGACAGCATCCACGCCTGAGTTTTTGACCCTATTCCAATCGATCGTCCCCTGCCACTCCGAGACGTCAATGACCTTAAGGGCAGGAGATGCAAACACCTCGTCGTAGCCGTTATAGAACGTTTTAGAAGCGCTAGAACCGCCCCAATACGGGGAGCGATTAGCCGAGCGAGCATCGAGTGCCGCGGCAAGCGGCTCACCTTCCATCGAGCTACCGGCAGTATGGGTACCAAGGTCATCATCGGGATGCGCCTCACCATAGGCAAGACGCTCCTCGAGAGTTGCATCGACGGGAAGCGTAGCATCGTCGGCAAAAACAGGAGCTGCCCCCAGGCTGTAAAGCAGCCCGAGAGCAACCAGAAGAGACGATGCAAGGCGGGTTTTGCTAAACATAAAATCAATCCATTCCGCTACACACACAATTACACATAGGGACGACCGGCTCCAATTGGGTTTCCGCGCTCGCAAACGCCATGTACACCAACGCCCTGATTAGGCCATAAATCAATCATACGTCCATTACCGGGCTCAGCGAGCTGTCGAGTGCCTCCGCTTGCAAAAGGTGCATCCTCGGGAAAAAGTTGAGACGTCGCCAACGGCGAAAACAAAAGACCCGTAGCCAAAACCGCAACTGATAAAGCGGCCAGGCCACGGGCATATCGACTGCAGCTCATATCGGACTCCCAATCCAAATTACCATTGAATCTATGATAGTTCATATGATCAACAAAAAAGTGGTGGTTGATTACTTAATGACGACTGCCTACGCTCCTCGCTGTTTGTAGACCCAAGCAATCCAATCCAAATCATACGTGGTGCAGCCGTCAATCGTGTCGGACAGCATAACCTTATTCATTTGGGGGTCATAGCCTTTCAGAACCACCGTGTGCGAATTTGAGCAAGCGAAATAGCCACCCTGCCGTGCATAGATATTGCCCACGTTGCCCTGATGAACGGTCGTCCAAATAATGACGGGATAGCCATCGTCCAAATACTTACAGAGATCGTAGAGAGATTCACCCGAAACATCGTATGACCTCAGCTTGCTACCCCTACTCGCCAGAAAGTTGTTCGCAGCCCTGTTGAGACCGGGCGCGCAGATTTCGTTGCCATTGTTGTAGCTATGGAGATTGCCCCAGAAGCACCAGACATAGTCCCAAGAGCTCCGCGGAATCCAACGATCAGCCATCTCACACGGCCCGACGCCAAATCCGTAGTAGTTAAGCACGTTAGTGAGGGCGGCGGACTCACAGCCTTTGGGCAGGCCAGCAGCATACTGGTTATAGACAGGAACGGCCAAATCCACCGCTTCAGGCACATACGTGGTTTGCCTAAAAGCAAACCCCTACGCCTCGCTGCCGTTAGAGGTGAAGATCTGGATATTTGCACCATCGCTTAGCACTCCCCCGCTTATGTCCAAGGCGAGACTATCGCTGAGTGCGGAATAAATGGTAAAGGAGCCGCCGCCCGTATACGCAACGCGCCAACGCTGAGCGGCGCTACCGTTTCCCTGCCACTGCTGAACGTTGGCACCCGAAACAGCCTGAGCGTTAGCGACATCGAGGTATTTTTTACTTTTGCAGTTTTGAATCGAAACGGTTCCGCCCGGGTTCGCTGTAATGGCCCATTTTTGCGCTCCGGTATTATTCGATGACCACAAGCGAACATTGGCACCATTGGAACGCGAGCCGCTTGCAACATCCAGCACTTTGGAACGGTCCGAGGAAGCAGTAATGGTATAGGTGCCCGAATCAACCAGATAGCAACTCCACAACATTAGCGACCGATCAGAAACACCATTGAAAGGCATTACGCAAATATTAGTCCCTTTGTTGCTGGATCCAGATGCCGTACCGAGCACATTGCCACTTGCAACGTTTACAAAAACGGCACCGCCGTTGTAAATCCGCGCCGTCCAAAACTGGGAATCGCTATTGTTAAAAGAGCGCACGCACACGTTGCCGTTGGCATCCTCGGTAAGCACCCTGCCCGAAAGCAAGCTTTCAACGGTATAGGTGTTGTCGCGATCGGGGACCTTGGCAACCTTCCACTTTTGCGCGACCGAGCTATTGGATACATAGAACTGCACGTTGGCGCCATCGCTCACCGAGCCGCCCGAAACGTCTAGAACGGCTGAAGCGGAAGACGCGCTCGAGATGGTAAAGAAGCCCTGTGGCAAGAGCGAGGTCACCTTGGTGATCGCCAAACGCTGGGACGATGAATCAGACGGGACGTCGCCATATACGTTAGCGTTATTTGCGGTCAAAACCAGACCCGTTGCCTTGTTGGTCGCCGTATACGAGCCATCATCGTTACGCACGATAGAAAACAATTGATTAGAGTTGTTGGTATTTTCACTCCATTGCTGAACATTGGTTCCCGGGCACAGGTTGCCGCCTTCAACATCGAGGACCTTACCAGATTGAGCATTGACAATGCAGTAATACCCGTTGTCGTAGACAAACTTAAAGTCCTGCGCAAACGTGCCGTTAGCGGCATAGGTCTGGACATTAGCCCCGTTGGAAGATGAGCCTCCAGCAATGTCGAAGACGCAAGCCGAATCAGCCATCGGCGAAATGGTAAACCAGCCATCAAGGCCAAAATCATCGCACGGAGGCACATCGGGCGCAGTTGAAACAAAACGAATGTTTTGAGCAGCCGTCTCATTTCTTCCATACAGCTGTATAGCCACGCCGGCACCCATCGATCCACCGGCGACGTCGAGCACGCGATGCCCCGACAAAGTCGAGGTTAAGAAATAGGTGCCCGTATCGAGGGTCGAGTAGCTGGACAGATCAGCTGCCTCGGCAGAAGATTAAGACTCGACGCCCGCGTCTTCATCGGTCGCGCTGTCGTCATGAGCAGAATCGCCCAAAGACGAATCCCGAAAAGAATCATTCACGTCTTCAGCTTTCACAGCCTCTTCCACCGATGGACCAGCCGGAGAGACTTCAGCAAAGGCAGTCGAACCCGATTTAAGAACGACGGGCAATATTAGAAGTAGGCCCAACAAGAGCCCTGTTTGCAATGCATGCAAACGCGCTTTTTATGACGCATGACATCCCCCAGACAGCCTCGCCAATTCCAGTAACACAACATCTGTTGCCACAAATAACTCGCATGACTCGACCATCAAATCATGCGAGTTGCACATAGCAAAACTGCCGTACTCAAGATTCATTTAATCGCGGTTATGCGCATCATGCAAATCTTTGCGCAAAAAGGCGGCCGCCGTAAGCGAGCCGCCTTTGAGCTTAATAATTACTTTGAGCTTAGTAATTAACGACCTTCGTTCCATAGGGAATATTGTCGTAAATCCATTTGGCATGGTCGGTCGTAAGCCTGATGCATCCCGCGGACGCACGTTGTCCCATGGTGGGGTCCATCACGTTAAACGTCCCCGTATAGCAAGGCTGCGTGTGGAACAAATAGTCACCGTAGAACTGCGTGTAATACCAGCAGGTATATCCATGCCCAAACGAAAGTCCCTTTCCATAGACGGAATACTCGCCCAGCACGGTCGGCGACTCATTTTTGCCAGGAGCGCACTGCCAGAAAGACCATAACTTCCAGTTGCCTCGAGAGCCCCTAAAAATACCCGTACGGCAGCCGACGGTGTCAGTCAAGATCAACCACTCCGTGTTGCTGTTGTACCACTGCGCACGGTTATACATTGCCTGTTGATCCGCAGGCAAGGGCTGAACATACGTAGTTGCCTTGAACGTAAACCGCTGCGCCTTTGAATCATTGCTCGCATATAGCGCAACATTCGTACCGTTTGCCGCATTTCCTCCAGAGACATCAATAACAAATGCCGCGTTAAGGGCGGAAGACAATCTAAAGCCACCGGATACGTACTCAATATACCAACACTGGGTAGCACTGCCGTTTCTGGACCATTGTTGGATATTTGTCCCAGAGGAGGCAGCGGCATCTTTTACATCAAGAGCTTTGCCACTGGCGGCGTTGACGATTGTATAAGAGCCATCAACGTTGCGTGAGAAATTCCATTTTTGAGCACCCGTATCGTTATTTTGCCAAATCTGCACATTCGCACCGTCAGCAGACGATCCACCGGAAACATCTAAGACCGAACCCGCGTGAGAAGCCATTCGAATGAAATACGTACCATTGTCGATGGTTGCGGAAGTAGCGCGCAAGCGGAATCTCTGCGCAGCGGAACCATTGGAGGAGTGGACTTGAACATTGGAAGTCGATGCAAAATTACCGCCCTTCACATCAAGCGAGAGATCTTGGTCATCCGCAGAGACAAACTCAATACCATTGCTATCGATTCGCGCCACCCATTGCTGCGCCTTCACATCTGCCGGTGCCATCGTGCAAACATTGGTACCGGAAACAGCAAGTCTATTAGTTGAGCAAACAGATTCAAACGTATAGGTATTCTTCGCTCCATCCACCTTTTTAAGCAGCCATTTTTGGGCGAAGGAACCATTGTTGGAATAGAGCTGAACGTTGGCTCCGGAGTCAGCAGATGCGCTCGCGACATCAAGCACATAGGAGGAATTTGCAGACGGATAGATCTCATAAAGGCCTTCGCTCAGCAAGTCTTCTTGCTCGGCAAAAACAAACGATGTCTGGACGGAATCTCCCACAATAGCAGCAACCAAATTTGAACCGGACACCGCGAGCATGAGCCCCGTAGCCTTATTTATGAACGAATAGCTTCCGTCTTTATTGACAACGACGCTAAAGAGCTGATTGTCGTTGGGGCTTTCATCCCACTGTTGGACATTCGTTCCGGGGACAACGTCGCCCGCTGCGACATCGAGCACCTTACCGGAGCCAGCATTACGAAGAACATAATAACCGTCTCGGTACTCAGCCTTAAATAGCTGGGACAGCGTGCCGTTGCAGGAATATGCCTGAACGTTGCCCCCGTTCTTTAATGAGCCACCAGCAACGTCAAAGGCAACAGAGCCATTTGAGGAGGGCGAAATAACGCACCAACCCTTGTCTTTCAAAATGTCATCGCATGGGTCAACTGACGCAGGGTTTGCGGCAATAAAAGTGAAGCGCTGCGCGGCAGTTCCATTCGAAGCATACAACTGCACGTTTGTCTGAGAGTTCAGAGAGCCACCGGCAACGTCAAGCGTGCGCTGTTGCCAGACAGCAGAAAGAAGTCGAACGCTTCCATCGTTATTCGGTACCGCAATCCACTTTTGTGCATAGTTCGCATCGCCACAAGCCGCGTATTGTTGGACGTTCGTTCCCAAAGAAGTTGAACCCGCGGAAGCATCAAGTACCTTGCCGGACTTTACATTCGTTATCGTGAGGTAGCCATCATCGTCATGAGAAACACGCCAACGCTGAGCGGCAGTCGTATTCGATTGAAAGATCTGCACGTTTGCGCCGCTAGAAGTTGAACCACCAGCAACATCGAGAACCATACGAGACAAATCTGGACCGGCAGTAATTGCATATTCCCCGTCTTTGACGACTTCTCGGTTAACGGAAGCGAGCTTATCGAGCTCAGAACGCACGACCGTCGGATCCACAAAGTAGAAGGATTGGGCAGCCGTTCCATTTGCACTATACAGCTGAAGCCCGGCACCAGATGCAATAGAGCCACCGGGGACGTCTGCGACCTTTTGCCCGTTCAGAGCCGACACAATACGAAAGTGCTCGCCATCTTTCTCAATGATCCACTTTTGAGCCTTGGTTCCATTGGCGGCATAGGTCTGCAGCTTCGTGCCGTTGGCGTCATTGCCGCCCGTCGCATCTAGAACCGCCCCAGCACCATGAATCGCAATGGTGCGATACCCGTTCTCCGTTGTCGAAACATCGAACGTTTGAACACCGGAATACCCGAACCTATCGAAGGACAGTGATCCGCCGCCTGCAATTAGCGCAAACGAATCGCTCGAGGCCAACATAGCGTATGTTCCATCGGGAAGGTCGGCAAGGTGCGCCGCCGCTCGATCATCGAGTTGCTGCCGCTCAGTTTTGGCGGGGGTTAGCACCCATCGCTGAGCCGCCGTACCGTTTGTCTCATACAACTGCACGGCAGAGCCATTAGCGGCAACTCCGCCCGAAACATCAATGGCAAACGACTGGTTGAGCGCCGAAATCAATGTATAGCTGCCGTCGGTTTCCTTGATTGCAATCCAGCGTTGCGCAAGGGTCCCGTTATCGGACCAAAGCTGAATAGGATTTCTGTTACTGTCTCTTCCGCCCGAAACATCCAGCGTGCAGCCCTTGACAGAAGAGATAACAACGAAGCCATTCTGATCGTGAGACACATGCCAGATCTGGGCATTCGTATTGTTGGCTCCGTACAGTTGCAACTTCTTACCGGCACCTGCCGTTCCACCAGGAACATCCAGCATAAACTTGCTGTCAACCGAAGACCCAAAGGTATAAAGTCCATCCACAAGATCATCGGCATGCTCAGAGGCGAGGTCGTAAACGGACCCGGGCATTTCTGGTGTCACAACATCGGTCGTATCCGATGCCTCGGAATCAGATACGTCATCCAAGGCCGAATGAACGCCAGAAGCATCGTCAGGAACGTTCAACTGCTCCATAGCTATAGCAGAGCTTCCATTTTGATTAGTAATTGCAGCATCTTCTGCAAACGCAGGAACAAGGCAGCATCCCAACAGTAGCGTGCTAAACACCGAAACAAATAAGGCTTTCCAATTGCCCATAGCCGTCCCCTCTCGCAAAGTTAATTACACTTTATGGCAAGAAGCCTTCTTCGTCGTCAAAGGATTCGTGAATAGCAAGGGCTAGGCCCCGAAAGGTCAACCAAATTAAAGAGGCGTTTCGCAACATAGCCGTGAAACCTCTGCTGTAAAGTCATTATGAATAGGAGTCCAGCCAAACTCGCGCCAAAGCTTGCTCGCATCTATTGCGTAACGCCGATCGTGCCCCGGGCGATCCCTCACCCAGTCAACGTAATCCTCACTCTGCCCCATTGCCTTAAGAATGGTCCTAAGAACCTCGAGGTTGCTATGCTCTCAATTAGCACCGATAAGATACGTCTCCCCCACCGCTCCTTTAGTCAAAATGGACCAAACGGCGCGAGCATGATCCTCCACGTGAATCCAGTCGCGTACATTCAAGCCATCGCCGTACAACTTAGGACGCTCGCCGCGCTGAATGCATGCAATCGAATGCGGGATGAACTTCTCAGAATGCTGGTGTGGGCCGTAGTTATTGCAGCAATTTGAGATTGTCGCTTTAAGGCCATACGTGCGTGACCAGGCCCTTACCAACATATCAGATGCGGCCTTAGAGCTGGAGTACGGACTGCTAGGCCGATACGGCGATTCCTCGGTAAACTTACGAGGGTCGTCAAGCGCCAGATCACCAAACACTTCATCGGTCGAGATGTGATGAAAGCGAACATTGAATGCACGGGCCGCCTGAAGGAGCGTATACGTGCCCTCAATGTTCGTCGCAATAAACGGCGCGGGGTCGGCAATTGAATTGTCGTTATGAGACTCGGCAGCATAGTGAACGATGGCATCATGGCCCGGAACCAATCGCTCGAGAAGATTCGAATCGCAAACGTCCCCCACGACAAGCTCAACCCCATCTTTAGACAACCCGGCGATGCTATCGAGGTCTGCAGCGTAGGCAAGCTTATCCAAAACGGTAACGTGCACATCGGGAGCGCTGTCCACGACAAAACAGACGAAGGCGGATCCGCAAAAACCGCAACCACCCGTCACAAGAATATTTTTATATGGTGACGCTATACGCACCGCCATCCCCCCAGCTATTGTTGACCAATTCTCCCACAATTCAGTGACATCGCGGAGAGCAACTTGGCCGGCAGCCGCGACCCAATTCGCATGCGGGCCCAGAGCGCTACAGCAATGCGGTAAAACACGTATCGAGCCGGTTGATTTCCGATCTCAGCCGAACACATTGAACGGATAGGCCGTTCCCGCAGTAAGCCGAACGCCCCCGAGGCCCCTCCCGGGCCCCGGGGGGCGGCATTTTCCCAGTTGAAGGAAAAGTGGAGATGTGTTTCGATGGGTCCGGCGGCCGTCCCCGCCCTCCGCCCGGCACCTCTTCCCAGACTCAGCCGGACGGCCGGTCTGTCTATTCAGTTTCCCCTTAGGCTAGGACAGCGGGGCATCGCCCCTCTCCGCGCGCGCCCACCCTATCAGCCCCGGCGTCAGATCGAGCTCGCCGAGCGGCACGTCCTCCACGCCGTAGGCGCCCGGCAGCGCCGCCGCGTCGTCACCGA
This sequence comes from Collinsella aerofaciens, assembly GCF_028209625.1. GTDB lineage: Bacteria > Actinomycetota > Coriobacteriia > Coriobacteriales > Coriobacteriaceae > Collinsella > Collinsella aerofaciens_AM. The sequence goes on along the minus strand of NZ_JAQLDU010000015.1, from coordinate 34,150 downwards.
GCATCGCCCTGAAGGCGCGGGCGGGCGTCGCGAAGCCGAGCGCGCCGCGGGGCTCGGAGTTCACGTGCGGCATCGGGAACGCCGGGTCGGCCGGGGAGAGCCGGTCGAACCTGAGGCCGGCGCCTTGGGCAGCAGCTTCCTTATCTCGACGTGGTTGCGCTCGCAGCCTCCAGCGCGAATGCTGGAGGCCCTCTCGCATCCCTCAATATCGAGCTCGCAGTGTTTCCATAATTAGCCCTCTACGATTGTCTTAGGGCCTGCGTTTATCGGTTTGTAGAGCTCGTCTAGATAAGTAGGCTTTACTCAGTTGCTCGTCTGCCGAAGAAGAGGCTATCAAATTGATAAACGATATTATATATTTCGAATCTTGTGTTTGAATTGAGTTTTCCCTAGACTGTTTATATGGCACAGAAAGGAGAACTCATGGCTGCTCCAATTATCCGCTTCGAACGGATTTCAATAGATAACCTCAAGAACGTTGGGCATGGGGAGGTGTCTTTCTCCAACTCCCGTCGTCCGGAAGGGGCCAGCGTGCTCGGAATGTACGGGCAGAACGGCTCTGGCAAGTCTACGCTTGTCGACGCCCTTCAGATGGCTCAACAGTGCATGATGGGGCGCAGGCTCGATAGGCGTTTCGCGCAACTGGTAAGTGTTGACGCGGATTTTGGTATCGTGGAATGCGAGCTGAGCGTCCGCCAGCCTGACGGCAGCAATGCCTATCGCGTGGTCTATTCATTTAAAGTGAAAAGCGATGTTGCGGAGCTAAGCGAAACCGAAGACCAACCTGAAGAAGGCGAGAAATTCGTGCTTCTAGTGTTTGACGAGCGGCTTGCCGTGGCTAATGACACGCCTGGCAAGAAGTCCCGTATGACAACACTGATTGACACGTCTGGCAACGGTGCTTTTGGTCCCGCTGCCAAATACAAACAGCTCATAGGTAAAGACTCAGAAGAGGGCGTCGAGCTGACGGTCGAGAAGAGGCTGGCGTATCGTGAGTCTCGCTCATTCATCTTTTCAAAAAAGCTAAAACAGACCATCCGTGAAAAGAATAAGGATGAGGGAGCCCCCTCTCAGACGGTCAAAGATGCTATGAACGCACTGAACGCCCTGGAGAGGTTTGCGGCAGTTCAAATGTTCGTGCTGAATACTCGTGATGTAGGAATGCTTGCTCTCGATGCGCTGCCCTTTCCATTCCGTGTTGTTGGGGGAAAGAAGATAACGGGCGGTGGAGCCATACTGCCTATGAGTGGCGCACAGACAATACCCGAGCGTATTTATGAGCCAGTGAACACTGCCATAGAGAACATGAACATCGTCCTTCGCGAACTCATTCCAGGTCTTGAGGTCTCACTTCTTAAGCTTGGCGCGGAGGTTATGAAGAGCGGTGATACTGGGGTTAATGTCCAGCTCGTCTCTGTGCGCAACGGCAAGACCATCCCCCTCAGCTGCGAGTCTGAGGGCATCAAGCGCATCGTGTCCTTCCTCCACCTCCTCATACTCATGTTCAACGATCCCTCTGTGACGGTTGTGATCGATGAGATTGATTCTGGCGTGTTTGAGTACCTTTTGGGCGAGTTGCTCAGCATCGTGTCCGAACACGGTCAGGGCCAGCTCATATTCACCTGCCACAACCTGAGGCCACTTGAAACCATCGATCGTGGCTTCATTGCCTTCACCACCGCTAACCCGGCAAAGAGGTATGCCAGGATGGCCAACGTAAAGTCCTCCAACAACCTAAGGGACTTCTACTACAGGGATATCGTTCTCGGCGGACAAAAGGAGCAACTCTACGAGCCGACACACAACGGCGAGATCGAACTCGCGTTCATTGAGGCGGGTGTTACTAGTGGAGAGTAAGAAGGTCGTCCTCTTCATCGTCGAGGGTCCATCCGATCAGTCCGCATTATCCGTGATCTTATCAAAGGTCTTCGACCAAGATGAGGTCTACGTCTATGTGGTCCACGGCGATGTAACCGCGGAAAATGGCGCCACACCTCAAAACATCGTGCGCAAGGTCAACGCTTTCATCAAGGACCACATGAGCACGTACCGTCTTCGCAAAGCAGACATGCTACAGGTCGTGCACCTCATGGACACCGACGGCGCCTACGTTTCAGACAATGCGGTGACAGAGCTGGCTACGGTTCCGAAGACCGTTTACAATCCAGGGCAGATCATCGCAGCCAACCGGCAGCAAATAATCGATCGGAATAGACGAAAGAGCGCGAACATGGACAGGCTAGCGTTAGAGCCTGCCATAGGCGGCATACCGTACCTTGCAATCTACATGTCGTGCAATCTAGACCACGTCTTGTACAACAAGCTCAATAGCCATGACTCAGATAAGCGTAAGGATTCGTTAGCGTTTGCCCACAAGTACCGGAACGATATCGAGGCATTCATCTCATTCATCAATGACTCAGATTTCTCGGTGGCGGGTGATCGTAAGGAAACGTGGGGATACATCAGACAGGGTCTTAATTCCATAGATAGGCACACGAATCTTGGCCTATGCTTTCCGACGGCGAACGATGAATAAGTTTGGCGTCGCATGATGGTGGTAGGATTTGCACACATGTGAGGCAGCGGCGCCGAGGATTCCATTTCCCGTAAATGGGCCTGTGGCGTCATGATTGCTCACGGGTTTTGATTATTTAACCTTAGGGAGGATGACCTTGTGTCGTTAATCTTCTGCCCAGAGTGCCACGCGAAGATATCCTCGAGCGCATCAACCTGCCCGCATTGTGGCTTTACGGCGACACAAAGCGATGAGGCGGCAATCGTACCGATTAGCTCTTTGTCTCCAGCAAAGCTTCCTCCTAGGGTAACGGTGCTGGAGGCGACGGTGTTCGACAATGGCATGAATCTGATACCCGCTCAAACGAACGAATCGCTCGTGAAATTCCTCTCGGACGCCGACACCATGGCTAAGTTCGCGCCAGCCATCTATGACATCATCAAGAAGCTCGCCAATCGAGGAGACACGAAGTATGTCGCTGATTTTAGTGCGGCAGCTGAAGAGCTTATGAAGAGTGGGGAGCTGGTTTTTTCGGTCGAGAAGAAGACCGGTGACCTGCTGCCACAACTCAGGAGCGTGAAGACGGGCCAGATATACGAGAAGGCAAGGATTAAGGCCGAACAGTTTCCGCAAGATATGACGCAGTCAATCGTGGATGTGCAGATGCAAGTGATGATGGCGAACGTCATGGATGCCATCGAGGCCGTCGCCGCCAACGTTGAGGCGCTGCGCATCGAGAACCAGGCAGACCGTATCGCATTGGCCGAGAGCGCCTGGCAACAACTGCAGCAGGCCATGCTCATCGAAGATTCGCGGCTGCGCGAGATCAAGATAATGGACATCGCGTCATCGGCCACGCAGGCGCGCTGCACCCTGCAGGGCAACTTCCAGGCAGAACTCTCTCTGGCGATGGGCAAGCAGGGCAAGGCCAGGGACTGGGGCAAGGCAGCAAACACTGCCATGGTCGACCTCACGGTGATTGCTCTTATGGCCAAGACAGAGTATGCAGCTTATCGCGTCCTTGAGGAGCCAGCAGCTGCAGATGCCGCGCTCGAACAGTTCAAGCAATTCATCCTGGAAAACAAACTCGAGCAGAAGGACACCCTGCGCTTGCTCAACTCATACAGCAAGGGCAACAGAGGCGACATAGTGAGAGGCTTCGTTCAGTTATCGGGTTCCGTTGTTGGACTGCAGATTGGGGGCCGCGAGGAGCGCGCCGGCTTGATTGAGGGCGGCGTTCTCGAATCCCTGCGGAAAGTGGCGCAAGAACCTGATGAGGTGCATCTGGTGGTTGGAGAAGATGCCCCTGAAAATCAGGCAGAAGAAGGGCAGGGGTAGATATGGCTGCTAGATGCATCGTCTGCAAGAAGGAACTGCCAGAAGGCTCTAAGCTGCCCATTTGCGAATACCACAAGGGCGTAGCCGCCGAAAAGGCCAAGCTGGCAGGCGTCGGTATGGCAGCATTAGGCGTCGGCGCACTGGTAATGGCGAAAGACACGATAGGCCCAATCGTTAAAGACAAGGCTGTGCCAGTGGCGAAGAAAGCCGTGGGTACAATTCTTAAACACTAGGCCACTGTCAAATAACCAGCCACGCTTGCCGAGTCAATCCTCATGTACGCATAGCTCGTGTTTGAGCTGCTGTACACCGTGCCGCAGCCGCCCACGATCAGGGTGCAGTTGTAGAACGTGTACAGGCCACTCGCACCGCTCGGCAGCGCTCAGGTGGAGTCCACGTAGATCGTAACGAGGTTCCTGCAGCCAGCGAAGCAGTAGAACTAGTAGTCCATGCTCGCGATGTTCATCGCGATGTCCGAGAGGAACGTGCATGTCGTCGCGGCCCCAGCCCTCGGGGAACCGCACGTGCGACCAGTCGAACCCCTAGGCCGACTTGCGCACGGGGACCCTTGCCTGCCTGAGCAACCGCGCCCGCCTGGGCGCATGCACAGCAGTCTGAGCTGCAGCGTCGGGTCGGCGCTGTCCATCGGGGCGTCGCCCCGCTCGCGGGGGGCAGGTCGCCACGACCTCGTCGGTCGAGGGGTCGACCGGCGTGACGCCGAAGGCACCCAGTCCCACGGCGACCTCGCGGCCGGCGAGCGCGGGCCCGGCGTTGTACCGGTGGGCAGCGGCAGCAACGCGGCACAGTCGTCCTCGAGCAGCCCGGGCTGCGGGATGTCCAGGCGGCAGCGGCGCCCGTCGGATAACTCGAGCGGCTCGGCGAGCGGCTGCTCGTCGAGCCCGGCGACGTCGTGGAAGGACGGCACGGGCACGGTTCATTCGTCTGGCAGCGGTTAACAAGTAGCAGGAACCTCATCGCCCCCTACAGCCGTTGGCACACTGCGGCCACACGCTGCCCGTCAAACCCGAATCCCCAGCGCATGCGGCCAACGCCGGGTCGTGGCACTCGAATCTCGTCGATGCCGTTGCGCTCGATCTCGAGCAGTGCGTGCACCGCCAGCAGCTCCAGGCCCAGCGCGTCCACACCGGGGTCGTAAATCATGTTGATCGTTATCAGCGGGCGCTCGTCGAGCATGCCGATCGTGTCGGCCACATCGAACACATTACCCGTAGGGAATACCTGGATATCCCAGCGATCCGCGCCGCACGTTCGTCTCGAGGCAGGATTGGCATAGCCCGGCAAGCCAAAACAGAGCCCCTGCAAGAGCAGGTGATATGGCAACGGCGCATCTGGGTCAGTCGCACCGATTCCCGCATCTCCAAGTACACGGCCCAGCGCCCGCCTCACCGCATCCTCGTCCCCACGGCACAGCCCGTCGCGAAACGCGTCGATGTCTCGAACGTCCTCGGCAGCGCACTCAAACCACTCAATTATTACCAAGCGCAGCACATAGCGAAGCTCGTTATTGGGCAGCCGCAGAGCGCGGCGCAGATCACCGTTTACCGGCTCCTCGGTCATATCCGTCGTCAGAAAACCGGACAGGTACAGTGCCGTCCACGGGTCGTCGTCAGGCAAGGCATCTGGCCCCGCGGCGTCCAAACGAAGCGGAACCTCAACGCATCCATGGGCTTCGAGCAAATCGAACAAGGCCGAAAGGCGGTCGAGATTCCACCCGGCAACTACCTCACTCAGGCAATCGGCATACCCATACAGGTCGGCACGCATGGGCGGCGTGCAGCCACGGTCCAGAAAGCCGATCACACGCGCCGGACTCGAGCAATATGCCCCGCCAAACCGGTATCCCTCGAGCCATTCACGCGCATCATCCAAGCATTCCTCGCATCCAGCATGGCTCAACAGAGCCCGAACCTCGGCATCTGAAAAGCCAAACCACCGGTCACACCATGTCGAGAGCGGCGTCGCCAGGCGATACGAGCAACTGCGCGCAGATAGCGCTGCCTCGGCAGGGCCGGGACACTCCCCCATCATGCACGCCAGTCGCAACGAATCGCCCGCAGCGGCAATGGCATCGAACAGCACGCGACCGAGTCGCTCCGTCAAACCGGCGCCGCGATTGTCCGTCGCGCCCACATAGCCCAACCACGCCACGTCGTACCCGTCAACAAGCAATACAACCTGTTCATCGCAGGCCATCTCCAGCAACTCAATAAGCACACCGAGCACCAAGCCAATCTCGTCCTCGCTTGCCACGCCACGCGCAACGCGCTCGATGTGGCGCAGCTTGCCTCGAGGCAAATCAGGAGCTTCCAGATATGCCAACAGCCGAGCGCACTCGCCCATAAACGCATCACGCACCACACCGGTAACAGTGGCGCCACGCCTCGCAGCGCCAGAAAAATCCAGCGATATCACCGGATAGCACGCGCACTCATCCCGATAGCGCCCACCGCCCGCATCCCAAATCTGAGCATCGGCAAACAAACTCCGACCAGCACGATCGACCGCAGGACCGACCGCGGGACGCTCCAGAAAAGCCCTGAGCATCGACAGATTCATGCTCTTGCCAAAACCCTTGGGCCGGCAGCACACCACGACGGACGCGTCGCAATCTAGCACATCGGCAATAAACATGGTCTTGTCGACCAGAACACATCGGTTTATGGCCTCTGCAAAATCATGCACGTCGACCGGTAGCCGCCCATCATCCAAACGATTGAGCAACTGTACACCAACGTTGGTGCCCGCACCATAAATCGCCTGTTCAGACACCGTAGCTTCTCCCTTAAACGCAACACGATGCCCATTGTACCGAGCAGCCATAGCATCAACGTTATCTCCGCGCAAACGTTTCGGGCAACGGTAGCAACAGATACCCCAAAGGAACGCAATAAATCGTTGCACAACAAAAATGGGGCCCGATGCAAACGCACCGAGCCCCATCCAAAACTCTTATAAAAACGACTCAAAAGGCTACTCTTCGGAGCCATCCTCGCCGGTAGCCTTGTTCTGCTGGTCGAGCTTATGCTTGCCGCTCACGATAGACGTGGCACCCAGTGTGGCCAAGCTCGCGCTGGCAAGGCTTGCCATAACGATGAGGTCGCCCGTCTTGGGCATGTTGCCACCCGAAGACTTGGACGTCGTGGTCGTGGTGGTAGTCGTCGAGGTCGTAACGACGTTCTTCTCGTCGTCCTCCTTAGGATCAGCTTTGGCCCGCTTAGCGTCACCGTCCTTATGCTCAGCTTTTGCCTGCTTAGCGCCATCATCAGTCGAAGCCTCGCCGACCGTCTCGGATTTAGAAGCCTCGCCAGAAACATTCTCATCAGAGGGCGAGCCGCTCGTAATACCGGCTGTCAGAGAGCCCAGCACGGATCCAAGCTGCTCACCAACGGAGGGCTTGTTCTCGGTGGAAGAACTGCCCGCATCGGAACCCTTGCTCGAACCACCCTCAGAAGCATCGGAGCCAGAACCGTTAGAGGAGCCATCATCGGCAGAGGAGCCACCGGAGCCGTTGGAAGTTCCCGCATCGGTGGAGCCAGAAGTATCGCCGGCCGCAGCGCCACCAGACGTTGCTCCACCGTTACCGGCATCATCGCTGCCCGTACCGGTCGAGGGCGTATCCGTATCGCCGCTATCGCCCGCATCGCCATCGGCATCAGGCGTTGGTGCAGCGGGGGCGGCCGGCGCCATGCTCGGGCCGGGCGCCGGCGTGGGTTCAGGCTCCACAGGCGTTGCCGCGGCAGCCTCGTCCTCGGCGATATAGACCAAGCAGTCCTTGAGCTCGTTGCGATAGCGGTTCTTCCAGCCCTCGTGGTACTGGGGCTGGCTCGAGTACTTCTTCGCAACGTTATTGACCACGCTATCAGACAGCGCCGTCACAAACTCGCGGTCGGTCATGCTGCTGGAAAGATTCGCCCAACGGAAAAAGTCCTGGCAGCCACCGGTGCCGCACATGTTGGTGATGCTCCACACCATGCCCTTGACGCAATCGGCGCGCCCGGAAATGTCAATGCCCAAAGCGTTCTTAAGCCACGACTCCGTCACCGCATAGTACGAGTTGTACGCGTATGCATCCTGCAGAGCAGAGAACTCAGCCGGATCGGTGTTATACGCACCCAGGAAGGCCTCTTGCGCAATGCGGCCCAGCTCGGTGAGCTGTCCGTTCGCATACATGGGGTTGTTCGCGTTAGAAATCTCACCGCCGCGATCGATCGCGTCCTTGAGCATGCTGTACTTAGCAGAATCGTAGTTGTAGACCTGCCTCATAAACGGAATGAGCGACCACCGGCGGTCAAACTGGTAATAGCCCAGCGCGTTATAGCCATCGCCATACGAAAAGCCCTGGTTATAATTACCGTGGCTCTCATATTTGGTGAAGTACTTCATCTCGTCGGTCACGTTGACAAACGAAACGCCCTGGACCGACCTCAGCACGCCCGAGAAGGACTGCTGGGTGTAAAGGCCCTTATCGATATCGGTGACATCCGAGGCGACGCCCGGCGTGGGCTCCTCGGCCATAGCGGTCGCGGGCGCGGCAACGGCGCCAAACGAAAGCGCCAGCGTCAGACCGGCGACAATAGCAGAATGCTTGGGCTGCATACGTCCTCCCTGCATGAGTGTAGATAAAGTGCGGTTTGCAAAGATGGATTTAGTATTGCAGCTCGCCCGTTGTTGCACAACAATCCATCGGTAAACGGCAACAACCCTCCGCGGAATCTTAAGGAATTAAACAAACTGGTCGTCGGGCGCCAACAGAAGCTCGCCGTAACGCTCCATCAGCCCGTCCCTCAACTGGCAGAAAGCAGGGATATAGACGCTCAAGATGCGCTGAATCAAATCTTGAGCGAGCTTGTTGTCATAGATATGGACGTTCGTGTTACGGTCTCTGAGCATATCTAGCCAGGCTGCCTCATCAATGAAGTCAAAGAATCGGTAGGCCTCCTTTAAGATGGCACGAGGAGACCCCGATGCAGCAAGCGTGGCACCCTCATACTCGAGTAGACGCTTAAGGAGCTTCCAGGTCAGTTCAAATTGAAGATTGAACTTATTAATCAATCCGCTCTGAACAAAATCATTGTTAAGATCCTGATTGGGCGCATCCTCAAGATTCGCCAAGGCGCTGGCAAAGATCTCATATTTTTTCATACAGAATCACACCATCCCTGTCAATTTCATCGAGCAATTGCTGCGATAAGGGCTCATCGAGATTGACGACGCCTACATCCAAAAGAGTATCAAGACGCTCCTCGATTAAATATGAGAAACGGCCAAAATCCCGGCAACCTGCTACGGCGATGTCAATATCGCTCTTAGGCAAGTTGTCGCCTCGAGCGCGAGACCCAAACAGTACGACCTTCTCGGCGTCACATTCCCGAGCAAAAACTTCGATTTGCTTGTACACCTTGTCGAGAGATGTCATTTGCAGCCCTGCAGCTTAATGTCGAAGTTGATTTCGGGGACGGCGGCTAGGTCTGCCAACGTCACGCCGTCGACGTACTTTTCGATCACGTCGTCCAAACCGCGCCAGAATTTGACGGTCGAGCAGAGATCGCTGCGGGCGCAGCTGTTGTCGATGCCATCGCACGCCACCGGAGCCGTGCTGCCCTCGACGGCGCGCAGGATGTCGCCAGCACGCACCTCGGCCGGTTCCTTGTCCATCATGTAGCCACCGCCTTTGCCGCGCACACTCTTAAGCAGGCCAGCCTTCATAAGCGGACGAACCAGCTGCTCCAAATACTTTTGCGAGATATGTTCGCGGTCGGCAACCTCGCGCAGAGCAATCTTGCCCTCGGCGTCACCGAGCGCCGCGATATAGATCATCAGTCGGAGGGCATAGCGGCCCTTAGAAGAAATGAGCATACCTACCCTCCCATCGTTACTGGGACAAAACCAGGCTTGTTTGTCCCAAATCCTATGCAAGCGGAACAAACAAACCTGATTATTATGTCCCTCATCTAAAAAGTCGAGTGGATTAGTCGGGTTTTCCCTTGACTAACGCCGAACCCATAGTAACTTTATTCCGAGAAGATTCCTAGGGTTTAGCACACCTATGAGTACACCATATACAGAGAGGGACAGCATGAGCGCAAATCCGCTGCTTTCCATCGAAGGTCTGACCGCCTCCGTGGACGAGAAGACCATCCTCCACAACGTCAACCTCAACGTCGCCGCCGGCGAGACCCACGTGCTGATGGGCCCCAACGGCGCCGGCAAGTCCACCCTCGGCCACCTGGTCATGGGCGACCCCGTCTACACGGTCAACGACGGACGCATCGTCTTTGACGGCCAGGACATCACCGAGCTCACCACCGACAAGCGTTCGCGCGCCGGCCTGTTTCTGAGCTTCCAGGCCCCGGTCGAGATCCCCGGCGTGCCGCTGTCGAGCTTTTTGCGCGCCAGCATCGCCGGCCGCCCCGGCCTGGAGATGAAGGGCAAGGAGTTCCGCCGTCGCGTCAAGGAGCTCGCGGCCGAGCTTAACATGGATACCGCCTACCTCAACCGTGAGCTGGGCGTGGGCTTCTCGGGCGGCGAGAAAAAGAAGGTCGAGATGCTCCAGCTTCTGCTGCTGCAGCCCAAGCTCGCCATCTTGGACGAGACCGACTCCGGCCTGGACGTCGACGCCCTGTCCACCGTCAGCCACGGTATGGACGCCTACCGCAAGAGCTGCGACGGCTCCATGCTCATCATCACGCACAACACGCGCATCCTGGAGCACCTGGATGTCGACCGCGTCCACGTTATGGTCAAGGGCCACATCGTGCGCGAGGACGATGCCTCGCTGATCCCCTGGATCGACAAGAACGGCTTTGAGACCTTCGAGCGCGAGGCCGCCGAGCAGCGCGCCCAGGCCGAGGCCGCCGCTGCCGAGCAGCAGGCGTAAAGGGGCGACGCAATGACCAAGAACCGCACCGAGGTCGCGGACATCGACCGCAGCCTCTACGACTTCACCTACGGCGAGGAGGGATTCGAGCGCCTCGACGCCGGCATCACGCCCGACATCGTGCGCGAGATCAGCGCCAAGAAGGACGAGCCACAGTGGATGCTCGATCTGCGCTTAAAGTCCCTCGAGATCTTCAATCGTTTTCCCGACCCGACGTGGGGCCCCTCCATCGAGGGCCTGGACATGGACAACATCGTCACCTACGTCAAGCCCAACACCGACCAAAAGCACGACTGGGAGTCGGTGCCCGACGACATCAAGAACACCTTTGAGCGCCTGGGCATCCCCGAGGCCGAGCGCAGCTACCTGGCGGGCGTCGGCGCGCAGTACGACTCCGAGCTGGTCTACCACAACATGCAGGACACCGCGTCCAAGATGGGTATCGTCTATTCCGGCATCGAGGAGGCCCTGCACGACCCGCAGTGGGAGCCGCTCATCCACGAGAAGTTTATGACGCTCATCCCGCCCACCGACCACAAGTTTGCGGCCCTGCACGGCGCCGTATGGTCGGGCGGCTCGTTTGTCTACGTGCCCAAGGGCACCAAGTTGGACTTCCCGCTGCAGAGCTACTTCCGCCTTAACGCCAAGGGCGCCGGCCAGTTTGAGCACACGCTCATCATCGTCGAGGACGACGCCGACCTGCACTTCATCGAGGGTTGCTCCGCGCCCAAGTACAACGTTGCCAACCTCCACGCCGGCGCCGTCGAGCTCTTTGTGGGCAAGCGTGCGCACCTGCGCTACTCGACCATCGAGAACTGGTCCAAAAACATGTACAACCTCAACACCAAGCGTGCGCGCGTGGACGAGGATGGCGACATAGAGTGGATCAGTGGCTCCTTCGGCAGCCACGTGGGCTACCTCTACCCCATGAGTGTGCTCAACGGCCGCCGCGCCCGGTCGAGCTTTACCGGCATCACCTTTGCCGGCGCCGGGCAGAACCTCGATACCGGCTGTAAGGTCGTGCTCAACGCCCCCGAGACCTCGGCAACCGTCGAGACCAAGGGCATCTCCAAGAGCGGCGGCATTCAGACCTTCCGCAGCTCCATCGTGGCCACGCCCAAGGCCGAGGGTTCCAAGGCAACCGTGAGCTGCCAGTCGCTCATGCTCGACGACCAGAGCCGCTCCGACACCATCCCCGCCATGGACATCCGCGCCAAGAACGTCGACATCGGCCACGAGGCCACCATCGGCCGCATCGGCGACGACAAGGTGTTCTACCTGATGAGCCGCGGCATCTCGGAGGAAGAGGCCCGCACCATGATCGTCAACGGCTTTGCCAACCCGGTCTCCAAGGAGCTGCCGCTGGAGTACGCCGTCGAGATGAACAACCTGATCAAGCTCGAGATGGAAGGAGCGATCGGATAATGAAACAGGAAACCAACACCGCTGCTACCACCCTTGAGCAGGTCAACGCGATGCCGGCTGCCACTTGGGGTTGGCTCAAGATGAACCAGACCAAGCTCGAGCTCTCTGACGAGCTTGCCGCCGCTCCCACCGAGGCCGTTGAGGTCGAGGGCTTGGACGAGCAGTTTACCGGCGTGGCAGACGCGTTTGAAGCCGCCATGGACGCTATGGCCGAGCGTTTCCCCGAGCGCCGCGCCTCCGCCCCCGGCGATGCCGCCGACCGCGCCCGTATCACGCCCGAGACCGAGCTCGACGTGCCTGCGACCTCCGTCTACCAGGCCGGCGCCATCAAGCTCGAGGAGAAGCTCTCCCCTGCCGAGGCCTTCGAGACTGGCATGGGCGAGGCTGCCTACACCTACCTGGCCGACCACGCTACCAAGCGCATCGTCATCGATGTGCCCGCATACAAGCACGCCACGGTTACCGTGCGCGTGAGCGCTGTCGATGCCGCCGCGGCCATCGCCGCCATCGACGTCGTCGCCCGTCCCCAGTCGACGCTCGATCTACATATTGCCCTAGACTCCCCCGTTACCGGCGAGGGTGTCGTGGGCTCCGTGCTACGCGTGTGCGCCCACGAGTACGCCACCGTCAACGTGACCTGCACGCAGACGCTCGACGATAGCTGGATCGCGCTCGACGACACCGGCCTGTTCCTAGACGAGGGCGCGCGCGTCAACGTGCAGCACAGCGTCCTGGGTGCCGGCGCCAGTGCCACCGGCCTTGCCGGCGACCTGCTGGGCGATACCGCCAAGGTCACCGTCGATACTGACTACCTGGGCGCCCGCGAGCAGGTGCGCGACTTTAACTACGAGCTGCGCCACCGCGGTCGCAAGACCGAGTGCGAGATCGACGCCAACGGCGTACTGACCGGCACGTCCAAGAAGGTCTACCGCGGCACCATCGACCTCGTGCACGGCTGCAAGGGTGCAACCGGCACCGAGCGCGAGACGGTGCTTTTGGCCAACAAGGGCGTCGACAACAAGACCGTCCCCGTCATCCTGTGCGACGAGGACGACGTCGCCGGCAACCACGGAGCCACCATCGGCCACGTCCGCGACGAGCAGCTGTTCTACCTCGCCTGCCGCGGCCTTGACCAAAACGCCGCCGAGGACCTGTTCGTCCGTGCCAAGCTGGAGGACGTCGCGCTTTCCGCCACCGACGAGCGCACCCGCGCCGCCGTCGTCCGCCTGGGCAACAACCTGATCGACAACTTTGAAGAGGAGCTCGCATGATCGACACCGAGCACGTTAAATGCGATACCTGTACCGCACCGGAGCCTATGGAGCTCGACGCCAGCGACGAGGCCTCGCGCGGCTGGCCCACCGTGGACATCGAGACCAACCCCTACAAGGGCCAGTTCCCGCTGTTCCAGCAGCACCCCGAGATCGCTTTCCTCGATAGCGCCGCCACCGCGCAGCGCCCTGCCCGTGTGCTCGACGCCGAACGCGACTTCTACCAGCGCATGAACGCCAACCCCCTGCGCGGCCTGTACTCGCTGTCCGTCGAGGCCACCGACGCCATCGCGAAGGTCCGCCAGCAGATCGCTGACCTCATCGGCGCCTCACAGGCCAACGAGGTCGTCTTCACCCGCAACACGAGCGAGTCGCTCAACCTGGTCGCTAAGAGCTTTGCGCCCACAGTGCTCGAACCGGGCGACGAGGTCGTCATCACCATCATGGAGCACCACTCCAACCTGATTCCGTGGCAGCAGGTCTGCCGCGAGACCGGCGCCAAGCTCGTCTACCTCTACCCCACCAAGACCGGCCAGCTCACCACCGAGGAGGTTCTTGCCAAGGTGGGTCCCAAGACCAAGATCCTAGCCGTGGGACAGGTCTCCAACGTGCTGGGCGTCGAGAACCCGGTCAAGAACCTCGGCAAACTCGTGCACAAGTACGGCGGCTACCTGGTCGTCGACGGCGCGCAGTCGCTGCCGCACATGCCGGTCGATGTGGCCGACCTGGGCGCCGACTTCTTTGCCTTTAGTGCGCACAAGGCCATGGGCCCCATGGGCATCGGCGTGCTGTGGGGCAAGATGGACCTGCTCAACGCCATGCCGCCCATGCTTACCGGCGGCGAGATGATCGATTCGGTCACCGAGCAGAACGCTGTCTGGGCTCCCGTCCCCGAGAAGTTCGAGGCCGGCACGCAGGACGCCGCCGGCATCTTCGCCACGGGCGCCGCACTCGATTACCTGGTCAACACGGTGGGTTACGAGAACATCCAGGCCCGCGAGCAGGCACTCGTCCACTATCTGATGGGCGAACTCATGCAGCTCGACTTTGTCCAGATCATCGGCTCCATCTATTGGGACAACCACCACGGCGTCGTGAGCTTTAACGTCAAGGGCATCCACCCGCACGACGTAGCGAGCATCATGGACATGGACGGCGTCTGCATTCGCGCCGGCCACCACTGTGCGCAGCCGCTGCTCACCTGGCTGGGCGTCGAGAACCTTGCCTGCTGTCGCGCCAGCGTGGCCTTCTACAACGACAAGGCCGATATCGACAAGTTCATCGCCGGCCTGCATCACGTTTGGAGCACGTTCAATGGGTAATCTGTACACCTCCACCACGTTTATGGAGCACAACTCGCACCCCGACTACAAGTACGAGATGGACGCCCCCACGCACGAGCACGACGGCATCCACCCCAGCTGCGGAGACGAGCTCACCTTGCAGCTACGTGTCGAGAACAACGTGATCGAGGAGGCCTCCTTTACCGGCCACGGCTGCGCCATCAGCCAGGCAAGCGCCGACATCATGGCCGACCTCATCACCGGCGAGACCGTCGAGGAAGCTCGCCGCTTGGCAGAGCTCTTCCTCGCCATGATCCGCGGCGAGCAGCTCTCCGAGGAGGACTTGGAAGACCTGGACGAGGCCGCCCAGCTCCAGGACATCTCGCACATGCCCGCCCGCGTCAAATGCGCCGAGCTCGCCTGGCGCACCCTCGACGGCATGCTCACGGGACAAAATAATCAGTAGTATTTGTCCCAAATCTTAAGACTTTTGTTGGCCGAATCGCTTGACAAGAGTGGTTCGGCCATTTTCTATTCCGAGCCCTCAGCCTGAGCATTCACCCGAACATAAGCGCGCACGATACGAGAGACGGTACTCTTGCTGATTCCCGTATATCGTTCGATCTCGCGCACCGTGTAGCCGACATCGTGCAGGGCGAAAATGATTCCATCTCGCCGCGAGGGCGCTACGGTCTTGAGTTCGTTGAGCGGCACGCCCAGGCGCTTCGCCATCTTGTCGGCAAACGCACGCCGCTCCCACTCTGTCTCATCCATATCGTGAATCACCGGATCGGAACCATCGGGCATCGACAGAGAATAATCCAGAAACCCCTTGGCAGACTCAAAGAGCTCAAGCACACAAGAAGGGTCCGAAAATCCCCTCGTCGTATCGTTGTCATACGCTCTCAGATACTCGGCAAAGCTGCTCCAGGGATAACGCTCGATCAGGGCGATACCCGCCTCCTGCGGATTAGCGTGAACATAGCGAATGGCAGCCATTAGATAACGGTCGGTATCGAGCGAGCGCCGGTCAAAACGGTTCTGGAACAGATGACCCGTGCGCCCCGTGCGCTTATTGAACCGCCGCGCGTACGTCAAAAGCAGCCGGTGCATCGCCGCGCTCATCGCGTCCTCGTAATCTGCAAGCACCAGATGCACGTGATTGCCCATAAGGCACCAGGCGATAACCGTCACGCCCGCCTCGCGGCAGCACTCGCGCATCAGCTCCAAAAACTCCCACCGGTCTTCATCGCCCTCAAAGATGAGCTGCTTGCCCACACCGCGGGCACAGACATGGTAAAAGCCGGTAACCGTTCTCCAAACGCGCTGCATGGCGCTCCCTTCGCCGGGATCTGATTGCCATCCAATACAGCACGATTGAAGCGTGCCATCAAAACATTCACGCAAAACAATACACTCGCGCGGCCAAAGGCGGTAAACGGGCGGCGAACGGCACCGTTGCAACAGGTCAACCCCTGCAACGCTTACAAGAGCTGACCAAAAGCTTGCCCAAGACGAACCCCCTCTACGGAAATTCGCGACCACAGAACATATAGTTAAACCGTTTCAATTAAAACTTCCGGACTTCTCGCTACGAAAACTGAGCCGTTCGCCGAATATTCCGTGTATTTCGCGGTATTATAGGGGCTGCATGTCATGTCCCTTTCGAAGGGTCGCCCGGCAATCGCCAGCCACGACCCCCAGACGGGACGCCAACACGATAGAGAGGAGAGGCATGCAGTACTCACAGGAAGTGGAGAACATGTGCCCCGTTGCCAAGGGTGCATACCACGGCCCCGCACCCATCCCCGAGGAGGGCAAGTGGGTCCAGGCTAAGGAGATTTCCGACATCTCCGGTCTTACGCACGGTGTGGGTTGGTGCGCACCTCAGCAGGGCGCCTGCAAGCTCACGCTGAACGTCAAGGACGGCATCATCGAGGAGGCCCTCGTTGAGACCATCGGCTGCTCGGGCATGACCCACTCTGCTGCCATGGCTTCCGAGATCCTTCCCGGTAAAACCATCCTCGAGGCCCTCAACACCGACCTCGTCTGCGACGCCATCAACGTTGCTATGCGCGAGATCTTCCTGCAGATCGTTTACGGCCGCAGCCAGACCGCGTTCTCCGAGGGCGGCCTGCCCGTGGGCGCCTCCCTCGACGACCTCGGCAAGGGCCTTCGCTCTCAGGTCGGCACCATGTTCGGCACCAAGGCCAAGGGCGCTCGTTACCTTGAGCTCGCTCAGGGCTACGTCACCCGCATGGCTCTCAACGACAAGAACGAGATCATCGCATTCGAGTTCCTGAACCTCGGCAAGTTCACCGACGCCGTCAAGGCCGGCAAGACCCCCGAGGAGGCCATCGCTGGCGCTATGGGCCACTATGGTCAGTGGGAGAACGCTGCCAAGTACATCGACCCGCGCACCGACGAGGAGACTCACTCCGTCGCCAGCGTGTTCCCGGTTCACGAGTAGAAAGGGAGGGAAATAACTATGACTGTTACGTTCGAAGGTTACGAGCGCCGCGCTGACAAGATCAACAAGTGCCTCGCCGACAACGGCATCGCCTCCCTCGAGGAAGCTCTGCAGATCTGCACCGACAAGGGCTTCAACCCGCGTGAGATCGTCAACAACACCCAGTCCATCGCCTTCCAGAACGCCGAGTGGGCCTACACCCTCGGTTGCGCTCTCGCTGTCAAGCGTGGCGCCAAGACCGCTTCTGAGGCTGCCGCCATCATCGGCGAGGGCATCCAGGCCTTCACCGTTCCCGGCTCCGTCGCCGAGGACCGCAAGGTCGGTCTGGGCCACGGCAACCTGGGCGCTATGCTGCTCTCCGACGACACCGAGTGCTTCGCCTTCCTGGCTGGCCACGAGTCCTTCGCTGCCGCTGAGGGTGCTATCGGCCTGGCTCTGAACGCCAACAAGGCTCGCAAGAAGCCGCTGCGCGTCATCCTCAACGGTCTGGGCAAGGACGCTGCTCAGATCATCGCCCGCATCAACGGCTTCACCTACGTGAAGACCCAGTTCGACTACTACACGGGCGAGCTCAAGGTCGTCGAGACCATCCCCTACTCCGATGGTCCCCGCGCTGCCGTTAACTGCTACGGCTCCGACGACGTCCGCGAGGGCGTTGCCATCATGTGGCACGAGAACGTCGACATCTCGATCACCGGTAACTCCACCAACCCCACGCGCTTCCAGCACCCCGTCGCTGGCACCTACAAGAAGGAGCGCCTCGAGGCTGGCAAGAAGTACTTCTCCGTCGCTTCTGGTGGCGGCACTGGCCGTACCCTGCACCCGGACAACATGGGCGCCGGCCCTGCCTCTTACGGCATGACCGACACCATGGGTCGCATGCACTCCGACGCCCAGTTCGCCGGTTCTTCCTCCGTGCCTGCGCACGTCGACATGATGGGTCTCATCGGCATGGGCAACAACCCCATGGTCGGTGCCACCGTCGCCTGCGCTGTCGCCGTCGAGGAGGCCCTCAAGGCCTAATCGCGCCCGCGCGATGCTCATATAGTTGAGCTTTGGAGCCGCTACCTTTCGAGGTAGCGGCTCTTTTTGTTTGCGCTGCTGCAGGGTGGCTAACGCCAATATATCAGTTGGGGCGATATACGAGATGTGATGAAATGGAGCATCAGAACGCCCATGACGCCCACCTGCCATATGTGCCCTTTACCGATTTGCCGAGTCTTTGCGGCCCCATTGCCGATCACCCGTGCGACAATGCGCCGGACGAGAAAGGAATCCGATGGAATCGACTGATGTACTGGTAATTGGATCTGGCATTGCGGGACTTTGCGCCGCCATCGAAGCGGCACGCACGGGTGCAACCGTCACTGTGGCAAGCGCCGGCAAGACTATGAGTGGATCGAGCTTCTTCCCCGGAACCTGGGGCCTGGGGCTTATCGGACCCGTTAACGAAGACGACGAACAAGACCTCATCGACACCATCCAGACCGTTGGTGGCGGCGTCGCCGACCCCGAGCTTGTCCAGACGTTTGTCCGCGGCATTCACCAGGCAATTACATGGCTCGAACGGGATCTGGGTGTTGAACTTCAACGCCCACAAAATGCCGAGAGCGCCCAGCAAAAGCAGTTTATCCCCTGCTTTGACCACAAGACGCGCATGTGGCGCGGCCTCACCCGCAAGCCCCTTGAGGACGCTCTGACGACCCGAATCGAGTCACTCGGCATTCGCCTGCTCCCCCGCTATGAGCTTATCGACCTTGTTGAGGACACGAACGGTAGAATAACCGGAACCGTGCTCTACGACCTCACCGAAAATCGAATCGTGCCCTTTGCTGCCAAGGCCACGATCATCGCAACCGGTGGCACAGGCGGCCTGTTCGAGCGCAGCCTTACGTCGGCTGATGTGCTCAGCTCCTCGCAGGCCATCGCGCTGGCGCACGGCGCAACACTTACTAATATAGAGTTCATGCAGATGATGCCCGGTTTCATCGAGCCCAAGCGCAACCTGGTCTTCAACGAGAAAACCTGGCGCTATGTACATGTAGACCAGCCGGTAGATATTGCCGACGACAAGCTGGACGACCTGCTTGAGCAACGCTCCGGATACGGTCCCTTCACTTCGCGCCTGGCTTCCAGCGCCATCGATCTCGTCATCGATCAGGCAGGTGTCGAAGGCCTGGCACTCCACTACGACTTTCCCCGCGAGGATGTCCCAGAGTTTGTGCAGACCTTTGCCACCTGGCTGCAAGACGAGCACGGCATCGCCCCGACTGACGAGATGCGCGTTGCGATGTATGCCCACGCCGCTAACGGCGGCATCAAGATCGATAAGACCGCGCAAACGGGCGTTGAGGGCCTCTACGCTTGCGGCGAGGCGACAGGCGGCATGCACGGCGCCGACCGCATTGGTGGCTTGTCAAGCGCCAACGGCATCGTGTTCGGGCGCATCGCAGGCGCATCGGCAGCCCAAGCAGCACAGAAAGAGCCCGAGACAGCCCTGAAGGCGGATATCGCCCTCCCCCAGTACGGCATAGCCGCAACAGATGCCGAACGCCTGACACACAGCCTAAGGCACACGATGAGCACCTATTGCATGATCAACAGGACCGAAACAGGCCTATCCGAGGCACTACACGAGCTTGAAAACATTCAAGATGATGCCACAGCTCTAAATAAGCCGCATGCCAACGACAGCGAAATCGCTGCGCTCGCCCGCATACAGTCGCAGATTCAACTAGCACAGGAAATGGTCAAAGCCATGCGCAACCGAACCGAAAGCCTGGGCTCGCACTATCGAGCGAATTAAACTGGACACCTATCTAAAGCAGAACACAACTAATCGATATCTATGGGCCCCGTGAGCTCGAAGTGGCACGGGGCCCATTCGTGTCCGCACGGCAGCGTATCCTTATTCCGAATACAGAGCGTGCAAAGCCTGCATAGACAATAGACCAGCGAGGAGGAGATATGGACAGTAGAGATATCGAGAAGTGGCGTGTCAAACTTGATAGCTACGCCAATGTGGAAGACGGCGTTGAGTATTGGCTCGCACGCGATTTAATGGAACCCATGGGATACACTCGATGGGAGAACTTCGCCGAAGTTGTTAAGAGGGCAAAAGTCTCGTGCGAAACAAATAAAACTCCAGTTGATTCCCATTTTCGTGACACCACGAAAATGGTAACTGCCGGTGTCGCCGCTCGTGCGGTTAAAGACTACAAGCTTACGCGCTATGCATGCTATTTAATCGCCCAGAACGGAGATTCAAACAAGCAAGAAATCGCGCTCGCACAGGCGTACTTCGCCGTGCAGACGCGCCGGTTTTACTGATCCCCAGGGTAGACTCGATCTGTGAAAGCGGCTGTGCCCTTTCGGGTTCGACCCCAAGCGAGGTCAACAAAAAAGACGGCCAACTTTCGTTGACCGTCTTAACTTGCTTTGGTGGGCCGTCAGGGGGTCAGCCTGCTTTGCAGGCGGCCGCTGCGGCGCTTCGCGCCTTGCGCGCTGCGCTGGTAAATGCTCACGCATTTCCTCAGCTCCGCGCCCCGACGGGTTCGACCCCATGAAAGGTCAACAAAAAAAGACGGCCAACCTTCGTTGACCGTCTTAATCATCTTTGGGTGGGCCGTCAGGGGGTCGAACCCTGGACCTTGGGATTAAGAGTCCCCTGCTCTACCAACTGAGCTAACGACCCAAAGCTAAAGTCCGTCGTAGCGGACTTTAGAGGAGATATCGTGTGGTGGGCCGTCAGGGGGTCGAACCCTGGACCTTGGGATTAAGAGTCCCCTGCTCTACCAACTGAGCTAACGACCCGATATCAACACGAAGCAAGAACTGGGGTGGGTAAAGGGACTCGAACCCTCGACCTACGGGACCACAACCCGTCGCTCTAGCCAACTGAGCTACACCCACCGTGTCCTGTGCGCTTCGCGCTCGACTATTATTGCAAGGAACGCCACGCGATGCAAGCCCCAATTTTCAAGAATTTTGAAAAGAGTTTTTCGAGACCATTTCGAGCAATTCCCACCGGTTTCATAGGAGTAAACTTGCCCCACTGCAAATGCTCGAAAGGACAAGCATGAAAGAACTCTCCAACCGTACGGCAACGTTTACCGATTCGGTCATCCGCCGCATGACGCGCATCTCCAATAAGTATGGCGCCGTCAACCTGTCGCAGGGCTTCCCCGACTTCGATCCCCCGGCGCAGCTGCTCAACAGCCTGAGCGCCATCGCCAGCGACCCCAAGCCGCTCTATCACCAGTACTCCATCACCTGGGGCTCCCAGGCCATGCGTGAGGCGCTTGCCGCCAAGCAGGAGCACTTTATGGGCATGCCGATCAACCCCAACGAGAACATCGTGGTCACCTGCGGCTCCACCGAGGCCATGATGGCCGCCATGATGACGGTCACGAACCCCGGCGACAAGGTCGTCATCTTCTCGCCATTCTACGAGAACTACGGCGCCGACACGATCCTTTCGGGTGCGGAGCCTATCTACGTGCCGCTCAACCCGCCCACCTTTGACTTTGACCGTGAGGTCCTGGAGGCGGCCTTCCGCGACAACGATCCCAAGGCGATCGTTCTATGCAACCCGTCCAACCCCTGCGGCAAGGTCTTTACCCGCGAGGAGCTCACCCTTGTCGCCGACCTGTGCAAAAAGCATGACGCCTACTGCATCACCGACGAGGTCTACGAGCACATCGTCTACGCGCCCCACGAGCACGTGTACATGGCCACGCTGCCCGGCATGTTTGAGCGCACCATCAGCTGCAGCTCGCTATCCAAGACCTACTCCATCACCGGCTGGCGCCTGGGCTACACCATCGCTCCTGCCGAAATCACCGAGCGCATCAAAAAGGTTCACGACTTCCTCACCGTGGGCGCCGCCGCTCCCCTGCAAGAGGCCGTCGTCACCGCCCTCAACTTCGACGACAGCTATTACCAGGAGGTCCTCGACCTCTACACCGCCAAGCGCGACCTATTCTGTCAGGGACTCGACAGCATCGGACTCACGCACAACGTGCCGCAGGGCGCCTACTACGTGATGATGGATATCTCGGAGTTTGGCTATAACAGCGACCTCGACTTCTGCGAGGATTTGGCCTCCAAGGTGGGCGTGGGCGCCGTGCCCGGCTCGAGCTTCTTCCGCGAGCCCGTCAACCATCTGATTCGTTTCCACTTTGCCAAACGAGACGAGACGCTTAACGCGGCACTGGAGAACCTCAAGTCTCTGCGTGATAAAATCGAACCGCGCGGGTAAGGACGGTCAGTAACTAAAGGCACTAAAGAAACCTCGTGAACCCGTTGGGCCACGAGGTTTCTTTTTATAGCGACCTCATTTATTTTTTTGAGCGCTATACTTTAGTCACGGAGCAACTCGTCCCAGAGAGGAATACTATGGCAGAGCAGCTTATCGGAGCGCTCGAGGCCGGCGGCACCAAGATGGTCTGCGCCACGGGCTATGCAAACGGTATGGTCCTGGAGTGCGAGCAGATCGCGACCACGACCCCGCAGGAGACCGTCGAGGCCGTCAACGCATGGTTTGCGAACAAGGGCATCGCCGCGCTGGGCATCGGCGCCTTTGGCCCCACCGCAGTCAACCCCGCCTCGCCCCAATACGGCAAGATCCTGGAGACGCCCAAAACGGCATGGCGCTACTTTGACCTGCTGGGCACCATCCAAAACGAGCTCAATATTCCCTGCGGCTACGACACCGACGTCAACGTCGCCTGCCTGGGCGAGGTCACCTTTGGTTGCGCCCAGGGCCTCACTGACGTGGTGTATCTGACCATCGGTACCGGCGTGGGCGCTGGCGTGCTCTCGGGCGGTAAGCTCGTGCACGGCATGATGCATCCCGAGGCCGGTCACATCCTGGTCACGCGCGACCCGCGCGACACCATTGGCGAGCACAGCGCCTGCCCCTTCCACGACAACTGCCTCGAGGGCCTCATCGCCGGCCCCGGCGTTAAAAGGCGCTGGGATGGCAAGAGCGCCGGAGACATGGCCGATGACCCGGAGGCCATGGATCTGCTCGCCGGCTATCTGGCGCAGGCGCTCATGACCTTCATCCTGTGCTATGCGCCGCAGAAGATCGTCATCGGCGGCGGCGTGGCCGACCACACCCCCATCGTGCCGCTCGCGCGCAAGAAGTGCGCCGAGATGCTCAACGGCTATATCGTCACGCCCGAGGTCAACGACATCGATACCTACATCGTCAACAACAGCCTCGAGGGCAAGCAGGGCATCATGGGCTGCCTGGCCCTAGGCGCACAGGCGCTTCAGTAACAGACGCACCCACAGGGCGTGGCGCACCCGGCAAATCCGACCTATGGAACGACGCCGCCACACCTCATATAAGCCCTCCAATAAAAAAGGCCGCCTAGGACCAAACAATGCGTCCTTAGGCGGCCTTTTTGGCGCACATCAGCGACCGTAAGAGATATCGGAGCACAACGCCCGTTGCCGCTCCACAGCAGTCGATCATCACATCAGTGATCATGCCGGCGCGTCCCGGCACAAAGAGCTGAATCGTCTCGTCGATCGAGGGAATCAGCAGCAGAAACACTGCCGTGGGCAGCAGCACGTCAAAGGTGCGTCGGCCCTCAAAATCAAAGGCGTGCGTTGCCAGGATGCCGAGCACCAAATACTCGGTAAAATGCGCGCACTTACGAACAACAAAGTTGGTCACCCATTCATATGGAAGTCCCACGCCGTGCAGGAAACCGCGGATAGCTTCCATGACCGTTAGGCTCAGTGAGCCCGACCCCGAGCCGGGAACCAGCGAATTGCCCCAGATCAAGAGCGCCATCAGGCAGGTTACGACCGCCCATTTTCGATTGATCTTAACCATGCAGAAGTTATGCCTCCGCACGGAGCGGCGCGAAGCTGGCGGTACCGCCCTCGATAACGCTCAGATAAGCACGGCCCGTACGCTTGGCGGTAGAGGACTGAAGACGCTCGATCTCTTCCTCGAGGATCTGATTGACGCGCTCGTGACGACGATTTTCCATAATGCCGGCGGCAATAGCCTCGGCCCGCTCGATGCTCTCACGCGAGATACGGGCAGTATCCTCGGGGAACACAGCGCTGTGACGGCCGACATAGGCGGGGGCAGCAGGCTGAGGGGCAGCGACGGGAGCGGGGGCTGAAACAGGAGCAGGCTCGTCAATCTCATCCAGAATCGCGGTGGCGGCGGCCCACATACCCTCGTGGCCCGAGTAATCGGCCATGGGGACATCAACCTCGAGCGAGGCGTCCGGAAGGTCGCCGGTGTCGATGCGATCTTGGGCATCAATCGATGCGGTGATGGCTGCAGGCTCATCGAGGTCATCGAGATCGATGCCCGCGGCACCGGAGATGATAGGCATGCTGGCGAGGTTTGCATTGTACGGCGCAGCCTCAGCCGCCTGCTGCTGGGCAGGAGCGCCCCAAAGCGAGCTTTCGGCGGCACGGCGGGCGGCAACAGCCTCCTCGTCCGCGGTCATGGCTTCATCAACGTACGAATTATCGGCAGAAGCATTCGCGTCCGCCGAGGTAGCGCTGTAGGCGTTATTGACCGCCGCATTGGCAACGAGTGCCACGAAAGCCGCCGTGCTGCCCGCAGGGGCGGCCTGGGAGCCCGACACGGCGCGTGCCGCGGCGGCGATATCATCGCGATTGAAGGAGCCGGTCTGCCCGCCGTTGGTGAGCTCGTCGATGGCGACTTGATAGACGTCGCGCGAGCGTGCAGGGTCGCAGCTCACCGGCGAATCGTCGTCGAGCATGCTGTCGATCATGGACCAAGCCTCGGCCTCGTCCATAGCATCTGCGGCTCGAGCGATGGTAGGGACACCATCATCGGCATGACGGCGCTGGAACGCACCAGTCAGGCCGGAAAGGAATGCCGAGGTAGACTGCTCCGACTGAGCCTGAGAAGCAGAAGCCGCAGCGTACGGAATCGCATCCTGCTGCTGAGCTGGAATCGAGGCGGTCTTGAACTCGCTTTGATGCTGATTGAGATTGGCGGCACCGCCCATGGCATCGGGCTGGAACAGACGCTCTTCACGCTGCGCACGATACTCGGAGATACCCAGCGAGGCGGCATAGATACCCACGCCCGCCACCGCGCCCACGGCGAAGGGAACTGCACCCGCCACGACCGTCTCGTTCACCGACGAAAACGGCAGCGTCGCGGCATACATAACCACGGGAGCGGCAAGGCCGATCCCGCACGAAAGTCCGGCAAGGACTGCTCGTTGTGTTGCATCAGAAGAAGCCATGAGCTCTCCCCATCTTCCAGCACCCAAATCGCATCATTCAGTTGGCTGCGCGAGAGAAGATGAAGCGGGGCTATGCCCCAAAGCAACGGTATATGGTTCGTTTCATCTGCGTTTTCCGTCGCGAAGCTTAAAAGCTATTATGCGAAACCGCCCTGCCGATTGCAAGCGACGATGTAGGATTGAAACGGGAAACCTGCTGCTCGTCGGTCTTACGGTCAAAAATAAGCGCGGAGCGGCGCTATGGAAAAGGGCCGAGGCTCAAAGCCCCGACCCTTTATCACATTGATGACTATCGCTGCGTGTGGATGACAACCTAGAACGTCTGTTCGTAGTCGCTGTGTTTTTTGGCCGAACGCACCAGGAACTCCTGGTTGGTGTTGGTGCCCTTAAGACCCTTGATAAACGATGCGGCTGCGCGCTCGGTGTTGTTCATGCCGGCAAGAATGCGACGCAGACCAAAGACAAACGGACGCATCTGCTCGTCGACCAACAGGTCCTCGTTACGCGTACCGGAGGCAACGGGGTCGACAGCCGGGAAGATGCGGCGGTCGGCCAGGTCGCGGTCGAGCTTAAGCTCCATGTTGCCGGTGCCCTTGAACTCCTCAAAGATGACTTCGTCCATCTTGGAACCGGTGTCGATGAGGGCAGAGGCCAGGATGGTGAGCGAGCCGCCGTTCTCGATATTGCGGGCTGCACCCAGGAAGCGCTTGGGCGGATACAGTGCAGCCGAATCGACGCCGCCCGAAAGGATGCGGCCCGAGGCGGGCGCCGCCAGGTTGTAAGCGCGGGCGAGGCGCGTGATGGAGTCGAGCACCACCACGACGTCGCCACCCAGCTCTACGATGCGCTTGGCGCGCTCGATGACGAGCTCGGCCACGCGGGTGTGGTTGTCGGCAGGCATATCGAAGGTCGAGGCCACAACCTCACCCTTGATGGAACGCTGCATATCGGTGACCTCTTCGGGACGCTCGTCGACGAGCAGGCAGATGAGGTGCACCTCGGGGTTGTTAATCGAGATGGACTGGCAGATCTTCTTGAGGATCGTGGTTTTGCCGGCCTTGGGCGGGGACACGATCAGGCCGCGCTGGCCCTTGCCGATCGGCGACACGATGTCGATGGCGCGACCGGTGATGGAATCCTTGCCGTGCTCCATGCGCAGCGGCTCGTTGGGATAGACCGGGGTGAGGTCGCCGAACTTGGGACGGTTGCGAATCTGCTCGGGGTCCAGACCGTTGACGGTCGTGATTTTGGCGAGGCCGGCGCGCTTGTCGCCGCCGCGCGAAGGACGCAGCGAGCCCTCGATGACGTCGCCCGTGCGCAGGCGCGCGGAGCGGATGAGGTAGGCGGGCACGAAGGCGTCGTCGTTGGACTTCATGTAGCCATGGGCGTGGATGATGCCGGAGCTGTCCGGGCGAATCTGCAGAATGCCCTTGATGTCGCGGAAGCCCTCGGCCTTCGCAGCGGTGACGTAGATTTCCTCGACGAGCTCGGCCTTCTTCTTGCCGGTCGTCTCGATCTCGAACTCCTTAGCCTTCTCGCGCAGCTCAGCGACCTTCATGGCCGCGAGTTCCTCGCGCGAAAGCGTGGGCTCGGTGGGAGCGGCATTACGCTCCTTGTTGCGCTGTTTGCGATCGCGCTGGCGGTTGCGACGGTCGTTGTTGCGGTCGTCCTTACGCTCGTTGCGCTCGTCGTTGCGCTTGTGCTGGCGACGGTTGGGACGAGTGCCGTCTTCGCCCTCAGCGGGGGCGGCACCATCGGTTGCGGCGGTGCCAACATTGGCCGCGGCGGCGTCATTGGCCTCGGCGCCAGAATCAACCTGCGCTTCGACATCCTGCTGCTCGGACGCCTTGGCCTTAACGGACTTCTTACGACCGCGCTTGGGCTTCTCGGACGCAGGCTGTTCGACGTCCTGGGCCTTGGCGACATCAGTCGACGCATCGGCGGTCGTCTCGGCAGAATCCTCGGACGCACCCTTCTTGGCAGCCTTGGCCTTTGACGTGCGCTTAGCAGCAGTACGACGGCTGCGACCGGGACGGACGTCGGCGGGCTCGGCATCGGCGGGAGCGGCCTCGGAAGTCGTAGCATCCTGGACGGGTGCATCGGCAGCGGTTGCAGACTCGGCGGTCGCCGCAGCATCCCGAGCGGCGGCGGCTGCTGCTGCGGCCTTCTCTGCCTCGACAAAGGCCTTGGGCTTGCGACCGCGACGGTGCGGGCGCAAAGCCGGATCGACAACGGGAACTTCGTTGGCCTCGACAGGCGCAGCGGGCTCAACAGGCAATGTGCCCTCCCCTGCCGCGGAACGGACCGAAGCCTCAGTGAGCTCGGGGGCTACCTGTTCCGCAACTTGCTCGGCCTTAGCAGCCGTGCGGCGGCGTGTGCGCGGTGCCGGCTTCTCGGTCGGCAGGTCGGCGGCAGGGGTCTCGATGGCGGCAGGCGTCTCGGGCACAGACGGAGCTGCAAGCTCGGTCTGTGCCGCGGCCTCGCGCTCGGCAGCACGACGGCGGGCGCGCACCACCTGAGCCTCGCTAATCTGCGCCAACGCACGTGCCTGCGCGACCTCATCGGAAATTGGAGCCGAGGAGTCAGCTGCAACGGTGCGCTTGGCGCGCGTCGTGCGCGTGGTACGGCGCTTGGGCTTGGTGACCTCCTCGCCGTCAGCGGCAGGCTTGGCCGTGCGGCGCGCGAGCTTGGGCTTTGCCGGAGCAGCCTCCTCACCAGTTGCAGGCGCAGGCGTCGAAGCAGCCTTAGGCGTCTCGGGAGCCGAGGCTTGCGCGGGCGCCGCGACCTGGTCCGACGCAACCGGTGCAGCGGGAGCGGCTTGCGTCGTCGTTATTTCGTTTTCTTGCTGTTGATCAGACACAGTGTTTGCTCAACTTTCTTTTCAAGCCCTGTGATCACATGCTCCCTGCATAAACCTTCAGGGCGGCTAAACAGTCTAGTTCCGTTCAAAACGACGGACATCATTGATCTGTATCGAGATGATTGCGTCATATACGCAGCGTTAGTGTAACACAACCGCAACCACCTGCAACTTAGTCATTGGACGTTCTTAAACGCCCAGTCATCAGGGACACTCCTCCTCAAAAGCGCCTTGAAATGTCACGCCAGAGGAGTGAAGCCGTGGCACCCGGAATAGCCGCGCCACAAATCGCGCCCATCTACTACGTTTGCACCCGAGCCCCTGACCATACCCTTGTTTTTTCAAAAACAACGAGTCTGCTACCTGCGGTTTTAATATCGTACTTTTCGGCATGGTTCGGGATATGCGTCCAAACGTAGGAGATGAGCCCAATTCGTGGCGGACGGTATCCCGCCACCCCTCCGCGAGACAAAAATGATCCATTTTCCTCCGTCCCCAAGGGACAATTTTCAAAACTACGCCGGATTACGGGGCCAGAATGCTGCAAGCCAACCATGCCCTGCATTTTCTAGAAACAATAAGCCATCTACCTGCGGGTTTAATTTTGCCATTGGCACCATGGTCGCCAGTTGGCGATTCAGCCCCGTAAACCGGTATAGTTGCGATTTGGTAGCATTTCCCAGCAAACCAAATAGTCTCACCAAACGCAAAAAGCCCGACCTCCATATGAACTGCGTCCCAAATCTTGGACGCCCTAAATAGCGACTAGGCCGCGAGGGCCTGATTCCGGAACTCCTCCGGGGTCAGGCCCTTCAATCTTACCTGCCTCCGGCTCGTGTTCCAGTGGACTATGTATTCCTCCGGGTCGCGTTTGAAATCCTCGAACGTCTCCCACTCGCGGCCCCGGTAGAACTCGTCCTTGACGTGGCCGAAGAGCTGCTCGGTGGCGGCGTTGTCGATGCAGTTCGCCTTCCTGGACATGCTCTGGACGATGCCGGCGGCCTCGAGCCTGGATGTGTACGAGGCGTGCTGGTACTGCCAGCCCCGGTCCGAGTGCATGGTCGGGGCGGCGCCCTCGGGGATCTTGGACAGCAGCTCGTCGAGCATCCTGACCTGCTGGGCCATGTCGGGCGTGGTCGATATGTCGCTCGCCACGATCTCCTTGGTGCAGAAGTCCAGCGTCGGGGCCCAGTAGGCCTTGCCGCCCGCCACCTTGAACTCGGTGACGTCCGTTCCCAGCTTCCGCCACGGGGCCCCGGCGTCGAAATCCCTCGCGATCACGTTCTCGAACGTCCTGCCGACGACGCCCCTGTACGAGTTGTACCTGTGGTAGGCCGTCTCGCGTCTGATACCGCAGCGAATCCCCATCTCGCGCATCATCTTGAGCACGGTCTTGTCGGCTATCACGGCCCCCTCTTCCGCCCTGAGGCACATCGCTATCTGCCGGTGCCCGCAGCCGTTGGCGGTGCGCGAGAAGATCTCGGCGGCCGCCTCCCGGAGCTCGGGGCGCGTGGGCCTCGGCGGGTGCGCGAGGGCGTAGTAGTAGGTCGACCGCTTGAGCTCGGCGCATGCGAGCAGGTGCCCGAGCGCGTGCCCCTCGGCGCGCAGGGCCGCGACCGCTTCGGCCTTCGCCCTGGTCAGAGCCCGTCCCTCTCGACCAGGGCGCGTAATTTTTTTAGGTAGGCCACCTCGGCCTCGAGCCTACGGCACCGCTCCTCGAGCTCCTCCTCGCGGGTCCGCGGCCTCGCCTTGGAACCCTTCGGCCGGCCCTTGGGCCTCGGGCGCAGGGCCTCCGCGCCGCCCCGGCGGTATAGCGCGCACCACTTCTTGAGCGGCGACATCGACATTATGCCGAACGCCGCCATCGCCTCGGTCTTCGTCATGCCGCCGTCGACGACGGCGGAGGCGGCGGCGACCTTCTGCTCGTATGTGTACCTGCCCTGCTTTCCGTCCATGCGCAGCAGCACCTCGCTCCCGAATGCGCGGTATATCTCCTGCCATCTTCTCACGGCTTCCACGGGAAGCGAAAGGGCAATCGCGGCAGATTTATACCCGTGCCCGAGCTCGAAGAGCCCTATGGCCGCCTTCCTGGCCTCGATATCATGCTTCACTCTCAAATCAACGCGCATAAAGAAAGCCTCCCATTTCTCATGTCCAAGAAATGGGAGGCAGTTCAATATGGGAGATCGGGCTTTCAAGGCTCAGTTAAACCAAACCTGCGCGGTCAAATGACCCGTAGCTTACATCTGCTCGGGAGCGGAGACACCAACGAGGGTGAGCACCAGGGCGAGCGTCACGCGGACAGCGTCGCAAGCTGCCAGACGGGCGCGCGAAAGCTCGGGGTCGACGGGACGGCCCTCGCTCGGCAGAACCTGGCAGGCAGCGTAGAAGCTGTGGAAGTCGCCGGCGAGCTCCTCGGCAAAGTGGGTCAGACGGAACGGAGCGCGATCGCGAGCACAGCTGGCGATCAGGTCGGTGAGCTCGTTGAGCTTGCGCGAAAGGGCGAGCTCGGTCGGGTCGGTCAGCAGCGAGTAATCGACGTTCTCACCGATGGCCTTGGCGGCAACGGCCTTCATGCCCATCTCGTCGGCCTGCTCGGCGGTAACGTCGGCGGCACGGCGCAGGATGGAGCACACGCGGGCGTGAGCATACTGCACGTAATAGACCGGGTTGGAGTTGTCGCGCTTCTTAACGGCCTCGATGTCGAAGTCGACCATCTGGTTGGAGCTCTTGGAGATGAGCGTGTAGCGAGCGGCATCGGAGCCGACCTCGTCGACGAGCTCCTGCAGGGTCACCATGGTGCCCTTGCGCTTGGACATACGGACGGGCTTGCCGTTACGCAGCAGGTTGACGAGCTGGCCCAGCAGAACCTCAAACTTGCCGGGGTAACCCAGAGCGTCGCAGACGCAGCGTACGCGCTCGATGTAACCGTGGTGGTCGGCGCCCCAGATGTCGATGACGTGATCGACGCGCTGGAACTTATCCCAGTGATAGGCGACGTCGGAGGCGAAGTAGGTGTACTCGCCGTCGGACTTGATCAGGACGCGGTCCTTGTCGTCGCCCAGATCGGTGGAGCGGAACCACAGGGCGCCGTCCTTGGTGTAGAGGTAGCCCATCTTGTCGAGCTTCTCAAAAGCGCGGTCGACGGCGGAGGTGCCGGCGGTCTCGCCCTCGGTGTCCTTCACATACAGCGAGCGCTCGGAGTACCAACGATCGAAGTCGCAGTTGACGGCGTGGCAGAGGTCGCGCATGTTATCGACCATCTTTACATAGCCGCGCTCGCGGAAGCTCTCCATGCGCTCCTGAGGATCGGCGTTGACCCACTTATCGCCGTCGGTGCGCCAGAACTCGGCGGCCTCGTCGATGATGTAGTCGCCGCCGTAAGAGTCCTTGCCCAAGGTCTCGGCAAAGTTGTCCTGATACGGATGGGTCTCGGGGTGCTCGTCGTTCTCGTCGGCAACAAAGGCGTCACGGTCGGCGATCAGCAGCTTGTGAGCCTCGTCGATATCAACGCCCTGCTTGGCGATGATGTCGGCAAGCTGCATATAGCGCGTGCTGATGGAGTTGCCGAAGGTGTTCATCTGAGAGCCGTGGTCATTGATGTAGAACTCACGCTGGATCTCATAGCCGGCGTGGTCCATAACGCGGCAGAGCGAATCGCCCAGCGCGGCCCAGCGGCCGTGGCCGATGTGCATGGGGCCGACGGGGTTGGCGGAAACGAACTCGACCTGGGTCTTCAGGCCACCACCGACGTTGGACTTAGCGAAGTCCATGCCCTTCTCGCGAGCCTCGCCAAAGATGGCATTCTTGACGGCAACGGAGAGGTAGAAGTTGATGAAACCGGGGCCTGCGATCTCAACCTTCTCGATCGCGGGATCCTCGGGCATATGGGCAACGATGGCCTCGGCGATCTTGCGCGGGGCGCAGTGGGCCAGCTTGGCGGACTTCAGGGCCATGGTAGAGGTCCACTCGCCATGAGAAGTGTCAGCCGGTCGCTCGATAGCGCAATCGTCAAGTTCAAATGCGGAAAGGTCGCCGGCCTCCTGGGCCGCAGCAAGCGCAGCGCGTACCAGCTCTTCAATCTTCTCGGGCATAGATCCTCCTTGTGTTAAAGCCCCCGAGCTCTTGGTCACTCGTAGGGCAAAAGCCAGAGTTTGTAGCACTCTATCACAAGCGAGGGGCACTGTCGCAGGGTAAAGCCAATCGAAATTGCATATGCACAAAATTGACTACAGCTTGTATGGAGTCACTCAAAGATGCCGGTCTGCCTGCAGATTATGCACGCGTTGAAAATGCATAAAGGTGTGAATGAGCTGTGTCTTTTATCGAATACTCTTACCTATCAGAGTTGTGTGCTTTTCCTGCATAAAGCGAGGATTTGCGCACGTCAGCGTGTTATTCTAGACATACGTAAATTCGTATAAGTTGGAGGTAGCATGTTCTCAATCGGTCAACACGTCATTCATCCGGGTCAGGGAGTCTGCACCGTCGTCGGTTTTAGGGACGACACGCCGCAGCCCATGTTGTTGCTCGAGGCCAAGCAGGGGCATGCGCAGACGATCCTTATGTACCCCGTGGCGCAGGCCGACCGTCTGCATGCCGCCATCTCTCAGCAAGATGCCGAGCATCTGCTGAGCCACTATGACGAGCTGGAGTGCGACACCTTTACCGAGCGCAACAGCTCGCTTGAAGAGACACACTTTAAGCAGCAGCTCAAGCTGGGCGCGCCCGAGACGGTCCGCGTGGCAAAGACCATGATGCACCGCATTCGCCAGGCCGAGGAAGCCGATAAAAAGCCCAGCTCTTACTATATGCGTGTACTCAAGGAAGCCAAGCGCCGCTCCATCGAGGAGTTCGCCGTGGCATTGGGCGTCACCGAGGAGGCCGCCGAAGCCCGCCTAGCCCAAGCCGCCCTCAACTAACCCATCCGCGCCAAAAACCACCACAAAGGGGACAGGCACCTTTGTGGTGGTTTTTTCGTTCTAGTCGTTCTAGTAGTATTCATTCTTAGCGATACCTGCGAGCACAAGGAGTCTTTTATGGCAGAGCCACTTTCCGCCGGAATCACCCGCGACCGTGCGTTCGAATTGCTCAACGAGCACAATAAGGACCCGTTCCACATCACCCACGGCGAAACGGTCGAGGGCACCATGCGCTACTTTGCGCGCGAGTTCGACCCCGAGAACGAGGAGTTTTGGGGCATCGTCGGTCTGCTGCACGACCTAGATTGGGAGGAGCATGAGGACGACCCCATGAACCACACCATCTATGCGGCCGAGATCCTTGAAGGCGAGGGCGCCTCTCCCGATCTCATTCGCGCCATTCAGACGCACACGTCGGACTTCAACACCTCGCTGCCCAAGCCCGAGCTGCAGATGGAAAAGATCCTGTTTGCCTGCGACGAGCTCACCGGCTTGATCGGTGCTGCCGTCATCATGCGTCCGAGTAAGAGCGTCATGGACTTTACGACCAAGTCGCTCAAGAAAAAGTTCAAGGACAAGCGCTTTGCCGCCGGCTGCTCGCGCGACGTGATTACGCAGGGTGCCGAGATGCTGGGCTGGGAGCTCCCCGAGCTCTTTGACCGCACCATAGCGGCCATGCAGTCCTTCGCCCCCGACCGCGATACCTTCCAGGCCTAACCGCCCACGCCACCTAAAACCGCCACAAAGGGGACAGTGAACTGCCTCCCATTTCTTGGACATCGGGAAATGGGAGGTTTTCCATGAGTATAGACCTCAGGGTGAAGCACGACCTGGAGTCCAGGAGGCGGGCCGTCGAGCTCTTCGACGCCGGCGTCGGCTGCAAGCCGGCGGCCGAGGCCCTGTCCGT
>NZ_JAQLDU010000014.1 GCF_028209625.1 Collinsella aerofaciens | reverse complement strand
CGGAGGAATTCCGGAATCAGTCCCTATGTGCGGCGTAGGCCGCTTATTAGCCCGTCCAAGAATTGGGGCGCAGTTCAATATGGGCTGTGGGGTTTTCCTTTACCCATCGAGTTTATTCACGCAACAAAATAGACTGCTCCGCATCTCTTCCTAAGAGAGATACGGAGCAGTCCCGCAATTACATCTAATAGCAGAAACGTCGATTAACGGCGGGCCGCCTTAACAAGCTCGGCAACCTTGGCGACGACCTCGTCGATCGCCACGTCCTCGCGCTCGCCCGTGGCACGGTCCTTGAGCTCAACGGTGCCATTCTTAAGGCCACGCTTGCCAAGCACCACCTGATACGGGAATCCCATAAGGTCGTTATCGGCAAACTTAAAGCCGGGACGCTCGTCACGGTCGTCGACGACGACCTCGATACCCTCGGCGCACAAGCCCTCGACGATTTGGTCGCAGACGGTTGCGCACTCCTCCTTCTTGGGATCGAGCGGAATCACAGCGACCTCGTACGGGGCAACGGAAACCGGCCAGACGATACCGTGCTCGTCGTTGTGCTGCTCCACGACGGCAGCAAGCGAGCGAGATACGCCCACGCCGTAGCAACCCATGATAAGCGGCTTCTCCTTGCCGTCCTCGTCCATAAAGGTGGCGCCCATGGCCTCGGAATACTTGGTACCCAGCTGGAAGACCTGCGAGACCTCGATGCCGCGAGCGGCAGAGAGCGGCTTGCCGCAGTGCGGGCAGGGATCGCCGGCAACGACGGTTACCAGGTCGGCCCACTCGTCGACGGTAAAGTCGCGCTCGGGGCAGGCACCGGTAAAGTGATAATCGACCTCGTTGGCACCGCAGGCCCACTGCTTGGACTCGCGCAGGCTCTCGTCGCACACCAGGCGAATGCCCTCGGGCAGGTTAACCGGTCCGATAAAGCCCTTATGCAGACCGTAGGTCTGGAGCTCCTCATCAGTCATCATGCGATAGCCCTTGCCAAAGACATGCTCGGCCTTGCAATCGTTGAGCTCGTGGTCGCCCGGAACAATGGCCACGACGGGCTTGCCCTCGGCGTCGATGAGTGCCAGAGACTTGCGCGTGCCGTTCTCGGGGAAGCCGAAGAACTTTGCAACGGCCTCGATGGTGCCCATGCCCGGAGTCTCGACCTTGGTAAGCGTACCGTCGCCAGGACCCTCGGTCACAACGACCTTGGTGCTTGCCGCCTCGTCATCAGCAGCAAAGCCGCAATCATCACAGTAGACCAGCGAAGCCTCGCCGGCCTCGGCCAGCGCCATGTACTCGACGGAGGTGTCGCCACCGATCTCGCCGGAATCGGCGACGACGGGCAGAGCCTTGATGTAGCAGCGCTCGCAGATATTGGCGTACGCCTGCTTCATCTTGTCGTACTCCTCCTGCAGGCTCTCCTGCGTGGCGGAGAAGCTGTAGGCGTCCTTCATGATGAACTCGCGACCGCGCATCAGGCCAAAGCGGGGACGGAACTCATCGCGGAACTTGTCCTGGATGTGATAGAGATTCACCGGCAGCTGCTTGTAGGAACGCAGTTCATTGCGCACCAAGGCGGTCACGGTCTCCTCGTGCGTGGGGCCCAGCACAAACTCGCGGCCGTGGCGGTCATCAAAGCGCACGAGCTCCTTGCCATAGGCATCGATACGGCCGGACTCGCGCCACAGCTCGGCATCGACCATGATGGGCATCATGAGCTCCTGGGCGCCGGCAGCGTCCATCTCGTCGCGCACGATGTTCTCGATCTTG
Source organism: Collinsella aerofaciens (assembly GCF_028209625.1). Classification (GTDB taxonomy): domain Bacteria; phylum Actinomycetota; class Coriobacteriia; order Coriobacteriales; family Coriobacteriaceae; genus Collinsella; species Collinsella aerofaciens_AM. Next base: position 64,596 of record NZ_JAQLDU010000014.1, on the reverse strand, counting down.
CGAATCGAGCGCCACGCGAGCGGCAGATAGGAATAGAGACCGGCGGCCTCCTTGCGGATCATGCCGGCACGGAGCAGCAGGCGGTGACTGGCGAGCTCGGCGTCCGCCGGATCCTCTTTAAGCGTCGGCGCATAGAGCTTAGACATATACATTGCTCGGGTCATTTATTTCTCCTCAATAAGCTTGTCGACCTCGGCCATCAGCGCGTCGACAATTTGATCCTCAGCTACTTTACCAATGATCTGGCCATGCGAAAAGAGCAGGCCCTGACCACGTCCGCAGGCAACACCCAGGTCGGCGTCAGATGCCTCTCCGGGGCCGTTGACCGCACATCCCATCACGGCGATCGAAAGCGGCGCGGAATAGTTCTTAAGCCGCTCGGTGACCTCCTCGGCGATGGGAATAAGGTTAACCTGGCAGCGGGCGCACGTGGGGCACGAGACAATCTCGGGACCACGGCGACGCAGGCCCAGCGACTGTAGAATTCCCCAGGCGACCGGCGGCTCCTCAACCGGATCGGCCGTGAGCGACACACGCATGGTGTCGCCGATGCCTTCGGAAAGCAAGATACCCAAGCCTACAGAGCTCTTGATGGTGCCCTGAAGCTTGGTCCCCGCCTCCGTCACGCCCAGGTGGAGCGGAACATGCGGTATCTCGCGCGACAGGGCGCGATAGGTATCAAGCGTCGTCTGTACGCTATGGGCCTTGGCGGATAGCACGATGTTGGTAAACCCACGGTCCTCAAAGTGCCGCACAAAGCGTTCGCTCGACATCACGAGCTTTTCGGGCTGCGTGAGGTCGTCGCGCTCGGCAATATCTTGCTCAAGCGAGCCCGCGTTCACGCCAATGCGAATCGCGCAGCCCGCGGCACCCGCGGCATCGATGACAGCGTCAACCTTGGCCCAAACGCCGATATTGCCGGGGTTGATGCGCAGCTTAGAGGCACCAGCCTCGACAGCGCCAATGGCAAGCTTATGGTTAAAATGGATATCGGCGACGATTGGCACCGGAGACTCGGCACAAATCGTGCGAAAGCCCTCGAGCGCAGCCTCGGTAGGCACGCTCACGCGCACGATATCGCAGCCAGCCTGCGCCAACGCGCACACTTGCGCAAGCGTTGCCTGGGCATCAGCAGTATCGGTGCAGGTCATAGACTGAACCACGACCGGAGCGCCACCACCGATCTGCACGCCGCCCACATGCACGGGGCGCGTCAACTCGCGAGGCAAAGGATGGGATAAAGACAATCCAAACACTCCCCTACAGAATAAAACGAAGGATGTCGGAACGAAGCATATAGACAAACAGCAGTGCAAAGAGCGCGATGCCGACATAGCTGACGATTGTCTGCACTTTGAGCGGCAGCTCGCGGCCCGCAATCTTTTGAATGATCTCAATAAGCAGCTTGCCGCCATCGAGTGGTGGGATGGGCAGCAGGTTCATAAAGCCAAGCGAGAACGAAATGAGGGCGGCAAAGGAAAGGAACGTGGCAGGGCCGGCAGCAGCGGCCTGTGAGGACATAACGCTAATACCCACGATCGAAGAAGACTGATCGAGAATCTCCATCGTATGCTGCGGCTGGAGCAGGCGCAGCACGCCATCCGCTGTCTGCACGACATAGGAGAACGACAGGCGAGCCGACGTGATGGGGTCTAAACGGACCACCTGCGTAGAGGCATACACACCTAGGCGCTCGTCCTCTTTGAGCGCAACCGTGGTCGAATGCTGCTTGCCGTCACGCTCGTACTCGATGGCGATATCATCCTTACCGGCAGCCTTGCCGATGGCATCGTAGACATCCATCCAAGTGGAACATGAGACACCGTCAACCGAAAGGATCGCGTCACCGCCCTCGATACCCGCCTTGGCGGCAATAGACCCCTCGTCAACCTGACCGATCACGTTGGTATCCATCGGCACGGTGACACCCGCAATGGAATAGATGCTCATAAGGAGCAAAAAACCCGTCAAGATATTGACGATAATGCCCGCGAGCAGCATAAAGGCGCGCTTGAGAAAGCCTTGGCCAAGATAGGTGTGCGAGCGCTCTTGCGCAAGGAACTCGGCCTCGCCGCACGGCAGCTCCCACACATCGCCCTCGGCAGTCGCATGTTCGCGATCGAAACGGCGACCATCAAAGGTGGTATAGCCTGCCTTGTCTCGCGGCAACGTCTGATATTTGGTGGGATAGTAGCTCGGCGAGGGCTTCTCCCCTTCCTCATACCAGGGCGCGATGGAGCCCCAGCCCAGCAAAAGGGCGCATGCCTCGAGCACATCCTCCTCGGAAAGCTCGAGCTCGACAGCAAGGTCGGCCACGGTCACGCGACCATGACGATAGATAGCCGCGAGCACGCGGTCGGCGCACGAAACATCGGTCGGATCCATACCGCAGATGGCAGCGTAGCCACCCAGCAGCAGCGGGGTCACGCCAAACTTGGTTCCAATGCGACGCGACGTGTAATGGATGTCAAAGCGGCACGGCAGACCCAAAAAGAACTCGGTCACACGGACGCCGCAGGCACGCGCCGCCAAAAAGTGGCCGCCCTCGTGCAAAAACACGAGGACGGAAAGCATCAGCAGGCCCCAAAAGACCGATGAGAGAACGCTCAGAACAGTATCCATAAAACGAAAAAGCAATCCTTATGGGTTAGGAACGGGTTGCGGCGAGCACCTGCGCAGCCTTTTCACGCGCCCACGCATCGATGTCGCGAAGCTGCTCAAACGAATCGACCACCTGCATATCGTGGGCGTCCATGCAGGATTCCACAATGCGATCGATATCGGTAAAACTGCAGCCATCGTGCAGGAAGGCATCGACGGCGACCTCGTTGGCGGCATTGAGCACGCACGGCATGGTGCCACCCGTCTTGCCGGCACGCTCGGCCAGTGCCAGACAGCGGAAGGTATCCATGTCGGCAGCATCAAACGTGAGCTGCCCCAGCTCGCGGAAATCGATACGAGGCGCCGGAGTATCCCAACGCTCGGGATACGAGAACGCGAACTGGATGGGAATACGCATGTCGGATGCACCGAGATGCGCCATCACGGAGCCGTCGGCGAACTCGACCATAGAGTGAATCTTGGACTGACGCTGCACGACCACGTTAATGAAATCGAGGTCGCAGTTAAACAGATGCATGGCCTCAATGCGCTCCAGGCCCTTGTTCATGAGGGTGGCGGAGTCAATGGTGATCTTGGCACCCATGGCCCACGTGGGATGCGCGAGGGCATCGGCACGCGTCACGCGATCGAGCTCGTCGCGCGTGCGGCCAAAGAACGGACCGCCCGAGCAGGTGAGCCAAATGCAGTGGGCCTCGCGCGGGTTCTCCCCCAGATAGCACTGGTAGATGGCGGAATGCTCAGAGTCGACCGGAATAAGCTGGCCCGGTTGCGCCAACGGCATAAGCAAGTCGCCACCGACGACGAGGGACTCCTTGTTGGCAAGGGCAAGGCGCTTATTCGAGGTCAAGGCCGCATGGCTCGCCTCGAGACCGGCGGAGCCCACAATAGCGACGAGCACGCAGTCGACATCGTCGCGACGCGCGAGCTCGCAAACCGCCTGCGCGCCAACGCCGAGCTGTGTGCCCTCGGGCAACTCCTGCAGCACGGCGTCATCGCCATGAGCGACATCGGCAACGGCAACCGCCGGAACCGAGAACTCGCGGGCAGCGGCAACGAGCTCCGAGGTGCTGGAATTAACGGACAGCGCCGTCACCTGCAGGCGATCGGCATGCTGGCGGCACACATCGAGCGCCTGGGTGCCGATAGAGCCCGTACAACCCAGGATGGCAACGCGAAGGCGTCCATCGGGGCCATACGTCGTCTGGAAGGACATTACAGCACGCCTCCGATCATCAGCAACAGCTGTGCGGTGATGCAACCGAAGATAAGCGAATCGCTACGATCGAGCATTCCGCCGTGGCCCGGGATAAGGTTGCCGGAATCCTTGACGCCCACACCGCGCTTGATGCGCGACTCGATAAGGTCGCCGATAACGCCCAGAATGGACACGACCACGCCGCACAGCAGCGCATAGGGCAGGCTGAGCTTGTAGAAGTGCGTCGCCCACAGGATGAGCCAAATCAAAACCGAGCCCAAGATGCCGCCGGCAAACCCCTCCCAGCTCTTTTTGGGGGAGATCTTGGGAACCATCTTGTGCTTGCCGATACGGCTGCCCACGATGTAGGCAAACGAATCGGAGACCCAAAGGGACGCGCAAACGCCCACTGAAAGCAGGGCGCCGGCAAAACCGGGCACGGCATCGCGCAGCAGCACGATAGCCGACAGCATAAAGCCAGTGTAGATGGGACCCATGAGCGTCACGGCAACATCAGAGATGCGAGTGCGCGGAGACCAGACATACCAGATACCAACCGCAAGCATCAAAGCGAACAGCAGGGCGTTCAACAGCAGCGAATCGCCCAGTGCCGACAGCGGAAAGAGTACGGCGGCAGCGATACCCATGCGCTCGTTAGCCATCTTGCCATCGAGCCTTGTCATACGGAAAAACTCATAGCAGCACAGACCGCTCATGACAGAAACAAAGATGGCCGTGGGCACGATACCCAAAACCAGGCACAGGATAAAGACAACGGCGTAGACGATACCGGCGGCGGCACGGGTAATAAAGCCCGCCAGCCACGAACCGGTGCCGCTCTTCGCTGCAGGCGCTCCCGCAGTGGCAGCCTTGCGCGCAGGCGCCGCGGAAACTGGCGTCTTGGGAGCAGATGCCTTGGGACGATCGGACACGATTAAGCCTCCTCGGTCTTGCTCAGTCCACCAAACCTACGGTCACGGCCCTGATAGGCCAAAATGGCGTCGACAAGGCCCCAACGATCAAAGTCGGGCCAATAGGTATCGGTGACGTAGAATTCGGAATAAGCCACCTGCCACAGCAGATAGTTCGAAAGGCGCAGCTCACCAGAGGTGCGAATCACAAGTTCGGGATCGGGAAGACCGGCGGTATAGAGGTGGGAAGCCACCATGTCGTCATCAATTGCGGCAGGATCGATCTTACCGGCGGCAGCGTCGGATGCGATCTGACGGACAGCGCGGGTAATCTCGGCACGCGCGCCGTAGTTGACGGCAAGCGCCAGCGTCATACCGGTGTGATCGGCGCACTCGGCAAGACCGCGCTCAAAAACGTCGCGAGTCTTCTTGGGCAGCGCGGAAATGTCACCCAAAAAGACTACGCGCACATTTTCGCGCTTCAGAAGCGGCAGCTCGTCGATAAACGTCTTGGCAAACAGGTGCATCAGAACGTTGACTTCGTGCTGCGGTCGATTCCAGTTTTCGGTCGAAAATGCATAGGCCGAAAGCACGTCGACGCCCAGGCGCACGCAGGCGGTAATGATCTCGCGCAGCGAGACGATACCCGCCTTGTGGCCCTCGGTGCGTGCAAGACCGCGCGACGTGGCCCAACGACCGTTGCCGTCCATGATGCACGAGATATGGTGCGGAATGTTATTGAGGTCAAGGTCGGAAAAACCGACGCCCGCAGGGGCGTCGGCAAAGTACTCGACCAGTTTATGCTCGTCGTATTGCACCTTAGATCTCCATGACCTCGGCTTCTTTTTCCTTCAGAAGCTCCTCGACCTTGGCGACATACTCATCGGTATGCTTCTGGACCTTGGCCTGCTTGCGACGTACGTCGTCCTCGGTGAGCTCCTCATCGCGCTCGAGCTTGTTGTTGAAGTCGCGACGGATGTTACGGATAGACACCTTGGCCTGCTCGGCGTACTCGCGGCACTCCTTGACGAGCTCGCGACGGCGCTCCTCAGTGGGAGCCGGGAACGGAAGACGAACGACGGTGCCATCGGAGTTGGGGGTAATACCCAGATCGGAAGCGCCGATGGCCTTGACGATAGCATTGATGAGCGCCTTATCCCACGGCTCGATGAGCAGCATGTGAGCCTCGGGGGTCTTGACGGCGGCAACCTGCGTGACCGGCGTGGGGACACCGTAATAATCGACGGTGATGTCGGACAGAATGTTGGCGTTGGCACGACCGGTACGAACCTTGGAGAAGTTATGCTTGAGGGACTCGAGCGACTTGTCCATATGGGCGGTGATGTTCTCTGCCATGCTTAATCCTCCTGATAGACGAGCGTGCCGACGGGCTCACCCGCGAGCGCGCGCTTGACGGTGTCCTCGCCATCGATGTTGAGGACCAAAATAGGCATACGGTTATCCTGGCACAGGGCCGTAGCTGTGGAATCCATAACCTGCAGACCGCGAACGAGAACCTCGTGATAGGTAATCTTGTCAAAACGGACGGCATCGGCGCACTTGACGGGATCCTTGTCGTAGATGCCGTCAACCTTGGTGGCTTTAATCAGAATCTCGGCGCCGATCTCGCACGCACGAAGAGCCGCGGCGGTGTCGGTCGTAAAGTACGGATTGCCCGAACCGGCGGCAAAAATAACGACGTTGCCCTTGGAAAGGTGGTTGATGGCGCGACGGCGAATATAGGGCTCGCAGATCTCGTTCATCTGGATAGCGCTCATCACACGGCAGGGAACGTCGTTATGCTCGAAAGCATCCTGCAGGGCGAGCGCGTTCATAACGGTCGCGAGCATGCCCATGTAGTCGGCCTGAGCACGCTCCATGCCACCGGCAGCGCCTGCCATGCCGCGGAAAATATTGCCGCCGCCGACAACGACGCCGACCTCATGGCCAACGGCGAGCAGCTCCTTGACCTGCTTGGCAAGATGATCGGTAACCTTGGGGTCGATGCCATATTGGCCGTCGCCCATCAGCGCTTCGCCGGAAAGCTTAAGAAGCACTCGTTTATATCGGATGTCGGACAAAGCGATCCTCCTTTAATTAGACTCTCAATATGATATCAAAGGCTCTGATAAGAGCCATGAAAAAGCAGGCTGTGAGTAAAACCCACAGCCTGCTCATTACCAGCTACAAGAGCTTATTTACTCGCCACGGACCAGACGGTCAAAGGCAACGACGGTAATGGTGTCGCCGAGCTCCTTGGAGACCTGCTCAGCGTACTTCTTGATGGTGAGGGAGCTGTCCTTGATGAACTCCTGCTCGGTGAGCACGGACTGCTTGTAGAACTTCTCCAGACGGCCAACAGCCATCTTCTCTTGGATAGCCTCGGGCTTGCCGGACTCGGCAGCCTGGGCCATGTAGATCTGCTTCTCGTGCTCGACGGTCTCGGCCGGAACCTGATCGCGGGTAGCGCAGATCGGGGCGACGGCGGCAACCTGAAGGGCAACGTCGTGAGCGAAGGTCTTGAAGGACTCAGCCTGAGCGGTCTCGGCCTTCTCGAAGGCGAACTCGACGAGGACGCCGATCTTACCACCCATGTGGATGTAAGAAGCGAGCGCGCCGTTCTCGGCCTTGCGGGCAGCGAAGCGGGAGATCTTCATGTTCTCGCCCATGATGTGAATCATCTCGGTGAGCTCGGAGGAAACGGTCTCCTCGCCCATCGGCTTCTCGAGCAGAGCGTCGACGTCAGCAGGCTCGGTGGTAGCGACAACCTCAGCGACCTTAGAAGCAAAGCCGGTGAACTTGGCGTTGGAGCCAACGAAGTCGGTCTCGCAGGAGAGCTCGAGCAGAGCGCCGGTCTTGCCATCCTCGGAGACGAACGCGGCGACAGCGCCCTCGTTGGTCTCACGGCCAGCCTTCTTGGCAGCCTTGGCAAGGCCGTTCTTACGCAGAACGTCGACAGCGGCGTCCATGTCGCCGTCAGCCTCGACGAGAGCCTTCTTGCACTCCATCATCGGGGAGTCGGTCATCTCGCGGAGCTGCTTGACCATAGCGGCGGTAATCTGGGCCATTGTGGTTCCTTTCAAAGAGATGAAAAAGAATTAACTAAGACTGATTTACTCGGCCTTGGGCTCAGCGGCCATCTCGGCCTCGGAGACCTGCTCCTTACCGGAGCCAGCGAGGCAGGCGTCAGCCATGAGCTCGCACATAAGGGTGACAGCGGAGATAGCGTCATCGTTGCAGGGGATGCCGTACTCGACCTCGTCGGGATCGGAGTTGGTGTCGATCAGAGCGACGACGGGGATGTTCAGGCGCTGAGCCTCCTTGATGGCGTTCTCCTCGCGCTTAGTGTCGATGACGAAGAGAGCCTGGGGCAGACCCTTCATGTCGCGGGCGCCACCGAGGTTGGTCTGGAGCTTGGTGAGCTCCTTGCCGAGCACAGCCTGCTCCTTCTTGGGGAGCACTGCCATGCGGCCGTCCTCGACCATGGCCTCGAGCTCCTCCATGCGGTTGATGCGGGAGCGGATGGTGACGAAGTTGGTCAGCATACCGCCGAGCCAACGCTGGTTGATGTAGGGCATATTAGCGCGCTCAGCAGCGTTCTTGACGGCCTCCTGAGCCTGCTTCTTGGTGCCGACGAACAGCACGTTGCCACCCTTGGCGACGTTCTTGACGAAGGTGTAGGCCTGGTCGGCGTCGAGGATGGTCTGCTTGAGGTCGAGGATGTAGATGCCGTTGCGCTCACCGAAGATGAACGGCTTCATCTTGGGGTTCCAGCGACGGGTCTGGTGACCGAAGTGGCAGCCGGCCTCGAGCAGGGTGCGGATATTAATCTTGGTAGCCATGTTAAACCTCCTGTGGTTTGCCTCCGCGCGGGGTCATCCTCCAAAACCAACCCGGACATGTGCTACCAAAGCCCGGGCACCACGGTATGAAGTAGCCGCGCGTGCGTGATAAAAACATGTTGCCGTGAAGCAACCCGATGAATGATAGCAGGAATGCATCTTCGTGCCAACCCGCAATCAAAACCACACACCTGAGTGCGGCGCGGGACGTCCCAGCCACTATTCGCCTCGGGGATGGGCTTGAGCCACGGCACGTTTGAGCCGATCGGGCGTGAGGTGCGTGTAGATCTGCGTCGTGGACAGGCTCGCATGACCCAGCAGCTCTTGAACCGAGCGCAGGTCCGCACCGCCCTCGAGCAAGTCGGTCGCAAAGGTATGGCGCATCGCATGCGGGGCGATGTCGGCCGGAATGCCGGCGAGTGTCGCCAGAGTATGGAACCGCCGCCTGAGCATGGCGGCACTCATGCGATTACCGCGCGCCGATATAAGCAGCGGATGCGGCCCGGTAGTGGGGTCACGGCGCTTTGCCTGAGCGAGCAACTCCGGCCGCCCCTCCTCAATATAGAGACGCGTCGCCTCGAGCGCGCGACGATACAGAGGGACGATACGTTCTTTGCTCCCCTTGCCCCACAGGCGCAGCGTGCGTTCGGACCACACAATGGACTCCACATTGAGTGCTGCGAGCTCAGAGATACGGGCGCCCGAGGCATAGAGCAGCTCGAGCGTCGCCGCATCGCGCAGTCCCGCGGGTGTTGAGGTATCAGGCGTCTTGAGCAGCGCCTCCACCTGTTGGGTCGTCAGCACACCGGGTAGATCGCGCGGGAGCTTGGGCGAGGAAATTGCCGAGACCACATCGCCCTCCACGACCCCCTCGGCAGCCATCCACCGATAGAGCGAGCGAATGGCAGACAGGTGTGCCGCAAGCGTTCGGGAAGCCACCTGCTCACGCGAAAGTTCGGCAAGATAGCGACGAATGGTGCGCACGTCGGCAGCGAAAGCATCTATATCCTCACGCTCGCACCAGGCAGCAAAACGCTCCAGCCTCGAGCCATAGGCCGTCACCGTGTTGGGAGAAAGTCCCTCGACACGTGAGATATAGGCGATAAACGAGTCGACGGTGTCGTACAGGTCAAAGGCTATGACCGGTCGCCTCCAAACAAATCGGGGCGAGTGGCCAGATAGGCATCAAGGGCCTCGAGCGCACGGTCCGCATAGGCCTGGTAGCGGTCGCGCTTGCTGCAGCGCTTACCATCCTCGAGTGGCGGCACCAGGCCAAAGTTGACATGCATAGGCTGATAGCCCACGGTGGCAGGATCGGTCGCATAGCCCACGAGCGCACCCAGGGCGCCCACACGCGGCAGCTCGACGCCCGCGGCCCCGATAGCCTCGGCATAGGTGTTGAGCGCCGCGAGCAGACCCGTCGCCACGGCTTCCATGTACCCCTCGGTGCCGGTGATCTGACCGGCCAGGCGCACGCCGGTGCCGGGCACGGCAAAGGTGCCATCGAGCACGTGCGGGGCGTCGACAAAGGTATTACGGTGCATGACACCGTAGCGGAAGAACTCAGCGTTCTCCAGGCCCGGCACCATATGGAAGACGCGCTTCTGCTCGCCAAAGGTCAAGTTGGTCTGGAAGCCCACCAGGTTATAGGCGGTCTTCTCCTTATTCTCGGCACGCAGCTGAATCGCCGCCCAGGGACGACGACCGGTTCGCGGATCGGTGAGGCCGACAGGCTTCATGGCGCCAAAGCGAATGGCGTCCTTGCCGGTGCGCGCAACTTCCTCGGCAGGCTGGCAGGCCTGGAACAGATCGCCGCCCTCAAAGTCCTTGAGCACCACGCGGTCGGCCGTGGTAAGCGCCTCGATAAAGGCCTCGTACTCCTCCTTATTGAGCGGAGCGTTGAGATAGTCGCCGCTCCCCTGCTCCTCGTAGCGCGACTGCGAGAACAGCACGTCCATATCGAGCGTGGAGGCATCGACGATCGGCGCCGCGGCATCGAAGAACGCAAGGGCGTCGCCACCGACGAGCTTCATGACCTCTTCGCTCAGCGCCGGCGAGCACAAGGGGCCGGCGGCAATGACCACGTGACCTTCGGGAATCTGCGTGACCTCGCCGTGAATGATCTCGATATTGGGACGGGCGGCAACCTCGGCCTCGACAAGCTCGGAAAACTTGACGCGGTCGACCGCCAGGGCACCACCGGCGGGAACAGCCGCACGATGGGCGCAATCGAGCAGGACTGAACCCATGCGCTCAAGCTCGGCCTTCAGCAATCCAGCCGCGGAATCCGGACGGGTCGACTTAAACGAATTGGAACAGACGAGCTCTGCCAGGTGATCGGTATGGTGGGCCGGGGAGCTAACCTGGGGGCGCATCTCGCACAGCCTTACGGCGAACCCGCGATCTGCCAGCTGAATCGCGCACTCCGAACCCGCCAGACCGCCACCGATAACCGTCACCTGATCAAACAGCATCTGCAAACACCTTTCTAATTGACATGTTTTCCATTGTGACCGAAGGGTGTCTGAGCGTGAAGGGCAAACTTGGAGGGCGCATACCTTCCATCCATCATGCGCTCGATAAGACCCTCGAGCTCAAGCGAACCCAGGAGTTTGAGTACGCCGACGGCATCGAGCGAGACGAGCGCCGCGATGTCGTCGACCTTGAGCGGAGAGGCGATGAGCGCATGCATCACGGTCTGCTGTGTTTGATCCAGGTCGGCAATGCCGGGAGCATCGGGGCGCGAGTAGCGCAGGGTGCCGTAGATGCGTGAAATAGCCATCTCGATAGATTCCTCGTCGATGATGCAGCAGGCACCGTTCGCAATGAGGTAATTCGTGCCACGCGACTCGGGCGATAGGATCGACCCTGGCACGGCAAGAAGTTCTCGCCCCAAATCCATAGCAGCCTCGGCTGTAGAAAACGTCCCGGAAGGCATACCCGCCTCGGATACAAAGAGGGCTTGCGACAGGGCCGCGATTACGCGATTGCGGCGCGGAAAGGCAAACTTGCGCGGACCCATGCCCCACGGAGAGATCGACACGACCGCGCCACCCGTATCGAGCGTGCGCGTAATAAGCCCCGCGCTCGAACGCGGGTAGACCACGTCGGCGCCCGTCCCCAGCACCACGACGTGTTTGCCGCCGGCATTGACCGCAGCCCAACCCGAGGCCTGGTCACAACCGACCGCGCCGCCCGAAACTACCGTCACGCCCGCCTCGACCGCAACCTTTGCCGCAAGCTCTGCCACGGCAAGACCATACGGAGAGGCCTTGCGCGCGCCGATGATGGAGAGCGCGGGCGTCGAAAGCACCTCGGGGTTGCCGCGCACATAGAGTGTCTGGGGTACATCAGAAAGCTCCAAAACGGTCTCGGGATACAACGCGTCACCTGGATGCAGCTCGTAGGTCCCCTCGGCCATCATTGGTCCCTCCTTCCCTGGTACATCGCCGCCTCGAGCACGTGGTCCTGCGTCACTTGCTCGCTCTCGGCGACGTCGGCGATGGTACGCGCGATACGCACCAGGCGCACGATGCCGCGGCCCGTGAGATGCGTGCGCTTCGACAGGCCGAGCACACACTTCTCCGCCGCATCATCGAGCTCAAAGGTCGAAACGACGCCGTCAATGGACCGTGTCTCGTCATCCTCGGCCTCGGCATCAGCATCGTCCATACGGGATTCGCGCCAAGCGCGAAAAGCGCGACCGCGCACAACGTAGTCACGTAACTCAGCTGACGACATACCCTCCGCGCCCTCGATAATCACCTGAGGGTCGGGACGGGTCACATCGATCATCATGTCGATACGGTCGGCCAAAGGACCGCGCAGTTTAGACCGATAGCGCTCGACCATCGCCGCCGAGCAGCGACACGGTACCTCACGATCGCCCAAAAAGCCGCAGGGGCAGGGATTGCTCGCAGCCAGCAGCTGAAAGCGCGACGGGAAGGTAAAAGCCCCGTCGACGCGTACGATCCTGACGTAGCCGCGTTCGATGGGCTGACGCAGCGTCTGCAGCACACCCGTGGGAAACTCAGCAAGCTCGTCCAAAAAGAGCACGCCGCCATGAGCAAGGCTGATCTCACCCGGGTGCACCGGGCGCCCACCGCCGATAAGACCTGCGGTCGAAATACTGTGATGGGGACTGCGGAAGGGCCGGTGCCCTGCCAACAAGCCATCAATGTTCTCACCCAAAACCGAATGGATGCACAGCGCCTCCTGTTGATCCTCAACGGAAAGCTCGGGCAGGATGCCGGTCATACGACGCGCGAGCATCGTCTTGCCCGATCCCGGGGACCCGATCATAAGCAAACCGAGCTCACCCGCTGCCGCCAGCGCCATGCCGCGCTTGGCGACCTCCTGACCCAGTACGTCGGCATAGTCGAGTTCGGGCTCAAAGGTCGCCTCGAGCACTTCAGAATCCAAGTAGTGCCGCGCGGCATCGCCCATGCCATGGGCAAGCTGAGACAAATGATCGATAAATCCGCAATCCACGCCCGCAAGCGGCACATGCTGATCGGACCTGCCGGCGATAAAGGACAGCCCCATATCACGCGCCAATAGCTGAAACGCCACCTCGCCCTTGACGGGAAGCACCGTACCGTCCAAGCCGAGCTCGCCGGCGATAAGGCAGCGATCGAGGTTGTCACGGGGAATCTGCCCATCGGCCGCCAGAACCGCGATGGCGATGGGCAGATCAAAGCCGCTACCGGTCTTGCGAATATCGCCAGGCGCCAGATTGACCGTAATGCCCGAGCGCGGGATTTCGAACCCGGCGGAGCGCATCGCGCAGCGAATACGACCGCGTGACTCCATCACCTCCATACTCGGAATGCCGAGCATCTGAATGCCCGGAACGCCGCCGGCAAGCGAGACCTCGACCGTGACGTGAATCGCCTCGACGCCACGGATGCAGGCCGCGTGAACGGCAAACGTCTCGAACGCCATCACGACACCTGCCAATCGAACGCGTTGTACTGATGCTCGATCTCAGCGATATGCCCGCCGCGAATGGTGACACCCACGGCATCGAAGCGAATCGCCTTGAGCGGATAATGTTCCATGAGATAGCAACTTGCGATGCGGCGGTAGCGGCGTTGCTTTTGGGCGTCCACGGCCTCCTCGGGAAAGACCCGCGTGCTGCAATCCAGTGCGACGCGTCTGGTCTTGACCTCGGCCATCACCACGACATCGTCGAGCTCATCGAGCAGCACCAGATCGGCCTCGCCCTCGGTGCAACGATAACCCTGCTCCAGCAAGGTGTAGCCGCGCTCGTTAAAGTAGTCGATGGTGATCAGCTCGCCCAGCATGCCCAGCTCGCGGGGACTGAGCCCCTTGATAAACTCGGGCGTCATCGCCCCGCAGTCGAGCTCGCCGTTTTCCCAACGCTCCTTGAGCTGCTGCGTCTTGCTCTTTTTGCTTGCGGCACTCATGGGGTCTCCTTTCCCGCACGCTGCATTGCCCCGATGATGAGGGCACCTTTCATGCGGGTAAGTACCGGAAGCAAACCAAAAGCTGACCAAATGCCGTCAAAAAACGGGCCGTACGCAGCAATGGTGTTGCATACGGCCCGCTACCAGCAGGTTTATAAAACCCCTGAGGTCCCTGTCTCCACAATTGACCTAGAAAAGGCGCTCAGTCTGCAGAAAGTTTCCGCAAAAGCTCACGCGGTGCAGTGGACAAAGTCCATGTTTGCGAATGGCCTCGATATGCTCGGGGCTTGCATAGCCCTTCGACTCGGCCAGATGGTACTCGGGATACTCGGCGTCGTACTCGACCATCATCTCGTCACGCGTGACCTTGGCCATGATGGACGCCGCGGCGATGCAGGCGATTTTGGCATCACCCTTCACCACATCGCGCTCGTTAGGAACGGCGCCCAAGGGGTTGCCATCCATGAGGACGCAGTCGGGTTCAAGTCCCGTATCGGCCACGGCGCCCGCAACGGCAGTACGGATAGCACGGGCCATGCCCATCTCATCGATATCCGCAGGAGCGATATGGCAAAAGCCGATGGCAGTCGCCACCTCGGCTATCTTCACCGAGAGCAGCTCGCGGCGCGCGGGCGTGAGCTTTTTGGAATCGTTGATGCCCCAGATGCGCGGCTCCATCGGAAGACACACGGCACACACGGTCAAGGGACCCGCTACCGAGCCACGGCCCACCTCGTCGACGCCCACGACCACACCATCACCGCCGAGCTCATGCATAAGCTGATACATGCCGTTGACGCGCTCGCGCTCGGCAAGCTCTTTGGCATGGCGTTTGAGGGCACGCTCGCAAGCCTTGATCACCTGCTGGCGCGGATCCTCGCGATAATGCTCCACGAGGGCAGGAATCTCCTCAAATGTAGCGCTCGCCAACTCACCGGCAACCTGCGATGCCGAAACCGAGCTCGTCATGTTGGCCATACCAGGCCCTCCTTGCATGCAAATCAGATAAAAAGAAGGGCCACCCGAAGGTGACCCTTGTGTCCAAACGAGTGGACAGACGCTGCGATCTTCTTAGCGCTTCTCGGGGATGCGAGCAGCCTTGCCCACCTTGTCGCGGAGGTAGTACAGCTTGGCGCGACGGACGCGACCATGACGAACGACCTCGAGCTTGGCGATCTTGGGGCTGTGAAGCGGGAAGGTACGCTCAACACCGACACCGAAGGACATCTTGCGGACGGTGAAGGTCTCGCGGGCACCGGCGCCGGCCATGCGGATGACGTCGCCCTGGAAGACCTGGATGCGCTCGCGGTCGCCTTCCTTAATGCGGTAGTGAACCTTGACGTTGTCGGCGACGCGAACCTGAGGAATGTCCTCGCGGATCTGCTGACGCTCGATTGCGCGGATGTAATCCATGTGCAATTCCTTACTCTTCTAGAGGTGCCGTACCACCTTGGCCGGCACGTAGTTGAACAAACGTATTCGAGTATACACGCGCGGGTTTCTGCTGCAAGAACATTTTTTTACGCAGACAAAAAGACAAAACCCGCACATGATAACCGCCCGTCTCACAATGAGACGGGCGGCATGAAGGGGGCTACGCTAGGCGTCTAAACCCAAAACGTTAGGCGGAACGCTTGGCCTCGAGCTTGGCCTGGGCGGCAGCCAGGCGCGCGAGGGGCACGCGATAGGGCGAGCAGGACACGTAGTCCACGTCGGCCACGTTAAACAGGCCCTTGATGGACTTGGGGTCGCCGCCGTGCTCGCCGCACACGCCAAAGTGCATATCGGGATTGGTGGCGCGGCCCTTCTCGACGGCCAAGCGCACGAGCTCCAGCACCGCCGTGTCGATGGTCTCGAAGGGGTTGTCCTTCAGGATCTTCTTGTGCAGGTACAGCGGGATGAACTTGGCCTCGGCGTCATCGCGCGAGAAGCCAAAGGTCGTCTGGGTGAGGTCGTTGGTGCCAAAGCAGAAGAAGTCGGCATGATGGGCGATCTCGTCAGCGACCATGCAGGCACGCGGCAGCTCGAGCATCGTGCCCACGGGAATATTGAGCTCGACGCCTTCCTCGGCGGAAACCTCGGCGATCACGCGCTCGATAACCTCGCGGGTCTGGACATGCTCGGCCGTGATGGAAACGAGCGGAACCATGATCTCGGGGCGCGGGTCGACACCCTCCTTGATAAGGCGGGCAGCAGCCGTGGCGACGGCGCGAACCTGCATGAGCGGCAGATCGCCAAAGACGACGGACAGGCGCACGCCGCGCAAGCCCAGCATGGGGTTGGACTCGACCATGCCGTCAATGCGACGCAGGCGGGCGCGCAGGGCAGTGAGCTCCTCCTCGGGAGCGCCGGCGGCCTCCTTCTTGGTGATGGCGATCTCGAGCTCGCGAGGATTATCCAGGAACTCATGAAGCGGCGGATCGAGCAGGCGGACGACCACATCGCGACCGGACATGGTCTTGAACATCGCCAGGAAGTCCTCGGTCTGAACCTTGAGCAAGTCGGCCAGGGCCTGCTGCTTCACGGCCTCATCGTCAGACAGGATAAAGCTCTGGATGATGTTCTTGCGATCGCCCAGGAACATGTGCTCGGTGCGGCACAGACCGATGGCCTCGGCGCCAAACTCGAGCGCGAGTGCAGCATCCTCGGGGTTGTCGGCGTTGACGCGCACGTGGTTGGCGTGACCGTCGGTCTCGTCCAAACGGATCTCATCGGCCCAAGACAGGATGGTGTCCAGGTCGCCGGTGAGCTCTGCAGAGACCAGGTCGACCGCGCCGTCGACAACGATACCCTGGGTGCCGTCGATGGAGACGACATCGCCCTCGCGCAGCACGCGGTCGCTGCCCTCGATGCGCACGACCTTCTCTGCCTCGTCAATGTGGAAGCGCTCAACGCCGCAAACGCAGGGCGTACCCATGCCGCGGGCGATAACGGCGGCATGGCTCGTCTTGCCACCGTGGCTGGTCAGGATGCCCTCGGCGGCGACCATGCCCTTCAGGTCGTCGGGGTTGGTCTCCCAGCGGACCAGAATGACCTTGTGGCCCTCGTTGGCGCGCGCGACGGCGTCATCACTCGAGAACACGACCTCGCCCACGGCGGCACCAGGGCTGGCGTTAAGGCCGCTGGCCAGGGCCTCGTACTTCTTGGAGGCGTCGAACTGCGGGTGCAGGAGCTGGTCGAGCTGCGCGGGATCGATGCGGCTCACAGCCTCCTCGCGGGTGATGAGGCCCTCCTCGACCATTTCGATAGCAATGCGCAGGGCGGCAGTGGCGGTGCGCTTGCCCACGCGGGTCTGGAGCATCCAGAGCTTGCCCTGCTCGATGGTAAACTCGATATCGCACATATCGCGGTAATGATCCTCGAGCGTCAGGAACACGCGCTCGAGCTCCTCGCCTGCGGACTCGAGGCCCGAGGTGGTCTTGAGGTCGGCGATGGGCTCGGTGTTTCGGATGCCGGCGACGACGTCCTCGCCCTGGGCATTCACCAAAAAGTCGCCATAGAACTCCTTGGTTCCGTCGGCCGGGTTGCGCGTAAAGGCGACGCCGGTCGCCGAGGTCTCGCCCTTGTTGCCAAAGGCCATGGCCTGGACGTTGACGGCGGTGCCGAGCTCATCGGAAATGCCATGCTGCTTGCGGTAGATGCAGGCGCGCTCGTTCATCCAGCTGCCAAAGACGGCCTGGATGGCAAGGCGCAGCTGAAGCTCCGGGTCGTGCGGGAAGACGGGCTTGCCGTCAGCGACCTCGAGCTCGGGATACAGGGCAGCCTCGACGTTCTCGGAGAAGATGCCCTTGAAGGTCTCGACGAGTTCCTGCAGGTCCTCGGCCGAAAGCTCGGAATCGACGCGAACGCCGGCGACCAGGCGGGCCTGGGTCAGGGCATTCTCGAACAAGTCGGCATCGACACCCATGACGACGTTGGAGAACATCTGGATAAAGCGACGATAGCTGTCCCAGGCAAAGCGCGGGTTTTGCGTCTGGGCGATAAGGCCCTGAACGGAGTCGTCGTTGAGGCCCAGGTTGAGAACCGTGTCCATCATGCCGGGCATGGAGAACGGAGCGCCCGAGCGAACCGACACGAGCAGCGGATCGGAGGCGTCGCCGAGCTTCTTGCCGCAGCGGGCCTCGAGGTCCGTCTCGGCGGCAACGATCTCATCGAGTGCGCCTTCGGGCCAGACGTTGCCGGCACCGGAGTACTCGACACAGGTCTGGCAGGTAATGGTAAAGCCACCGGGAACCGGCAGACCGATGCGGCTCATCTCGGCAAGGTTTGCGCCTTTGCCGCCAAGCACGAAGTTCATGGATTTGTCGCCCTCAGTGACACAGGTGCCCTGGGCGTCGGTTCCAAAACGGTAAACCCTCTTGCAATCGCTCACGATACTTCCCCTTCCATGCGCTTACGCGCACGACCGTGGTAACGAATCGACCCGCCGGATGCGGGCCGTGAGGGAACTATACGGCGGGTTTTGGACAGGCTTGAGCAGAGGGTGCGCGGTTTGGTAAACGTGCTAAAACCGGCGGTAAACGGTAGGTAAAGGTGGTTACCTTATGAAGATACCACTACAAGGAAAGTGCAGGTCGGATGCGATGTTTTTGCTAAATCGCTTTACCATTTATCAGCATTATTTCCAAGTATTCTCTTTGGTTAGCTAAAAGAGCCCCGTCCCAAATTAGCTACCCAAACAACCTTGTCCCAAGTGAGCTACTTTTGTTGAGCGCGGCGGACGGCACGGCGGGCTCTTGCCTCTTGAATCTCTTCAAGGTGAGCAATGATCTCGGCAGCGCTTTCCTCGATGGCTTTGCCGTCGGTACGCACAACAAAGCAGCCTAAGCGCTTCATGAGAGCACGAGCTTCCTCAAGCTCGCCGCGCACGCTCTCGGGCTCGGCATAGGAGCCGGCAACGGCACGGGCGTAGTCATCGCCCAAGCGGCTATCGCGAATTTCGGAAATCACATCGACGGTCGAAATCAGGCCGAACAGGTGCATCGGGTCAACCTCGTAAATCGACTTGGGCGGCTCCATGCCATGCGCCAGTGGGACATTGGCGACCTTGTAGCCCTGATAGGCTAAATACATCGACAGCGGCGTCTTGGATGTACGCGACACACCCAGCAGCACGATATCGGCACCCGACAGATCGTCGCAACCACGACCGTCATCGTGCTCAACGAAATACTCCATGGCCTCGATACGATGGAAATAGCGGTCATCGGTCTTGTGAATCACGCCCGCAACGCACTTGGGCGGCACACCGATGAGCGACGACAGCACGGCAAGCGTCGGGCCGATCAGGTCGACCGAACGGATATGCAGCATACCCAGGTAATCGAGCACGCGGGCGCGAAGCGCCGGATCGACAATGGTATGGAACACGGCGACATCGCGATGGTCGGCATCGACGCGCGGCCCCACAAATGACTTGACCTGCTCCACCGAGGTCACCTTGGGCAGGCGCAAGAGACGAAAAGCCCCTTCATCAAATTGCCCGGACGCCGCAAGCACCACCTCACAAGCGGTATCGCCGAGCGAATCGGAGATAACGATAACGGTGGGACGAGCGGTGACCGGGCAATCCATGCGGGGCTCCTTTTGCGCTTATGCGCAGGCTGGCTTACTTTTTGCGGGCAAGCTCACCGATGTTGGCGATGCCGGAGAAAACGGCCTCGAAGCGGTTGAGCAGCTTAAGGCGATTATCGCGAAGCTGCTCGTCCTTGTCCATGACCATGACCTCATCGAAGAAACGGTCGATGGGCGCACGCAGGGCGGCGAGGGCGGCAAATGCGGCCGGGTAGTCCTCGGCAGCAAGGGCGGCATCGACGGCAGTCTGAGCGGCCTCGGAGGCGTCGGCAAGCGCAAGCTCAACCTCGCCCATCAGGGCGCGGTCGTACTCCGCACCCAGCTCGGGCTTGGAGATATGCGCGGCGCGGGCATAGGCGGTCGCCAGGTTGTCGAACGTCTCAGCGTCGTTCTTGCGGGCCTCGTCGAGGGCGGCGCAGCGGGCGAAG
Source organism: Collinsella aerofaciens (assembly GCF_028209625.1). Lineage (GTDB taxonomy): Bacteria > Actinomycetota > Coriobacteriia > Coriobacteriales > Coriobacteriaceae > Collinsella > Collinsella aerofaciens_AM. Next base: position 44,595 of record NZ_JAQLDU010000014.1, on the reverse strand, counting down.
AAGACGGACGGGGCGATAATGTGCACCGCGGAGACGGCGGCAACGGTATCGGCCGGGATCTTTTCGTCGCGGGCCATGCTCACCAGGCGGCCATGGAAGAAGTCACGAACCTGCTGGGCGACCTCGGCGGCGTCGAACTCAATGCCCTGCTCGCTATAGAGCTCGAGCGCAAAGTCGATGAGCGACGTAGGATCGATCGACAGACGGTCGCGCAGGATGTTGATGATACCGATAGCGGCACGACGCAGCGCGTAGGGATCGGAGGAGCCAGTCGGGGGCTCGCCGATGGCAAAGATACCGGCGATGGTATCGAGCTTGTCGGCGCAGGCCACGATGCAGCCAGCGGTGCCCTCTGGCAGCTCGTCGCCGGCAAAGCGGGGACGATAATGATCGCGAATGGCGTGGGCAACCTCGTCGTTCTCCCCCATCGCGGTCGCGTAATAACCGCCCATCACGCCCTGCTGGCTCGTGAACTCGACGACGGCGTTGGACACCAGGTCTGCCTTGCACAGGTGCGCGGCGCGAGCAGCGTCGGCGGCAAGATGGGCGCCCAGGTGAGCCTCGCGGGCGATGGCGAGCGCGAGCTGCTCGATGCGCTCGGACTTGGCGAGCACGCTGCCGAGCTTCTCCTGGAAAGCGACCTTGGACAGGCGCTCACGGAACTCGTCGAGGGAGATCTTCAGGTCCTCCTCGTAGAAGAACTTAGCGTCGTCCAGACGGGCGCGCACGACGCGCTCGTTACCGTCGATCACGCGCTCGGCGTTCTCGGGCTTGCTGTTGGAGACGACCACGAACTCACGCGTAAGCTTGCCCTCGCCGTCATAGATCGGGAAGTAGCGCTGGTTGGTGAGCATGGACTCGCAGATGATCTCGTGCGGGACCTTGAGGAACTCCTCGTCGAAGGTACCGACGAGCACCGTCGGCCACTCGCAGAGGTTAATGACCTCCTCAAAGACCTTCTTGGGCGTGTCGACATGGCAGCCGGGGCGAGCGGCCTCGACCTCGGCGATACCGGCAAGGATGGCCTCACGACGACGCTCGGCAGAAAGCACGCCGGCGTCCTCGAGCACCTGCTCGTAGGCGGCGGGGCTAGCGACAACGTGGTCACCGGGGCCAAGCACGCGATGGCCGCGCGTAGTGTTGCCGCTCGTCACGTCGGCAAACGACACGGGCACAACATCCTCGCCCAGAAGGCAGCAGATCCAGCGGACCGGGCGCACGAAGGTGGCGTGCTCGTGGCCCCAGCGCTGACTACGGTAGTTGGGCCACTGCAGGCCGGCGATGGTCTTCTCGCACAGGGCCGTCAGGATCGGAGTAGCCGGAGCGGAAGGAATGTTCTTCTCGGCAAAGACGTACTCACGGCCGTCGGTGTCCTCGCGACGGACCAGATCCTCGGCAGCCACACCGCACTTGCGGGCGAAGCCCTGGGCGGCCTTGGTGGCGTTACCGTCAGCGTCGAAGGCGATGTTGGCCGCAGGGCCACGCTTGACCTCGTGAACCTCATCGGTCGCAGTGGCGACGTTGGCCACGAGCGCAGCCAGACGACGCGGACTCGAGATCACGCGGACCTCGCCATGGGCCAGACCGGCCTCGTCGAGGCCCTTGGCGATCATGGTGCCAAGCTGCTTGACAGCATTGTTCAGCGGTGCGGAGGGCATTTCCTCCGTACCGATCTCAAACAGGAAATCCTTAGCGTCTGCCATGGCTTACGCCACCTCGCCTTCCTGGTCGGCATTCTCGTTGACTCCGGCGACCTCGGCCATATAGGCCTCGCAGCACGCCTTGGCGACGGCGCGGACGCGCAGGATGTAGTTGGCACGCTCGACCGCGGACAGGGCGCCGCGGGCATCGAGCAGGTTGAAAGCGTGGCTGCACTTCATGACACAGTCATACGCTGGCAGCGGCAGCTTGCGCTCCAGGCAGGAATGGCACTCGGCCTCGTAGTCGTCAAACTTCTGACGCATCATCTCGACGTTGGCGACCTCAAAGTTATAGGCACTGAACTCGCGCTCGTTCTCGAGGAACACGTCGCCATAGGTCATGGGCGTACCGTCGGGCAGGTAGCTCCACACCAGGTCGTAAACGGAGTTGACGCCCTGGGCATACATGGCGATACGCTCCAGGCCATAGGTGATCTCGACGGGCACGGGGTCGACCTCGATGCCGCCCACCTGCTGGAAGTACGTAAACTGCGTGACCTCCATGCCGTTGAGCCAAACCTCCCAGCCAAGGCCCCAGGCGCCCAGGGTCGGGCTCTCCCAGTCATCCTCGACAAAGCGGACGTCATGGTCGTTGGGGTCCAGGCCAATGGCGGCCAGCGAACCCAGGTAGAGCTCCTGGGCGTTGACCGGCGAGGGCTTGATGAGCACCTGGAACTGATAGTAGTGCTGCATGCGGTTAGGGTTCTCGCCGTAGCGGCCGTCGGCGGGACGGCGGCAGGGCTGCGCATAGCAGGTGCGCCACTCGGCGGGACCGAGCGAGCGCAGCGTGGTCGCGGTATGGAAGGTACCGGCACCGACCTCGGAGTCATAGGGCTGCATAATGACGCAGCCCTGCTCGCCCCAGTACTGCTGGAGGCGCAGGATGATGTCTTGGAAGGAAAGCGATGAAGCGTTCATGCCTCTAATATCCCCTCGTCGAAACGATTACACGGTTAGGTACTGTACTATAGCGGTTTTTAGTCGATAGCGCCGATGCGGTTGAGCGGCCAGTAGCGCACAAGCGCCACAGCGATTAAATCAGAGCGATCGACGGGACCAAAGTAGCGCGAGTCGGCAGAGTTTTCGCGGTTGTCGCCCATCACCCACACGCACCCGTCGGGAACGGTGTAGGGATAACTCACCTGGGCGCCAGGCGCTTGGACCGAAAGCGGCCAGCTCATGCCGGTCGTATAGTCCTCATCGAGCGCCTGGCCGTCAACGACCACGCGACCGTCCTGCAAATCGACCGTCTGGCCGGCCGTGGCGATAACGCGCTTGACAAGAACATCGTGCTCGGAGGTGCCATCGGGGTTGTGAAACACCACGATATCGCCCTGCTTGACGGGCTGGCCGAGCTCAAGGCTCACCTTTTGCGCCAAGATCTGGTCGCCAATCTCGATCGTGGACTCCATGGAGCCGGTGGGCACCACAAAGGGCTCGACCACAAAGGTGCGGATCAGGAAGGTGGCCACGAGCGCGATTGCGATGACCGCGATCCACTCAAAGGCGCCCCTCAACGCGGAATGCTGCGATGGAACCATTCTCACTCCTCGCTCTGCGAATACGAAGCGTCCAGAATCTCCTGCGCGTATGCGCGCTCCTGGGGCGTAAGCCGCGCCGTCTCGATCAGGTCGGGACGCCAGCGGCAGGTGCGCTCGATGGCATTCTTACGGCGCCAGGCGTCAACCTTGGCATGGTCGCCGCTCACGAGCACCGGAGGCACACCCTGGCCATTGAACTCAGCGGGGCGGGTGTACTGCGCATACTCGAGCAGGCCTCCGTCCTCGGCGGTCGAGAACGACTCGTCGACGTTGCTCATCTCGTCGCCCAGGGCGCCGGGAATCAGGCGTACGACGGCATCGGCAACGACCATAGCGGGAAGCTCGCCGCCCGTGAGCACGTAATCGCCGATCGACAGGCGCTCGTCGGCATACGCATAGGCACGCTCGTCGACACCTTCGTAACGGCTGCACACAAACAGCAGGCGCTCGCTTTTGAGCAGACGCTCGGCCACATGCTGCGTAAAGGGCTCGCCGCACGGGGTGAAGAACACCACCGTCGGCTTGGGGCCCTCGGAGCTGATTGCCTCGATTGCCTCGGCAATGGGCTCGACCTTCATGAGCATGCCCTGCCCGCCGCCGTACGGCTCGTCATCGACGGTACGATGGCGGTCGTGCGTCCAGTCGCGCAGGTTATACGCCTTAAAATCAAAAAGGCCGGCCTTGCGGGCGCGGCCCAAGATCGACGTGGACATAACGGGCTCAAACATCTCGGGAAAGACCGAAAGGGTCTCAATCAGCATGTTGTCCTCCCTACTTGTCCATATCGATCAAGCCATCCATCACGTGGACGGAAATTGTTCCTGCATCGGGAAGATCGAGCACGACCTGCTCGATCACGGGAATCAGTACCTCGCCGTACCGATCGCCTTCGACAACCCAAACATCGTTGGCAGGCGTCGACATGATCTCGACAATCGTGCCGAGAGAACCGAAGCGCTCGTCGACCACCTCGCGACCCATCAGGTCGGTATAGGCGGCGTCGAGCGAATCGAGCTCAAAGTCGTCACGATTTGCCAGCACATAGCATCCCGTGATGCCCTCGGCGGCCGTCAAGTCGTCAATGCCCTCAAACGAGACCAGATCGCCATCGCCCGTATCGGTGACGGACACGACCGTGCAAAAGCGGTCGCGCTTGAGCGCCGGCGGCGTCAGGGCGACGCGCATACCCGGCTCTAATACAGAAGGAAGCCCCCGCAGCGGCTGCGCGAGGACCTCCCCCTTCCTTCCGTGCGGCTTGACCACACGGGCGATGTTTTTGTACTGGGACCTCAAGGTCCTAGCCCAGAACCTCTACCTCGACAGCAGTGTCGAGGCGAGCGGCCAGTGCACGGGCGAGCGTGCGAATGGCCTTGATGGTACGGCCACGACGGCCGATGACCTTGGCGACGTCATCCTCGGCGACCGAAACCTCAATCGTAGAGGCGTCGTCACCATCGATGACCTCAAGGCTCACGGAATCCGGGTCGTCGACGATCTGAACAACGAGATATTCGACGAGATCGGCGATGCGATCTGAGAGCATTGCCTCACCCTCGAGCTGTGCAGCGTCAACCTCAGGCACGATTTACTCCTCGGCGCCCTCAGCGGCCTTAGCGGCCTCGGCCTCTTTGGCGAGCTGCTTCTTGGACTTCTTGACGACGGTCTCGGTCTTCTCGCCCTCGTTGGCGGCCTTGACCAGAGCGGCGACGGCGTCGGTGAGCTGAGCGCCCTTGGACTGCCAGTCGGCGATCTTCTCGAGGTCGAGGTTGATGGTCTTGGGGGCGGTCATCGGGTTGTAGCGGCCAACCTCCTCGATGATACGACCGTCACGCGGGGCGCGGGAATCGGCGACGACGACACGGTAGTACGGACGCTTCTTAGCGCCGTGACGAGCAAGGCGAATCTTGACTGCCAAAGGAAACTCCTCCAACCAAGCAGCTTTAGGCTGCAACTACAAACAAACAGTTGAACATAATACGCCATCGACGCGGGCAGGTGAAGTCCGTGAGACCAACTTCTTCGGTGTAGTCGAGGGCAAATCCATATCTTAGACAAGAATTCGGGATTTGCAAGCACATACACGCACCCCACATGAGCTGCGCGGTATACTCATGACATGGAAAGACGCGAACATACATACGGTTATGAGGATGCCATGGGCGTCACGCCGCCTCCCTGGACGGGTCCGGCGGTGGGCCTCATGGACCTCGATGCGTTTTTTGCGAGCGTGGAGATGCTCGATCATCCCGAATGGCGCGGAAAGCCGCTCATCGTGGGCGGAGACGCCGATTCGCGTGGCGTCGTGTCCACGTGTTCGTATGAGGCGCGTCGCTTTGGCGTGCACTCTGCCATGGCCTCGGCCGAGGCGCGGCGCTTGTGCCCGCAAGCCATTTGGACGCACGGGCACTTTGATCGCTACCGCGAGGTGAGCGCGCAGGTCATGGCGATTCTTGCCGAGGAAACGCCGCGCGTAGAGCGCGTATCCATCGACGAAGCCTTTATCGATATCACACCGGGTCGCTTTGCGCCCGAAGACCCGCTACTGGTTGCGCGGCGTATAAGCGACCGCGTGGCAGCGCTGGGAGTGACCTGCTCCATTGGCGTGGGCTGCAACAAGACGGTCGCAAAGATCGCAAGCGAGCGTGACAAGCCGTTTGGATTGACGATTGTGCGCCCCGGGACGGAACAGCGCTTTTTGGCCACGCTACCAGTGTCTGCCATGAGCGGCATCGGGCGCTCGGCCGAGGAACGACTGCGCCGCATGCGCATCTATACGCTCGGCGAGCTGTCACGCGCGCCGGAATCCACGTTGGCTGCAATTTTTGGCGTCAACGGCGAGTGCATGCGCCAGCGTGCGCTGGGACTCGAAATCTCCGAAGTCACAAGTTTCGATGAAGAGCGTGAGGTTAAATCGGTGAGCAATGAGCGCACCTTTGCGAAAGATTTGACTGAGCGCGGGGACATCGAAGCGGCGATTGCGCTGCTGGGCGAGTCAGTGGGACGCCGCCTGCGCCGTCAGGGACTGACGGGCGCCACGGTGACGCTCAAGCTCAAGTATTCGTATGGCAGCGGGCGTACGGCACAGCGCCGGCTGCCTCATCCGACCGACGATGAGAATATCTTCGTGGCGGTTGCACTCGAACTGCTCGACAACATCTGGCAGGAAGGCATGCATGTTCGCTTAGCGGGCATCGGCATGAGCGACTTCGACCACCAAGGCGGCATCCAGACCGACCTGTTCTGCGAAGTCGACGACCGCGGAGCCCAATCGAGCGACCGTCGCGACCTCTCCGTCGCGATCGATGCCGTCCGAGACAAGTTCGGCGACACCGCCCTATCCTTCGGCCGCCAATCCCGCTTCAACGATTAACCGCCTTTAGGCAAAAAGAAAGCCGGGCAGGTACGGAAAACCGCAACTGCCCGGCGAAATACACGAGGCTAGCTAAAAAGCCCCGTATCAAATGTGCTGTTAGAGGAGGTTGAGGGGGAGCTGGGGGGCGTCACCCCAGAGCTTTTCTAGGCGGTAGAAGTCGCGGGCTTCGGGAGTGAAGACGTGGACGACGACCGAACCGTAGTCCATGAGCATCCAGGTCTTCTGCTCGCGGCCCTCGATGGAGAACGGATGCTCGCCGCAAGCCTCGGCGACCCTCTCCTCGATCTCGTCGACGATAGAATCGACCTGGCGGTTGTTGGTACCGGTGGCAAGCACAAAGTAGTCGCACACGTCGGAAAGCTCGGTCAGGTTGAGCACCTGCACGTCCTCGCCCTTCTTGTCGAAGGCGGCCTGCGCGGCGGCGCGGGCGACATCCTCAGCGGCGACACCGCTCGCAGACAGCGAGGCGGCGGTGCGGTCGGACGTGGCAACGAAACTCTTGTGCTCCACACCTTCAAGAATCTGCTCGTCAGTCATGGTCTCGTCGGCCATGGAATACCTCTTTCTAGACACACCCGAGCTAGCGCAGCTGGGCGTAATGGTTGTAAATCGTAATAGCCGTGGGATAAAGATAGCGCCCGGACTGGATCACATAGACCAGACCCTGCGCAAAACAGGAGAAGAACAACTCGTCAAGCGTCGACTCCCCCACCATCTTGCGCAGCGCGTGGGCATAATCACCATGGCGGTTGGGTTCGATGGCATCGGCCACAAAGACCACCATATCGAGCGGCGTCATGTCGCAGGCACCCACGGTGTGACGGTCGACAGCCTGGAAAACAGCCGGCGACAGCTCGGGGAAAAGCTGCGGAAGCTCATAGGCGGCAACAGGGCCATGCAAAAGCGGCGTCGCGGCGGAAGGAGAGCCGGCAACCTTGATGCCATAGTGAAGCGCGCGGGCCACGAGCTCGTCATCGGAAAGAACCTTGTCCCAATCGTGAATTAAGCCGGCGGCAGCCGCATCAAAGCGGTCAACGCCGTAGACCTCGGCCAGATGAAGTGCGGTCTCGGCAACACCCAGCGAATGCACATAGCGCTTGCGCTTATCTTTCATGCGAACATCGAGCAGCTCTTGAATGCGCTTGAGCAGCGCGCGCTCATCGCCCTCAAACTGATCCTCTACCGACAACGTAGCCCCCATCACTCAAAATCTTCTTGGCCCAAATCGGCATATAGCCTGCGCTTGCGAATGTAGCCGAGCACGGACTCGCTCGTAAGATAGCGCACGCTCATGCCGCGGGCAACTCGCTTACGAATGTTCGTCGAGCTGATCGCCAGCGCCGGAATCTGAATATAGCGCACGTCGAACGGCAGCCCCGACTCTTTGATTCGGGCACGCGCCGTATCGATATCAAAGCCCGGTCGCGTCGCCGCAATAAAGGTAGCAAGCTCAGCGATTCGTTCGGCATCATGCCAGGTCACAATATCGATAATCGCATCGGCGCCCGTAATAAAGTAGAGCTTTACCTGCGGCGGGTAAAAATCGCGAAGGGCATGAAGCGTATCGGCAGTATAGGTTACACCCGGACGGTCAATCTCGAACCGGCTCGCCAAAAAGGCCGGGTTCGCGGCGGTGGCGAGGACCGTCATGGCATAACGGTCCTCGGCAGGCGTAACCGGCTTGTCAAGCTTAAAGGCGGGAGAGCCCGCCGGCATAAAGAGCACAGCGTCCAAGTCGAGCGACTCGCGCGCCTGCTCGGCAGTCACCAGGTGCCCGTAATGAATCGGGTCGAATGTGCCGCCCATAATGCCAAGCCGAAACTCCTTGCCCTCTTTTATGGGCAGCTCGGGCAAACCGATTCCACCGCGCAGCGACATGGCTTACTCGCCCTCCGAGGTCTCGGCATCGTCCGCGGCATCCGCCGCATCGACAACCTCGACGCCCTCATCCGCAGCATCGGCCACGTCAATGGCCTCAACGGCAACGTCCTCGCCAGCGTCCTCGAGCTCCTCGTACTCCGAGAAGTCCTCAGCGCCCTCAAAGTCAAAGGCACGCTGGCAAATGCGGACCTCGTCGCCCGCACGGCAACCGGCCTTCTCGAGCGCGTCGTCAACACCCATACGCGCAAACTTATGCTGCAGGTAAATGACGGCTTCCTCGTTTTCCCAGTCGGTCTGGATGACCATGCGCTCGATAGCACGACCGACCACGCGGAAGGCACCGGGCTCTTCCTGGACAATGCGGAAACGCTTCTCGCGCTGCAGACGGCGACGCTCCCACTCCTCGTCGCGCAAATCGACCGGCTCATCAGAGACCGCCAGCTCGGCGCGAAGCTTAGCCACCTGCTCGCCCACGGCAAGCATCAGCGTGTTGAGGCCGGCGCCCGTCACGGCGGACACGGCAAAGAACATATGGCCGTCGTCGAGTGCCGCACGCTTGAGGTCGGCAATCTTGTCGGCCGTGCCCGGCGCATCGCACTTGTTGGCGACGACGATCTGCGGACGCTCCGAAAGCTCGGCGCCATACTGCTCGAGCTCACGGTTGATGATACGGTAATCCTCAACCGGGTCGCGATCCTCAAACCCGCCCGTCATGTCAACGACATGCATGATGAGCGCCGTGCGCTCAATGTGGCGCAGGAACTGATGGCCCAGGCCCTTGCCCTCGCTTGCGCCCTCGATCAAACCAGGAACGTCGGCAACGACGTAAGAATACTCACCGGCACGCACCATGCCGAGGTTCGGCACGAGCGTTGTAAACGGATAGTCGGCGATCTTGGGACGGGCGGCACTCATGCGCGCGATAAGCGAGGACTTGCCCACCGAGGGGAAGCCCACGAGTGCGGCATCGGCCATAAGCTTCATCTCAAGCTCAATCCAGTGCTCCTCGGCCGGTTCGCCCAGTTGAGCGAACGCGGGCGCGCGGCGCACCGACGTCACAAAGTGCGTGTTGCCCAGGCCACCGGCACCGCCGGGCGCCACGACAACGCGCTCGCCATCGTGCACCAGGTCGGCAATCTCGAACATCGGGGTCTGCGTCTCGGGGTCGAGCTCGCGCACCACGGTGCCCATGGGAACCTTCAGGATCAGGTCCTCGCCGCTCTTGCCGTTACGACGGGCACCCTGCCCGTGCGTGCCGCATTCGGCGCGGAAGTGATGCTTAAAGCGGTAATCGATCAGCGAAGACAGCTGAGCATCGGCCTGGATGACGACATTGCCGCCACGACCGCCGTCGCCGCCATCGGGGCCGCCCTTGGGGACAAATGCCTCGCGCCTAAACGACATGCACCCGGCTCCGCCGTCGCCGCCGCACACGTTAATGCGGCTGATATCGGTGAACTGTGACAACAGAATCGCCTCCTACAAAAACGAGGGAGACCCTTGAATCCTAAAACTCAAGTGCCTCCCACATATGTGCTCTATGAAGGGTGAATTACGCGTTCGCGAGCGGGCGTACGCTGACCCTGTGCTTGATACCCTTGTGGAACTCAACGGTACCGTCGACCAGCGCGAACAGCGTATCGTCCTTGCCACGGCCAACGTTCTCACCCGGATGGATGTGCGTGCCGTGCTGACGGACGAGAATCGTGCCCGTGGTTACCGTCTGGCCGGCATAGCGCTTCGTGCCAAGGCGCTGACCGCGGGAGTCACGGCCATTACGGGAGGAACCGAGTCCTTTTTTGTGTGCCATTGTGTATACCTACTCTTTCGTTACGAGTGTAATCTACTCGGCGACGGGAGCCTCGGCGACAGCCTCAGCCTCTGCCTTGACAGCCTTCTTGGCGCGGGAGGTAGCCTGGACCTTCACGATCTTCAGCTTGGTGAGCTGCTGACGGTGACCCTTCAGACGACGATAGCGCTTGCGCTTGTGGAACTTGAAGACCAGCTGCTTCTCGCCCTTGAACTGCTCAACGATCTGAGCGGTAACCTTGGCCTTGGCCAGCTTGTCGGGATCGGTGACGATCTTCTTACCATCGTTGAGGAAGATGACCGGCAGGGTGACCTTGTCGCCCTCATTGCCCTCGATCTTCTCGACGGTGATGACATCGTCGGTGGCGACCTTGTACTGCTTGCCGCCCGTGTTAACGATTGCGTACATGTTTACTTGCCCTTCATGCATCAGTTAGTGCAACAGCCGAATATAGTAGCAGGCGATAATACCCCCGTCAACGAGTATGTGGAGCAAATCCACAAGTTCGCACAGGTATGGGGCTGACGAGTCGGCCCTCGTCGTCCTCGCATGCTTGATTCTGACGCTCGACATCGTAGGAGCAGATGGTCACGAGGTCTTGCATACCGGTGGAAACAATAGGTGCATCGACGCCCGGGGTCAAGCCCTGCAACAAAACATCAGCAGCTGAAAGCAAAATCTCCGGACGCATAGAGCCCTCGTTGTCGGCATGGGTGTCGAGCATGAGCACCAAATGGTCAGCGCGCTCCCCCGCCGTGAGCTCATAGCCCACGAGCGTGTGATCCAAATCCAAGCGCTTGCTCTTTTTGCCGCGCGCGTAGTCGATGCCATGGCCCGCGCGCAGCGTGTCGATCGCACGACGCACCTCGTCGGCGCTTACGGGCGCCTCGGGATCCAAGTGCAGGTCGATGCGATACGACAGACGCGTAAGCTGAGCCGTCAACGCCGGCGTATGCACGTCGATGTACGCCGCCTCGATGGGTGCCAGATCGACCGGAGACGCCGCAACCAGGCGCCCAAACGCCTCGTCGAGCGCCACGAACTCGGTCATAAACAGGTCATACCACTCGCAAGTCGACGACGTACCCACCGGTAGCGCCGAAGAAAAGCCCACGCGCATGTGCGGAGAGAAGCCCTGCGTGACGGCATAGGGAAGCCCCGCACGGCGCACGATGCGCTCAATGGTATGGATTACTTCGAGATGGCCCAGGTACTTAAGGCGATCGCGCTTGCCATAGCGAACACGAAGCCTAAAGAGCGTGGGGTTGTCGGTCAGGCGCTCACTCATGCGCGATCACCCATCAATACATTCTTGGCGTGGAGCGTGGGGCAGATCCCGCAGCCGGTGCACGACGTGCGGGTGCAGTCGGGAGTCGTGACGCCCTCAAGCGAGCGACGGTACTCGCGCTCGAGGAAGCCGCGCGTGCAGCCGGGGCTCACGTGCTCCCACGGCAGGCGCCAGTCCAACTCGTAGGGCAGGTGCACGAGCTCATTGAGGTCGATGCCGTTTTTGGCAGCAGCCTCCTTCCAGTTATCGAGCGAGAAATGCTCTACCCAGGCGTCAAAGCGAGAGCCCGCGCGCCAAGCATCGATGATGACGGGCGTCATGTCACGACCGGCGCGGGACAGCGCGGCCTCGATGAGCGAAGTCTCGGCATCGTGGTAATGCACGCGGACGGCACGGTTGCGAACGCTCGTGATAAGCAACTTCTGGCGACGCTTGACGTCGTCGTAGTCGAGCTGCGGGCACCACTGGAACGGCGTGGCAGCCTTGGGGATAAAGACCGAAACCGAGATGGACACCGAGATCGAGCCGCGACGAGCCTTGGGCACCACGGAACGACCAAGCTCCAGCACGTGATCGGCCAGATTGGCGATGGCCACGATGTCCTCGTCGCGCTCGCCGGGAAGGCCCATCATAAAGTAGAGCTTCATGCGGTTCCAGCCAGCCTCGAAGGCCGCCTTGGCCGCACGGTCCAGGTCCTCATCGGTCACGTTCTTGTTAATAATGTCGCGCATGCGCTGGCTGCCGGCCTCGGGCGCGAACGTCAGGCCGCCCTTCTTTTCGCCGGCGACCGACTCGGCCATATCCACGCCAAACGAATCCAAGCGCTGCGACGGAATAGACACGCGAATACCCGTATCCTCCAGGCGACGGTTGAGCCTGCCGAGCACGTCACGAATGCAGGAGTGGTCGGTCGTGGAGAGCGAGGTCAGCGACACCTCGTCATAGCCGGTCTTTTCCAGACCCTGAATCACCGACGAGACGATCTGGTCGGCCGAACGCTCGCGCACCGGGCGATACGTCATGCCGGCCTGGCAAAAACGACAGCCGCGAGCGCAGCCGCGCAGAATCTCGATAGACAGGCGGTCGTGAACCAGCTGCGCATAGGGCACGCACGACTGCGACAGCGGATTCGTGGCGCCGAAATCCTCGACGACGCGCTTGTAGACCACGGCCGGAGCATCCTTGCCCTCGCGCGGCACGGTGTAGCCATGCGGCGAGCAGGGCTCGTCGTGACGAATCTCATAGAGCGACGGCACGTAGTTGCCGGCAATGGATGCAAGCTGCTCAACAATCTGCGCGCGCGGGACTCCTTCGTCGCGCAGGCGCCGATGCAGCTGGCAGGTCTCGAGCAGCGATTCCTCGCCCTCGCCGATGAGGATGGCATCGAAGAAGGCCGCGTACGGCTCGGGGTTGTACACCGAGGGGCCGCCGGCGATGATGATGGGGTCGTCTTCACCTCGGTCGGCCGCTAACAGCGGAATGCCAGCGAGATCGAGTGCCTCGAGGAAGTTCGTCACCGCCATCTCGTGCGGCACATGCAGACCGACGATATCAAACGAAGCAACGGGGGCAGCACCTTCGAGCGACAGCAGCGGAATGCCCGCCTCGCGCATGGCGTCACCCATATCGGGCCACGGCACATAGCCACGCTCGCAGGAGATGCCCTCGGCCTGGTTAAGGATGTTGTAGAGGATGGCGATGCCCTGGTTGGGCAAACCAACCTCGTACACATCCGGGTAGATCAGGCAGCAACGGTAGTCGGCATCGGCCTTGGAAAGCGTGCCCCACTCGTGATCGATATAGCGGCTCGGCTTTTCGACCTTGGCGAGCAGCGGCTCAATTAAATGAAAACAGTCTTGGTATGCAACGCGCAACAGAAAACCCCTAAGCAGCGAGATCGGATGCGTCTTGGTAGGACGCCATAGGACGGGTAGCGCCCGCGACCGTGGTCACCAGATCGCGAACGCGGGAGAACGTGGCAGTGACCACCTCGTTGGCACGGCTGTAGTCGACATCGCGCTCGTAGAGCGAAACAAGCGCACGGCCCATGCCATAGGTGCCCGCGGCAGCAGTGAGCGCCTTAACGGCAAACCCAATATGCGGCGTCTGCTTGACGAGCGCGCGGGTGACCGCGCGGATCACAAGACCGCCGGCAAGCACGCCCGCGACCTCGTAGCCGCGCTCAGGCTTAATGCCGCGTCCAAAGACGGCAGCGAGCTCAAAGAGCATGCCCACCTGCGCCAGCGCCATAACGGGATAATCGGCGCCCGGCAAAAACACCAGCGCACCGGTCGCCATATTGGTGAGCGCGCACGAGGTAATGATACGATTAGCTGCTGCGATGCGCATAAAGGCAAAGTTCGCCGCAAAAGCCGTTTCCTTGTCGGTGCGATCGAGAATCCAGCGGGCAAGCGTCTCGAGCAGATACGTCTTATCGGTTGCCGCCACCACGCCGAGCATGGGCGTGGACTCCTCGATAAACGGCACCTCCACAGCAGACTCGGCAAGCACGCACACGGGCGCGCCGGCGATCACGAGCTCCTGCACGGCACTCTCCAGGCGGTCGGAACCACACGAGAGCACCAGTACCACATCGGTATCGGTCTTTGGAGCAATTCGCTCCTCCCCCAGACGCTCGACGCGCACAATGCCCGAGGTCGTCTGCGGCACAAAGGCGTCACGCACCGTCTCAGCAAGAAAGCGCGAGGCGGACGAATCCAGATAGACCGAGACGCGCACCGGCGTATCGGAATCCTTCTTAACGGACGCGCCCATCTTAAAAGCGCGGGTCAGCTTATCTACGGGAATTTTCATAGCAAACCCCTCCAGCGGTTACGCGGCGCCCGAACGATGCCGCCATATGGATTGTACGATACCCACCGTCAGCAGCTGAATCATCATCGAAGACGAACCGAAGCTAATAAACGGTAGCGGAATACCGGTAATCGGCATCATGCCGATGCACATGCCGATGTTTTCGAAGGTCTGGAACGCCCACATGCCAACGATGCCCACACACGATAGGCGCAAGAACAGCGACTCACACTTAAAGGCGACGCGAATCGTCGAAAAGATCAGCAGCACGTAGAGGCATAGGAGCAAAAAGGAACCGCAAAAGCCAAAGGTCTCGGACAGGAAGGCGAAGACGAAGTCGGTGTGGAACTCAGGCAGAAAGCCGCCGGCCGACTGCGTCGCATGGCCCAAACCCTTACCAAAGAAGCCACCCGAGCCAACGGCGATAAGCGACTGCTGCAGGTTGTAGGCATCGTCCGAATCGGCATTATCGGGGTCGATAAAGACCGTCAGGCGGTTCATCTGATACTGCTTGATGAGCACATCGTGGCCGAGCAACGAATCAAAGACCGAATCGAGCGCCAGGACGAGGGCCACCAGGCCCACGAGCAGGGCCAGGGTCGACAGCACCCATTCGCGGCGTGCACCGCTCATGCAGATGACGATGGCGCCCGAGACCAGCACGACCAGGCCCGAGCCCAGGTCGCCCATGGCGACGACGGCCAAAAACGGAATGGACAGCATGCCGCAGAGCTTGACGTAGTCGCGAACGGTATCGATGCGGCCGTTATACTGCGAGCCAAGCGTGGCGATAAAGAAGATGGTGATGAGCTTGGCAAGCTCAACCGGCTGGAATGTCAAGCCGATACCGGGAATCTTGATCCAGCCCGTCATGCCCAGACCGCCCGTATAGGACAGGCCCGGAATCTTGGGCGAGAAGATCACAATAAGGTCAATGACGAGCAGCGCCGTCGAGAAGTTAGAGATGCCGCGCAGATCGGTACGCCAGACGAGCACCGCAAGCACCGCGCCAATGCCAATGCCCAGCAGGTGGCGCGAGAATGAGGCGTCGGCCTTAAACTGTGACGCCGACCAAATAATGATGGCGCCATAGGCAACGAGCGCGACGGTAGCCAGCAGCACACCGATATGCACCTTTTGGCGAAACGTACCGCGCGAGGCCGAAAGTTGCTTGTTGACGCGGTCCAGGCTGCTGCGAGAGCCGGTCTTGGTTGAACGGAACAGATCCGCCGGAGAAAAATCCATCGCAACCTCCTATCGAACCGAAGAATCGCCCGAGGCCGAAGAGGTATCGGGCTCGTCATAAATCGCGCCGAGCACGTCGCGCACGACATGCATCGCGGTATCTGAGCCACCGCCGCCCTGCTCCAGGACAGTAGCGATGACATACTTGGGATCATCGGCCGGCGCATAGGCGCAGAACCACGCATATTCGTCCTCGCCGCTTTTCTCGCCCGTGCCCGATTTGCCGTATACCTGCGGCGTCAGGGTGCCAAAGTGAGCCGCCAGGGACGTCGATGCCGTGTAAATCACGTCGTGCATGCCGTTGCGAACAAGGGCCAAATCCGAATCGCTGTTGATCTTGGCCTCCAAGCGCTTCTTCTTGCCTTTGCCGTTGTACTTATAGGCATCGCCGTCGCCATCGCGCGACACGGCAGACAAAAATACGTGAGGCACGTACTGCTTACCGCCGTTGGCAAGGCCCATGTAGGCGCATGCCATCTGCAGAGGCGTCACCAAAATGTCGCCCTGGCCGATGGCAATGTTGGTCATATCGCCGGCATTCCACTTGCGGTCCTCGGCAGAGGCGTCGGTAAAGTACGACTCTTTCCACTCGGCATCGGGAATACGGCCCGCGCCCTCACTCGGCAAATCGATACCGCAGGTCTTGCCTAGGCCCCAGCGACGAAAGACCTCCTGCAGGCCCTCGGAATGTTGCTCGTCATAAAAGAACGCCTTGCCCATATCGTAGAAGACGGGGTCGCACGAGTTGGCAATACCCGACTGCAGCGTCATGGTGCCGTGTCCAGACGTCAGCCAGCAGCGCTTGCCCCAAGCCTTGCCCAAGCCCGTCCAATAGCCCGTGCAGTTGGTTGTCTGCGTTGAAGTGTAGGTTCCAAACTCAAGACCGGCCAGTGCCGAGAGCGGCTTGATGGTCGAGGCCGACATGTACTGTCCGCTAATGGCGCGGTTGAGCAGCGGGTGCGAACCCTTGTCATCATTGAGCTCGGTCCACACGTCATTTGAGACGCCGCCGATAAAGACGGACGGATCGAACTTGGGCTCGCTCGCCATGCCCAGGATCTCGCCGTTGTTGGGATCGAGACACACCACAGCGCCGTTGCCGGCATTGCTGTAGCCAGTGGTCTTGGCAAGCTCGATGGCGCTCGCCAGCGCCGTCTCACAGGCCTGTTGGATCTTGAGGTCGAGCGTGAGCTTAATGTCGGAGCCGGCCTTGGCGGGCACGGCGCCGGCCTGACCGGTCACATTGCCCGAGGCATCGACCTTGACGGTCTGCTCGCCACGAATACCCTGCAGCAGGTTTTCGTAGTAGCTCTCAACACCCGCCTGGCCCACGATATCGCCCGACTGGTACGTAATCCGGCCAGCAGAAGCATCATCGTCGCCAGAGGTTTTCTTATTCTGGGCCTCAAGCTGCTCGGAGGTAATGGTGCCGGTATAGCCCAAAATGTGACAGGCCGTCTCGCCGTACGGGTACTGGCGCTCGGTACGCTCGGCAATCTTGACGCCCGGGAACTCGCCGGCGTGCTCCTTGATATAGGCAACCGTGGAGCGACGGACGTCCGTCGCGATGGTATGCAGGCTCTGGGCGCCCTCGGAATTGTCCTGAATATTGCGCAGAACCGCCACGTAGGGCATACCGAGCACGTTGGCAAGATGGCGAACCAGAACCTCATCCTCGGCAAGGTCGCGGTAGGCCACGACAGCAAGTGAGGGACGGTTCTGGACAAGTGCCACGCCATTGCGGTCGAGGATGCGGCCGCGCACAGCGGGTGTGGTAACGGTGCGCGTCTGATTACTATTAGCCTGCTTTTCATAATAGTCCGACGAGACCATCTGCATGCCCCACAGCTTGACGGCAAGCGCCGCGAACATCGCGCCCACACCCGTGGTGAGGATGGAGAAGCGGCCCTTAAAGGCGGTCGCCGCGGTATTGCCCTCGCCCTCGGTGGCGCGCGGGGCCGTTCCATGCTGCGTATCGTAGGTAAAACGGGAATCGCCGCGACGCATGATGACCAGCGCGACCACGATGGCCACAACCAGCACGATACCGGCGATAATAACCGTCATCTGGGAAGACATCTACGGGCCTCCCCTATTTGAGCTTACGGGTCTTGGGCTTAAAGCGCATGCCCGTCTGGCGTCCGCCACGTGCGGAGAATCCATAACCGGACTGCGGCACGACGCCGGACATCAAAAACGGAATGGCAACCAGACCCGTCAGGATCGAAGACGGCAGCGCATGGCCGAAGATCGCCACGACAAAGCTCGTCTCCATACCCATAAACAGCAAGATGATGCTGTAGATCACATTAATGACGAGCGCAAAGGCGCCCACAGTGATGCCGCGCGCACTCGGGGTACCGCTCGTTTGACCGGCAGCGCTGTGCACCAGGGCAAAAGAACCCACGGTCAGCAGGAGCGACATAACTCCCACCGGCACGGCAGCGGACAGGTCATAAAACAAGCCGCTGCAAAAACCGCACACGACGGCACGGGTCGGGTCGCCCGAGAACACGCTTAGGCACACCAGGATAATCATGAAGTTGACGCGACCGCCCGCAATGGAGATCTGCGGTGCCAGGCCTGCCTGCAGCAGCACGCACACGATGGCGGCGATTACAAACGTGCGGGAGCTCATCCCCTGCTCGTGTAGATCCATGGACATGCCCCCTATTCGCTCGAGCCGGAATCGGTCGTCTCGGACGTGTCGGAACCGTCATCCGAGCTCTCGTCCTTCGTCTTGGTCGCAGCATCGCGCGACGTTCCCTGCGGCGTGCTATTAGCGGTGCTCACGTCCTCATCCGAGGCCGACTGTTCGTCGGTCAGCGAGGTGATGACCAGCACTTCCTCGTTGTTCTCGGCCGTCGTCTGGGCGCGCACCACAATGGTGTAGTACACGTCGTTTGCCGATTTCTCAACCGACGAGACGGTGCCGAGCGGTAGACCCTTGGGGAACACACCGCCAATGCCCGAGGTCACGATGATGTCGCCAACCTTAACATCGGAGTCGACGCTCACGTACTCAAGACGCAGCGTGCCGTCAGCCTGACCCTGCAGCATACCCTGGGCGCGCGTGTCCTGCACCATGGCGGATACGCCGGAGTTCTCGTCGCCAATCAGGCGCACGGTAGAGGTCTTGGCCGATACCTCGATAATCTGGCCGATAACACCGGCAGAACTCGTCACGGGCATGTTGATGGTAAGGCCGTCGGCAGAGCCCTTGTCGATGGTAACGGTCGAGGTCCAGGCATCGCCGGAGGCACCAACGATACGAGCAGCGGTCGATTTGAGGTTATAGGTCGACTGCAGGCCGACCAGCCCCTCCAGACGCTCGGCGGTCTTTTGAGCCTCGGAGAGCTCAGCAACCTTAGAGGTCAGTTCCTCGTTTTGCTTCTTAAGCTCGTCAAGCGTGTCCTGCGACGCCGTAAGGTTAGAGAACACGTTACCGATCGCATTGAAGGGAGCCGCCACAGCCGAGCCCACAAAGCGCACCGGCGAGGTAATCGTCGTCACGCCCGAGCGCACGGCATGAATCGGTCCTGCCTCGCCCTCGCGGATGTAAAACGTGAGCAGCAACACCGAAATCAGGCTGAAAACAATCAACGGGCGCATACCCGTTGATTGTCGCTTGGTATTCAGATTTGTGGAGAAACCCGAAGATCGTGCCAAATGGAATCCACCTTTTGGAAATTAAGCATTGGTCTGGACGAAGCCGCCATCAAACGCATTGGCCTCGAGCACGCGGGCACAGCCGTTAACGACGTTATCGAGCGCCGTGGGGCTGACGTTGACCGAAACACCGGTCTCATCGCGCAGGCGCACGTCGAGACCGCGCAGCAGCGCGCCGCCACCGGTCAGCAAAATGCCGTAGTACATAAGGTCCGAGGCAAGATCGGGAGGCGTAGCGTCGAGTGCGTCCTTGACGGCCTTGGCCATCTCGTCGAGCGGCTTGTTGAGCGCGCGACGAATCTCCTCGCTCTCGATGCGCACGGTCTTGGGCAGACCGGTGATCACGTCGCGGCCGTTGACCTCGACGTCGAGCTCATCCTTGAGCGGCACGGCGGAACCGACCTTGATCTTGATGTCCTCTGCCGTACGCTCGCCGATGGCCAGGTTGTAGGCATCACGAACGTGCGTGAGGATGGCCTGATCGAACTCGTCGCCGGCAATACGGATGGACTGCGAGACGACGATGCCGCCCATAGCGATAACGGCAACCTCGGTGGTACCGCCACCGATGTCGATGACCATGGAGCCGGTGGGTTCCTCGACGGGCAGGTCGGCGCCGATAGCGGCGGCCATAGGCTCTTCGATCAGATAGGCCTGGCGGGCACCGGCCTGGATCGTGGCCTCAAAGACAGCGCGCTTCTCGACCGACGTGACACCGGAGGGAACGCAGACGACAACACGCGGACGCGGAGTCCACGGATAGCGCTTCTCGGACGCCTTATCGATAAAGTAGCGAAGCATGGCCTCGGTAACATCGAAGTCGGCGATGACGCCGTCCTTCAGGGGACGAACGGCCACGATGTTGCCGGGCGTACGGCCGAGCATGCGCTTTGCCTCGATACCGACCGCCAGGATGCGCTCGTCGTTTTTGTCGATGGCGACAACGGAGGGCTCGCGAATGACGATGCCCTTGCCGCGCACGGAGACAAGCGTATTTGCGGTGCCGAGGTCGATGGCAAGATCGCCCGCATAGCTACCGAAGAACATATCCATCAAAGAAAACAACGCAACTCCTGATGTGTTGGATGATTGCTGGAAAACTACTAGCTCATCATACTAGCGCAAGCCCGGCACCTCACTTGCGGTGAAGCGCCGGGCAAAGCTAAATCCCATAAGGTCACTACTGGTTGTCAGCAGCCGAGAAATCCATATCGAGCGAAGAAACGGCCCAGCCGATATGATTGTCGGAGCGCACGAATTTGACGGTGTACTCCTGCTCGCCGCCCTTGGACAGCGATGCCTTCACCTTAGCGGTCGTCTCGGTCATGGACTGATCCATGCCCTCGACGGACACGGTGGCACCCTGCGGAATCGAGGAGATGATCATCGACTTAGCGTCCTCGGACAGGCTCGAGGCCAGGCAAGACTCGGCCTTTGCGGTGTCACCGTCACCGGCAGCCTGGAACAGATCGGTAACGACAGACTCCTGAGACGGGAAGCCAAAGCCGCGCGTGTAGGCAAAGCCCAGACCGCCCGCGGCGATCAAAATGAGCAGAAGCAGCACGATGAAGACTTTGAGGCCCGTGTGGCGATGGCGGCGACGGACCTTGGCCTGCTTACGATCCTGACGGTCCTGCTGGACCATCTCGGACTCGGACAGCGTAAAGAAGCCGGTGTCCGAGGGATCGGGCATAAACTGACCGGTCGCGCCCGTAGGATCGAGCGGATCGACGGCAGGAGCGTCCATCGCGGGCGCCGGAGCCGTGGCCATAGCCGTCTGGGCAGACAGCGCAGCAAGCGAATCCTGCACGCGGGCAAGCTCATCGGCCTGCTCGGAGGTGAGCTGGTAGATGCCATCGGCAGTAGCGGCGTTAAAGGCGTCGAGTGCGTCGGAGGGACGGCCGGCGGCAGAAAGCGCCTGACCCATGCCGGCGTTGAGTGCACGCGTGTCGTCGCGGGGGCCGGCAAAGTCGATAGCCGTGCGGTAGGTCTCCACGGCATCCGCCGGACGGCCGAGCTTAATGAAGCAACGACCGAGCTCGCCGAGTGCGGCGGCAGGAGCCGGATTGGCGCCGTCGATGGCAGCCTGACGGAAGGCGGTTCCCGCGTTGGCATAGTCGCCCGACTGGAACAGCGCATTGCCTAGGCCCAGATAGGCCTTGAACGGCGTGGCATAGGAAGCATCCTGCGTAGCGGCAGAAAACGCCTGAGCGGCCGTCGTGTAGTCGCCCACGGCGGCGAGCGCCTTGCCGCGGTTGGTGAGCAGCGCGCCGCGCTTGCCGTAGGTACCGTCGTTGAGGGCGGCGGCATAGGCCTCGGCGGCCTCGGCATACATGCCCAGGTGCATCAAGGCGTTGCCACGAAGGTGATCGGCCTCGCCCATAATCTCATCGGGAGTCTTTGCCGCCCCAAGCATCTGGGCTGCAGCAGAAAAATCACCCGCGCGGTAAGCGGCGCGGCCCTGTTGGATCAGCTGGCTATTCAAGGAAGTCCCCTTTACTCGTGAACGATCTCGACATGGACGATCTCGTCGCCGGCACGCAGCTGCGAAATCACATCGAGACCCTCGACCGTGGTACCAAAGACGGTGTAACCGGAATCGAGGTTATGCTGGGCACCCAGGCAGAAGTAGAACTGCGAACCCGCGGAATCGGGGTCCATGGAGCGTGCCATGGCAAGGGCGCCATCGACATGGCTGTTGCGCGGATTGGTGGCAAACTCGCCCTTGATGCAGTAGCCGGGGCCACCGGTACCGGGCATACCGTCGGGGCCCTCAAGACCGGCAGCGACGTCGGCGCCGGACATGTCGCGGGTATTGGGGTCGCCGCCCTGGATAACAAAACCGGGCACATAGCGATGGAACTTAAGGCCATCATAGAAGCCCATCGTGGAAAGCTCGCAGAAGTTCGCGACATGAATGGGAGCGCCCTCGCCGTCAAACTTGACCTTGATGGTACCCTTCGACGTCTCGATTACGGCGCACTCGTCGCCGACAAGCTGATACTCGGGCGTGTAGAGCTCTTTCTTAAAACCAAACATGTGGTTCCTTCCTCGTGCGTTTAAAGCATATTTGTACGAATTGTAGCAATAAGCACGGGTTTACATCAATTGCGCACGTAGGTTATGCCGACTATGGCGAACTAATTTTAGGAACGCTGCTGCGGCTTCCAGGAACCCACATTGGCATCGTACTGGTTCAGCGCGCTGTTGCCGCCCTGCGCGATGGGCGCCAGGATCTCGCTTTGGTGGGAACTCATCGACTCGCCATCGGGAATGGCCAGCGAGATATCCCAGCTCTGGCAGATCACGTCGACGCGCTCATACATCCACTCGGCAAGCTGCTTTAAGTGGGCGATGTCATCCGCATAGACCGTATCGTCCTGTACTTTCAGGTTGTTGAGCTCATCTTGCGTCTTTTTGATCTGGTCGCGCAGGGCGTAGGCACTCTGCGACAGCTCCTGACGGGTGGACAGCGGCGTTCGGAGATAACCGTTGTTAAAGGAATCGATGACCTCGCCGATCTGGTCCTCGTCAGCGTAGGACACGATGGTCTGATACAGACCGTCGAGCCTGGTATAGAGCTGATCATCGGTGAGCACGGTTTCTTCCTGGACCACCTCGGCAGAATCGCCCTGCTTGGTATCGTCCTCAGTCGCCTCGCCCTTTTGACGCGTGGGGAAGGTGGTTTGTGCAGCTTGGCCAAACTGGTCGTAGAAGCCAGGCATAACACCCATGGGGTCGGTCGTCACGAACCAATAGGCACCACCGCACACGACGGCAAGGACCGCGATGATAATGAGCGGCTTGGGGATATGACGCTTGTGCTTGTGATAGGCGTCCTCGTCGGGATGCACCTTGCGCTTGGGTTTTTGAGCATCGTCATGCAGGGAAACGGGCGTGGGAATATCGACCTTGGGGATACCGAAATCCTTATCGAAAGCTGGCAGCACGCAGGTCTCATTGGGGTCGGCGGCGTCCGAAAGCACCGCAGCGGCAGAGGCCGGCGCATGCGGCACCTCGGTATCGATCTGCTCTTGCGTTAGGCGCGGAAAGCCCGCCGTGCGGCCCGCTGCCAGGTCGGATGCGGCCGCGTCCTCGGAGAGGATACCCGGAGCGGGGCGTCCGCATTTGGGGCACGTGCGATCATGCGGAGAAAGACGGGCACCGCAGCCCTCACAGAACACGAACTCGGTGTGCTCCGGACCATCGCCCGGACCCACATAGGCGTTGCAGTAGGGGCAGAACGAGGCGCCGTCCTCGATAGTCTTAAGGCAATGCGGGCAGATCACGGCATCCTCTTTTCGAAGCAATTCAAATAATCGAGGTTAGAGCATAACATCGCCACGGCCCTACAGGAGCAAGGCACCAATTCAACATCGCCAGGGCGCGTAGCTACTTCTTCTTTTTGCTCGGCATCGAGACTTTGATGCCTTGGGCGGACTTGGTTACGCGAGAGCGCTTGGCTCCGCTACCCTTCTTTTTCTTGGGCTGGGCCTGGGCCACGCCCTCGAGTGCGCGGGCCTCGGCCTCGCGAGCGGTGCGATCTTCGCGGCGCTGCGCCATGTCGGCGGCGACGCGCTTGGCAAAACGCTCCGCCGTCGAACCCGTCGAGCTCACCTTGCCGCCACCGCGACCCAGGCGGACGCGCACACCGCGTCCAAAACCAGTTGCGGCATGACGACGACGCGGCTTGAGCGAATCCATCATCGTGGCGAGCTTAAAGAACACCGAGCAGGTAAAGACCACGATGACAGCCAAGATAACCATCTGGCCCATCGACAGGTTGGCAATAGACAGCAGCTCCGGGAATCCGATAACGCCCACCAAGATGCCAGCGACTACAAACACAAAGAGCACCACGCGCAAGGGCGTGAGAGGCTGCGAGATGCGCCAGATCAGGCTGACGCTCGCCGCGCACGACGTAAGCAGGCACATCGTAGACAGCGTGAGCTGGCTAAAGCCAAACACGCGCGCCACAAAGATATCGAGCGCCGCAGCCAAAATGACCGCAATCGACGCCGGCAGTGCCCGCTTGAGCACGTTGGTCAAAAACGCACCCTTCACGCGAGCATTGTTGGGCTCCAGGCCCAACACAAAGCCCGGCGCGCCGATGCAGAAGAAGTTGATGAGCGTCATCTGAATCGGCTCGAAAGGGTACGGCGGCAGCGCGATGCACAGCGCCGCCAGGCCCATCGAGAACAGCGTCTTGGTCAAGAACAGCGAAGCCGAACGCTGCAGGTTGTTGATGGAGCGACGGCCTTCGGCCACCACGGCGGGCATCGAGGCAAAGTCGTTGTCGACGAGCACGATCTCGGCCACGTTGCGCGCGGCATCGGAGCCGGCCGCCATGGCGACGGAGCAGTCGGCCTCCTTGAGCGCCAACACGTCGTTGACGCCGTCGCCCGTCATGGCCACGGTGTGCTCGCGGCGCTTGAGCGCCTGCACGAGCTCGCGCTTCTGCTGCGGGGTCACACGACCAAAGACATGGTAGCGGTCCACTGCGGCATCGAGCTTGGCCGGCGTATCGAGCGTCGTGGCGTCCACATAAGCGTCCGCCCCCGGCACGCCCACCACGCGCGCGATCGACGACACCGTACGCGGGTCGTCGCCACTGATCACGTTGAGGGTCACGCCCTGCTCGTTAAAGTAGCCGATGGTCTCGGCCGCCGAGGTACGAATCTCGTCGCGGATGGTCACAAAGCCCACGGGCTCGGCCTCGCCCGCCATATCGCCATCGGGCGTAAAGCCGTCCACGCGCGCCACCACGAGCACGCGGCAGGTATCGGCAAGCTCGGCGACACGGTTCTCGACCTGGGCAAACGCACGATCAGAGAGCACAAACTGCGCCGCACCCATCACATAGGAGCCCTGCGCAAACGACGCGCCGCTCCACTTTTTGGAGGACGAGAACGGAATGACCGACAGCGGCTCAGACACCTCGACCGGGCGATCGGCGTAATAGTTGAGCAGCGCCTGGCAGGTCTCGTTGGCATCGGCCGAAGTCGCACGCGCCACGTTAGCCAGCGCAAAATCGAGCACCGTGGTATCGACGGGAACGGCGGCGTCGCCCTCCCCCGCACCCATACCCTCGACCGGCAGCGGATACGTGCCCTCGACCTCCATGCGACCCGACGTGATGGTGCCCGTCTTGTCCAGGCACAGCACGTCGACGCGCGCGAGCGTCTCGATGCAGTAGAGCTGCTGCGCCAGCACCTTGCGGCGGGCCAGGCGCACCGTGGCGATGGCGAGCACCGACGAGGTCAGCAGCACCAGGCCTTGCGGGATCATGCCCAGCAGGGCGCCCACTGTGGACAGCAGCGCCGACGAAGGCACATGGCCAGCCAACAGCTCGGAGAAGCACCACGAAAGCGCGCTATCGCCTGGGGTTCCCGCGGCATCCCACAGCTCGCTCACACTCGAGGCAAACAACGCCAAACCGAGCGGGATCATGATGATGCTCGCAAAGCGCACGATGGCGTTAAGCGCGTTCATGATCTCGGAATTGACCTTTTTGACGTACTTGGCCTCGTTATTAATTTTGGCCACGTAGTTGTCGGCGCCGACATGGATCACGCGGGCGCGCAGCAGGCCTGAGTCGATAAAACTGCCGCTCATGAGCTCGGAACCGGGCTGTTTCTTAATAAGGTCGCTCTCGCCCGTCAGCAGGCTCTCGTTCACGAGCGCCTCGCCCGAAACCACCACGGCGTCAGCGGGAATCTGGTCGCCACGCCCCAGGCGGATGATATCGTCGAGCACGATCTGGTCCAGGTCGAGCTCCACCTCGGCGCCGTCGCGCACCGCAATGGCCTTCTTGGAGGTCAGCAGCGTGAGCTTATCGACCATCTTCTTGGAACGCATGGACTGGATGACGCCAATAGCGGTATTGAGGAACACCACGAACAGGAACGTCAGATTCTTAAACGAACCGGTCAAAATGACCAGGAACGCCAAGATCACGTTGATCAAATTGAACAGCGTGCAGAGGTTCTCGATGATGAGCTCTTTGACCGACTTGGTCTTGAGCTCCATGTTGCGGTTGATCTTACCGGCGGCGATGCGCTCCTCGACCTCGGCGGTCGAGAGTCCACGCTCGATATCCGTTGCTGCCATACCACGTCCCATCACGTCGCGTCGGTATAAGAAAAACCGCCCGGACCATGCGAGGTTCGGACGGTCTTACGTTCGATGGTGCCCCATGTTGGATTCGAACCAACGGCCTTCTGCTCCGGAGGCAGACGCTCTAATCCCCTGAGCTAATAGGGCCAACGTATGGCATTATACCCAAGTGCACCACGGGCTATCAAAATAAAAGAAAAAGCTTTGCAATTCCGAGGAAGACGCGGCGCAACGGCCCACTTTAGAAGGCAAAAGCGAGTCAGATAGTATAAACTCTCATGCACCATATATACACGGCTCGCGATGCGGGCCGTTTTTGCAAAAGTTATCCATCGAGGTGAGAGGCACACCATGATTGCAATTTTAAAGCAGAGCGCCAGCGACGAGGCCGTCAGCCATATCGTCAGCTGGATTGAGAAAAAGGGCCTGAAGACCGATGTCTCGCGCGGCGAGAATGAGACGATCATCGGCCTGGTGGGCGATACGACCAAGATCGACCCGTTCCTGCTCGAGTCCATGGATGTCGTCGAGCGCGTGCAGCGCGTCTCCGAGCCGTTCAAGCGCGCCAACCGCAAGTTCCACCCCGAGGACTCCGTCATCGACTGCGGCCACGGCGTCAAGATCGGCGGCGATCAGTTCCAGGTCATCGCTGGCCCGTGCTCCGTCGAGGGCGAGAACCTCATCCGCATCGCCCGCCGCGTGAAGGCCGCCGGTGCCACGATGCTGCGCGGCGGCGCCTACAAGCCCCGCACTTCCCCGTACGCCTACCAGGGCATGGGCCCTGCCGGCCTGGACCTGCTGTGCGAGGCGTCTGCCGAGCTCGACATGCCGATCGTCACCGAAATCATGGACCCGCGCGACGTGCAGGTCTTCCTGGACAAGAAAATCGACGTCATGCAGATCGGCGCCCGCAACGCCCAGAACTTCCCTCTGCTCAAAGAGGTCGGCAAGACCAAGACTCCGATCTTGCTTAAGCGCGGCATGTCCGGCACGATCGATGAGCTGCTCATGGCCGCCGAGTACATCATGAGCGAGGGCAACGACAACGTCATCCTGTGCGAGCGCGGCATCCGCACCTTCGAGACCCGTACTCGCAACACCTTCGACCTCAACGCCGTGCCGGTGCTGCACCACCTGTCGCACCTGCCCGTCGTCGCCGACCCCAGCCACGCCACCGGCTACACCCGCTACGTTGAGCCCATGGCGCTTGCCGCGACCGCCTGCGGCGCCAACGGCCTGGAGATCGAGGTCCACGACGAGCCGAGCCGCGCCTGGTCCGACGGCGCCCAGGCCCTCACCCCCGATCAGTTCGACGACACCATGCGCCGCATCCGAGCCATCCGCGAGGTCGTCTGCCAAGAGACCATGGAGTAGCCCATGGGTACAGTGAGAAACGCGCGCGTTAACCAGGGCGGCCCCAAGTGTGCCGGTATCGTCGGCCTTGGCCTCATCGGCGGCAGCTTTGCCCGCGGCTATGCGCAGGCGGGCGTCCGCGTGCTGGCCTGGGATACCGATGACGATGTCATGACGGCCGCCAGCATGGGCACCGTTGCCGGTGAGCTCAACGACGAGACGCTCGGCGAATGCGACATCATCGTCCTGGCTTGCTACCCCGAAGCCTGCATCGAGTGGCTAGAGGCGCACGCCCAGGCACTCGCCGACGCCACCGATACCGAGGCCATCATGGGCCCCGTGGTGATCGACACGGTGGGCGTCAAGGGTATCGTGTGCGAGCGCGCCTTTGAGCTTGCCCGCGAGCACGGCTTTTACTTTGTGGGTGCGCACCCCATGGCGGGCACGCAGTACTCGGGCTATGCGCACTCCCGCGCCGACCTGTTCCAGGGCGCCCCGCTCGTGCTCGTACCGCCCGCGGTGGACGATGCGCTCAAGCTGGAGCTTTTGGGCCAGGTGCGCGAGATGGTGCGCCCCTTGGGCTTTGGCAAGTTCAGCGTGACCAGCGCTACCGAGCACGACCGCGTCATCGCCTTTACAAGCCAGCTTGCGCACGTGGTATCCAACGCCTACGTTAAAAGCCCGACCGCTCAGGTTCACCACGGTTTTTCGGCCGGCAGCTACCGCGACCTCACCCGCGTGGCGCACCTCAATCCGCAGATGTGGTCCGAGCTCATGATCGACGACGCCGATGCGCTCGCCTTCGAGATCGACCATCTGATTGAATCGCTCGGCGCCTACAGCCGCGCCCTTAAGGAACGCGACCAGCGCTATCTGGAGAATCTCCTTGCCGAGGGCGATCGCATCAAGCGCGCACTCGACGACGAGGCCTCCCACTAGACAACCCATCACGCCAGGTCGAAAGGACCGAAGCTTATGGCGATTACCATCGATATCGACACTGCACGCCCCTATCAGGTGCATGTTGGCACGTTTTTGCTGGAGCAGGCGGGGCCGCTCGTGCGCGCCACCGCCGGCGGCACCAAGGCCGTCATCGTGACGGACACCAACGTGGGCCCGCTCTACCAGATGCCCGTTAAGCAGAGCCTGGAGGCGTCAGGCTACGAGGTGAGCATCTGCACCTTCGAGGCCGGCGAGGCCCATAAGCGCGCCGAGGCCTACGTTGCCATTTTGGAGTTTGTGGCCGAGCACGAGCTTTCGCGCTCCGACGTGATCGTGGCACTCGGCGGCGGCGTCGTGGGCGACGTGGCGGGCTTTGTGGCCGCCACCTACATGCGCGGCTGCAAGTTTGTGCAGGTCCCCACGAGCCTGCTCGCCATGGTTGATTCGTCGGTGGGCGGAAAGACGGCCATCGACCTCGCTGCCGGCAAGAACCTGGCCGGCGCCTTTTGGCAGCCGAGTGTGGTTATCGCCGACGTGGGGTGCCTGGCCACCCTCACGCCCGAGCAGTTCGCCGACGGCTGCGGCGAGGTCGTCAAGCACGCCGTAATCGCCGACCCGGAGCTTTTCGCCGAGCTGGAGAAGACCCCGCTCACGCTGGAGCTGCTCAACCAGGACGTGGCTCGCGTGGCGCTTATCATTGCCCGCAATATCGACATCAAGCGCGCCGTGGTCGTCGCCGACGAGCGCGAAACCAACCAGCGCAAGCTCCTCAACTTTGGACACAGCGCCGGACACGCCGTCGAGGCCTGCGAGCACTTTGAGCTGGGACACGGCAACTGCGTGTCGATCGGCATGGGCATCATCACGCGCGCCGCGGCCCTGCACGGCGTCTGCGATGCCGCACTGCCCGGTCGTATTGAGGAACTCTGCGCCCGTCATGGCCTCACGACCCGCTGTGACCTAGATGCCGATACCGTCTTTGCCGAGGCGCTCCACGACAAGAAGCGCGCGGGCGACACCATCGACCTGGTGATTCCGCACGGCATTGGCCGCTGCAGCATCGACCGCACACCGCTTTCCACTTTCCACGAACTCATTGCCGAGGGCCTCGGCCAGAAGGGAGACGCATCCGCATGCTAGCCCGCATCACCCCGTCCCCGCTCAAGGGCACCGTTCCCGCCATCGCGTCCAAGTCGATGGCGCATCGCCTGATCATCTGCGCTGCGCTTGCCAACGGCGAGACGCACGTCACCTGCAACACCACCTGCGCCGACATCGAGGCCACGGTGCGCTGCCTTACGGCACTGGGTGCTCGCATCGAGACCGTCGAGGACGGCTTCCAGGTCCACCCCACCATGAAGAGTGTTGAGTTTGGCCTGCTCAAGGCCCTTGCCGGCGGCACGCTTGACTGCGGTGAAAGCGGCTCCACGCTCCGCTTTATGTTGCCCGTCGCCTGCGCGCTGGGCGCAGAAGCAACTTTTGTGGGTCAGGGACGCTTGGGCGCCCGCCCACTCTCCCCGCTCTCGGACGAGATCATCGCCGCCGGCTGCGACCTGCAGGGTCTGGGCGGTTTTCCGCTCAAGACGAGCGGACGCATGCGCCCGGGCACTTTTGTGCTTCCGGGCAACGTGAGCTCGCAGTATATCTCCGGCCTGCTGCTGGCAGCCCCGCTGCTGGCCCAGCCCTCCTGCGTGCAGGTATGCGGCCTTATCGAGAGCCGCCCCTACATCAACCTGACGATACAGGCCATGAAGGCCTTTGGCGTCGAGGTCAACGTCGAGCGCATTCCGGCCAAGGACGACCAGCCCGAGGTCACGAACTTCCGCGTGAGCAGCGGCTCGTACCGCACGCCCGGCAGCGTAGCCGTCGAGGGCGACTGGTCCAACGCCGCCTTTTGGCTGTGCGCCGGTGCCATCGGCACCGACCCAATCACCGTCGAGGGCGTGTCACTGAGCTCCGCACAGGGCGACCGTAACGTGCTTGCCGCGCTTTCGCGCTTTGGCGCCCGCATCGTGCGCTCCACCAACGCCGCCACCGTGCAGTCCGACAAGCTCGCCGGCTTTGAGATGAGTGCCCACGACATTCCGGACCTGGTGCCCGTCATCTCGGCCGTGGCCTCGCTGGCACAGGGCCGCACCTTTATTCGCGATTGCGCCCGTCTGCGCATCAAGGAATCCGACCGTCTGGTCACCACCACCCGCGAGCTCACCGCGCTGGGCGCGCAGGTGCGCATTGCCGGCGATGGCCTCATCATCAAGGGTGTCGATGCCTTCACCGGCGGCGAGGTCGATTCGCACAACGACCATCGCATCGCCATGATGGCCGCTATCGCCGCGAGCCGCGCCACCGGCGAGGTCGTGATCCACGGCGCCGAGGCCGTCAACAAGTCCTATCCCGATTTCTTCGACCACTACCGCCTGCTGGGCGGCAAGGTCACACTCGAGGAGGAATAGCATGTCCTCGACCTTTGGCAACGTCTTGCACTTAAGCATCTTCGGCCAGTCGCACTCCCCCGCCATCGGCTGCTCACTCGATGGCATTCCGGCGGGCATCGCCGTGGACCAGGAGCAGCTGCAGGCCTTCCTCGACCGTCGCGCCCCCGGTCGCGACGAGACCGCAACCAAACGCCGCGAGGCCGACGCCGCGCACATCATCGCCGGTGTTGTCGATGGACATACCACCGGCGCGCCCATCGCCGCGATTATCGAGAACACCAACACGCGCTCCAAGGATTACTCCGAACTGCGCCGCAAGCCCCGCCCCGGACATGCGGACTTCCCTGCGCGCGTGAAGTATCACAACATGCACGATGTCGCCGGCGGCGGACACTTCTCCGGCCGCCTAACGGCACCCCTGTGCATCGCGGGCGGCATTGCGCTGCAGGCACTCGAGGCCCGCGGCATTAAAGTGATGGCGCATGTAGCGCAGATCGGCGGCATCTCCGACCTGCCGATGGACGACATGGTCTATCGCGAGGCCGACCGCAAGGCGATCCTTACGAACGATCTGCCGTGCATTGACGCCGCCGCCGCCGGCCGCATGCACGAGGAAATCCTAGCCGCGCGCGACGAACTCGACAGCATCGGCGGCATCGTGGAGTGCGGCATTTACGGGCTTCCTGCGGGCATCGGCGACCCCATGTTCGATGGCATCGAGAACCGCATCGCGCAAATCGCGTTTGGCATTCCCGCCGTAAAGGGCGTGGAGTTTGGCATGGGCTTTGCCGTGGCCGCCATGCGTGGCAGCGAGAACAACGATCCGTATCGCATCGATGCCGAGACCGGCGAGATCGAGGTCGAGTCCAACAACGCCGGCGGCATCCTGGGCGGTATTTCGACCGGCGCGCCCGTCATGTGGCGCATGGCCGTAAAGCCGACGCCCTCAATTGGCCGCGAGCAGCAGACGGTGGACATGGACGCTATGGAAAATGCCGAGCTCTCGGTCCACGGCCGCCACGATCCCTGCATCGTCCCCCGAGCCGTCCCCGTAGCCGAGGCAGCCGCCGCCCTTGCCATCTGGGACGCCCTCCTCGAAGACGCCGCCCAGCGCTAACTACCCACCCCTCAACATCCCCCGACACGTGAAAGGGGTCTCCATGGACCTTGCTGACATCCGCCAGGCCATCGATGGCATCGACACCACGCTCCTCAACAGTTTTGTCGAGCGCATGGACATTGCCACCGAGGTCGCCAAGTCTAAAATCGAGATGGGCAAGGCCGTCTTCGACCCCGCCCGTGAGCGCTCCAAGCTCAACAATCTCGCCAGCCGCGTGCCCGAGCGCTACGAGGCCCAAGCCATCACCCTGTTCCGCCTCCTCATGAGCATGAGCAAGGCCGAGCAACAGCGCTACATCAACGAGCTCAAGGGCATCACCGTCTCACAAAAGGCCCACGCCACGGCTGCAGCCTTTGACACGCCTTTCCCCCAGACGGCTAGCGTCGCCTGCCAGGGCGTCGAGGGCGCCTATAGCCAAATTGCCGCGTGCAGGCTCTTCGACGTGCCCGACATTGCGTTCTTCGAGACCTTCGAGGGCGTTATGCGCGCCGTGCGCGACGGCTTCTGCGAGTTTGGCGTGCTGCCCATCGAGAACTCCACCGCCGGCTCAGTCAACGCCGTCTACGACCTGCTCGCCCAGTTCGACTTCCACATCGTGCGCTCGCTTCGCCTCAAAATCGACCACAACTTGCTCGTCAAGCCCGGCGCCAAGCTTGCGGACGTGCACGAGGTCTACAGCCACGGCCAGGCCATTGCCCAATGCGCCGGCTTTATCGAGGCGCACGACCTGCACGCCACCAAGTACCCCAACACGGCCATGTCGGCCGAGATGGTCGCCAGCTCCGAACGCACCGATGTTGCCGCGATCGCATCGCGCAGCTGCGCCGCACTCTACGGCTTGGAGGTACTGGAGCCCAACATCCAGGACTCGGACAACAACTACACGCGCTTTGTCGTCATCACCCGCGAGCCACGCGTCTACCCCGGCGCCAACCGCACCTCGCTCATGATTACCACGGCCAACGAGCCGGGCGCACTCTATCGCGTACTCGAGCGCTTCTACGCGCTCAATATCAACCTCATCAAGCTCGAGAGCCGCCCCATCCCCGGGCACGACTTTGAGTTTATGTTCTACTTTGACCTGGACTGCCCCTTTGGCAGCAAGGCCCTCGATGACCTGCTCGATTCCATCGACGACGTGTGCGAGAGCTTCACCTTCTTTGGCAGTTACACGGAGGTGCTCTAGATGACCGATGTCGCCGCAACCCGCCCCTACGGCGTGCTGGGCCGCGTGCTGGGCCACAGCTACACCCCGACCATCTACAAGGAGCTCGCGGGGCTCGAGTACGTACGATTTGAGCGCGAGCCCGAGGACCTCCAGGCTTTTATGACGGGTGACGAATGGGAGGGCACCAACGTGACCATCCCCTACAAGCGCGCCGTCATGGAATACCTGGACGAGTTGAGTCCACTCGCCGAGCGTATGGGAAACGTCAACACCATCACGCGCCTGCCCGACGGCCGCCTGCGCGGCGACAACACCGACTACTTCGGCTTTCAGTGCCTAGTCGAGGAGCTGGGCGTTGAGGTCGCCGGCAAGAAGGCCCTCGTGCTCGGTGCCACCGGTGGCGCCGGCACCACTGCCAGCATGGTGCTCGGCGACCTGGGCGCCATCGTCGTGCCGGTCGGCCGCACGAGCGAAGTCAACTACGACAACATCGCGCAGCAGTCCGACGCCGCACTGCTCGTCAACTGCACGCCCGCCGGCATGTTCCCCCACTGTCCCGACGCCCCCTGCACACTCGAGGGGCTCAATGCGCTCGAGGGCGTTATCGACATTGTCTACAACCCCGCTCGCACGGGACTCATGCTCGAGGCCGAGCGCCGCGACATCCCCTGCATCGGCGGTCTGCTCATGCTCGTGGCCCAGGCGGCGCAAGCCGTTGAGCGCTACACCGGCCAGGTCACTCCGCGCGAGCGCATTCTGGACGTAACGGAGCGCCTGTCACGCCGCGAACAGAACATCGCGCTGATCGGCATGCCGGGCTCGGGCAAGACCCGTGTGGGCGAGCAGATTGCCCTGCTCACGGGACGAGAGCACATCGATCTGGATCGCGCCCTCGAGGAGCGCCTGGGCATGCCCTGCGCCGACTTTATCGTCGAGAGCGGCGAGGCGGCCTTCCGCGAGCAGGAGACGGCGGTGCTGGCCGGCATCTCCAAGTGCAGCGGCCTGGTGCTTTCCACGGGCGGCGGCGTGGTCACGCGCGACGAGAACTACCCGCTACTGCACCAGAACAGCCAGATCGTGATGCTCAACCGCAAGCTCGACGAACTCGCCCACAAGGGACGCCCCATCACCGCCCGCGATGGTATCGACAAGCTGGCCGAGCAGCGCATGCCGCGCTACCGCGCCTGGGCCGACTACATCATCGACTCGCGCGACTGCGCCGCCAACACCGCCCAAACCCTCCTCGACACCCTCCCACCCGCTCTCTAATCAAAACCACCACAAAGGGGACAGGCAACTTTGTGGTGGTTTTCCAATCGCAAAGGAAGCAACCATGAAAGCACTCGTCATCAACGGCCCCAACCTCAACATGCTCGGCATTCGCGAGCCGGGCATCTATGGCAGCGACAACTACGACCGTTTAGTGCAGATCTGCCAGGAAGCGGGCGCCGCACAGGGCTTCGACGAGGTCGAGGTCTTCCAGTCCAACCACGAGGGCAGCATCGTCGACAAGATTCAGGAGGCTTACGGGAAGGTCGACGGCATCGTCATCAACCCGGCGGCATACACGCACACGAGCGTCGCGATCCTCGACGCCCTCAAGGCCGTCGCCATCCCTGCCGTCGAGGTCCACATCAGCGCCGTCGAGACCCGCGAGGACTTCCGTCAGGTGAGCTACGCCCGCCTGGCCTGCTTCGCCACCATCACCGGCGAAGGCCTCCAAGGCTACGCTCACGCGTTAGAGCTGCTGAAAGAGCGTCTCGAAAAGTAGCCTCGCGAGCAAATCCATCAACGCGATTCGCACGCCAATAATGCCAGTGCCGCCAGCAGCAACCTCACTACTGGCGGCACTTTATTACTGGCATATAATCGTTGCAGTCACAAAACGTCTGGAGACGCTCATGTTAAGCATCCATCTGGGAGATTACCCCCGTTCCATCTACGATACCGAAACCTATTTTAGGAACTCATACCTGGATTCCTGGTTCGAGGACCCTATGGCAGCGCAGATGATTAAAGGCGTTGACGGTTCAGAGCTCATCGGCCCCCACAACATCATCAGCAAACAGCTCGGTTCGATTACGCCCCTCGAGCTTTCCGGCGGCGTTAAAACGCTACTTCTGGTGCGCAATCTCCCAAACATGGTGTTCAATGCATCCACTTGCGGAGATAACTGCGCCCGCTGGCTGCTCAAAATTGGCAAAGAACAGGATGTGCTGGTAACCCTTTACCACATCATGAAATTCCCCTGGAGGCATTTTGAGATTCGCATTAATAACGATGGCCGCATCGTTAGAAACATGCAGGAGTTTGTCGGTGCCACGAATGACTTTTTGGATGTTGATGAGTAATGAAGGGAACACACACTGTTGTCGTGGAGCGCGCAAAAGTCAAATACACGCTCACCTTTAAACGCAATATTTCCTTCATCCGTGGCAACAGCGGCACGGGCAAAACGACGCTCATCTCGATGATTCGCGACTACAACGACCGAGGACCGGAAAGCGGCGTTGCACTTAGCTCCGACGTGCCTTGCGAAACGCTTTCCGGCAGACGCTGGGAGCGCGAGCTGTCGATCATCGAAGATTCAATCGTCTTTCTAGATGAGGGCAACGAGTTTATCTACTCAAAGGACTTCGCCAAAGCCGTAAACGGCTCATCCAACTATTTTGTCCTGATATCTCGTCGAGACGCCAGCGAACTCCCCTACAGTGTCGACGAAATCCTAAAGCTGGTAAACACCACGAGTAAAACAATCAATGGCCGAAAGAGCGATAAACGCTTCTACTCGGTAACAAAACCGATATACAGCCACACGGCAAGCATGCTATATCAGGACCTAAATGTTGGATTCGAAATACCCGATGCCGTGGTTGTGGAGGACAGCAAGTCTGGTTATCAGTTTTACAACGCTCTTTGCAAACGGCTCGGAATCCCCTGCTATACGGCCACCGGCGTTGCGAATCTAAAACGTACGATTCACGAATGCCCCGAGCAAAACGTTCTTGCCATAGGAGACGGCGCAGCGTTTGGTCCCTACATCGAAAAAGTGCTCGGACAGCGCGTTTACAAGAACGTTCGCCTATTCCTCCCGGAATCGTTTGAGTGGACACTCCTGCGCTCCGAGCTCATACCCAGCAGCGACATTCCCAAAATCCTCGAGGACCCCTCAAGCTATATCGAAAGTCGCGATTATTTAAGCTGGGAGCGGTTCTTCACCGATGTGCTGGTCAAATACTCAGCAGACACTCGCTACGCTTACAAAAAGGCGCGACTCAACGAGCAGTACCTAAAGCCGCAGGCAATGAATGCCGTATCGAAAGTCTTACCGGAGTGTTTGAAGACGAATTAGCAGATTCTTTAAATCATCTAGAAACCGGGGCTATGCACATGAGCTGAAGCCGCTGAAAGAAAGCCTACAACACGCCTGGTACACTAATCCTTGGAACAGAATTATCAGGTTTATTTGTCCCAAATCTTAAGTAACTGTTTGATTACATACAAAGGAGCACATCCATGTCCCAGTACGATTACCTCGTCGTCGGCGCCGGCCTCTCTGGCGCCGTCTTTGCCAATGCCGCCAGGCGCGCCGGCAAGTCGGCCCTGGTCATCGACCGCCGCGACCACATCGCCGGCAACGTCTACACCGAGGACGTCGAGGGCATCCAGGTCCACCGCTACGGCGCGCACATCTTCCACACCTCCATGAGGGACGTCTGGGACTACGTCAACCGCTTCGCCGAGTTCAACAACTACGTCAACTCGCCGGTAGCCAACTTCCGCGGCAACATGTACAACATGCCCTTCAACATGAACACCTTCGCCAAGATGTGGCCGGGCGTCGTCGCGCCGGCCGATGCCAAGGCCAAGATCGCCGAGCAGGTGGCCGCCGAGAACATCGGCGAGCCGCAGAACCTCGAGGAGCAGGCGCTGTCGCTCGTCGGCCGCGACATCTTCGAGACGCTCGTGAAGGGCTACACCGAGAAGCAGTGGGGCCGCGACTGCCGCGACCTGCCCGCGAGCATCATCAAGCGCCTCCCCTGCCGCTTCACCTACGACAACAACTACTTCAACGACCGCTACCAGGGCATCCCCATGGGCGGCTACACCAAGATGGTCGCCAACATGCTCGAGGGCGTCGAGGTGCGCTGCGGCGTGGAGTACAAGGAGCTGGCCGCCGCCGAGCCCGATATCGCCGCCAAGACGATCTACTGCGGCCCCATCGACGCGTTCTACGACTTTAAGCTGGGCACGCTGGAGTACCGCAGCCTGCGCTTCGAGACCGTGACGCTCGACGAGGCCGACCACCAGGGCGTGGCCGTGGTCAACTACACCGAGCGCGAGGTCCCCTACACGCGCATCATCGAGCACAAGCACTTCGAGTTCGGCACGCAGGACAGGACCGTCATCACGCGCGAGTACCCGGCCGACTGGAAGCCCGGCGACGAGCCCTACTACCCCATCAACGACGCCAAGAACGAGGCCCTCTACAAGCAGTACGAGGAGCTAGCGGCACAGGAAGGCGACGTGATCTTCGCCGGTCGCCTGGGCGGCTACAAATACTACGACATGGACAAGGCCATCGCCGCGGCATTTGAGCTGGTGCGCAACGAGCTCGGTGTGGAGCCGACGGAGGAGTAGACAAAGCGGGTTATCGCAAACAAGAGCAAATCGAACAGGGCGATTCACGGCATGTTACCGTGAATCGCCCTTAATCGCTGTACATTTAATCTCGAATATTTAATCTGGAGCTCCGGAGCTCTAATACCTCGATAGAATCTCATCCCTGCTTCGTTTATATAGCTTTATAAATAGTTATATAGCTATATAAAACTTTATAAATAGCTATAAAAACAATCGATAATCTGAAGAGAATTCAGTTAATAGAGAATACATTCAGGCGAAATTAACCCATCGAAACAATAGTTTGGACACACCGCGAGATAAAGTGCAGCTCGGGGACAATAAAGCCCCCCGACGGCCTCGCTGGTACGGCTGGGCGGCGCACTGTCATGTGAGAGCCACATGCCACCACAGCAGCAAAAGGACACTAAGCATACTTTGAGACGAGTTTGCGCGCCTTATATAACTTGGCGCCCAAATACTCGTCTTTCATATCCGCCTGATATTCAAACAGTTTGAGAACCTTTACGCAAATAGCCTTCTTTACAGCTCTGTTTTCCTCGGCACCCTTGCGCTTGATAGCACGGTCGATGGATTTCTCAATTGCTTCCATAGATTTGGAACGATTGCCGCACAAGTTGGTACCCGACGCGTTGAGCCCGAGCGTAACCTCAAGATCGTACCGCACGCTCCTATCAGCAGCATCAATACGCCCGTCGCGATGATAGAAAATGCTGTCGAGCGTATAAGGCTTGATCGGATCAACCGTAAGAGACTTGTTACCACGTCGTTTGTCACACGTTGCCCCGCCACGTCCGTCACAGACAGCAACCATGTTGTGATAATCGAGACTCAATTCGCCATCCGCTGCAGAGTCCTCAGGATTTTGCGGAATCAAATGTTCGATCGTAGCCGGATGATCACCAACGCCGATCCTGCATGTGCAATAAGCGCAGAGATGATCCTGCTCTGCAAGCAAGGCCTCCAGAACCTCTCGCTTGTTCTCTCCGCGCAACGCTGTGTAATCAAACGTCGTATCGGGGGTATTGCGTATGGCTCTCTTGGCCTTGGTAAGTGCCGGAGGCTCTTTAGCCTTAACGATCGGAATCACGACAGCAGCTCCTCAAGCTCAAGGGTCGTCTTAGCGGCAACAACATCGGGGTCGTCCACGCCCACAAACTCCTCAAGCTTTTGGAGCGCAAGCCTAGCGTCGTCAAAGCGCTCTTCATCAACGGCGCAATTAAATAAATCGAACAATCGAGCCGCCTCTTCAGGTCGAGAGAATGCGCCCAGAACGGTGTTGAGAATATCCCCGGCATCGCGTCCACGCGTTTCCATTGCAGGCACCGTTGCAGCGTCCTCTCCAAGAATGCGGATGTTACCGCGAGGCACCGACGCAACCACAACAGGTGAATGCGTTGTAACTATAAATTGAACGTTGGGAAATATGCGAACAAGGTCCTCGAGAATCCTGGCCTGCCAGCGGGGATGCAAATGAAGGTCAATCTCATCGATCATAACAACACCGGGCGTCTCGAGCACATTAGAGCCCAAAGCCGGATTGAGCGTTGCCATGCGGTACGCGATGTCTGCGAATAGGCTCAGCGTCCCACGATAGCCATCGCTCATAGAATGCATTCTATTGCGGTGATAAACACCTTCAGCAGTGGTGTATATAAACACAAGTTGGTTAAGCTCGACGTCGTAGTCGACCATGGCGCCCTTGGTTGTCGCGGCGGCATCAAAGCAAGACGCGAGCGCCTTCTTAACCGCAGTGAATAAGGCGCTCTCTCGCCTATCCTGCCATTCCCAAATCGA
The DNA here is from genome assembly GCF_028209625.1 of Collinsella aerofaciens. Lineage (GTDB taxonomy): Bacteria > Actinomycetota > Coriobacteriia > Coriobacteriales > Coriobacteriaceae > Collinsella > Collinsella aerofaciens_AM. The sequence goes on along the minus strand of NZ_JAQLDU010000014.1, from coordinate 4,699 downwards.
TTGAGACTTAAACCACGCATTCATACGGGCTTCATTCGCAGATGCCCGCAGAGCGCCCTCGTAACCGCGCGTTCTATTGGGCGTTGCTTTATCTTTTGACGCCGCTTGTTTCCACAGTCGATCAGTCCCGTAGCGGGCAAGAACAGGCAGAACGACTTCATTACCTTTACCGACAAGCTCTTGCAGGTGTTCGCCAGCATCAATCACACGTCCGGCATCGGCTTGCGTGGTGCGTCCCTTAGCACTCTTCAACGATCGCAGCCAGCCCACCTCTTCCCCCAGGACAATGCCCGATGCCTCAACTGACACCGGGTACTGGGACTGAATGTCGAACATGTCGCCCTGTTTGATAACCGCTCCGCGAGAATCATCTGGGACTATGCCCAGAGCTTCAGCGTTCTGAATTTTCTGGAACAACGTCCCCAGCGCAATGCAAGCTGCATCGATAAGCGTGCTTTTACCCGTGCCGTTATCGCCGACCAAAACGGTAAGCTGACGATCGAATTCAATTGAATATGATTCGAACTTACGGAAGTTGGTTATCTTCAGTTTCTTAATTTGCAACGCAGCGTTAGCGAAGCTCACGATAGCCTCCCGTGAATTATGTTAGTAGCCAATCGAGTGGAAAATCGTGCGTCAATTCTCAGTTAGCAGCATTATAGCCAACCACTTCAGACTTCAATTGTGCAGAGAAAAATGGGCAGGAGATAAGGCCTTTCGAGTCAGCGTTAGTGTAAGGATGTCGATGGCTAGCCGCCAAACGCAAACGACCCCTGTCTTAGAATCTGGAATTGCTACATAACTCATAAATCGTGGAGCCCGCAGAAACAGAGTAGCTCAACTTCGCATTTGTGAACAAAAAAGCCCAGCAAAAGCTGAGCTTATTAAACAAAAGGTGCTCCATGGCGGATTCGAACCGTCGACCTTGGGATTAGAAGTCCCCTGCTCTATCCAACTGAGCTAATGGAGCAAATAACCGCACGCCAAGCAAGCGCGAGCCCGCCAAGCACAAATAAGTATAACCTACTTGAACTGTTCGCGGTATACCTTGCATACCTCATCGACCGGGCCGTCCATACGAAGGTCGCCCTTCTCAATCAAAACGCACGCTGGCAGATGCGCTCAACCTGCTCCATGGAATGCGACACGAACAAAACCGTCACGTCACCGCTCTGGATAAAGTGCTGAATACGGGCCTCGCACTTTTGCTGGAAGAACACGTCGCCGACGGAAAGCATCTCATCGACGATCAGGATATCGGGCTCGGTAATGGTGGCGATTGCAAAAGCAATGCGCGCAACCATACCCGAAGAGAAGTTCTTGAGCGGCATGTCGACAAAGTTCTGCAGCTCAACGAACTCGATAATGCCATCAAAGTCGACATCGATAAATTCCTTGGTATAGCCGACTAGCGCAACGTTCAAATAAATGTTCTCGCGTGCCGTCAGCTCGGGATCAAAGCCAGCTCCATGCTCAATCAGAGGTGCAATGTTGCCATGAACCTTAACGCTGCCCTCGCTAGGCTCGAGCACACCAGCGATAATCTTGGGCATCGTGGACTTGCCGGAACCATTAGTACCGACCAAGCCCACGACCTCACCGCGGTGAATATCAAACGAGATGTGCTTAAGCGCCCTAAACTCCTCAAAGAACAACTCATGCTTAGCGAGCTTAATAAAACATTCTTTGAGGCTGGTCAGCGAGTCAGACGCCATGTTAAAGATCATGGTGGTGGCGTCGGCCTCGACAGCCAGAAGCTGCTCGTTGTAATCAACAACAGATTCAGTCATCACAGCATTCCTTTAGATGTAGAAGATGAATTTGCGCTCGGACTTGTGGAAGACGGCTACATCTCAGGATGCCAGGGCCAAACGGCTATACTTTCTACGTTTGAATATCAAAGGAGCATTGAGTGAATTCTGAATCTATTGCCGTCATTATCCCCTGCTACAACGAAGCCCTTACGATCGGCAAAGTCATTGACGACTTCCACCGCGAGCTTCCGCAGGCGACGGTCTATGTATACGATAACAACTCGTCAGACGATACCTCGCGCATCGCAACGGAACACGGCGCCACAGTGCGCTTTGAGCCCCGACAGGGAAAGGGCAATGTCTGCCGTCAGATGTTCCGCGATATCGATGCTGCTTGTTACCTAATGGTCGATGGCGACGACACCTATCCCGCCGAGGAAGCCAAAGCCCTCTGCGAGCCCATCCTCAACGGCATGGCGGACATGACTGTGGGCGATCGCCTGTCCAACGGCACCTATGCCGAAGAAAACAAGCGTGCGTTCCACGACTTTGGCAACAACCTAGTTCGTGCCATGATCAAGTGGATCTATGGCTACAGTTTCGACGACGTTATGACAGGTTATCGCGCCATGAACCGTCCCTTTGTCAAAACGTTCCCCGTGCTTTCCGAGGGCTTTCAGATTGAAACAGAACTTTCCATCCACGCCGTCGACCACCGCTGGCGCATCAAGGATGTGCCTATTGAGTACCGCGATCGCCCCGAAGGATCCGAATCTAAGCTTAATACCGTCAGCGACGGCATTAAGGTCGTCGCCATGATTGGCACGCTGTTCAAGGACTACCGCCCGCTCAAATTCTTCTGCCTCGTTGCGCTCCTGTTTGCAATAATCGGTCTTGCCCTGGGCATTCCCATCATTGTCGAGTATTTCCAGACCGGTCTTGTTCCGCGCTTCCCAACCGCCCTGCTCGCCGCATCGTTTATGTTCCTGTGTGGCTTAAGTCTCGCGACTGGTTTTATCCTCGACTCCGTGGCAAAGGTCGAAAAAAAGCAGTGGGAAGTCAATGTGTATAGCAAATACGCCTTCGGTGACTATCGCAACGACAACCCGAACGCAAGGTAAACCGCCATACCGCGCATTTCCATCGTCGTGCCGTGCTACAACGAGTAGGAATCGCTACCGACCTTCCTTTAGGAACTCACCCTGGGCGCATAGCGCCCAGGGTGACAGGCGAGGCAGGTTCACGCACCTGTTATAGAAAAGAGCATGTAAAGAGATTGTCCGCCGCCTGCGTGCGGTCCAGGAGTTGCCCGCATGGAAACTGAAGCCCCCACCACCATAGCCGCGAACGCCGGCCCCACCACCGGCGCGCTCATACTCATCCTTTTCGCCGCCGCGGCATAGCAGGTATGGCAGTTCTGGCGCCACCGCCGCATAGAGGTCACCACCCTTCTGTGGCAGGTTCCGTTCGTGGGTCTGCTTGGGTTCATCATCTATTGGACCGGACAAGGTTTTGTGGAAGATTGGACCGCCGATACGGGCAACACCAGCGCCACGACGGGCCTCGCCTGCGCCGCGGGCACCTGTGGCCTCGTACCGCTGCTGCGTGGACCCCTCGCCCGCCTTATAGATGCAACCAAGGCGCCAATGCGCCTGCTCGCATGCACCCTGCGCGATGCGGTGTGCATCCTCGTGGCGGCCACGCTCTCCTTCCGCGCGCTCGAGGTTGCGTGGAACAACAACGTGGGTCTGCTGCCGTGGTCGTCCGTGACGTTCTCCGTAGCGCTCATCGCCGCGTTCATGGCCGTGGCCTACTTCGCATTCCTGCGCCGCGGCGCCGGCCCCGCGCTCGCGGCCGTAGCGTGCGCCGGCGTGGGCATAGCGCAGAGCTTCATCTGGGCGTTCAAGGGAGTGGCAATTCTGCCAAGCGACCTGCTCGCCCTGGGTACGGCCGCCGCCGTATCCGCCGGCTACGACTACGTGCTCACGCCGGCGATGCTGGATGCGCTGGGGCTGCTGTGCATAGCGCTCGCGATACTGTCGTTGATACGCCCGCCGAAACTGCCGGTGGGCGGCAACATGTCAACTGAAGCAAGTTCAGTTGACATGCCGAAGGATCTCAAGGCGGGTAGCAACGCCCGCGAAGATTCTTCGACTACGGACGCTGCGCGTCCTTCGCTCAGAATGACAATCGGTTCCCTTATCAACCGTGACGCGTGTCCCTCCTCCAATACGGCGATGGGGGCGCACACCGCACTCGGTAGCCACCCTTCGCTCGAATCGAGCGCCAGGTCCGCCCTCACGCTCGCGTCACGCCGGCGTTGGAACATCGTGGCCGCTACCGCATCTGTCGTGCTCGCGGTCGTATACGGGAACAGCATTCAGGGCTGGTTCAACAACAACCAAGTCACTGATGCACTCGAGCTCGACAACACCGAAAGCCTCTACGCCGCCACGATGGACAAGTGGCGCCGCACGCAATACCTGGAGTTCGCCGAGCGCGTCTCATAACCAGTACTCCGGATGTGACCCAGAATGGCGGAAAGGCAAAGCCGCAACCGCCATTCTGGGTCACATCGAGGCGGCACATAACGATGTGTAGCCCGCTCGAGACCACAATCTGCGCAGCCTCGGGGTCGTCCCATATGTTGAACTCGGCGTACACGGTCGCGTTTCCGCCAACCGTGGTGCCGCCCATGAGGACGATGTGGTCGATACGATCGGCACGCCCCGAGTACGTACGTAGGAACAGCGTGATGTTCGTCAAGGGACCGGTTGGAACAAGTGTCATCTTGGTATCGTCGGGCAACCCGGAAATAGAGCGGGCCATCTCCACGATTGCCGGCTCATCGGACAGCTTGCGGTCGGTCGCCCATTACAGTCTGAAGTGGGCCACCGATAAATTTCGATGGCGAGCATTCGGCGCATTGCCTACGATACGGGCAA
>NZ_JAQLDU010000013.1 GCF_028209625.1 Collinsella aerofaciens | reverse complement strand
GCTTGCCCGTATCGTAGGCAATGCGCCGAATGCTCGCCATCGAAATTTATCGGTGGCCCACTTCAGACTGTAATGGGGGGGGGATCGGAACCCGCCGAGCGCAACCAAATTTTTACGTACAAAACCGCAGGTCACGGAAGCATAAAACCAGGGTCTGGTCGACAGATCTCGGTTTTTCCCCGCATTTCCGAATACTCAAAACGGAAGTATGCGGCAAATTCCGGAACCCCCGACCACACCGCCCTTTTGGCGCAAAGAAGCCGCAGGTAGAAGCGTTGATGTGCTCCAGCGTGGTCAACAAGTCTGAATTTTGCCGCATACTTCCGGACTCGGAGAGTCTTAGAAGCCGGTATTGAACTCAAACTCGGTTCCATACACCCTTTTGCTCTCTGAATACAGGTATCGCCCTAGCGATAGTGTGCTATACTATCGCTAGGGCGATACCTGTTAGGAGACTCGCGTGGAACTGTGGCATGGTTCTCAGAAGATCATTGAGACTCCCCAGATTGGCCTGGGGAAAGTCCATAACGACTATGGACAGGGATTCTATTGCACAGAGAGCCTCAACCTTGCAAGGGAATGGGCATGCTCTAGGGACGCAGACGGCTTTGCAAATCGATATGAACTCGACATGGCCGATCTCAAGGTACTCGACCTGCTATCGCCGCAATATTCAGTTCTGCATTGGATAGCGTTGCTTGTAGAGCATCGTTCATTCCGAAAGGACACCGCCGTCGCTGTGGGGGCATGCGAATACCTTCGCGATCATTTTTTGCCAGATGCTAACGCTTACGATGTGATTAGAGGATGGCGTGCGGATGACTCGTACTTCAGCTATGCCAGGGCGTTTGTAAACAATACGATCACCATTGACCAGCTCGGTCGAGCTATGAGGCTCGGTAACCCTGGAGAACAGATTGTGCTCAAAAGCGAGCGCGCGTTTAAGAGCATTCGTTTTGCTGGATTTGAACGTGCGCCACAAGCTCTATATGGCCCATTGGCCAAGGACCGAGATGAGTTGGCAAGGGCGCAGTATCGGGAATTGCTTACCGAAAACCCGTTTGAGGGAATTCGTATCGTCGATATCGTTCGAGAGGGGATGACAGAAAATGATCCACGCCTACAGTGAGATGTATCTCGAGGATGCCATGAGAACGCTGGGCGAGGCAGTCGATTTCGCCCTCTGCGACCAAGGTTTGAATCCAGCCGAGCTGACGGCGATCCTGTCGAACACTATTGAGATGAAACAGTTTGAGCGCGGTATGCCTCGTGTCGTCTGCGGCATGACGGGCGACGAGCTCGCGCGCGAAATTATCGCTCGGGCGGGGCTAAAGCCTGCCGAATGCAGGGAGACCTATCCGTTCGACCGTTCGCCTCAGTATTGGGCGGGCTGGGTTTTGGCCTATACGCAATGGGTAAGCAGCCTGGGCTTTAGCGAACTACTTGAAGTCGCCCCACTCGATTGGATAATCGGTTCGTACCATCCGCTTCTCGAAGCTTCCGAAGACAAATTCGCCCAGATTGTCATCGATAAATGGAACAAAGCCCAGGCAGACAAAAAGGGCCTCAAGGCGGCACGAAAGGCGGCCGGCCTAACGCAAAAACAGCTGGCCGCCCAATCGGGGGTTAAACTTCGCGCTATACAGCTCTACGAACAGAATCAGCTGGATTTACGCCGCGCCTCGGTCTCTTCGGCATTGGCGCTCGCAAACACCCTAAGCTGCGCCATCGAAGACCTCGTCTGGCAACCGATCGCCCTGGAGTACGACTCGCGGGCTATTCCGTCCGAAAGGCTATAGAGGAGGTAGACATGCCCTGGAACTACGTTCAACAAGATGACGGAGCTGATTGCGTTGCTCAAGAAGATCATTCATCTGCGCTCGAGGTAAATTCAGCATCTCCGAATTTGCTCGACGGCGTCACGTCAATCGACGAAGCTATTCGGCAGACCATAGCGGGCATGCCCAACGCGCTCAAGCTCTTGGAGAACTCATGATGGCGGCTATGCAGCGGAGCGCTCATCCGTTCGTGCCGCTCGTGCTCGATGATACCGGTTCGCTCGAAGCTATGGCCGCGGCCGCGATGCGCCTACACGGCACGCTGATGACGGTCGGGCGCTGCTATACAACCGACGCCACAGGCGACCGGGCCGCGCTTGAGCTTGGACGCGTCGAGTCCGTACTTGCGGGTGCATTCTGTACAATATTCGGTCAATCGCCGGCCGATCGCTTCGCAGACATCTTTGACCAGGTCACCTACGTGGCAGAGCACATGGTCAGGGACCACATCTTCGAGGACGGTAACAAACGTACCAGCCTTATCTACGCATTGTCCGTCTTAAGGTTCGCCGGCACTCCGGTCGTGCTGTCCGACAGCCCCGATCCCAAAGACAACCAGTACTATGCCTGGATCCAGGACCTCGTATCCGGAAACCGTACGACCAGCGGGCTCGCCGAGGAGCTGCGCCGCGGTTGCATTGCGGGCATAGGCGACCCGTCGCACGTATAGAATCAAAGCATCTGCACGCCGGTTATTGAATTGATTGGACACCACATGGAGATCCCCAGCGCCCTGTGCTGCCGCCCCGAGACCTCGTGGATCAAGCGGTAAATGGTGGTTTAGCTGCTGGTTTGCTGGACGCCTTGTTTGTGATGGAACGGCATGTGCCCAAGAATTTGAATTCGAGGGCAAAAAGTTCTTGGTAAACAACGCGAGGCTATGATAGTATCTCTTTTGCCGAAAGGCGACGGGCGATTGGCTCAGGGGTAGAGCATATCCTTCACACGGATGGGGTCACAAGTTCGAATCTTGTATCGCCCACCATCTAAAGCGCAGGTCAGAGGAGTTAAGCCTCTGACCTTTTTCTTTTTGACATCAAGCTTGACACCAAAACTGACACCAAAATCAAATCGTAGTCATCTAAGGCGTCATTTTATATCGCACCCTTTTTGCTGACGTCATTGCACGTTTTGTATATAACGCATGCGTATTTTCATTGAATTACCCATATGATACGAGCGCAAATGTGGAGACAGGGACCACACGCCCAGAGCTCCTTCCAGCGGATTTCTATCACACGAGGGATTTTTGGCAGAACTCGTCAAGCTATTGGCCAGCGTTTGGTCAGCTTCCGGTACTTACCCGCATGATGCCCCAGTAGATAATCGGCGATGTCCGCAATCCGCACGGCCCGCGGCCGAAACCAGGGGAGGCGCAAATGGACGAAATCGTCTGCGCAAACACCGCATTCCGCTACTGGCGCTGCCCACCGCAGGTGCGCGACCTCTACCCGCGCCTGCCCAACACCGAAGACGGTTGGCGAGCTCTATCCCAAGCCCCTTTCGTAACCGACGTCCTCAAGACCCCGATCATCGCTGTTGCTTCGCCAGGTTGTTGTAATCACCACTCGGGATTGCGCTCTACAATTCGCTGGGATGGGGCATCGGATGCCGGCACAACAATCGACACTCATTTTGGCTTTAGTGTCACCAATCCGCTAAACACGTTATTTACTATGACACGCTTTGTGTCTCAAATAGATCTCGTACTGGCTATGTACGAACTTTGCGGCTGGTTTTCTGTTTTCGAGCCGGCTCCCGCTGCCGAAATGCAGTTAAAACTGGCGGTAGAAAAGAATCGCAATTCCAGCACGCAGGATCTGTTCGAACTTGGAGAAGGCGAAGACGAGATTCCCTGGAAACGAGTTTATGCCCGCGCAACCGTAAAGGACCCAGATAGTGATGGCCAAACAAGCAAGCGTGAGGATGGAAGAGAGGTTACGAAACTCAAAGGTACTTCTCTTTGGATGAGAAAGCCGCTCATCGAACTGAGCGACCTGCATCGTTTCGCCGACAAGGTCAAAAGTCAAATGTGGGGAAAGCAGTTTTATGATGCCGCTCAGCAGGTTATCGGCATTGCTGCATCTCCACTCGAGGTTGCGGGGGTCCTGCTCCTAAGTCGTTCTCGACGTCTAGGTGGTTCAGGATTCAGATACGTGTACCTCAACGATTTAACCCCTCTATCCGAGGCTGCCCAAAGCATCGCTGGTCAAAAGGTCTGCTACGGGGACATCGTGATTGTAAACCCAATGCTAATGAAGGCAGTAATTATCGAGATCCAAGGTGAAGTCATCCATGGATCAGGCGCGGTACTTGACCACGATGCGGAGCGTATGACTGCGCTTCAGAGCATGGGTTTCGACGTGTTCCTGGTAACCCACGATATGCTTAACGACAAAAAGCAGCTAGACATCATAGTCAAAAGCGTTTGCAGCCGTTTGGGGATTCGATATAAAGCCAAATCCGAGGCAATGAAGTGCGCCGAGACGCGACTGCGAGCAAATGTTTTGTGCAACTGGATGGACATCGGAAATTAGCCGGCGATAAGGAACTAGAACGATCTAGTTTGGTTGCCAGTGAATTAGTGTCATTTCAAAACTATGTCGGATTACGGGGCTGGACCCGGACCGGCCGTCCATACCCTGCATTTCACGGAATGCGCAAGTCGCCTACCTGCGGTCTTGATTTTGCCGATTGCGGCATGCTCGGGGCTTCCCGGCCTGGCCCCGTAAACCGGCATGGTTTTGAAATCGCCGGGCGGGCGGGGGCGCGGCTGGACCCGATAGTGGGCCCGGCGCCGGCGGGACGGCCGTTGGGCGGATGGCGGACCGCGCTGCGGAGGCGATAAACGGCGGACGGCGGGATCCGAGATGCCCCGAGGGCGCCGGGGAGGAGGGCGGCGGCGTGGCCGCCGCCCGCGGGGCGCGTCCCCGCGGGCGGAAAGGGCATCGCGGGGCTTCGGGGCCCGTTCCCGCGCCTGCATCCGCGGCCGGCTGCGTTCCCACGCCGCGCGGGGCGAAAGTTTTTCCGAAATTGTCCTTGCATCGGCGGGGGAGTTCCCGTATAGTACTTCTTCGCACGGGGGCGTAGCTCAGCTGGGAGAGCGCTTGACTGGCAGTCAAGAGGTCAGGGGTTCGATCCCCCTCGTCTCCACCCGAGCATTGAATGAGGCTCCAACGCAAGTTGGGGCCTTTTTTCATATAGGCACACAAGGTCAAAGGCGGCACCATGGGCTTATAGGACAAAATGTGTGTCCACTTTAGGGGCATCGGCGCAGGTCGATGCCCCTTTTTCAGCCGTTTAAATTCCGTGCCCGCTTTTAACCGCTCGGACAGAATGTGTGTCCGGTTGCCTATCGTTCCCGCAGGTAGATAACCTTTTCCGGAACCGTTAAACACCCTTTCGGAAGAGGTGCCCATGAAGGCCGTTTATTGCCCCTACTGCGGCGGTCGGACCAAGCGCAACGGCAGGACCTCATCGGGGTCCCAGCGGTGGAGGTGCACGGCCTGCGGCGCGTCGACGACGCTGAGGTACGACGACACGGCGGCGAGGCTCGAGGAGTTCCTCGGGTGGCTCCTCTCGAAGGACTCGCAGGCCGCGATGCCGGGCGGCGGGCGGTCCTTCAGGCGCAGGACGGCCGAGTTCTGGGAGGTCTGGCCCATGCCCGTCCCCGACGGCGAGCTCCACCGCGTGCTCTACGTCGACGGGATCTGGGTCGCGCGCGACCTCGTCGTGCTCATATGCTGCAGCGGCGAGAGGGTGGTCTCCTGGTACACGGCAAGGTCCGAGAACTCGAGGGCGTGGTCGGCCCTCATGGCGCCGATCCCGGCGCCCGAGGTGGTCGTCACCGACGGCGGGAGCGGGTTCGCCAAGGCCGTGCGCGAGACCTGGCCGCGCACCAGGGTCCAGAGGTGCACCTTCCACGCCTTCTCGCAGGTCAAGCGCTACACGACGACGCGGCCGAAGCTCCAGGCGGGGCGCGAGCTCTACCTCATCGCGCGCGACCTCATGGGCATCGAGACGCTGCACCGGGCGGAGCTCTGGGTCGAGCGCCACCTCGACTGGTGCGGGTTCTGGGCCGACTTCCTGGAGGACAGGACCGTGGTGGACGGCAGGAGGGTCTACACCCACGAGAGGCTGAGGCGGGCGCGCTCGTCGCTGTCGTCGCTGGTGTCGGCGGGGACGCTGTTCACCTACCTCGACCCCGCCCTTGCCAAGGCCGGCCCGCTGCCGTCGACCAACAACATGATCGAGGGAGGGGTGAACTCGCAGCTGAGGGCCGTCCTGCGCAACCACCGGGGGCTGACGTCCGTCAAGCGCGTTAAGGCGGTGTTCTGGTGGTGCCACGCTCATTCGGGGGACGCGAGGACGGCGCGCGAGAAGCTCGCCGCGATGCCGACCGACGCGGACATCGACTTCCTGTTCAGCGTCTACTCCGCCTCGCCGTCGCGCGAGGACGGAGGGCCGGAGTGGGGCGACAGGGCCGTGTGGGAGGACCTCCACCACAGGGACCCGTACCCGTTCTGGCTGGATTAATGGATGGAAACGGATGTTCTATCGGGACACACATTTTGTCCTATAAGCCGCACCATGATCCTTCTGGTCGACAAGATCGTGCGTTGAACGGGTGCCGCGTGCATGGTAGTATTTCACGTCGTGGTTCAAGATGGGGGACTGGTTCTGACGGTCTCTATCATATCCACCACGTTATAAGGGCTCTTGGCGCAACGGTTAGCGCAGGGGACTCATAATCCCTGGGTTCTGGGTTCGAATCCCGGAGGGCCCACCAGAGAATTAAGAGGCCTGGCAAATAGCCTGGCCTCTTTTTGTCAAAGTTCCCACTTCACATGCCTGCCAAATTGCCTTGATAAACGCTTGCGGTTCAAATCCACGTAATTGTTAATGCTGGTTGACAAGAACCATTTCAAAACTATGTCGGATTACGGGGCTGGACCCGGACCGGCCGTCCATACCCTGCATTTCACGGAATGCGCAAGTCGCCTACCTGCGGTCTTGATTTTGCCGATTGCGGCATGCTCGGGGCTTCCCGGCCTGGCCCCGTAAACCGGCATGGTTTTGAAATCGCCGGGCGGGCGGGGGCGCGGCTGGACCCGATAGTGGGCCCGGCGCCGGCGGGACGGCCGTTGGGCGGATGGCGGACCGCGCTGCGGAGGCGATAAACGGCGGACGGCGGGATCCGAGATGCCCCGAGGGCGCCGGGGAGGAGGGCGGCGGCGTGGCCGCCGCCCGCGGGGCGCGTCCCCGCGGGCGGAAAGGGCATCGCGGGGCTTCGGGGCCCGTTCCCGCGCCTGCATCCGCGGCCGGCTGCGTTCCCACGCCGCGCGGGGCGAAAGTTTTTCCGAAATTGTCCTTGCATCGGCGGGGGAGTTCCCGTATAGTACTTCTTCGCACGGGGGCGTAGCTCAGCTGGGAGAGCGCTTGACTGGCAGTCAAGAGGTCAGGGGTTCGATCCCCCTCGTCTCCACCCGAGCATTGAATGAGGCTCCAACGCAAGTTGGGGCCTTTTTTCATATTGGCACACAAGGTCAAAGGCGGCACCATGATCCTCCTGGTCGACAAGATCGAAAAAAGCTTCGGCGCACGCGTCCTCTTTAGCGGCGCGTCCTTCCAGATCAACCCCCACGAGCGCTTCGCGCTCGTGGGCCCCAACGGCGCCGGCAAAACCACCATGCTCAAAATCATCATGGGCATCGACAGTCCCGACTCCGGCCAGGTCCAGTACGCAAAGGACTGCCAGGTGGGCTACCTAGAGCAGGAAACTAATCTGGAGCACAAGGACACCGCCATCCTTGCCGAGGTCATGGCCGCCGCCAAGGAAATCCGCCGCATGGGCGAGCGCGCTAACGAGCTGCAGGCCCAAATCACCGAGCTCTCCGAGCAGGGCGAGGACGTCGACGCACTCCTCAACGAATACGGCCAGGTCCAGGACCGCTTTGAGCACCTGGGCGGCTACGAGCTCGAGAGCAACGCCCGCAAGATCCTGTCCGGCTTGGGCTTTAAGGTCACTGACTTTGAGCGCCCATGCTCCGAGTTCTCGGGCGGCTGGCAGATGCGCATCGCGCTCGCCAAGCTCTTCCTGCGCCATCCCGACCTGCTGCTTCTGGACGAGCCCACTAACCACCTGGACCTCGAAAGCGTCCAGTGGCTGCGCGGCTTTATCGCCAACTACGACGGCGCCGTCCTCATCGTCAGCCACGACCGCGCCTTTATGGACGCCTGCGTCGACCACGTCGCCGCACTCGAAAACCGTCGCGTGACCACTTACACCGGCAATTACAGCAGCTACCTCAAGCAGCGCGAGGACAACCTGGAGCAGATGCGCGCCAAGCGCGCCGCCCAGGAGCGCGACATCGCCCATATGCAGGTCTTCGTTGACAAGTTCCGCTACAAGCCCACCAAGGCTGCCCAGGCTCAGGAGCGCATCCGCAAGATCGAGCAGATCAAAAAGGAGCTCGTCATCCTGCCCGAGGGCCACAAGCACATCGACTTTAAGTTCCCTGACCCACCGCGCTCCGGCGATATGGTCGTGGGCCTGGAGGGCGTCTCCAAGTCCTACGGCAACAAACACATCTACAGCGATATCGACCTCAAGCTCTACCGCGGCGAGCACGTGGCGCTCGTCGGCCCCAACGGCGCCGGCAAGTCCACGCTCATGAAGATCATCGCCGGACTGGAGCCGCCCACCACCGGCACCCGCGACCTGGGCACCAACGTGGGCGTGGCCTATTACGCCCAGCACGCGCTCGAGGGCATGACCGAGTCCAACACCGTTCTGCAAGAGATCGACACCGTCACGCCCAAGTGGACCGTGCCGCAGCAGCGAAGCCTACTGGGCGCCTTCCTGTTTAGCGACAACGACGCAATCGAAAAGCAGGTTCGCGTCCTCTCCGGCGGCGAAAAGGCGCGTCTGGCGCTCGCCAAGATGCTCGTAGCACCCGAGGCGCTCCTGTGCCTGGACGAGCCCACCAACCACCTAGACATCGACTCGGTGGACATGCTCGAGAACGCCCTGCAAAACTTCCCCGGCACCATCGTGCTGATCAGCCACGACGAGCACCTGGTGCGCGCCGTGGCCAACCGCGTCATCGATATCCGCGACGGCAAAGTCACGGTCTACGACGGCGACTACGACTACTACCTCTACAAGCGCGAGGACCTCGCAGCCCGCGCCGCCGCCGAGGCGTCCACGGAGAGCGCGCCGGCCACGACCAAGTCCGCCAAGGCCAGCGCCGCCCAGGCCGACACCCCCGTCGCCGCCCCCAAGCCTGCCGAGGGCAAAAAGACCAAGGAGCAAAAGCGCGCCGAGGCCCAAGCCCGCGCTGCGCTCAACAAAAAGCTCAAGGGCGTGCGTAACCAGCTCAAGAAGATCGAGACGGAGCTCGACAAAAAGCGTGCCCGCTATGACGAGCTTATGGAATTGATGGCAAGCGAAGAGCTTTATGCCGATCAAGACAAGTTCAACGCCGCGCTGGGGGAATATAACGGCCTTAAGCAAGAGCTGCCCAAGCTCGAGGACGAATGGCTGGAGCTTTCCACCCAGATCGAAGAGGAGACCGCGCGTGAACTCTCGTAAGGCCGCTGCCGTGGCGATGAGCATCATCGCCATCGCCTGTCGCATCTGCGGCATCTTTATGAGCGCGATGACCGTGCTGCTGTGCTTTAGCGGCCTCACCGCCAAGCTGCAGATCGTAGGCTTTGTCGTTGAGCTTTCACGCGCGCTGCCGAGCGCCATCGCCGGCTACGGCGTCATCACGTCGCCCTTTGGCGGCGTCTTCCGCCTGGATTACGCCATCGTCGCCGTCATCCTGTTTGTGGCCGACTACCTGCTCACGCGCGCCTCGCGCCGCGTCCGCTAGGGGAGCGCCATGTCCAGCAGCCACCTCATGAACCTGCTCGCCAGCGCCGTCGCCGTCATCGTGGGCATCGTCATCCACGAGAGCGCGCACGCCGCCGCGGCCTGGGCACTCGGCGATAAAACGGCCCGTTCGCGCGGCCGCGTCTCGCTCAACCCGCTCAACCACATCGACCCGTTTGGCACCATCATCCTGCCGCTGCTCATGCTCGCGGCCGGCGGTCCCGTGTTCGCCTTCGCCAAGCCCGTGCCGGTCTACCTCAACAACCTCAAGCACCCCAAGCGTGACGAGGTCCTGGTGAGTGCGGCCGGCCCCGCATCGAACATCGCACTCGCGTGCCTCGCGGCCGCCCTCATGCACGCAACGTACGGCAACCTCTACACCAGCATGTCCTTTGCCGTAGCATCACAGATCATGAACTTCGGCGCCACCTTTATCGTGGTCAACCTGTCACTCGCGTTCTTCAACCTCATCCCGATCCCGCCACTCGACGGTTCGTCGATCATCGTGCCCTTCCTCAAAGGCAAGGCGCTCAACAACTACTACCACCTGCAGCAATACGCCATGCCCATACTCATCATTGTGCTGTATCTGCTGCCCATGTGGACCGGCATCGACGTGATCGGCCGCTATTTCGACGTTACCGTGTATCCGCTCGCTGAGCAGCTGCTCAACTTCGCAATCGCCGGCATCTAAGGTAAACTTACAGGTCGACCGTGCAAAACGGTCGTAACATGCACCCAAACCGCGCCGCGAAGGCGCCGTCAAAGGAGGTCGAAGATGTCGTATCGCGTGTCGACGCAGGTCTACAGCGGACCGTTCGACCTGCTGCTGCAGCTGGTAACCCGCCAAAAAGTAGATATCGGCGCCATCTCCATTAGCGAGGTGGCCGAGCAGTACCTTGCCGAGGCCGAGCGCATCGAGGCGCTGGACCTGGACGTGGCGAGCGACTTTTTGCTGGTCGCGGCAACCCTTTTGGACATCAAGGCCGCCTCTCTGGTACCGCAGGAGGCCCCGCGCAAAGTCGATGACGACGATGACGAGTTCGACGAAGACCTCGAGGAGCTCAGTACGCTCGACGGCGACGCCCTGCGCGAGGTCCTGATTCAGCGCCTGATTGCTTACAAGCAGTTTAAGGGCGCGGCGGCAGCCCTTGGCGCGCGGATGCAGGCCGAAAGCCGTATGCATCCGCGTGTGGCCGGCCCCGACCCGGAGTTTTTGGGCCTCATGCCCGACTACCTGGCTGGCATCACCCTGCGCGGCCTGGCCGTCATCTGCGCCGACCTGGACGGCAAGCGCCAGACCTTCTTACTGGAGGCCGAGCACGTGGCGCCGCATCGCGTTCCGCTCGACCTGACCGTGGCCTCAGTCGACCGCTTTACCATGGCGCACCAAACCTGCACCTTCCGCGAGCTGTTGGACGGCGACGCCACCACCGAGCAGCTCGTCGTTACCTTCCTGGCCATGCTCGAGCTCGCCAAGCGCGGCTCGCTCACGCTGAGCCAGGACGAGATCTTCGGAACCATCTGCATCAACCGAGTCGAGGGCGCCGAGGCATACGTGCCCGGCGATGGCCCCGAGCTCACCGAATAGGAGCGGCAACCATGTCAACCCTTTCCACGCTGGAGGCAAACAGCCTCAAAGGCGCCCTCGAGGCGCTGCTGCTGGTGTCGAGCGATCCGGTGAGCGCGCCTGCGCTGGCAGGTGCGCTAGATATCGCCCCCGGCGAATGCGCATCGCTGCTCGCCGAGCTCAAGGTTGAGTACGAGGAAGCCAACCGCGGCTTTCAGCTGCGCGAGGTCGCCGGCGGCTGGCGCCTGTTTACGCATCCCGCCTACCACGATGTGGTCGAGGCCTATGTGTTGAGCTGGGACACGCAAAAGCTGTCGCAGGCGGCGCTCGAAACCCTGGCCGTCATCGCATACCACCAGCCCGTGACGCGCGAGGTGGTCAAAGGCATCCGCGGCGTCAATTCCGACGGCGTCATCGCATCGCTCGTGGACAAGGGTCTGGTGCGCGAGCTCGGTCGCGACCCCCAGCGCGGTCAGGCGATCATCTACGGCACGACCAACGCCTTCTTGGAAAAGTTCGGTCTGCGCTCCACCCGCGACCTGCCCGATCTGGAGCAGTTTGCCCCCGACGAGCAGTCGCGCCGGTTTATCCGCGAGCGCCTGAGCGGTCGTAGCATTCAGTCCACGCTCGAGGAGCAGGCCGATGACCTGGACGAAGAGCGCGAACTGCTCGATACCGATGTTGAAGATGTTGAGGCAGTCGAGGACTTGGAAACCCTGGTCGTCGACGAGACCTCGGAGGATTTACATGACGAGGACTAACGAAGTAGGGGAGACGCGTGCCATGGGCAACGCAGTACCCGCAACCGACGCCCAGCCCGTCTACCCGCATACCATGCGCCTGCAGCGCTTTTTGGCGCGCGCGGGCGTGGCGAGCCGCCGTGGCTCGGAGGACCTAATGACCGCCGGCCGCGTGACCGTCAACGGCGAGGTCGTGACCGAGCTGGGCACCAAGGTCGACGTCGACCACGATCACATCGAGATCGACGGCATGCCCGTCAGGCTCAACCAGGGCGCCGTGTACTTGATGCTCTACAAGCCGACCGGCTACCTCACCACCATGAGCGACCCGCAGGAGCGCCCTTGCGTGGCCGACCTGGTCCCGCGCGACCGCTTTCCGGGCCTGTTTCCAGTGGGCCGCCTGGACCGCGACACCACGGGCCTTTTGCTCTTTACCACCGACGGCGACCTGTCGCAGGATCTGCTGCACCCCAGCAAGCACGTCTACAAGACCTACCAGGCGCTCGTGGACGGACGGCTGTCCGACCGCGACTTGGAACCACTCCGCAGCGGCATCGAGCTCGACGACGGCCTGTGCCAGCCGGCGATCTGCCGCGTCATCAACGCGCGCGAGGCCGAGGCCGTAGCTCCCCAGGGCGTCAAACCCGGCACCACCGCCGTGGAGGTCATAATCCGCGAGGGTCGTAAAAACCAGGTCAAGCGCATGCTGGGCAAGATTCACCATCCTGTGATCCGCCTGCACCGCTGCAACTTTGCCGGCCTTGAGCTCGAGGGCGTGGCCAAGGGCTCATGGCGCGAGCTCACCGACCGCGAGGTGCAGATCCTTAAAAGCGGCGGCATCCCGCCCAAGCAGGCGAGCGCCAAGCGCAACGGCGGCAAGCCCCAAGATACGCCCGCCAGCCGCACGCGTCACCACGGCAGCCACGGCTCCGCACCCAAGCGCAACACCTACCGCGAGCGCTACACAGGCTAGGCAACCCGCCGCGCCCCAGCGCCCCGAACCATACCAGCACGTCAACCATCGAAAGGAAGCATTGCATGATCGTCGCCATCGACGGCCCCGCCGGTTCCGGCAAATCCACCATCGCCAAGGAGATCGCCCGCCAGCTGGGCTTTAACAAGCTCGACACGGGCGCCATGTATCGCGCCGTCACGTTCGCCGCGCTCGACCGCGGCATCGACCTGGACGACGAGGCGGCCATCGACGCCCTCGCCGAGCAGATCGAGATTCGCTTTACCAACGGCACCGGCGAGGATACGCGCCTGACCATTGACGGCCAGGACGCTTCGGCCGCCATCCGCACCCCCCAGGTCGACGCCAACGTGTCCAAGGTCTCGGCCTATCCGGGCGTGCGCGCCGCCATGCTCATCCATCAGCGCCGTGCCGCCGAGGACCGCGATATCGTGGCCGAGGGTCGCGACATCGGAACCGTCGTGTTCCCTAACGCGCAGGTCAAGGTCTTCCTGACCGCCGACCCGCGCGAGCGCGCCCGCCGCCGCGTGCTGCAGCGTCACCAAAACGACGCCCAGCCGCTTACTGCCGAGCAGCTCGAGGCCGAGGTCGACGAGACTCTCGACGCCCTTAAGCAGCGCGACAAGCTTGACAGCAGCCGCGAGGTCGCGCCGCTCGTGCCCGCCGAGGACGCGGTACATGTCGACTCCACCGCCCACACCATCGACGAGGTCGTCTCGATCATCGAGGGCCTCATCAACCAAAGGAGGTAGCCCATGCGCCTGTTTAAACAGACGCCCGAGGACTATTACAACGCCCCGTATGCCGAGTTCCCCGCGCTCATCCGCGGCACCGTCGTCGTGGTCATGGCAATCCTTTGGGCCTTCTCCAAGCTCATGTGGCGCTGGAAGGTCGAGGACGCCGACCTGCTGTTTGAGCGCCAGGAAAGCCGCGGCAGCGTGGTCATCTGCAACCACACCTCGATGGCCGAGCTCCTGGCTGTCGAGACGGCGCTGTTCTTTGGTGGCCGCCGCATTCGCCCCATTTTTAAGTCCGAGTTTGCCAAGAGCAAGATCGTACGCTGGGCCTTTAGCCGCGTAGGTGGCATTCCCGTCGAGCGCGGTACCGCCGACATGAAGTGTTTGCGTGCCGCCCAGCATGCGCTGCAGCGCGGCGAGGACGTTCTGATCTTCCCCGAGGGCACGCGCATCCGCTCGCGCGAGATTAAACCCGAGGTCCACGGCGGCTTTGCGCTCATCGCCCAGATGGGCAAGGCACCCGTCAACCCGCTCGCCATCTGCGGCTGGTCCGACATCACGCCTGCGGGCAAAAAGCTCATGCGTCCCAAGAAGTGCTGGATTCGTGCCGGCAAAGCCGTCTCGCTTTCCGATGCACCGGCCGGGCTTAAGCGTACGGAGCGCTTGGCCTGGTTTGAGTCCGAGGCTATGAGCCGCGTATACGCCATGCGCGACGAGCTGTGCGCCGAGCATCCTGGCAGGTTCTAGCCATGAGCGAGAACGTGACGAACACCGCCGCGACTGCGTCCGACCAAGCCACCGTGCCCACCATCGAGATTGCAGCTCACGCCGGCACCTGCTACGGCGTGCAGCGCGCGCTCGACATGGCATTGGCCGCCGCGCCGCAGGCAGGGGAGAGCGCTCAGGTCCACACGCTGGGTCCGCTCATCCATAACCCCATCGTGGTGCGCGAGCTCGCCGAGGCAGGCGTCGGTCTGGCCGACACCTTGGACGACGCCGCAACCGGCACCATGATCATCCGCGCCCACGGCGTGGTACCGCAGGTCATCGATGCTGCCCGCAAGCGCGGCCTCAACGTGGTCGATGCCACCTGCCCCTACGTGAAGAAGGTCCATGTGGCGGCCGAGCGCCTGGTGCACGAGGGCTACCACGTGATCGTCGTGGGCGAGCCGGGCCATCCCGAGGTCGAGGGTATTCTGGGCCACGCCGGCAATGACGCGCAGGTCGTGAGCTGTGCCGCCGACGCCGATGCCCTGCCGCTCAAGGGCAAGGTGGGCCTGGTTGTACAGACCACCCAGACCGCGCAGAACCTCGCCGAGGTCGTGGCCGCTATCACCCCGCGCGTACAAGAGCTTCGTGTGATCAACACCATCTGCGCCGCCACGAGCGAGCGTCAACAGGCGGCAGCCACGCTTGCCAACCGCTGCGACTGCATGGTCGTGGTGGGCGGCAAGAACTCGGGCAACACCCGCCGCCTGGCACAGATTTGCGCCGACGCCTGCGAGCGCACGTATCACATCGAGGAAGCTTCCGAGCTCCAGGCCGAGTGGTTAACCGGCGCTCACCACATCGGCATCACCGCCGGCGCTTCCACCCCGCAAGAACACATCGAGCGCGCCGTAACGCGCATCAAGGAGCTTTGCCGCTAATCATGGACCAGACCGTACCCGCATATGCCGCCGAGGTGGCCGATTACGGGCGCAGCCGCGACCCCGAGCCGGGTGAAGGCGCGCTCGTAAAGAACGTGCGTCCCGAATCGCCCGCGTGGGATGTGGGTATCGAGCCGGGCATGCGCGTGCTCACGGTCAACGGCGAGCAGCTCACCGACATGATCGTGTGGCTCTGGGAGGCCGACGATGATACCGTCGACCTCGAGGTTTTCGACCCACGCGACAACACCGTCACCTCCGTCGAGCTCGACCGCTTCCCGGGAGAGGACTGGGGGCTGGAGTTCGACGGCCCCATCTTTGACGGCATGCGCACCTGCGTGAACGCCTGCGTGTTCTGCTTTATGACCATGCTGCCCAAGGGCGGCCGTTCCACGCTCTACATTCGCGACGACGACTATCGCCTAAGCTTTTTACAGGGCAACTTTGTCACGCTCACGAACCTCACCGACGATGATGTTCAAAACGTCATCCAACGCAACATGAGCCCTATGAACGTGTCGGTCCATGCCGTAAGCCCCGACGTCCGCCGCCGCATGATGGGCCGCAACGCCCAGCGCGGCATGGACGTACTCGAAGCCATCATGGCCGCCGGCATCGAGATTCACGCGCAGATCGTGTTGTGCCCCGGCATGAACGACGGCGAGGAGCTGGAAAAGACCCTGCGCTTTTGCGAGGAGCACGAGCAAATCACAAGCCTGGGCATTGTGCCGCTCGGTTTTACCAAGCATCAGAACCGCTTTAGCTGGTCCTACAGCGACAAGCCCGAGCTGGCTCGCGAGACCATTGCCATGATCCGGCCTTTCCAGGATCGAGCCTACGAGCGCTTTGGCCGCCACACCTTCCAGATGAGCGACGAGTTCTATCTGGACGCCGGCATCGATCCTCCCGAGGCGGACTTTTACGACGGTTACCCGCAGTACTACGACGGCATTGGCATGATCCGCTCGTATCTGGACGAGACCGACGACGTGCTTGCCGCCGACGCCGAGCGTCTGGCCCGCGTCCGCGAGGCCATCGCCGCCCGCAGCCAGCACCTGCTGTGCCTCTCGGGCGCCAGCGCGCGCGACACCGTGGCCCGCTTTGTGGAATCGCCGCACGGCCTCGCCGGCACCGTCACAGCCATCAAAAACCGCTACTTTGGCGGCAACGTGGACGTGACCGGCCTCATCGTCGCCTGCGACATCTTGGAGCAGCTGCCACAAGACCTGTCGGGGGTTATGCTCTTTGTGCCTAAGCTCATGTTCAACGCTGACGGCATGACGCTTGACGAGTATCATCGTGACGATTTACTCGCAAGCCTTACCAGTCGCGGTGCCGAGGTTCATGTGGTGTCGACCATGCCGCATGAGTTGCTCGATACCCTGGAGCATATCCTTGGCATTGTGTCCGCGGACTCTAACATTTCCACTGACCCTACCCATTAAAGGAGAGCAGATGAAACCTATCGTCGCCGTCGTCGGACGCCCCAACGTGGGCAAGTCCACGCTCGTTAACCGCCTGGCCCAGACCTCGGACGCCATCGTCCACGAGTCCCGCGGCGTCACGCGCGACCGCTCGTATCACACGGCCGATTGGAACGGCCGCGAGTTCACCATCGTCGACACGGGCGGCATCGAGCCGCTCAAGAGCGACGACGTCTTTGCCACGTCCATCCGCGACCAGGCGATCGCCGCCGCCGAGGAAGCCGCAGTCATCCTGTTTGTAGTCGATGGCCGCACCGGCGTCACCGAGGAGGACGAGTCGGTCGCCCGCATGCTCAAGCGCTGCGACAAGCCGGTCTTTCTGCTGGTGAACAAGCTCGACAACCCCGATCGCGAAAACGACAGCATCTGGGAGTTCTATTCGCTCGGCGTCGGTGAGCCCACGCCCCTCTCGGCCCTGCATGGCCACGGCACGGGCGACCTGCTCGACGATATCGTGGCCCTGCTTCCGGAGGAAGAGGACGAGGTCGCCGATGAGTTCCCCGACGCCCTGAACGTCGCCATCATCGGCCGCCCCAATGCCGGCAAGTCGTCGCTGTTCAACCGCATCCTGGGCGCCGACCGCTCCATCGTCTCGAACATCGCCGGCACCACGCGCGACGCCATCGACACGGTCGTCGAGCGCAACGGCAAGCACTACCGCATGGTTGACACCGCTGGTATTCGCAAGAAGAGCACCGTGTACGAGAATATCGAGTACTACTCCATGGTCCGCGGCCTGCGCGCCATCGATCGCGCCGACGTGGCGCTGCTCGTCGTCGACGCCTCCGTGGGCGTTACCGAGCAGGACCAGAAGGTCATGGGCTTGGCCATCGAGCGCGGCTGCGCCATCGTCGTGCTGCTCAACAAGTGGGACCTGCTCGACGACGACCGCAAGCGCGAGGCCTGCATGGAGACCGTCGACCGCCGTCTGGGCGTCATGGCTCCCTGGGCCCAGTACCTGCGCATCTCTGCCCTGACCGGCCGCAGCGTCGAGAAGATCTGGGCAATGGTCGATGCAGCCGAAAAGACGCGCTCGCAAAAGATCACCACCTCGCGCCTCAACACCTTCCTCACCGACCTGCGCGAGTTCGGCCACACCGTGGTGGACGGCAAGCGCCGCCTGCGCATGCACTACGTGACTCAGACGGGCATCAACCCGCCGACGTTCACGTTCTTCGTCAACCACAGCGACCTGGTCAACGACACCTACCAGCGCTACGTGGAGAACCGCATGCGCTCGACTTTCGATTTTGCCGGCACGCCCATTCGACTCTTCTTTAGGAAGAAGGAACAAAAGGATGCATAATCCGATTCTGCTGACCGCCATCTGCGCCGTGGTCTCGTTCTTTATCGGAGCGATTCCGTTTGGCCTGATCCTGGGCCGCGTGTTCAACCACACGGACATTCGCAAGGCGGGTTCCGGCAACATCGGCACCACCAACGCGCTGCGCGTGGCCGGCCCCAAGGTGGCCGCGCTCACGCTGCTGCTCGACTGCCTTAAGGGCGCCATCTGCGTCCTTATCGCCCGTCCGCTCATCGCGGGCGTGGGCTATGGCTTCCCCGTAAGCATCATGGCGCCCGGAGCCCCCGGCGACTGGATGCTCGGTGTCATTTGCCTGGCAGCCGTGTGGGGCCATATCTTCTCGCCCTATCTCAACTTCCACGGCGGCAAGGGTATCGCAGTTGGTCTGGGCGTCATCCTCGCCTGGTACTGGCCTATTGGCCTGTCGCTGCTGGGCATGTTTATCGTAGCCGTTGCCATCACCAAGTATGTGTCGGTGGGTTCGCTTGCCGCAGCCATCGGACTTCCTATCGCTGCTTGCGCGGTCTTTCCGTACAGCAGCCTGGGCCTCAAGTTCTGCATGGCGATGATCGGCATCACCGTGGTGTGGGCCCATCGCGCGAATATCCAAAAGCTCATGACGGGTAAGGAGTCCAAGCTCTCGTTTACCAAGCGCGTCACCGAGCCCGACGATAAGTAGGAGAGAGTCATGAATGTTGCGCTGATTGGCTCCGGCTCCTGGGGAACCGCCGTCGCCGGTCTTGCCGCCGCGCGAGCCGAGCGCGTGACCATGTGGGCCCACAGCGAGCAGACGGCCGCCGGCATCAATGGCGAGCACTGCAACCCCCGGTATCTGGTTGACTACGAGCTGCCCGGCAACGTCGTCGCCACGACGGACCTGGCGCAAGCGCTCGACGCCGCCGACGCCATCATCTTTGCCGTGCCCTCCACACACCTGCGCAGCGTATGTCATCAGGCAGCGCCCTTCATCGCCGCTGACACCCCGGTGCTCTGCCTCACCAAGGGCATCGAGCCCGAGTCCGGCCTGCTTATGAGCGAGGTCATCGCCAGTGAGATCGGCAACGAGTCGCGTGTCGCGGCGCTCTCGGGCCCAAACCATGCCGAGGAGATCTGCCGCGGCGGGCTTTCTGCCGCCGTCATCGCCAGTGAAGATTCGCAGGTAGGGGAGTCCTTTAAGAAGCTGCTCCTATCCACGGCCTTCCGCATCTA
Organism: Collinsella aerofaciens; assembly: GCF_028209625.1. Lineage (GTDB taxonomy): Bacteria > Actinomycetota > Coriobacteriia > Coriobacteriales > Coriobacteriaceae > Collinsella > Collinsella aerofaciens_AM. The sequence goes on along the minus strand of NZ_JAQLDU010000013.1, from coordinate 72,896 downwards.
CCTGTCGCAGGACATGACCGGCGTCGAGGTTTGCGGCGCCATGAAAAACGTCATCGCCATCGTGTGCGGCATTTCCGCCGGTTCTGGTGCGGGCGACAACACGCTTGCCCTTATCATGACGCGCGGCCTGGCCGAGATCAGCCGTCTGGTGCACGCCCGCGGCGGTCAAGCCATGACCTGCATGGGTCTTGCCGGCATGGGTGACCTCATTGCCACCTGCACCTCCGAGCATTCGCGCAACCGCACCTTTGGCTACGAGTTTGCCCACGGCATCTCGCTCGACGAGTATCAGACGCGCACGCATATGGTGGTCGAGGGCGCCGTCGCGGCCCGCAGCGTCAGCGAGCTTGCCCGTTCACTGGGCGTAGACATTCCGCTCACCTTTGCCGTGGAGCAAACGCTCTACAACGGTGTTACTTTGGATAGGGCGCTCGAGATTCTCACAGATCGCGTCCCTTCTCAAGAGTTCTACGGACTCACCGACTAGCGCAGAAAGGCTTCTACCATGGGTTCCATTAAAATCGCTCCGTCCGTCCTTTCGGCCGACATGGCCAACCTCAGGGGCGAGCTCGACAAGATCGCCGGTGCCGACTACGTGCACTTCGACGTTATGGACGGTCACTTTACCGGCAACCTCACCTTTGGCGTTGACATCCTCAAGGCCGTCAAGCGCTCCACCGACGTGCCGGTCGACGCGCACCTCATGGTATCGAACCCCGATGAGACGGTCGATTGGTACGCCGACGCCGGTGCCGACATGATCACCGTGCACTATGAGGCCTCCACGCACCTGCACCGCACGCTCACGCATCTTCAGCAGCGCGGCGTCAAGGCCGGTGTGGTGCTCAACCCCGCCACCCCCGTGTGCGTGCTCGAGAGCATCATCGACGTCGTCGATATGGTGCTGCTGATGAGCGTGAACCCCGGCTTTGGCGGCCAGAGCTTTATCCCGGGCACCATCGCCAAGCTCCACGAGCTCAAAGCCATGTGCGAGCGCCACGGCGTGTCGCCCATGATCGAGGTCGACGGCGGCATCTCTTCCAAAAACATCGCCGAGGTCGTCAAGGCCGGTGCCAACGTGCTCGTGGCCGGCTCCGCCGTATTTAAGTCCGAAGATCCCGCTGCCGAGGTTGCGCTGCTGCAGAAGCTGGGCAACGAGGCCGCACAGGAGGCATAAACCCTTATGACCGCAGGTCAAAACCGCATACCCGTTAATCTTGACTATGCCGCCTCGACGCCCATGCGCGCCGAGGCGCTCCTTGCGCAGCGCGAGTACGACGACAGCGAGCTTGCCGGCGTCAACCCCAACTCGCTGCATTCGCTCGGCCGCAAGGCCGCTGCACGCCTGGAAGTGGCGCGTCGAGAGATTGCCCGCAGCTTTGGCGCGCGCCTCCGCCCATCAGAGATAATCCTGACCAACGGCGGCACCGAGGCAAACCAGCTGGCGCTGCTCGGTCTTGCCGAGGGCGCCCGTCAGCGCGATCGCAAGCGTAACCGCGTGATCGTATCTGCCATCGAGCACGATTCGATTCTGGACAACCTGCCGCTGCTGCGTGCCGCCGGTTTTACCGTCGACCTGGCGACGCCTTGCCGCGCGGGCTACATTGAGCCTGCCGCGCTTGTCGAGCTACTAGGCGACGACGTGGCGCTCGTGAGCATCATGGTTGCCAACAACGAGACTGGCGTGGTGCAGCCCATCCGCGAGCTTGCCGCGGCCGCGCATACCGTGGGCGCCCTTTTCCACACCGATGCCATCCAGGGCTATCTGCATATTCCGCTCGATGTCACCGAGCTGGGCGTCGATGCCATGTCCGTTGCCGCGCATAAGATCGGCGGCCCTGTGGCATCCGGCGCGCTCTACCTTAAGAACCGCACGCCGCTGCGCCCCCGAATCTTTGGCGGTGGACAGGAAGCCGGACGACGTGCCGGCACGCAGGACCTGCGCACGCAGCTCGCCTTTGCCGCTGCCGCCCGCACGCTGACGCCCCATGTGGCCGAGGAACGCGAGAAGCTGCAAGCCCTTTCCGACAAGCTCTACGCCACGCTTACGGCCCATCCGCGCATTCACGCCACGATGGGCGACTATGCGCATGCCGACCGTCTGCCCGGCATGGTATCGATCTACATTGACGGCATGGACTCCGAGGAGCTCATCATCAAGCTCGACGCTGCCGGCTTTGAGGTATCGGCAGGCTCGGCATGCTCGAGCGGCAGTATGGACCCCAGCCACGTTTTGAGCGCGATGGGCATCGGTCGCGAGCAGGCATTGGGCGCACTGCGCATTTCCTTTGATGACCGCGTGAATCCGGGCGATCTGGACGAATTTGCCCAGACGCTACTCTCGATCGTAGGCGCCGCATGATCGTCGCCGAGCTTGAGCGCGCGCTGCTGGCACGCTATCCCAAGGCGGACGCCGAGGGCTGGGATCACGTAGGACTCTCCGTTGGCGATCCGGCCGCGGAGATCGCCGGCGTTGCCTGCGCACTCGATGCGACCGAGGCTAATGTTCGCCGCGCCCAAGAAGCAAGCGCCAACGTGCTGCTGACGCATCATCCCATATACATCAAGGCACCCGAGGCCTTTTGCCCGGCGGATGCCACACGACCCCAGTGCAGCGCGGCCCTCTACGAAGCTGCCCGCTGCGGGGTGAGCATTATCTCGCTCCACACCAACCTGGACCGCTCGCACGAAGCCCGCATCTGCCTGAGCGAGCTGCTGGGTGCCGCACCCGTGTGCTCACTGGAGCACGTGGACGACCCCGAGACCACCGGCCTGGGCGCGCTTGCAACGCTCAACGACCCGTGCACGCTGCGCGATCTTGCCGCCCGTGCTGCCACGGCCTTCGGCAGCAACCCGCGCGTATGGGGTGAAGCCGAGCACCCGTGCCGAACCGTCGCCATTTTGGGCGGCTCCCTGGGCGACTTTGGAGAGCTTGCTATCGCCGCGGGCGCAGATGTTGTCGTGACGGGCGAGGCGGGCTACCACGTGGCGCAAGACCTTGCCTTGCGCGGGCTGCCGGTGATCTTGCTCGGTCACGACCGCTCCGAGGAACCGTTCGTTGATATATTGATGAACTCTGCAGTTGACGCCGGGGTCAACCCCCGTCATGCGATTAAAATACTGAACCCTTGCCAATGGTGGACTGTGACAAAAGGAGAGAACTTATGAGCGCCGGCGCTACGCTACTCAAGCTGCAACAGATCGATTTGGAGCTCGCCCGCAACAAGAGCGAACTTGCCAATATGCCGGAGCTCAAGGAGCTCGCTTCAAAGCGCAAGACCTATGTGAAGCTCAAGTCCGAGATGACCAAGCTCTACGCCCAGCGCAAGGATCTGGACATTGAGCTCGACGATCTCAACACCACCGAGATTCAGACCAACAACGCCATCGAGGCCGCCAAGAAGCGCCATGTCGACGGCTCCGACTACCGCGAGGTTCAGGACCTAGAGAACGAGCTCGCCACCCTGGCCAAGCGTCTGGACAAGATCGAGCACACCCGCAAGGACGTCGTCGTCGCCCACAAGGAGGCGCTCGACCGCGAGGCTCGCGCGCAGGCCATCATCGCCAAGTTCGAGGAGGGCGTGAAGGCCGATACCAAGGCCGCCCGCGCCAAGGCTGCCGATCTGCAGGCTCAGATCGATGCCGCCACCAAGGAGCGCATCGCGCTTGCCGCCATGCTGCCGACCGACGTGCTCACCGATTACGAGCGTCTGCTCAAGCAGTTCCGCGGCCTGGCCGTCGAGACCATCAAGGGCAATATCCCCACGGTCTGCCACACCGCGCTGCAGGCGTCGTCCATGAGCGACCTCAACCACGACGGCAGTGAGATTACGCACTGCCCGTACTGCCACCGCCTGCTCGTGCTCCCCAGCAAGGAAGCCTAACGATGACGGCGGCACCCAACAATTCAATGCAACTTGAGGGAAAAACGATCCTGCTGGGCATTACCGGCGGGATCGCCGCCTATAAGTCGTGCAATATCGTGCGCCTGCTGCAAAAGCGCGGCGCCCGCGTGAAGGTCGTTATGAGCGAGCATGCCACCGAGTTCGTGGGCCCGCTCACCTTCCGCGCGCTCACCAATGAGCCGGTCGCCGTGGGCTTGTTCGACGATCCCTCCGACCCCATCCACCACATTTCGCTGGCGCAGGAGCCCGATCTGGTGGTCGTGGCGCCCGCGACGGCCAATATTATCGCCAAGATGGCCAACGGCATCGCCGATGACCTCATCTCCACCACGCTGCTGGCAACGCCGCGACCCATCGTGATCGCACCCGCTATGAACAACGGCATGTGGAAGGCGCCGGCAACGCAGGCCAACATGGCCACGCTGCGCGAGCACGGTGTCCATGTGGTGGGACCCGGCAGCGGCTACCTTGCCTGCGGCGACGTGGACACGGGGCGCATGAGCGAGCCCGAGGACATCGTCGAGGCTGTCTGTGAGGTGCTCAACCCCGTGCCGCAAGACCTGACGGGCAAGCGCATCGTCATCACCGCCGGCCCCACGCACGAGCCGATCGACCCGGTGCGATTCATTGGCAACCGTTCTTCGGGCAAGATGGGTATCGCCCTGGCGGGGGAGGCCGCACGTCGCGGTGCCGCCGTCACGCTCGTGCTGGGACCGACATCGCTCGACGTTCCCCGCGGTGTGGAGTGCGTGCACGTACAGACCGCCTCAGAAATGCTCAAGGCAGCGCTGAGCGCCTTCCAGACGGCCGACGCGGCCATTTGCGCCGCCGCCGTCGCCGACTACACGCCGGCGGCCCCAGCGGACCATAAGCTCAAAAAGGCCAACGAGCGCCTGGATCGAATCGAGCTCGTCGAGACCGTTGACATCTTGGCCGAACTTTCACGCCAAAAGGGCGATCGCCTCGTAATCGGCTTTGCAGCCGAGACTGATAACGTCGTCGAGTACGCCGAGCGCAAATTGACCCGCAAAGGCTGCGATGCCATTATCGCCAACGATGTCTCACGCGCCGATTCGGGCTTTGGAACCGACACCAACAAGGCTTGGATCGTGAGCATAGCGGGTACGCAAGAACTACCCGTACTAACAAAACCCCAGCTCGCAGATACAATTTTGGACTTGCTTCAAAATTTGTAAAAAAGTTCTTGCACAAGGACAAAGTTTCGGGTTAATATACTCCCTGTTGCGAGCGAAAGCAGAGCAACAAACAAAAGCTTCGGGACGTGGCGCAGCTTGGTAGCGCACTTGACTGGGGGTCAAGGGGTCGCTGGTTCGAATCCAGTCGTCCCGACCAGAAGTTTGCAGGTCAGGCACTTAGTGCCTGACCTTTTTTGTTTTAAGCAATTGCTTAATTTTCAGTAAGCAACAGGGTGCCAAAAATCTACCTACGCGATAATCGCCTTTTGCGGCTACTTGCGCGTTTTGCACGCGCTTGAGCCGATTTATTAACGCGATATGAATCTACATACGCGTAGCTGGTATGCAGCCGAGTACAGGCTGTATTTATCGCGGCGATTAACACAGATATAGCGACTATAACGGACAAGCGTGTCGCTGTATTTATTCCAGTAGTTCACTTGATCGGTGGACAAGTTGGCAGTTGCAACGAAACGCCAAGCAGGATGGGCTCTATACGAGGACGCCGCAGGGTAATGGCGGGGGAGTGCGGCGGGCGCTCTGAGAGCCGCTGTGTGACCCCATGTCTCCTTAACTCGATAATTTGTGTTTCAAGCCACGAATCGGTCGAGCAATTGCCAAAAGAACGGCCCATGCAGGATTGCACGGGCCTTACATCAGATCAAATTTGAGCTAGAAGCACCAAGCGGAGCAGACGCAACACCATCTCGTCGCGGCCTCGGCGAGCGACATATCGCAGTCGAGGTAGACAACGAGGAAGTCGTCAGGCCCCGCAGAGGGGGACCGCGATGGTGGCCACCGCGCCGCCCGAGGGGCTGTTGGCGAGCGAGACGGAGCCCCCGTGGGCGCTCGCGGCCTCGGAGGCGACGTGGAGGCCGAGCCCGTAGTGGCGGCCTCCGTCGCGTGAGGAGCGGGAGGAGTCGTCTGTGAAGAGGCGCTCGCAGCCGCGTTCGAGGGCGGCGGGAGAGAAGCCCGGTCCGTCGTCGGACACCTCGATGACGAGGTGTCCGCCCGCGACGTCGCAGGAGACCGCCACGCGCGAGCGCGCGTGCTCGGCGGCGTTGACCACAAGGTTCGCGGCGGCTCGCGCCAGGGCGGTTCGGTCGAGTGGGGCCTCGGGCGCGCCCGCGACAGCGGGGCCCGTGGCCGCGTTGAGCGTCACGCCTCGCGCCCGGGCGATCTGGGCGGCCTCGGCGAGGACCTGTTCGCAGAGCTCGGCCGGCCGCATGGGGGCCCTCTCCGCCCCGCCGGACCCGCGCGAGGCCTCGATGAGCAGGCGCACGTAGCCGTCGAGCCTTTCGACACTGCCGGCTATGTCGCGCGCGGCGGCCGCGAGGTCGGCGTCTTTCTCGTCTTCCAGCTCCTCCGCCACGAAGTCGGCGTTGGCGCGCAGCACGGTGAGCGGCGTCTTGAGATCGTGGGCGAGCGACGCCACCTGCTCGCGCTGCCCCCGCTCCGCGGCCCAGCGGGCCTCGAGCGACTCGGCGAGGGAGGCCCGCATGGCGTCCATCGCGGCGAGGACGTCGTTCACCTCGCGCACGTTGGTGCTGCCGACCGCGAAGTCGAGCTCCCCCGCGCCGACGCGCCCCGCCGCCTCCGCGAGCGGCGCCATCTTGCGCGAGATCACGCGGCTCGCGCGGCGCGCCACGAGCGCGAGCGCGAGCGCGCTTCCCGCCGCGACGCCGACGAGCATGAGGTTCTGCGGGTTGGGAAGCAGGCCGGCGAGATCGCGCGAGACCCACTGCGGCAGGTACTCGCTGACAAGCGCGCATGCCCCGCCGTCCTTGAGCGGGAACGCGGCGTAGGTGAGGCCCGAGCCCCCGCCCTCGATCTCCACTGTGCCCGGATCAGCGGCGAGTGCCGTACGGGCCATTTCCGTCGCGTCCTCGAGCCGCGTGCCCTCGAGGTCTGTCATCAGCACGTATCCGTCCTTGTTCAGGATGAGGTAGCGGTACGCCGTCGGCACGTCCTGCTGCCCGCAGACGCCGTCGCGTGCCAGGCCCTCCGCGACCTCGCGTGCATTGGCCGGCCCCCAGCTTGCCTCGTAGACGAAGCCCACATTGATCGCCGCGGAGAGCACCATGAACGAGACGAGCCACGCCGTGGCGACCGCCGCGAACGCGTAGGCGAAGTAGCGCGCGATGACGAAGGAGAGCGGCATGCCCCCGCGACCTCGCGCTCCGATCTTCAGAGCTGCCACTTGTACCCCATCCCCCAGACGGTCGCGATCGGATCGGCGCCGGCCTCGGAGAGTTTCCTCCGGGCGCGGCTGACCTGCATGGATATGGCCGCATCGTCGGCGTCGCTCTCCCAGCCGAGCACCGCCTCGCGTATCTGCGCGCGGCTCATGACCTGCCCGGGGTGACGAGCGAGGTACTCGCAGATGGCGTACTCGGTGGGCGTGAGCGGCACGGCCTCGCCACCCACAGCGAGGCCGCGCGCCCCGAGGTCGATCCGCACCTCCCCGAAGGAGAGGGCGTGCGAGCGCGGCCGGCGCTCACGGCGTAGATGGGCCGCGACCTTGGCGCGCAGCTCCGCGGCCCCGAAGGGCTTGCGGACGTAGTCGTCGGCGCCCAGGCCGTAGCCGGCCACAGCATCCTCCTCGGCCACGCGAGCGGTCAGGAAGACGATGGGCCCGTCGAAGTCCGGGCGGATCTGCCGCACGAGCTCGAAGCCATCGAGCCCCGGCATCATGACGTCGCAGAGCACGAGGTCGAAGCGCGAGAGGTCCATCCCCGGGACCGCCGTCGGGTCCGCCTCCCTGACGACCTCATGGCCGTCGCGGCCGAGGACGCGCGCGAGAGCGTCGAGGATCGCCCGTTCATCATCCACTGCCAGTATCCTCGCCATGTTAGACCTCCTGAAACTCTCGTCGGAATTGTACTAGCGCCGCATTCAGCGGTCCAGAGCCCCGCGCGCAGCTGCGGGCGCCTCAGCCGCTTCGCACGCGCGGTCGCGCACGCCCGAGCCGCCGCGCGCCTCGATTCCGAGCCAGCCCTCGCCGTCCGACTCCCGCCCGAAGAAGATGAGCTGGAGCTCTCGGACATTGCCCCTGTCGTTCGCCGCGTCCACCAGGTAGACGTAGTTCGCCCCCGCCCCGGTGGCGTCGGCGTAGGAGCTCGCGTGGCTGCCGGGCCCGAGCGCGGGCGCCCACATGGCGATCTCAAGGTTGGGCAGCACGCGGTCGGCGATCGAGCGCAGCGCCGACCCCCCCAGCCGGCGTCGAGCAGGGCATTCCTGCCCAGGACGAGCGCTGCGGAGAGGAGGGCGAGCACGGCGGCGAGCGGCCTCCTACGCATCTGCCCTCCCGTCCTCGAAGCGGCAGAACCAGGCGAGAAGGACGGCGGCGGCTGCCAGGGTGAGCACGAGGCCAGCGAGCGCAGTCGTGAGGAGTGGGCCCGCCGCGCGTACGGCGTCGATGAAGGCCTCCACCCCGAGCGACCCCAAGCGCGCGGGCCAGGCGAGCGGCACCCAGCTCAGGGGCGTCGCCAGGGCACCGGTGAGCTCGCCGGTCATGAGACCGTGCGCAAGTCCGCCCACCGAGAAGAACGCGAGGAGCATCCCCGCCGCGCCGGCGCCGATGACGGCGTTGCGGCCGAGGCGCAGGGCCACGCCGAGCCCCAGCGCGTAGAGGGGCAGGCTGCCCAGCACGATGCCCGCCCAGGCGGCCGAAAGCGGAGTGGGCCCGAGCGGCAGGCGCCCGGCGACGGCGAGCACGGCCCCGAACACGCCGAGCGCCACGGCCAGCGCGCCCGCGCCGAGCGCCGCAAGGGCGAGCAGCTTCGCCGCGACGGCGCGCCCGCGCGAGGGGACCGCCGTGAGGTTGGCGAGGCGCCCGGCAGCGCGCTCCTCGTCCACAGCGAGCCCGCAGACGATGGCGGACATGAGCGGCATGAGAGCGCCGAGAAACTGGGCGTAGGCGTCCGCGCCCAGCGCCGGGTCCCATCGGGTTACGGAGAAGTACTCGCCGCAGGCAAGACCGGCTGCCAGGCCGCAGACGAGATGCACCGCCGCGAGCGGGGAGCGCGCCAGGCGCAGGGCCTCGGAGAGCAGGGCCCGCGAGAGAGTCATGCGCGGCATCGGGTCGGAGAGTCGTGTCATGGCCATCACCTCTCCTCGGAGCGCGCGAACCAGGCCGCGCCCGCCGCCGTGAGCGCGGCGAACGCGAGCGCGCAGACCGCAAGGCCCGCCAGCGTGAGCATGCCGTCCGACGCGAGCGCCCCGCCGAGCGCCATGTCCGCCGCGAGCGGCTCGCCGCTCGGCAGCACGGGTATGAAGCTCGTGGGGATGACCATGTTCGTCGACGGCGGAAAGAGCTGCGGTAGCGGCACCAACGACCAGACGAACCCACCTACGAGTTGCGCGGCGAGCGGGCAGAAGATGCCCGCGAGCATGCCGAGCCGCGCCGTGAGGAAGAGCCCTGCGGGGATCATCCACGCCGCGGTCACCGTGTTGACGAGCGCGCAGAGGAGCATCGTGAGCGTGCCCGCGGCCGTGAGGCCCTGCGAGGAGAACGCCGATCCCGCGAGGTAGATGCCGAAAACCACGAGGTTCGAGAGCGTGCAGAGCGCGAGGCACCAGAGCGCCTTGGCCCACCAGGCGCGCCCGAGCGGGAAGCCCAGGCCCAGAAGCCCCCGCATCCGCGTGCGAGCATCAGCCCGCGCGACGCACGCCACCACGAGCGAGAGGCACACGGGCAGGAAGAGCGCGTACCAGTAGTTCCATGCGCTGAAGATCTGCACGCCCCGGTAGGCCTCGCGCCGAGCAGCGGCATCGGCAGCGCCATGAGCACGGCCAGGCGAACCGGTGCCGCGTGGCGCGACTTCAGGGCCTCGGCGCGCAGGGCCGCGAGCAGGCCGCCTTTCTCACCCGTCATGCCGCCACCTCCCCGCGCGCTCGTCGCCCTTCCCGACAGAAGCTCATGAAGAGTTCCTCGAGGTCCTGCCCGGGACGAAGCGCATCCTCGTAGGCGAGGCGCCCCCCGCAGATGATGCCGATGGTGTCCGCCATCTGCTGCACCTCGGAGAGGATGTGGCTCGAGACGATCACCGTCGTACCCGCCGCCGCGAAGCCGCGGATCTGGTCGCGCAGCTCCTCGATGCCGATGGGGTCGAGGCCGTTGGTGGGCTCGTCGAGCACGAGCAGGCGTGGCCGGGCGATCAGCGCCAGCGCGAGCCCCAGGCGCTGCCGCATGCCCATCGAGAAGCGCCCGGTGCGCTTCTTCCCGGTGTCCGCGAGGTCCACGGCGGCGAGCACCTCATCTATGCGGCTCTCGGGAAGGCCCAGCAGCGTGGTGCGCACGCGCAGGTTCTCGCGCGCGGTGAGGTTGGGGTAGAGCGGCGCCTCCTCGATGAGGCTGCCGATTGCGTAGAGGTCCTCGCGGCGCCAGGCGTGCCCGGCAAAGAGGATCTCCCCGGCCGTCGGCCGCAGCATCCCGCAGATCATCTTGAGCGTTGTCGACTTGCCGGCGCCGTTGGGACCGAGCAGCCCGTACACCTCGCCCTCGCGGATATGAAGGCTCACGTCGGCCACGGCGTCCTGCGCCTGGTCGCCGCGGCCGAAGCGCTTGGTGAGCCCGCGCGTCTCGAGCATGTAACCCATGGGTTTATCCTTTCTCTTCCGGGCGCGCGGGCCGAGTCGCCGTGCCCGCGCGCCTTACCTTTCGGGTTCACCATCCATGGTGGGGCGCGTTTCTAACGAAGCCGTAACGGCCGTTGGGCTCTTTTGGCGCCAACCCTTCTCGACCCGCACATCATGATTAATTTGCTTAAGGCAACAACTTTCCCGATAGATGTAATCACCGAATCAAAACGTGTACATCAGCCATCAAAGATGCCGAAAAATGTCATATTTGGAGGCTGATGTACACAAATGCAGAATCCCGCACAACCCAGTAGCATCCTCCATATGTCTGGACTCTCTATGCTTACGCTGGATAGACATCGCCGGAACGGGTATAGTATCGAAAGTTTTGTCGTTAACCAGCGGGGGAGTCCTGTGGGCATCAAAAAGAAGATCAAAAAGGAGCTTATCGGCACTTCCGATTACCCGTCGAATAAGATCTTTACGATCTCCAATTTCATCACCTTTACGCGCCTGATCCTCACCCTGGTATTTCTGTACCTGTTTGTGACGGATAACAACCGCGTCATCGCCATCGTTATCTACGCCGTTGCCGCCTCTACCGACTGGATGGACGGTCAGATCGCCCGCATGACCAAGACGGTCTCGTGGCTCGGCAAGGTCATGGATCCCATCTGCGACCGTGCGCTGCTGTTCACCGGCGTACTTGGGCTGGTGGTCCGCGGAGAGCTGCCCATCTGGGTCTGCGTGCTCATTATTGGCCGCGACATCTATCTGGGCATCGGCACGCTTATCGTTCGTCATTATCACCGTCGCCCCATCGATGTCGTCTTTCCCGGAAAGATTGCCACTGCACTGCTCATGACCGGCTTCTCGCTCATGCTGCTCGGGTTCCCCGTTATTGACGGCCTGCATCTTTTACCTTCAACCCTTACGGCCTTCCCGGGCCTCAACGGAAGCTCGGTGCCCCTCGGCATCTTCTTTGTGTACGGCGGCGTGATCTTCTCCATGCTCACGGCTGTCATCTATTCCATTAAGGGCGGAGTGGCCATTAAACAGGCTCTCGCGCATCCCGAGGACGAGGACATCGACTTTCTGAACCCTGAAATCGAAGACTGATTCGTTGGGGTATGATTACGTACGGTTCATTATTTGCGGCACGTCCGCGATAAGTTAGGGGTTGTCATGGACAACATGGTTAACAATATGCCTCAGAATGATAAGACTGCTGACGCTACCTGCGTATTCCGCGTGCCTTCAAGCGACGTCACCGTTCCCGACCTCATGGCCAACGTGCGCATCACCGCCCCCGTTCTGTCCATCGTCAAGGGTCCGCAGACTGGTGCCGCCTTTGAGCTCGAGGACGACGTGACCACCATCGGCCGCGATCCTGCGAACGGCATCTTCCTCAATGACATGACCGTTTCGCGCAGCCACGCGCGCATTATTCGTGAGGGGCTCCAGGCTCGCATCGAGGACTTGGGCTCGCTCAATGGCACCTGGGTCGACGGTGCCATCGTCAATGCAGCCCCGCTGCACGATGGTTCATCCGTCCAGATCGGTACGTTTACGCTCATCTACCACGAGAGCACGCCGGAGCGCATCGAAACCGGTGAGTAGGGCATGGCCGAACGCAACTATTTGAGTATCGGCCAAGTCGTCAACCTTCTTCGAGGCGCATACCCCGATCTTTCGAACTCAAAAATTAGATTTCTAGAGGATGAGGGGCTCATTACCCCTCATCGTACGCCTAAGGGATACCGTCAGTACTCCAAGGAGGACGTTGATCGCCTGGAGGTCATTCTGCACCTGCAGAAGACCCGCTACATGCCGCTCAACGTGATTAAGCAGCGCTTGGAAAACGCTACGGACCTGTCAACGCTCGCCTACGAGGTGGGCTTACTGTCCGATGTTCCGCTCAAGACGGAGCCCAAGGAGACTAAACAAAAGCTGCATCCCATCGAGACCATTCCCGATATGTTGGGCGTCGAGATTTCGTTTATCCGCTCGCTCGCCGAGAACGACCTTATTCGCATCATCAAGAGTCCGCAGAATCGTGAGCTCGTCGATGGTCGCGATTTTCCGATCATCCGTTACTGCTCCGAGCTGTCACGCTTCCATATCGAGCCGCGCAACCTGCGTCAGTACGTGTCTTCCGCCAACCGCGAGTCCTCGATGTTTGAGCAGGTGCTCGTGAGCATGCTCGGCATGGATACCTCCGATGACGAGCGCGACGCCAAGCTCGAGCGTGCGTTTAAGAAGCTTCACGACCTGACGGAGGGCGTGCACACCGCGCTGCTCAAAAACCGCGTTTTTGAGTCGCTCAACGCCGTGGTCGAGGACGCCGACATCGATGCACTCGATGAGGAAATCGCTCGCTCCGAGTCCACCAAGGCCAAAAACGAAGAAACTGCCGCGCCTGCTTCGCACGAGGATTCTCTCGTAAAGCCGCTCAAGGTCGTCGCCCCTTCGCACTCCGGCACCGTCACCGCGGGCAAATAACCGCTGCTGATATTTCGGCAACTCATTGAAAGGTCATGCAATGTACGACTTCGAATCTCAAATCGTCGACATCCCCGACTATCCCGAGCCCGGAGTCGTCTTTAAAGACATCACGCCGCTCTTTGGCAATCCCGAGGCGCTCAAAGCCATGACCGATGCCCTCGCCGAGCACTTTGCCGGCATGGGGATCACCAAGGTCGTGGGTCCCGAGGCTCGCGGCTTTATGGTTGGCGTACCGGTGGCTGTAGCCCTTGGCGCCGGCTTTGTTCCCGCACGTAAACCGGGCAAGCTGCCGCGCGAGACCGTAAGCCAGAGCTACGAGCTCGAGTACGGCACCGATTCAATTGAGATCCATGCCGACGCTATCAGCTCTAAAGATACCGTGTTGATTCTGGACGACTTGGTCGCGACGGGCGGAACCGTCGAGGCAACAGGTAAACTGGTGCGAGATATGGGCGCAAAGCTTATCGGTTACGGTTGTATACTTGAGCTTGCGTTTCTCAACCCGCGCGAGAAGCTCACGCCGTCTGATGACGATGTGGAGCTCTTTAGCCTGGTGACGGTAGGCTAGCCGTTACCCTTAGTTACTGGAAAGGAAGCTACATGCGCACAGCAAACACGCACAAAAACATGGCACGCTGCGCTGCTACGGCAACCCTCGCTTGTGTTTTGGGCTTGGGCCTCGCGGCTCCTGCCTACGCCGATACCGCATCCGACCTTGCCGCTGCTCGTACGAAACTCGAGCAGATCGGCACCCAAACCCAGCAGATTTACGATGAGCTTGCCACGCAGACGCAGGCGCTCGATCAGACTGCCGGCGAGATCACGCAAAAGCAGCAGGAGATCGCCGATGGTCAGGCCAAGCTCTCGACCTATGTCGCCGGCGAGTACAAAACCGGCGGTCTGAGCCTGCTTCAGGTTTTGACGGGTGTCGATGATCTGAGCGATATGCTCAACCGTCTGTTCTACTACGGCAAAGTTTCCGATAAGCAAGCTCAGACCATTCAAGAGGTCAAGGAGCTTAAGCAGCAGCTCACCGATAAGCAGGCCGAGCAGGAGAAGAACGTCGCCACCACGCAAAAGAAGGTCGACGAGCTTAATGCCCAGCAGGCTGAAGCCCAGAACGTCGTAAACTCCCTGGATTCGCAGCTGCAGGCCGAGCTCGCTGCCGAGGCCGAGGCCAACGCTGCGCTGCAGGCTGGCATTAATGCTAGCACCGCCGAAAAGGCCACGGTGAGCAACGACACCGCCGGTACGACCGAGAACACCAACAATGGCGGCCAGACCAACAATAACAACAACCAGGGCGGCAACACGCCGGCTCCCGCACCGCAGCCTGCCCCCACGCCCGCTCCGGCTCCCACGCCTTCAGCACCGAGTCAGTCTGTTGATGGTGGCTCCGTTGTTTCGCGCGCCTACAGCAAGCTCGGCTATGCGTATTCTTGGGGCGGCATTGGACCGAACAGCTTTGACTGCTCCGGTTTTGTAAGCTATTGCCTCACGGGACGCTACTGCCGTCTGGGCACCACGGTCGACTTCATGGGTTGGACCCGTGTGTCCGATCCGCAACCCGGCGATGTTGTGGTTAACTCCTACCATACCGGCATTTATATCGGTAATGGTCAGATGATCCATGCTTCCGACTACAAAACGGGCGTCATCATCAGCTCCGTTGCCGCCGGCATGAACAACAATTATATTTTCGTTCGCTACTAAGTGGTTTAGCTCAGCAAGCAAAGATGGACCTCGTATCCTTGGGGAGCGAGGTCCATTGTTTTATCTCGAGCGCCCGTTTTGCATGTAAGCAACAATCTAGTTTTGAATACTAGATATGCGCAGCATCTGTCCAAAAGATAGCTATAATTGTTGAGGAACAACTAGAAAGGACCCTCAATGAGCTGGGCACTTATCTCAGATTCGAGCTGCAATCTTCGCGATTGGCAACCGACTGCACCCCGTACCACCTTTGCATTCGCTCCTCTCAAAATTCGAGTAGGGGAGCGCGAATTTGTCGACGACCTTTTGCTCGATGTTCACGAGCTTAATGTTGCCATTCAGTCGGAAGCCAGCGCATCATCGAGCGCCTGCCCAAGCGTGGGGGAGTGGGCTGAGCTCTTTAAGCTCGCCGACAAGACGATCTGCATGCCAATCTCCGAGGGTGTCTCTGGAAGCTATAACGCTGCCGCTACGGCACGCGATATGGTACTTGCCGAGGAGCCCAATCGTCAGATTCACCTGGTCAATTCGCGGGCAGCAGGCGGCAAGATGGATCTGATCTTCTTGCTGTTTGATCGTTATCTTGCAAGTAACCCGGACGTTTCCTTTGAGGACGCCTGCGCTTACTTCGACAGTCTCGAGCAAAACAGCAAGATTCTCTTTAGCCTGTGTAATTACGAGAACCTTGCAAAGGCAGGACGCATTCCTAAGGCAGCCGGCGTCATTGCCAACAAGCTCAATATTCGCATTTTGGGCACGGCGAGCGAGGCCGGTAAAATCGAGCTCGTCGGGCACACGCGTGGCGAAAAGAAGATGCTCAACAAGATCATCGACACCATGGAAGCCGAAGGTTTTACGGGCGGCGAGGTCGTTATCGACCATGTCGAGAATGAGGCAGGCGCCCAAGCACTTGCCAGCCGAATTGTGGAGCGCTGGCCAGGCTCCAAGACTATCATCATGCCCTGTAACGGGCTAGATTCATACTATGCCGAAATGCATGGGCTCATTATCGGCTACGGCATGGGCGTGGCTTCGGGCCAATAACGTCCAACCAAGCAAAAATACGGGCGGGACAAAGTGGCAGATAGCCCTTTGTTCCGCCCGTTTTATACGTCGGCTAGCTATTAAACCCATTAAACTTTAGATAGCTCATCAGGTACGCTTTCGAAACGAAGGATGAAACCGCACTGCGCACAAGCAGCGACTCACGCGTTACCTGATGCGCCGTATCGGGAACCGGCGTCTGCTCGACGGAAAACGCCGAACGAATCGATGCCTCGAGCTGATCGACCACATAATCGAAGGCCGTCGGGGCATCGTAGCTCAAACGCTGAATGTTAAAGAGTGCCTGCACCGCAGCAATAGGTAAGACCTGCTTAAAGAGGCAGATAGCGATCAGGCGGGCAATCTGCTCGCGGCCATATTGCTTTTTGACCGGAGCAGGCACCAAGCCGACCTTCACGTAGTTATTGATCATCGATGGTGTAATGACAGGGTGCTCAACGCAAATGGACAGCGGCTCCATCCACAGCGCAACATACTCAATAACCTGGTCGCGGTAGAGCGTCACATTGGGCAACTGGTCATAGCGCGGCAGACTCAACGTATTGAGTTTGCGCACGATTTCGGACTGAATAAATGCATCGGGCAGCACAGTGGGCTGAATATCCTCAGGCTTAATGCTGACCGACGAATCGGACATCGGAATAACGTGTTTAACGTGGTTCATAAAGGTCCTCCGTTCATTTTCTATATTGTATTCTAGGTTATCTAGTTTTACATACCACATAGCCGGCAAGTAAAAGTGGTTGGACAACACATTGATGCATCGTCCAACCACTTTGTTTAAAGATAGCAACCTTACATAAGATATATTATCGTACTTATTCACGGAGAAACGCGTATGCGCTCGTTGCTGCTATGGCTCCGTCCGAAACGGCGGTCACAACCTGGCGTAAACGCTTGGAACGGATATCGCCGGCTGCGAATAAGCCGGGCGTACGGGTGGCCATCGAATCGTCGGTGACAATGCCGCCGTCAGGAGCCAGATCGACTAGATGCTCAACCAGCTCGGTATGCGGCAGCATCCCCGTAAAGACAAAGATGCCAAACGAGCCAGGTTCAAATGACTCGGTATGAGTCTCGCCAGATGCATTGTCCTTAAAGGTAATCGTCGTTGGCATGGCTTCGCCCGATAGCTCCACAATACTAGTTTGGTACCTAACTGTAATATTGTCCTTTGCGAGTACTTTCTGAACAACACCATCGGGCGCACGAAACTGGTCGCGGCGCAGCACGATGGTCACACTGCTGGCAATGTCGGACAGGAACAGCGCCTCTTCGCATGCCGAATTGCCACCACCGATTACAAAAACCTGCTTGCCGCGGAAAAACATGCCGTCACATGTTGCGCAATATGAAACGCCACGACCGCGATACGTATCCTCGCCTGCGAAACCTGCCGGACGCGGCGTGGCACCCATGCAAGCGATAACGCTCGAGGCCAGCGTATCGCCCATATCGTGATGCACCGTAAACAACGCTGCATCGGCATCGTAATCGATACCCGTAACCATGCTCCATGTAACCTGTGCTCCCAGGCCCTCTGCATGCTGCTGAAAACGCTCGCCAAGTTCGGCGCCACTCAGGAGCGGGAAACCCGGATAGTTCTCGACCTCATTGGTTGTGGCGATCTGCCCTCCCGACATGCCCTGCTCAATCACGGTCGTCGTCAGGTTGGCACGCGCAGCATAAATGGCGGCAGCATAGCCCGCGGGGCCGCCACCGATAATCGCAACATCGATCGGCTGATCGGTAGTCATGGAACATCCTCTCGTCGAAACATTGACGTTCTTTGCGCTCATACCCAAATTTACGTGAACGTGACACTCATGCACTACAATGATAAATCCGTATTACAAAGCTGAAGGGGAGTTATCGATGGACCAGGCGCAGACGAGTGACGACGCTCCCCTGCTCACGCACAGCACTCCCCAATCGGAGCAAACCACGCTCCTGGCTCAACAAAAACCTCTCGTGACCATCGTGCACGCCTCCGTTGGCTCGGGCCACAAGGCCGCCGCAAATGCGATAGCGCAGGCATTCGACCTCATCCGCGGCACCAATGGCATCCCCGAGGATATTGAGATTGAAGTGCTCGATATCCTTGATTTTGGACGTATTAAATTCGACGGCAATAAGACCGCGGCTTCTTTTACGGGAGCCACGCGCCCCATTTACGACCTGACCTGGCGATATACGCTTACGGGACATCTTCTCTGGGGTGGCGGAACGGCATGGTCGCGAATTATGTTCCCCGCCTTCAACGAATATATTCGTAGCCGCAGGCCCATAGCCGTGGTTGCAACGCACATCACAGCAGCCAATGTTGCCGTGGGCGCCCGCGTAATTACGGGTATCGATTATCCGGTCATCTGCGTACCGACCGACTACGAAGTCGAGGGATGGTGGCCCCACAAGGACACCGATTTATTCTGTGTTGCCAACGAATTTATGGCCGAAACGCTGCGTCCGCGCAAGGTGCTCGAGACAAAGATTCGCATTACCGGCATTCCTATTCGCGCCGGATTCGACACGGATTACGATCGCGAGGAAGAGCTAGCTAAGTTCAACCTCCCCACCGACAAGACCGTCGTGCTGGTAATGGCCGGTGCCAGCTTGCCTCAACCGTACGTTCGCTTTCGCGCGGAGATGGACCGCACCCTCCCCTTCCTACGCAGCTTCGAAGACATGCACTTTGTCTTTTTGCCGGGCAAAGACACCGAATATGCCACCCGCCTCAAAACGCTCTTCGACGCCATGAAGCTCGAAAACGTCACGGTTCTGGACTATGTCGATGATATGGCAGCGCTTATGCACGGCTGCGACCTGGCAATTCTCAAATCGGGCGGACTCACCGTCACCGAATGCCTGTGCGCACACCTGCCGATGATCCTGCTGGGCAAGTCCTATGGCCAGGAAAAGGCCAACACCACCATGCTCACCGGCATGGGCGCCAGCATGCACGTCACCACGGCACGAGAGCTCATCGTAACCCTGCGCCATCTCCATGATCATCCCGAGTCGCTCAAGGCATTGCTCATCAATGGCGAAGTACTGCGCCGTCCCCGCGCAGCCGAAGACATCGCCATCGCCACCATGGAACTCGTAGGTAAACCCCAAAAGCGCAAAAGAGCCTTCTGCCGCTTCTACTGGGGCGAAAAACCCGCGCATATCAGGTAGGACGGACTGTCCGCTCTCCCGTGGGAGGGCCCTATATATCATCCCGTGCTCAAACATTCTCGCGTTGCTGCGAAACTGCGCGCGGGACGATATATAGGGCCCTCCCACGGGAGAGCTGCGTTTACGCGCTAGCGGCTAATCCCAGATTCCCCACCACTAGAACCTGCAAAGGCGAAACCGGAAATTCTAAATACAGACAGCCAATGCGGCAAAGGGATAGTTCCTTTGTCGCATTGGCTGACTAGAATGTAATATTGTTTCAAGCGAGTAGCCGCCCGCCCGCCTCTCACACATATCGTTCCACGCGCAGTTTCGCAGCGAGCGAAGCGAAGCGAGAATGTTTGAGCATGGAATGATATGTGTGAGAGGCGGGCGGGAGGGATATGAGCGCCCCCCCGCGAGAATGTTTGAGCACGGGATGATATGTGTGGGCCCCGGGTGAGAGGCCGACCCTACATGTTGAAAATGATTAAGCGATGCCGCTGGAGCCGAAGCCTCCGTTGCCTCGGTCGGTTTCGTCTAGTTCTTGTACTTCTACGAGGTTGACCGTGGGGACTTCTTGGATGACGAGTTGGGCGATGCGGTCGCCTTTGTTGATTTGGATGTTGTTCGTGGGGTCCAGGTTAATGAGGATGACTTTGAGCTCTCCTCGGTAGTGGGCATCGATGAGGCCAGGAGTGTTGACTATAGACAGGCCTTGCTTGATGGCCAGGCCGCTGCGGGGCTGGACGAAGCCGGCGTAGCCGTCAGGTAGGGCGATAGCTAGGCCCGTGGAGACCAGACGACGCTCAAAGGGCTTCAGAGTGCAATCCTCGTTGGA
This sequence comes from Collinsella aerofaciens, assembly GCF_028209625.1. Classification (GTDB taxonomy): domain Bacteria; phylum Actinomycetota; class Coriobacteriia; order Coriobacteriales; family Coriobacteriaceae; genus Collinsella; species Collinsella aerofaciens_AM. The sequence goes on along the minus strand of NZ_JAQLDU010000013.1, from coordinate 52,932 downwards.
ACGCAGGTCAAGACCGGCATCCGTAGGATGGGCGTATTTGGGAAGCTCGACGGTTGGGTCGAGACGTTTAATGTTAACGGTAATGTTGGACATGAAATCACCTTAGCTTGTCGAGCTCTTGCAGAAACTCATCGACGTCTTTGAAATCGCGGTAGACCGAGGCAAAGCGGATGTACGCCACCTTGTCGATCTTGGCCAAGCGCTTGAGCACCATGTCACCCAACTCATGGGACGTGACGGCCGTCAGTGTGCGAGAGCGCAGCTCGACCTCGATGTCGTCGATAATCTCATTGAGCTTCTTAGTGTCGATATCGCGCTTGATGGTGGCGCGCATCAAGCCGACGAGCAGCTTATTGCGATCGAACCGCTGCTTGGTTCCGTCTGACTTAATGACCTCGATTGGGTCTTCGCATCGCTCGAACGTTGTAAAGCGATAGTTACACGAGCAACATTCGCGACGGCGCTTAATGGTGTTATTTGACTCCTGCATACGGGAATCAACGACGCGGGTATGTGCCTTGCCGCATTTGGGACAGCGCATGGTACCTCCTCTTAAACGATAACAAGGGTACCATGCGCAGCGCGATAATGATTACGAACGAGCAGGAACCTTAAGATGCGCACCGGCGGCGAGCGAACCATGCTCCAGATGATTGACGTTACGGATCATGTCGGAAGTCTCTTGCGTGGAAAGGCCTTCGATTGGATATTCCTCGGCAAGCGACCAAAGAGAATCGCCAGTCTGAACGCGAATGGTCTCGTAAGTAATGTTGGAAACGGACTCGGCATACGCGGCGTGACGAGAGCTAAAGACCGAAGTAGCGAGGACAAAGAAGAGCGTAAGCGCAACGGCGACGGCGACAATCGTCGGAACCTTCAGGGCAACGCGGGCCGGCGCGACTACAGCCTGCTGATTGCGAGCAGGCTTTACGGTCAAAGGTTGAATGCCGGAGCGGCCACCCTGAACAACCGTAAAAGTGGGTTCTGCAGGCGTCTCGAGCTTAAGGGCGAGGTTTCCCTGGACCATATTCGTTGCGTTCATCATGTTCTCCTCTCGCGTGTTTTGCTGAGAACAGTTTTATCAAGCCGCGCGGACAAAAATGTCTAGCGCGAGAACGAATGTTCGGTTATTATTATCTTCGAACAGTTGTTCCTGTCAAGCAAAATTCGAACATTTGTTTGACATGGGTAGAGAGGATGCCCTGATGGCTCGCAAAATTACCAAGCGTCAGCAGCAAATTTACGACTTCATCAAGGAATATCAGCAGGAGAAGGGTTATCCGCCCAGCGTGCGTGAGATGGCTTCTGCCGTGGGCCTTTCCTCCCCAAGCACCGTGCACGCCCATCTCTCTGCCCTGGAGGCGCGCGGGCTGCTCAAGCGCGATGCCACCAAGCCGCGTGCCCTGGAACTCTTTAACGAGGATGGTTCCTCTGTCTCAATTTCTAAATCTGACGAGCCCACCGCACCTCGCGGAACGGTCTCGCTACCGCTCGTTGGTCGCGTCGCGGCTGGGATTCCCATTCTGGCCGAGCAGAATATCGAAGACACGTTTACTATCCCGACCGAAATCGCCACTGATCAGGGTTCCTTTATCCTTGAGGTGCATGGGAGCTCAATGATCAATGTCGGCATCTTCAATGGCGATTACATCATCGTCCGTGAACAAAAGAGTGCCATGAACGGCGAAATTGTCGTGGCCATGATTGATGGTTCGGCGACCGTCAAGACGTTCTACAAGGAGCAGGGGCGTGTGCGCTTGCAGCCCGAGAACGACACCATGGAACCTATCTATGCAACGAATCCCGTTATCCTGGGCAAAGTCGTCGGCTTGATGCGCCGGTTCTCGTAATGCAAAAACGCATAACCATCTTTGATACCGTCCGCGGGTTTACGATGATTTCTATGGCAGGTTTTCACGCTTGCTATGATCTCGCCTACCTGTATGGCTGGGATATGCCCTGGTTTACCCAGACTGTCTTTCAAGACGTCTGGCGCGCCAGCAACAGCTGGGTATTTTTGTTTATCGCGGGTTGGATGTGCACGCTCTCACGCAACAATGCCAAACGAGCGGCTAAGTACGCTGCCGCAGCTTTGGTCGTCTGGATCGCAACAACTCTCGTATCGGTCGACGATTCAGTGAACTTTGGCATCATTTATTGCATGGCGATGTGCACCGCGGTGGTTGCGTTCACCCGTCCGTTACTCCAAAAATTACCGGGCTCATGGGGCATCGCAGCGTGCCTTGTTCTTTTTGCCCTAACCTGGGGCATTCCAAAGGCGGTCTACCCACTCCCCTACCTGGCATGGCTTGGATTCCCAGGCCCGGGTTTTGTTTCGGGAGATTACTATCCGCTCATACCGTTTGTCTTTATGTACCTTACCGGCTTTTTTGCTGCCCAGGCAGCACAAGCATCAAGTCTCGAAGCGCCAGCATGGGCATACGCCAATCCTATCCCGGCGCTCGCAGTCCTGGGTCGGCATGCCTTACCGTTCTACCTGCTCCATCAGCCAGTCATTCTAGGCGTGCTAGAAATCGTTTATTCCGTACGATAGCGCTCGAGCCGCGGTGCAATACGAGCCGGCAACTTCGCCACAATGCGAACGCCGTCCTCGAGATATTCCTCATGCAGAAGGGTTCCCTGCTCATGCACCAGCGTGATGAGAGCGCCCTCGCGATACGGGATATCAGCGGAGAGCAACACATCGGTGGCAGCTGCCTCGCGAGCAATCCGGTCGACGAGATCGTCGAGCCCCTCGCCCGTTTGGGCCGAGAACAGAACGGCCTCCGGATAGCGACGACGGAAACTCAATCGATCGACGCTATCGAGAAGATCGATTTTATTGAATACGGTCAGCGTTAAACGCTCTCCGGCGCCGATCTCATCAAGCACGCGGTCGACAGCATCCAGCTGCCGCTCATAGTCCTCGTCAGACGCATCTACGACTTTGAGAATTAGATCGGCACCCAACACCTCGGACAGCGTCGATTTAAAGGCATCGACCAGACCATGCGGCAGCTTTTGAATAAAGCCGACGGTATCAGTAATCGTCATGCCGCGACCGCCGGGCAGGCGATACGAACGCGTCGTCGGGTCGAGCGTAGCAAACAGCTTGTCCTGCGAAAGTACCGTAGAGCCGGTCAGGCGATTGAGCAACGTCGATTTACCGGCATTGGTATAACCGGCTAACGCGACGCGAAACGCCGGTGACTCAATGCGGCTCTTGGACTGGACATCGCGACGCTGTTCAACCTGCTTGAGCTCACGACGAAGCGCGGCAATCTTATTGCGAATCAAGCGACGGTCAACCTCGAGCTGGCTTTCACCCTGGCCAAAGCGCGAACCGATGCCGCCGCGCGTCTGCTCCTTGGCAAGATGGCTCCACATGCCACGCAGACGAGGCAACAGATATTGAAGCTGCGCCAGCTGTACCTGTAGGCGTCCCTCACGCGTCTGAGCATGCAGGCCAAAGATATCCAAGATCAGTGCTGTACGATCGATAATCTTTACCGGCTCGCCCACGGCTTTCTCCAAATAGGATTGCTGCGAGGGCGTCAGGTCGTCGTCAAAAATAACGACATCGGCATCCATGCGATGCACCAGGCCGCACAGCTCTTCAACCTTACCGGAACCGATAAACGATTTTGGATACGGCTTAACCAGACGCTGTGACAAACGCGCCACGCACTGGGCGCCAGCCGTATGGGCCAGGCGCTCAAGCTCGTCAAGCGAACGATCGAGCGGCCATGCATTGTCGCGCCACTCAACACCAACTAATATGGCACGCTCGGGCTCGGGTGCCGTGGGAACAAGGGGGAAACGGGCCATTAGGCAGCCTCAATACGATGCAGGATGTCCTCAACGACCTCATCGATCGTAAACTCGTCCATATCGAACCACACGATACGGTCATCGCGCTTAAACCACGAAAGCTGACGTTTGGCATAGCGACGCGAACGCATCTTGATGAGTTCGCGAGCCTCATCCATAGAAATCACGCCATTGAAAGCATCAATGATCTCTTTATAGCCAATTGCCTGCATCGAAGTCAGGGCATCTCCCAGCCCCTGGTCCATAAGACCGCGAACCTCATCGACAAGACCCTGCTCAAACATCAGATCGACGCGCAGGTTAATGCGCTCGTAGAGCACCTCGCGATTACGCGTCAGACCAAACCATAGAGCATGATAATGCTCGCGCGGAACACTAAACTGACTTTTTTGCTGTGCATAGGAGATACCATCATCATGCATCTCGAGCGCACGAATCACACGGCGCACATTATGGGGATGAATAACAGCAGCCGATTCTGGGTCGCGCTCGGCAAGCAGGGCATGCAGCTCTTCCTCGCCAATACGCTCGGCAAGCTCCTGATAGCCCATACGACGATCGTCCTCAAGTTCACCCGAAGGAAAGTCCATTTCATCGAGGGCGGCCTTGAGATACAGCCCCGTACCTCCGCAAAAAACCGGCAGGCAACCCGAACCAAGGAGACGTTCAACATGCGCGCGAGCGTCAGCCTGATAAAGCGCAGCAGAATATGCCACACCCGGCTCTACAATGTCGACGAGACGCAGCGGCACCGTACACTCATCGGGCGCCATCTTTGCGGTACCGATGTCCATGCCGCGATAGATTTGCATCGCATCGCACGACAGCACTTCGGACGAAAGACGAGCTGCCAAACGGTCGGCAACATCACTCTTACCAACCGCCGTCGGACCGACGATCGCAACGGCGGAAATTCCTGCCCTGGGAGAAACCATTAGCGCGGCTCGCCCACAACGGAGCCGGACAAATACCAGGTCTTGGCAACGTCAACGTCAACATCAACGATCTTGCCAACAAGCTGATCGATGCTGTAACCCTCGGGGATAGGCGCATGCACGGTCTGATTCTTGGGACTCTTGCCCAGCAGGACCGCGTCGTTCTTTTTACTCGTTCCCTCAATGAGCGCCGGCACCACAGTATGAAGCTCACCCTGGTTATACTCGTGTGCCGTAGTCTCGATAACCTTAACCAGGCGGTTGAAACGCTCGAGAATAACCTCATGCGGCGTAGGATCGTCAATCTCTGCGGCCGGGGTACCGGCGCGCTTGGAATAGATGAAGGTATAGGCCTGAGCATAGCGGACCGTCTCGGCAAGTGAGAGCGTCTGCTCAAAGTCCTCTTCAGTCTCGCCCGGGAAGCCAACGATAATATCGGTCGAGAGCGCGATATCGGGCATGCGGTTGCGAATGCGATCGACCAGGCCCAGATAGTCCTCGCGTGTATAACGGCGATTCATCTCTTTGAGGATACGCGTGGAGCCCGACTGAACGGCCAAGTGAAGCTGCGGCATGACGGCGGGCGTCTCGGCCATGGCGTCGATGGTCTCGGGCAGTAGATCCTTAGGATGAGAAGAGGTAAAGAAGATGCGCTCCACACCCGTATCACCCACGGCACGCAGCAGATCGGCAAAACGCGGCTTGCCAAACAGATCGCGACCATATGAGTTAACGTTTTGGCCCAGCAGCGTAATCTCGCGCACGCCCTGGCGCACCAAACCGGTCACCTCGTCGACAATTTCCTCGAAGGGGCGGCTCTTTTCGCGACCGCGCACGTACGGCACGATGCAATAGGTACAGAAATTATTGCAGCCCGTCATAATGGGTACCCAGGCGTGATACTGGGTCTCGCGATGCCACGGCATGCTCATGGCATCCGTATCCTCATGCTCATTGGTGCGGATATGACGCTTGCCATCAAGGAACGCCTCGGCAATGAGCTCGGCCACATGTGCGATGGAATGCGTACCAAAGATGACATTGACGTTATCGACGTTGATGAGCAGGCCCTCGCCATCGCGCTGCGCGATGCAACCACCAACGGCAACCACACGCTTGCCCGAGGGTGAGGGCGGGAGGCTCTTACAAGAGTTGCACTGACCGTACAGGCGAGTATCGGCGGCCTCGCGCACGCAGCACGTCATGAAGACAACGATATCGGCATGCTCGGGATCGAGCGCCATGAGGCAACCATACGAATCGAGCAGACCGCTCACGCGCTCAGAGTCGTGCTGATTCATCTGGCAGCCAAAGGTGCGGATATAGTAGGTTTTACCGGCAAGAATATCGCGTACGGAACGCTGGTCCATGTGCATAAGTCCTAACGATGGAGAGGGGGGGCGAATCGAGGCAAGCAGAAGCTATGCCACAGGCTTAACATCATCCATGACGACGTTATCCATAGCAGCTCGATTGATCTGGTGAACGTAAATAGAAAGACGGATGGCCGTGCGCGACTCCCCGTTAATAAGGATGTCGGAGAACACGGGCGCGCAGGAAATATCAAAACCGGTTGGAATCAAAAAACCGCGCGCGATAGCCACAGCCTTTATGGCCTGGTTGACCGCACCGGCGCCGACACACTGAATGTTGACGGGCACACCATCCTTGACCATGCCGGCGATGGCGCCGGCAACGGACGCGGGCGATGATTTGCTTGATACCTTCAGGCAATCCATGAAGAAACTCCTGCGTTTGAAAGTACGTTTTAACTGCAATAACTGTATCGTACCGAGTGGACTCGGTAAAGGCACTATTCCTCTTTGGCAAGATCGAAGGTCACAGTGATTCGATCACGCGAAACGCGAATCTTTGGGTCGCCGCAAAGGTTGAGATAGTACCGGGCGGCAAGGTCATTAAAGTCGCGCTCCACAGCACGCGAAAACTGTGCCATGTCATCCTTGGCAATACGAAGCCCGCGACGATCCTTCGCGAGATCGACAGGAGCCGGCGCATGCGAGGACGAATCACGCTCGCGCAGCAGACGCGCGGTCACACCGCGAACGGGCTTAATCTGCCCTGCCAAAATGCGATGGGCCGTGCGCTCGGACATCTCAAGACCCAAACCCGAACAAATACGGATAAAGTCCTCGGCATCAGAAGCAAGGCCTAAACGATCGACAACCGGAAGCTCGCTCTCGTCATCAATGAACAGGAGACGAGACGTATCGAGCCGACTTGACGCTTGAGCATAAAGGGTCGCGGCAATCTCAGACGGAGAACCGAGATAGACATCGCAACCACGCAACTCCTCGAGCGCAAACTCACAAGCAGCGCGAATAATATTATGTGGACCGCGAGCGCAGACATAACGTCCGTCCTCATCCTTGACGGCCTGGGGCCAGCTGGACTGATCGGCACGCTCACTGAGGTGGTCGGCCGCAACGCTCACCTTGAAGGCTGAACCAAGATCGACGCCGGACGTGACCACACGGGCCTCGTCGGTGTTCTGCTTAATCGAAAACAATGCCATGCCACGACCGTGAACGCCCCAACGGTCCATCTTCATGCTCTCGAGCTTGGAGGTAACGCGGGCATCAAAGATTCGCTCTTGCATATCCTGCGGAACGCCAGAACCGTTATCCAGAAAGACAAGCGTGCGGACGCCATCTTCCTTGGTCGTGGCGAGATAGACCTTGTCGGCGCCGGCATCGCGAGCATTACGGAGCATTTCGATGACGATGTCCTCGACATGCTGAATGTCGTGCTTAGCCTGGCGCCGCTCGGCCTCCGAAACGCGGAGGCGGACATACCCCTCGCCAAGGTTCTCCTCGACGCGAAGGTTGCCCTCCCCCGACATCGACGCGATAAATGAGATGAGCTCGTTCGCGTCGCTCATGTTATTTAGCGATATCGACAGCGCGGCTCTCGCGAATCACGACGACGCGCACCTGACCGGGATACTCCATCTCTTCCTCGATCTGATGGGCGATATCGTGAGCCAGGACCGTGGACTGGGCATCGGAGATCTTGTCCGGCTGGACCATGACGTGGACCTCGCGACCGGCCTGCATGGCATAGGTACGTTCGACGCCGTCATGGGAGTTGGCGATCTCCTCAAGCTTCTCAAGACGCTTGATGTAGTTCTCGGCAGACTCGCGACGGGCACCGGGGCGAGAGGCAGAGACAGCATCGGCGGCCTGCACCAGGACATCGAGCACCGTGTTGGGGTCGACATCGGCATGGTGAGCCTCAATAGCGTGGACGATAACGGGCTTCTCGCCATAACGGCGGGCAAGCTCGGCGCCGATGACGGCATGCGGGCCCTCGACGTCGTGGTCGATTGCCTTGCCCAGGTCATGAAGCAGGCCGGCGCGCTTGGCGGTCACAACGTCCAGGCCAAGCTCGGAAGCCATCACGCCGCACAGATCAGAGACCTCGAGGGAATGCTGAAGCACGTTCTGACCAAACGAGGTACGGTAGCGCAGGGCACCAAGGGTCTTGACGATCTCGGGGTGCAGATCGTGGATGCCGGTATCGAAGGCAGCCTGCTCGCCAGCCTCGCGCACGCGCTGCTGAACCAGGTCGGCGGCCTTGTGATACATCTCCTCGATACGGGCAGGGTGAATGCGGCCGTCGGCGATAAGGTTCTCGAGGGCGACGCGGGCGGTCTCACGACGGACCGGGTCGAAGCTCGAAAGAACGACGGTCTCGGGCGTGTCGTCGATCACGAGGTTGACGCCGGAAACCTGCTCGAAGGTCCGGATGTTGCGACCCTCGCGACCGATGATACGGCCTTTGAGGTCATCAGAGGGAATGTGCACGGAGGTAACGGTGACCTCGGCAGTGTGATCGGCAGCGCAGCGCTGAATCGCCAGAGACAGAATCTCCTGGGCGGTCTTGTGGCACTCGGCGCGAACCTGCTGCTCGGACTCGCGAATGATCGTGGCGGCCTCGTGGGTGACCTCGCCGCGAACCTTATCAAGGAGCTCCTTATGCGCGTCCTCGCGGGTAAGGTCGGCGATACGCTCGAGCTCGGAGGTCTGCTTTGCGCAGAGCTCCTCGAGCTCACGGGAGCGCTTCTCGACCTGACCGGCCTGGCTGGACAGCTGATGCTCGCGCTTGTCGAGAGCGTCGTTGCGGCGATCGAGAGATTCCTCGCGCTGCATCACGCGGTTCTCGAGCGTACGAATCTCGTTCTTACGCTGCTTGTCCTCGGCCTCAGCGGCCTGCTTGTTCTTGATGATCTCCTCTTTAGCCTCGAGCAGAGCCTCTTTTTTGAGGGTCTCGGCCTGACGCTTAGCATCACCGATCAGGGACTCAGCCTGTGCGTGTGCCGACTGGATTTTTTCGTCGGCCTCGTGAAGACTACCCTGCTTGGCGGTGCGCATGTAGGCAATGGCGGCGATGGCACCCAAAACGATGCCAACGAGCGCTGCGATGATAGGCATGCTCACTCCTTTTTATGGATTCGTTACACAACAAAGCGAACCGTCCTTACGAACGGCTCGCGACATTTGAGTAATATGGGCGCAGCTTATGCGGGTCGGATACAGATAAACATATAAACAAACTCATCACAGATGAGCACATATCACAAAGCAAATGACAGTGTTTATCGTACGTTGAACCACAACAACTGTCAAATAAATGGCCCCAGCACGGCGGCTAAAACGCGGTGAACGGCAGGGCCACAAAACGCATACGCCTAAACCGCACATTCCTCACGTTCGGCATCGAGACGTGCCTTAACGGCATCGGCGGCGATGTGATACGAGAAGCCCTTGCCCATCAAAAACCGAACCAGTTTTTCGAATCCGCGCGTCTCTGGAACACGCCGCTTGGCGAGCAGGGCTGACGCACGCGCCAAATCGTCTTCGACGGCAAAATAATCCTCGGGATAACCGGGAATGTCATCGAGCACGACATGACGGCGCTTGAGCTCGGTCTCGATTTTACGCTGTCCCCAACCGCGCCGCTTGCGTTCCTCGATAAAGTACGAGCAAAAGTGGTTCTCGTCTAAAAAGCGATACTCGGTGGCGCGCTCGACGGCGAAATCGATCGCGGGCTGGCGAAAGCCGTAGCGTGCCAACTTGTCACGGACCTCACCCGTCGCATGGTCGCGGCGCGATAGCATCTCGGTCACCATGGTAAGTGCACATTTACGCTCGATGAGCTGCACCGCTTCACGAAAGTTATCCCAATCACAGGGAAGATCGGGGCGATTTTTGATATACAAGCGCGCGACCCGCACGGGAATCCAAATGGACCGCTCAAAACCGCCCTCAAGCTCACAATCGATATGTGCGCAAGGCTTTTTGGACGCATACCCGCTCGAGAACGAGGAGGCCGCCTTCTTATCGGGAAAGACGACCGTGGCCTCGGTCACAGTATACGACATGAGCGTAACCGCTACTCGTCGTCATCATCGAGCATGGCGGAACCATCGATGGCGTAAAGCTCGTCAAACTCCTCAGGCGCAGGCTGATCGGTCAGCTCGACCTCGGACGGAGCATCGTCGTCAAACTCAAGCCCGCAGGCAAGGCGGACCTTATGCTCAATCTCGTCGGCGCAATCGGGGTGTTCGCGCAGGAACGCCTTGGCGGCCTCGCGACCGTTGCCGAGCTTGTCCTCGCCATAGGCAAACCAGGAGCCCATCTTCTTGCAAATGCCGCACTCGACAGCCATGTCCAGAATCGAGCCCTCCTTAGAGATGCCCGTACCGTACATGATGTCGAACTCAGCAGAACGGAACGGAGCTGCCACCTTGTTCTTAACGACCTTGGCGCGCACGCGGTTACCGATAACCTCATCCTTAAGCTTAATGCTGTCGATGCGGCGAATGTCGATACGCACCGAAGAGAAGAACTTAAGGGCGCGGCCGCCCGTCGTGGTCTCGGGGTTGCCGAACATGACGCCGATCTTCTCTCGCAGCTGGTTAATGAAGATGCATGTCGTGTTGGACTTGGACAGCGAGCCGGCGAGCTTGCGGAGCGCCTGACTCATCAGACGAGCTTGCAATCCGACCGTGGTATCGCCGATCTCTCCCTCGATCTCGGCACGCGGGGTCAGCGCGGCGACGGAGTCGACGACGATGGCATCGATGGCGCCGGAACGCACGAGCATGTCAACAATCTCGAGCGCCTGCTCACCCGTATCAGGCTGGGAAATCAGTACCTCGTCGATATCCACGCCAATGCGCGCGGCATACGTGGGATCGAGCGCGTGCTCGGCATCGATAAATGCCACCACGCCACCCATTGCCTGGGCTTCGGCCAGGATCTCGAGCGAAAGCGTCGTCTTACCGGAGGACTCAGGACCGTAAATCTCGACGATACGGCCGCGCGGCACACCGCCGATACCCAGAGCGGCATCGAGTGCCAGAGCGCCCGTGGGGATGGCCTCAACCTCAAGCTCGGGGCCGCCGTCACCATACCTCATGATGGAGCCTTGACCGAACTTCTTCTCGATCTCGGCCTTGGTGGTGGCGATCATCTCATCGCGCTCTTTACCCGTCGTGCGAGCATGAACGGTACGTACGGGACCTGAATTCTTGGCCATGAATAGCCCTCCTCTTAACAACCTGCATCGATAATAAACGAACGGCTGTTCGTGGTCAACCGTTCAGGCCAATCATATGCAGGCAGTCTTTCCAAAACCCAACCAAACGCCGACCAAACACTGACCAAATGCTTGACCACAAAGGGGCAAATAAGAACAAGAAAGGCAAAAATACACCTATGACCAGCGCAAACGCTAAATTCGTCAGGGGTCCCTATCTCCACATTTAAGGGGCCCGAAGGCCCCTTAAAACACGTCTATTCCATAGAGTTAAGCACAAGGGCAATGCGTCCCAATGCCTCCGCGACCGCATGGGCACGAATACACGAACGGTCGCCCTCATAGTGGCAGCGCACAGAGTCCACGACCGGCACTTCCCCATCAGCCGCGCGATACGCCCAGCCAATATAGAAAGTGCCAGCCGGATCGTCCTCAGTGCCGCCGCCGGGGCCGGCATAACCCGTTGCGCTCACTGCAATATCGCTCTGGTACAGCTCCAGCGAACGCGCCGCCATCTCGCGCGCGGTCTGATGCGACACCGCGGTATAGCGGTCGAGCGTCTCCTGATCAACACCCAAAACGCGATGCTTGATCTCATCGCAGTAGGTCACCGCACCGCCACGCAGCACCGCCGAGGCGCCCGGGATATCGGCAATCGTCGAGGCGATCATACCTGCTGTCAGCGACTCAGCCGTCGAAACCGTCACGCCCCGAGCGCTCGCGCGCTCGACAATATGACGCGCCAGCTCCTCGTTATGTGCGGAAATCTGCTCAAAAGAGTCCGTCATACCCACCAGAACCTAGACCGAAAAGACGATCTTGCGGCAGTTCCAGAAGTACTGGGCGCCCGAGATAACGGTCAGGACAACGGCAACGGCGTACAGGAAGCGCGACACCGAGTAGATGCCGAGCGTCAGCGCCAGCGGGCCAAGGTGCAAGCCGGCCATCGCAAAGACGCACAGGTAACCGCAGATGGAGACCATCGTGGTCGCCGTCTTGTACTTGCCAAGCTTATCGGCGGCAACGACCACGCCGGCGGCACTCGCAACCATGCGCAGGGCGCTTATCAGCAGCTCGCGGAACAAGATGATGAACACGGACCAAACCGACACGGCACCAAAGTCCAAGAATAGCAGCAGGGCCGAGAATACGAGCAGCTTGTCGGCGATGGGGTCCAAGAATTTACCGAAGTCGGTAATCTCGTTGCGCGAGCGCGCCAGGTAGCCGTCAACCTTATCGGTGCACGACAGGATGACGTACAGAATGAAGGCAGCGGCGGCGAGCGGGCCGTCGAAGGTGCTCCAATCTGTACCGGCAACACTCGTGTGAGAAAGCGCCGACACAATCATGAACACCGGGATAAAGACGATGCGAACGCACGTCACGATGTTGGCGGGCGTCCAAACACTCGTCAGTTCCTTATTGCTCTCGTTTGCCACGACGCTCTCCTACTCCACAACATGGCCGATAAGCTCATAGCAGAAGCTATCGGTAAACTCGACCGTCAGAATATCGCCCACAGATGCCTCGCTGGCATCCAGATGCACCGCGCCATCGGAATCAGGCGCCTGGAACCAGGCATGTCCGATCAGCTCGGCGCCGTCCTCGGTCTCTTCGATACCGTCGACAATCACCTGGGCGCGCTCGCCCACATGTGCGGCAGTTGCAGCAAAACCGAGCGACTCGGCCAGGTCCATGGCCTCCTGGGCGCGCTCGAGCTTGACCTCTTCGTCGACCTGGCCCTCCATCTTGGCGGCCAGGCTGCCCTCCTCCTGCGAGTAGGCAAAGACGCTCGTGTAGTCGAAGCCGACGGTGTCCATAAAGTCGATAAGGTCGCGGAACTCGTCGTCGGTCTCGGTCGGGAAGCCGACCATGGCCGTGGAACGGATCACGATGCCGGGGATGCGCTCACGCAGATCGCGGAACAGGTCCTCGAGCTCCTGGCGCGAACCAGAACGGCGCATAGCCTTGAGGATGCGCGCGTCGCAGTGCTGCACGGGGATATCGATATAGGGCAGCACCTCGGGCGTATCACGAATGGTCTCAATGAGCTCGTCGGTCATGCCCTCGGGCTGCAGGTAGAGCACACGGACCCAGACGTTCTGCGGACGCACGGCCTCGGCGACGGCGCGCAGCAGCTGCGCCAGATTGCGCGGCGAGCCATCGGTGACGTCTTCGTCGGCAAAGTCGGTGCCCCAAATACCCGTGTCCTGGCCGATCAGCACGATCTCGCGCACACCGCCGTCAACCAGGTCGCGTACCTCGGAGATAATGCTCTCGGCATTGCGCGAATGATAGCGACCGCGAATATAGGGGATCATGCAGAAGCTGCAGAAACGGTTGCAGCCATCGGAAATCTTGACGTAAGCAACGGCGCCCTCGACAGTGCGCTTGACTTGCGGAATATAGGCAGCGATCTCACGCTCGACACCCAGCACGCCATCGATGACCGCCACGATGCCGTCCTCCTCGTCGGCCTTCACAAAGGCAGCGACCTCGGGCAGCTCGTCAGGCAGGTCGTCGCCATAGCGCGACGGCACACAGCCGCACATGACGATGGGACAAGAACGAACGCCGTCCTGAACCTCGTTGGCGAGCTCGAGCGTGGTCTCGATGCTCTCGGACGTTGCGGAGGCGAGGAACGAGCATGTATTGACGATGGCGATATCGGCATCCTGTGGGTCGAATGCCTCCTCGTAGCCCGCGGCGGTTAAAAGAGAACGCATGCGGTCGGTGTCAACCTCGTTCTTAGCGCACCCGAGGGTGATGTAGAGCACGGAGCCCAACGGTGTATCCATGTTGGAGAGCAGTCCTTTCGAATGATATTAGCGGTAGTTGGTGAACTGCAGCGGCTGGCCGTAGTCCTGGTCGCGCAGGAACTGGATAACGGTCTGCAACGCGTCCTTCGAAGCAGAGGAAACACGCAGCTTCTCGGCCTCGATGGTCACCTTGACCTTGAGCTTTTGGTCCTTGATGTCCTTATTGATCTTCTTGGCGGTCGCCTGGTCGATACCCTCGACGATATGGCCGAGCACGCGCACGGTGCCGCCCGATGCCGCCTGCGGAGCATCCCACGAGACAGCCTTGAGGTCGATGCCGCGCTTGATGAGCTTGGAGCTCAGGACATCGATGATCTGCTTGGAGACAAAGTCGGCCGGGGCGTTGATCGTAAAGAGCTTGTCGCCCTTCAAAAGCTCGATCGTGGCGCCGGAATCCTTCAGGTCATAGCGCTGGGAAATCTCGCGCGTGGTCTGCTGGAAGGCGTTGTCGACCTCTTGCATGTTGACCTCGGACACGACGTCGAAGCTGGAATCTTTAGCCATGATGTTTCCTTTCGCGTACGAACGGCTTAGTAGCTATCGTACGAATAGTCGGTAGAATCGGTGGGCGTCTGGCCGTCAGTTGCGGTATCGGCGCCATCCGTGGACTGGGCATCGGTGCCGTCGGTGGTGTCGGCACCATCAGATCTTTCACCATTCTCGGAATCAGTCGTCTCCTTCTTGGGAACGGTGATCGTCACGCGCGCCACGCCCGAGGTCTTGGTATCGTAACGGACCTTTTCGCCGTTCTTGGTAACGGTGACATCGGAAGGCTTAGACGTGGTGATCTCGATCGAGGACTCGGGCGTGTACTCCTGCTCAAAGGGGCCAGTCGCCTGAGCGCCATAAACCGACTTTCCGTCGACCTTGACCTCAATCCACGCGGTCTTTCCCTTGGCAACGGAGACCTTAACCTTTGTGACCTCGTTCTCTTCCTTCTTGGCCGTCGTCTTGGCGGCGTCCGAATCAGTCGACTCGTCAGTCGGCTCATCGGTGTCTTCGTCCTCGTCGACCGTTTCGGTCTTCTTAGAAGACTTCTTGGTCGTCGTCTTGGTAACAGCGGGCGTCTCGGGCGTGGTCTCGGGCGTCGAAGATGCGCAGCCGCGCAGAAGTACCACGATGAGCACGATCAGCAGCAACGCCACGGCACCGATACCGGCGTAGACGATACGCGGATCGAGCCCGTTGTTTTGAGGAGCACGGGAACCGCCGCGTCCACGACTGGAACTGTTGCGGCCGCCTCCCTGAGGCATACGGCCACGATTGCTATCGGAACGGCCGCAATAGCCACCCTGGCCCTGAAGGCTGCGCTGACCCGAGCGGGGCGCAAGTTCACCGCGGCCTTGATAGCCACGCTGGCCCGCACGCGGAGCCGAAGAGCGCTGGCCATACGGCTGTGGTTGAGAGCGAAGACGCGGCGTCACCTGCGTGGTATCGGCGTCCGCATAGCCACTGCGAGAGCGTCCGGTGGAGATACCACGGTGACCGCGATCGGAATAGCCGCCGTCGCCGTAGCCGGCACGAGGGTCACGCGCCACGCCGCGGGCAGCGGGAAGTGCACGGTCCTCGGGCATCGGCGTACTGCGGAACCGGTCACGCTGCGAGCGAATCTCCTCGCCCGAACCCGTCTCGGTAATATAACCGGCCTGCTGAGGACGCTGTCCATAGCGAGTCGAACGACCGCCCTGAACCATCAGAAAGCGCCCGTTATCGACAGAGGAACGCGAATTGACGTAGCCGGCGGCGTCCTGGAAACGACCGCCCTGCTGCGACGTCTCGCGTTCGTATGCCATCAGTTCGTCAAAGTAGGCATTGACGACCTCGCGCGGATTGAGTCCCAAAAAACGAGCATAGCTCGAAATCATGCCCTGCGCATAGCCGCGCGGCGGCATCGAAGCAAAGTTACCGGTCTCGAAAAACTCGATGATCTGCGGCCTGATTTTGATGGTGTTGGCGACCTGCTGAATGGAAAGGCCCATTCGGCGACGCTGCTCGAGCAGCATGTCACCAAAGCGTGCAGCCATCAGAATCCTCCAAACTCACGATCTTCACGTGCCATCTCGGCGTCGACAGATTCCAGCGCGGCAAGCCCCTCCTCGTCCAACAGGACCTCGCGCGGCTTAGAACCGTCGGGCGGGCCGACGACACCCTTTTCTTCCAGCATGTCCATAATACGCCCGGCACGCGCATAGCCAACCTTCAGACGACGTTGCAGGCCAGATGTGGAGCCAAGCTGCGATTCCACCACAATATGGGCGGCTTCCCAAATGAGCGGATCATCGTCTTGCGGCTCGGCGACTCCGGTGCGGACAATGCCGCCGCCACCAGCCATGGACATGGAAGCGGGCGCCACGGCGGACAGAATCTCCTCGTGGTAGTCGGGCTCGCTCTGCGACTTGACGAACTCGACAATCTCGTTGATTTCGTCGTCCGAGACAAAGCAGCCCTGGATACGGCGGGGCTTGCCCCAGTCGACCTTGGAGAACAACATGTCGCCCAAACCGGTGAGCTTCTCGGCGCCCATCTGATCGATGATGACGCGCGAGTCGATGCCCGTGGCGACGTTAAAGGCGATGCGGTTGGTGATGTTGGCCTTGATGAGGCCCGTCACCACGTTGGAGCTGGGGCGCTGCGTGGCAACGATAAGATGAATACCGGCGGCACGGCCCAGCTGTGCAATACGCACGATCGAGGCCTCAACATCCTTACCGGCGACCATCATCAGGTCAGAGAGCTCGTCAATGATAATGACAAGGTAGGGCATCTTTTGCGGCGGATTGTCGTAATGCTCAAACTCGCCAGCAGCCTGCTTTTCGTTGTAGGTCGAGATCTTACGCACGTTGAGACGCTCGAAGACCTTCAGGCGACGCTCCATCTCGGACACAGCCCATTGCAGAGCGCTCGCGGCCTGCTTGGGCTCGGTCACCACGGGCACATAGAGATGCGGCAGACCGTTATAGCCCGCAAGCTCGACGCGCTTGGGGTCGACCATGATCAGGCGAACGTCCTCGGGAAGGGCGCGCATGAGCAATGTCGTGATGATGGAATTGATCATCACCGACTTACCAGAACCGGTCGTACCGGCAATCAACAGGTGAGGCATCTTGGCGAGGTCGGCGACAACCGGCGTGCCCTCGGCGTCGCGGCCGATGGCGAGCTCGAGCGGACCGCCCTTCACATAGGGCAGCACGTCGCCCAGATTGACGTTCTGGCGCTTGCGGTTGGGAATCTCGATGCCCACGAGCGAGGTGCCGGGGATCGGGGCAAAGATACGCACCGACTGGGCAGCGAGCGAAAGCGCGATATCGTCCTCGAGGCTCGAGATTTTGCTCACACGCTCGCCCTCACCGGGCTGCAGTTTAAAGGTCGTCACCGTGGGGCCGGCGATCCAGCCGACCACGCGGGCACTGCGGCCAAACTCAAGCAAGGTGGATTGCAGTGACTCAGCGGTCTGCTCCAGCTCCTTGTCCGAAGACGCGGCGGAAGCCGACTGCGGGTTGGCATGCAGGATTTCGAGCGGCGGAAGCTTGAGGCCGTCCTCTTCTTCGCCCTCGTTATCTGCGGCGCCGTCGTCCACTCCCCCATCACGAGCCGCAGCCGATTCGATAGCACTCGTGGCAGGCGCACCGGCAACCTTGGGATGCTTCAGGAAGTCGGGAATCTGAGGTGCGGCCGAGACGGGATTCACGACAAACGGCGGCTCGGACTCGTCGATCTTATCGGAGTCGTCTTCCATCGAAAGCTGGCCGGTTACCTGGCCGCGCTTTGCATGGCGACGCGGCAGCAAAGTTGTCTTTGCGGTCTCAATCGGACCCTCGTCGTCCTCGTCATCGCCCTCGGTGAGCTCAATCTCGCTATCGGACCAAGACGGGTCGGGCTCACTCGTATTGAGCTTAGGCGCAGACTTGCCCTTCTTGGCATGGCGGCGCGGCAACAGCGTGGTCTTGGCTCGCTCGGCTTCAACCGACTCGGATACGTCGACAAACGGGTCATCGTCCTCGTCATCATCCAAAACCGGGTCGACATCGCCACCCATGACCGTGGTCACCGCGGCGTCAGTCCCCTTCTGGCGCAGAATGCTCAGGTGCGGACGGGCGACGCCGGGAACCGACAGGGCCTCTTCATCGCCCCACGGGCTCGCATTGACATCGGCACGTCGACGCTCGGCAAAATCGGCAGCGCGATCGCGTGCGGAGCGCAAAACGCCACCCACCGAAAAGCCGATAATGACCAAACCAACGACGACAAGCCCCAGCAAGACAACCATGGCGATAGGTTTACCCAGGGCGTTTTGCAAGGCACTTGCGATAAAGGCGCCAATGTAGCCGCCCGACACGGAAAGGTTCTGCGGCGTAAACATAAGGTCGCACGAATCGCTCGTGCCCGGCACCATCAGCGAAAGAATGGAGACGACGGCGATAAAGACCACGGCGCCGCCCGCGACAGAGCGCACGTTGAGCGGCGAGTCCTCACCCAAAAAGAGCGTGGCGGCAAACAGCAAGATGACGATCGGCAGCACGTAGGCGCCCAGACCAAAGCCCAGGTGGTAGAAACCGGCAACCGCAGCCGTCACGGGCGCTGTTGCCGGAGAGATCACGGCAATGAAGGACGCGATCGCCAAAACGGCGATGACCACACCGGCGATATCGCGATTGGCCGAAGGCTCGACCAAGGGCTCAAACTCATCGAACTCGGACTCGTGGCCCTTATTGGCACGCAGATGGGAACCGGCACCCTTAGCAGATGCCGGTTGGTTATTGGCCTTATTGCCTTTGGCGTTTTGTGCAGATCCGCGCGCCAAACTAAACCTCCATGACGACCGGGATGATCATCGGACGGGTGCGCGTACGGCTCCAGATAAAGTTAGAGAGCGAATCGCGCACGGCCTTGCGAATGGCATCGGAACCGCTGCTGGTAAAGCTAAACTTACCCTTCTCGATCGTCTTCATAATGGACGCGGAGGCATCCTCGGAGAACTGGTCGTCGATGGCAAACGAGACGCCGCGGCCCGAGAACTCGATGGCCTCGATCTTCTTGTGTTTGAGGGAGACGATGGCAACGGCCGTGACCATACCGTCGTTGGCGAGCTTCTGGCGATCGCGCAGGACGATGGGGTCGGTATCGCCGATACGCAGGCCGTCGACGTAAACGACACCGGACTCGACGGGCGTACCGCGCTTGACGATACCACCGCGCATCTCGAGCGTGTCGCCGTTATCGAGGATAAAGATATGATCGTCCTTGATGCCCATCTTGCGGGCCAGCTGGGCATGGGCGCGCAGATGCACGGCCTCACCGTGAACCGGCATAAAGTACGTGGGCTTGGCCATGGCCATCAGGAGCTTGAGCTCCTCCTGGCTACCGTGACCCGAGACGTGGACGAGAGCGCGGTTCTTATCCCACACGTCGCAGCCGAGCTTGGCCAGGCTGTTGACGACCTGCTGGACGGCCTTCTCGTTGCCAGGAACGGGAGTTGCCGAAAGGATAACGGTATCGCCCTCGTGGATGGAGAGCGTCTTGTGCTCGCCATTGGCCATGCGGGACAGGGCCGACAGCGGCTCGCCCTGCGAACCAGTGCACATGACGACAATCTTATCGTCGGGCAGGTTATCGATATCGAAGGCATCGATGATATCGGCGTCATCGATGTTGAGGTAGCCCAGCTCACGCGCCACGCGGGTGTTCGTGAGCATGGAGCGACCGGTCACAACGACCTTACGGCCGCACTTGCGGGCGGCATCGCAGATCTGCTGCAGACGATGGATGTGGCTCGAGAACGACGCGACGAACACACGACCCGGGGCGTTCTTGATGGCGTGCAACAGGTTGGGACCAACCTCGGCCTCGGACTTGGTAAAGCCGGGAACCGTGGCATTGGTGGAGTCGGAAAGCAGCAGGTCGATGCCCTGCTTGGCAAAACGGCTGATAGCGGCATAGTCGGGCGTGACGCCGTCGATGGGCGTCTGGTCGAGCTTAAAGTCGCCGGTGTGCATAACGGTGCCCTGGTTGGTGCGAATGAACACGCCCAGAGCGCCGGGGATGGAGTGCGTCATCGAGAAGAAGTCGAGCGAGATGCCGCCGAGGTTGACATGGCTGCCGCCCTTGACCTCACGGAACTTGGGTGCGCGGATGCGGAACTCGGAGAGCTTGCCCTCGATAAAGCCGAGCGTCAGCTTGCTCGAGAAGATGGGCACCTTATTGTTGAGGTCCTGCAGCAGATACGGAAGCGAACCGGTGTGGTCCTCGTGGCCGTGGGTGACGATGATGCCGCGGAGCTTCTCCTCGTTCTCAAGAACATAGGTGTAGTCGGGAAGCACCAGGTCGATACCGGGCTGGGAGTCATCCGGGAACATAAGGCCGGCGTCGACGAGCACCATGTCGTCGCCGCACTCGAAGACCGTCATGTTCTTGCCGATGCCGTCAAGGCCGCCAAGCGGAATGATCTTCAAGGGAGATGATTTTTTAGCTGCCATAGGTGAGTGTTGTTTCCTTTCTTCGAAACGTGTCTGGAACAACCGACGGGGCGCTTCTGGCAAACCGACCGCCGGGAACGTACAAATATGCATCGCAGAGTCGATGCAATAACCACAGTATGATACCCATTTGCCCACCAACAGACCACCCATGCATCAAAGCCCCATCCAAACCGGTCTATCCCGCCGGTTTCCCGTGGGGCGGGCACTGATGAAGTTTCCTGCTCTACAGTCCTGCTCACGACGGAGGCCACATTAAGTGGCCTCCTGTTCGTGCGGAACTCGCGATAAACTTCATCAGTGCCCGCCCCACGGGAAACCTGCCAAAAAGGGACAGGTTTATTTTGGTCGGTTTTATCTGGGAAGATGCTGCTGCGGCTATCTACAGATCTGAAATCTGACTACTGAATAGACTGTCTAACTAAATAGCGAGCGGCACTAACCAGTCCTTTTGCTTGCGCCCGGGAGGGCCGCATATGAAGTTTATCGCGAGTTCCGCACGCAAAGGAAAGCACTTAATGTGCTTTCCGTCTTGCGCAGGACTGTAGAGCAGGAAACTTTACCCGCGGCCCCCGCCGGGAACAGCAAAAGGGCGGCCCCCGTCCGGAGTCGCCCTTGCGGTGCTGGTTATGTACGGCTGTTACTCGGCGTCGTGGTGACGGCGGGGCTTGCGGCCTCCGTTGTCGCCGGGACGGCGCGGACGGTCGCTGCGCTCGGAGCGCTCGCGACGCGGACGCTCACGGCGCTGGAAGTGCTCGCCGTCGCCCTCGGAGGCACCCTCGGCACGAGCCGGGGCCTCGGGCTTGTCCAGACGATCGAGCGAGATCTTGCCGCGATCGTCGACCTCGATGACGACGACCTTGACCTCGTCGCCCACGTTGAGGACGTCCTCGACCTTCTCCACACGACCCTTGGCGACGCGGGAGATGTGCAGCAGGCCGTCCTTACCGGGCAACAGGTTCACGAAGGCGCCGAAGGGCTGGATGGAGACCACACGACCGGTGTACTCCTCGCCCGGCTCGGGAACCTTGATGATGAGCTTGATACGCTCGACAGCCTGATCGACGGACTCGCCGGTGCCGCCGACAAAGACGGTGCCGTCCTCCTGGATGTCGACCGAAGCGCCGGTCTCGTCCTGGATGCCGCGGATGACCTTACCGCCGGAACCGATGACGTCACGGATCTTATCGGTCGGAACCTGGATGGAGACGATGCGCGGGGCGGTGCTGCGCGTGGTATGACGCGGCTCGGGGATCACATCGAGCATCTTCTGCAGGATGAAGGCGCGACCCTCCTTGGCCTGCTGCAGGGCGCGCGCCAGGATGTCGAAGGTAAGGCCGGTGGCCTTGTTGTCCATCTGCAGGGCGGTGATGCCCTCGGTGGTGCCGGTGACCTTAAAGTCCATGTCGCCCAGGAAGTCCTCGAGACCCTGGATGTCGGACAGGACCACGGTCTTGCCCTCCTCCTGGATCAGGCCCATGGCGATACCGGAGACCGGGCGCTTAATGGGCACGCCGCCGTCCATAAGGGCGAGCGTGGAGCCGCAGGTCGAAGCCATCGAAGAGGAGCCGTTGGACTCCATGACCTCGGAGACCACGCGGATGGCGTAGGGGAACTCGTTCTCGTCGGGGAGCACCGGAAGCAGGGCGCGCTCGGCCAGGTTGCCGTGACCGATCTCACGGCGCTTGGGGCTGCCCATGCGGCCGGTCTCGCCGGTGCAGAACGGCGGGAAGTTGTAGTGGTGCATGTAGCGCTTGCCCTCGGTGGGCTCGATGGTATCCAGACGCTGGCCCTCGTTGAGCATACCGAGCGACAGGACGGAAAGCACCTGGGTCTGGCCACGCTGGAACAGACCGGAGCCGTGAACGAGCGGCAGGTAGTTATCCTTCACCATGATGGGGCGAATCTCATCGGCGGCACGGCCGTCGACGCGCTCGCCGGTCTCGACGACCATGGTACGCATAGCCTTCTTCTCGAGCTTCTTGAGCGCCACGGGAATCTCGCGCTCCCAAGCGGACTGCTCCTCCTCGGTGAACTCGGCACGGACGGACTCCTTCAGAGCCTCGACCTTACCGATACGGGAGAGCTTGTCGGCGTCGCGAAGGGCGGCTGCCATCTCGTCGTAGTGGGCGAAGATGCGCTCCTGGACCTCCTCGACGGGCTGGTCGAGCGGGTACTCCTTCTTGACGATGGCGCCGTTGATCTGCTCCCACTCGGCGACAAACTCGTCCTGAGCCTGGCAGAAGGCAGCAAGGGCCTCCTGGCCAAACTTCATGGCGGCGAGCATGTCGTCCTCGGAGATCTCCTCGGCGCCGGCCTCGACCATCGAGATGAAGTCGGCGGAGCCACCCAGCTCCAGGTCCAGATCGGAGTTCTCGCGCTCCTCATAGGTGGGGTTGACGATAAACTCGCCGGTCTCCACGTTGCGGCCGATGCGCACGCAGGCAAGCGGGCCCTCGAAGGGCACACCGCCGAGCGTCATGGCCAGGGAGGCACCCATGACGTTGATGACGTCGAAGGGGTTGACCTGGTCGGCGACGAGCGAGGTGGCGACAATGTGCACCTCGTTGCGGAAGCCGTCCGGGAAGCTCGGGCGAATCGGACGGTCAATCATGCGCGCGGTGAGCGTGGCCTTCTCGCTGGGACGGCCCTCACGCTTGAGGTAACCACCCGGGATGCGGCCGGCTGCGTACATCTTCTCGTTGAAGTCGACGGTCAGCGGGAAGAAGTCGTAGTTCTTGCGCTCCTTGGAGACAACCACGGTGTCGAGCATCGTGGTGTCGCCCTGCTTGACCAGGCAGGCGCCGGTGGCCTGCTTGGCAAGCTCGCCGGACTCAAAGGTGTAGGTCTTGCCGTACAGCTCAAAGGTCTTGGATACGAGTGTCATTGTTCTCCTTTACCCCACAGGCCCCTTGCCTGTGGGCTTCTCATGTGACGCGGGCCCCCTGCCCCCGCCACGCTTCAGAGCGTGATTGTTCGCGCCCTTACACAAAAAGAGCGCCCCGCTGCGCAGGACGCTCTTAGCATGTACAAATCCTTACTGGATGTTGTCGCGGATGCCCAGAGCCTTGATGAGCTCACGGTACTCGACGATGTCGTTCTTCTTGATGTAGGAGAGAAGACGACGACGACGGCCGACGAGCATGAGCAGGCCACGACGGGTGTGGAAGTCCTTCTGGTGGGACTTCATGTGCTCGGTCAGCTCCTTGATGCGCTCGGACAGGATGGCGACCTGAACCTTGGGGTTGCCGGTGTCGACCGGGGTGTTACCGAACTGGGCAGTCAGCTCAGCCTTGCGCTCTTTGGAAACAGTCATTGTTTCACCTTTCGTTTCTTGTCGCCCGCGGGCGACACTATTCGCCTCGGACTGGGAAGCCGTCGGTGGAGCGAGCATCCAAGGTCGAGGTACCAACAGGTCGGTATGTTACCACAAGCAGACCGCCCATGCGCATCATCACCGACCCAACATGAATTCCATCGCACGGAGGCGCTGGTCGGTGTGCGTCGCAGCCCACACATGCGAAAGCCCGAGCAAGAACGCCGCCGTATGCGGGTCGATTCGCTCGACCATGAGTGCATCGAAGGTCATGGACATGAGGGCGCGCAGCCACTCGACCTCACCGGTCGAAACCAGCTCAGCACCCGGAACGCTCGACGCGCACGAACCGCACATGAGCCCGCCCGCCTGGGGCGAAAAGTACGACAGCATGGGGTCTCCGCACAGCACGCAGGCCGAAAAATCGGGTCGATAGCCCACGTGCGACAGAAGTTTAAAGACAAAGGCCGCCACGAGCAGGTCCATATGTGCCGAGTCGAGCCCACAGCCGACAAGCGTGAGCGCCCGCTGCGTGATGGCAAAGGTAAACGGGTCCTCGGCGTCCTCGAATGAGCACACGCGCGCGACCTCGGCAATCGCGCTTGCGGCGCAGGTCGTCTCGTAATCGGGCGCGGCGCCAACCGGCGCTTCCAAAAGCTCGGCCTGAGAAACAACGTCGAGCGAGCGTCCATGTGCGAGCAGCATATCGACGGTACAGAATAATTCGCAGCGCGCCGCCAAGCGCCCACCGGGTTTGCGGGCCCCCTTTGCCACGGCACGAACCTGACGACCCCGCTCGTCAAGCATCGTCAGAATCAGATCGGTCTCTTTGAGCTTGGTCTTGTCGAGCACGATCACCTTCGTGCGATATGTCCGGGAGCCTGCCATGCGCGCTGCGCGTCCTTAGTCCTCGGCGTTGTAGCCAAAACGGCGAATCTGAGCCTCGTCGTCGCGCCAACCGGCCTTGACCTTCACGTCCAACTCCAAAAAGACCTGCGTGCCAAAGATGCGCTCAAGATCGCGACGGGCGTCGATGCCGATATGCTTGATCATCTCGCCGCCCTTGCCGATGATGATGCCCTTTTGGCCCTCACGCTCGACATAAATGGTGGCGTGCACACGCAGCACCTTCTTGGTCTGCTCGAGCGCATCGCAAATAACGCCAACGGAGTGCGGAATCTCATCACGGGTGCGGCGCAAGACCTTTTCGCGCACAAACTCGGCAACGAGCGTCTCGTCGGAAGCGTCGGTACCCATGTCCTCGGGGAACCAACGCGGACCCTCGGGCAAAAAGTGCGCAACGGTCTCGATGAAGGCATCGACGTTAAAGTTCTTGACCGACGACGTCACGATCTCGTCGTCATATTCCATAAGCTCGTGGGCGGCCTTAAGCTGCTCCATGACCTGTGCGGGGTCGGCTTCATCGGCCTTGGTGAGCACCAGGACCTTCTTGGAACGGGCATTCTTGACACGCTCGGCAACCCAGGCGTCTCCCCTGCCGATCGGTTTGGTGGCATCAATCAAAAACGCGACAACATCGACATCGTTCAGCTCGAACAGCGCGCTCTTGTTCAGCTCGGACCCTAGACCGTCCTTGGGCTTGTGGATACCCGGGGTATCGACAAAGACCAGCTGGTAGCCGGGGCGGTTGACGACGGCGCGCATGCGGCGGCGGGTCGTCTGGGCCACCGGCGAGGTGATGGCGACCTTTTTGCCATAGCAGGCGTTGAGCAGCGTTGACTTACCGGCGTTGGGGCGGCCGACCAAGGCCACGAAGCCACTGCGGAAACCGGGCTCAACGTCGCCAAAGCCCGCGAGGCTGTCGTCCTCATCGCACAGGGCGTCGAGCTCCTCGTCGCTCATGCCCTCAAACGGGTCGAACTCCTCGACTTCCTCATAGGCCTCGGTCGCCTTAGCATCCGGGGACTCGTCGTCCAAAAATTCATCGATAGGCTGCATATTGTCGGACATGGGAATCCCTTTCTAAATAAAGCCGAGCGCGTGGGCAAATACCAGCAAGCCCACAATCGCGGCGGTGATTGAAAGTACGTATACCGAGGCGGCGGCGATGTCCTTGGCGCGTTTTGCCAGCGGATGGAGCTCCTGGGTCGCCAGATCGACAATGGCCTCCATGGCGGTATTGCACAGCTCGCCGTGAATCACCAGGCCGCAGCAGATGATAATCGTGGCCCACTCGGCAATGTCGAGCCCCACGATGCAGCCGGCAATGACGGTGCACACGCCCGCTACGAGCATAACCTTAATGTTGCGCTCGGTCTTGACGGCGGTGACGAAGCCCTCCATGGCGTAGGAGAACGACTTTAAAAAGGACGGATGATCCTTGTTCGATCCGGGAATCATAAGCGGCTCCTAGTCGTGGCCATGATTGGTGATGGGGCCGACGTGAACGAGTTTGGGGTCCTCGCCGCGCTCGAGCGCCAGATCGCGCAGGATAGCGTCCTCGCGGGCCTCCATGACCTCGGCCTCGTCGTCCTCGATATGGTCATACCCCAGCAGGTGCAGCATGCCGTGTACGAGCATCAGGCGGCACTCGTCGACAGGGCTATTGCCAAAGCCGGGGGCCTGACGGGCAATGACCTGCGGGGCCAAGATGATATCGCCGAGCTCGAGCGTCTCGTCGGCGGGAATATCCTCGTCAAAGGCCGAGTCGCATTCAAACGAGAGCACATCGGTGGTGCGGTCGATGCCACGCCACTCGTGGTTGAGCTCGTGCATCTCGTCCTCGTCGACATACGAAAGGGAAATCTCGACTTCACGTTCAACGCCCTCGGCGGCAAGCACAACCTCGCAGATGTGCTCCACCTCCTGCGCGTCGAGCAGCGTATCGAGCTCGGCATCGTTGCTGATCAATACACTCAACGGGACTCCTTTCGGTCGCGCGAGCGCTGCTCGCGCACGTCATCATAAGCATCATATGCCTCAACGATACGACCCACTAGGGCATGGCGCACCACGTCGGCGCGCTCCAGGTGTGCAAACGCCACATCGTCGACACGGCCCAAAATCTTCTCAACATCCGCCAAGCCACCACGACGACCCACCAGGTCGCGCTGGCTGAGGTCGCCGGTAATCACGAACTTGGAGTTGAATCCAAGGCGTGTCAGGAACATCTTCATCTGCTCGGGCGTAGTATTTTGCGCCTCGTCGAGCACCACGAAAGCATCGCTCAGCGTACGACCGCGCATATAGGCAAGCGGGGCGATCTCGATCACGCCGCGCTCCATAAGCTCATCGGTGCGCTCGCGATCCATCATGTCAAAAAGGGCGTCGTAGAGCGGACGCATGTACGGATCGATCTTTTCCTCGAGGGTGCCAGGCAAAAAGCCCAGGTTCTCCCCCGCCTCGACAACAGGACGCGTCAAGATCAAACGGCCCACCTCATGGCGCTTGAGCGCGGCAACGGCGAGCGCCATGGCCAGATAGGTCTTACCGGTACCGGCAGGACCCAAGCCAAAGGTGATGGTATGCGAGCGAATGGCATCCACATAGCGCTTTTGCCCAAGCGTCTTGGGGCGAATGACGCGGCCGCGATACGAAAGCAGCACGTCATCGCGAAGCGACGTAGCCTCGTGCTCACCGTCGCGCAAGACGGCCAGGCAGCGAGAGACATCGTCAGCAGACAGCGTGCGCCCGGCCGTCGCCTCGCGAAAAGCATGTTCGAAAAAGCGAGCCACGAGTTCGACCTCGTCCGGGTCACCGCTCACGGCGATGCTATCGCCACGGGCGACCACATGGGCGCGAACCAAGCTCTCGAGTGCACGAAGGACGCCGTCGCCGGCGCCCAAAACGCACGAGGGATCAATTCCCTCGGGAACGGTAAGTCTAATCTTCGAGGCTTCCATGGACCTCCCTGCGCGCATGGACCAAGCCGGAATCATCGACTCCGATGATAGCAACATCGAGCAGGCACGGGGCTGTAAGTCCACAGGTATCGTCAAGACGGGCATGATGGAACGAACCGAGCGTCAGGCTGTCACCATACTCGAGCACGGCACGCTCGACAGTGCCCACGCGACGACGAGCATCGGCAATAGCGAGCTCCTGCGCCGTGTCTCGCATACGACGGCTGCGCTCGGCCATAACCTCGGGCGGCACCTGGTCGGGCATGTCGGCAGCAAGGGTACCGGGACGCTTGCTATAGCGGAACACGTGCATACGCGAGAAACCCACACGGCGGCACAGCGCCAGCGACTCCTCGAACTCCTCGTCCGTCTCACCAGGAAAACCGACGATGACGTCGCACGAAAGAGACGCCTGGGGCAAGTTGGCGCGAATCATACGCACCGTGTCCTCAAAGGACTCCGCACTATAGGGACGACCCATGCGATGCAAGGTTGCCGTACAGCCGGACTGCACGGGCAGGTGCAAAAACGGGGCAATACGCTGCGGATAGCGCGCCATAACCTTAAGCAGGCGCTCAGAGATATCCATGGGCTCGACCGAGGAAATGCGCACATGCGGAATAGACGTGCGCTCCATGATGGCCTCGAGCAGCTCATCGATTTCGACATGCTCGTCGGTCGCGCTCTTGCCATCGTAGGCACCCAGGTTCACACCGGTCAGCACCACCTCGGGCACGCCGGCCTCCTGGGCCTCGCGAACTTGCTCGAGCACGGACTCGACGGGCACGGAGCGCTCGGGGCCGCGTGCCTTCCACACAATGCAATAGGTGCAGCGATGGTTGCAGCCGTCCTGAATCTTCACGCCCAGGCGAGAGCGACCGAGCGCATCGACCACGTCGCCATCGCTACAGGCGGGCACGCTATCGGATTCAACACCCAGCACCTCGCAGACGCGCTCGGCGACGTCAATCTTGGACGGCTCGGCGATCACGCGATCGGAGAGCTCCAGCAGCTCCTCGGGATGCAGGTTGACGACGCAGCCGGTTACGACCACGTAAGGCTCGCCCGGATAGGCCAGCGCATGACGAACGGCCTTACGGGTCTTGGCCTCGGCCTCGCCCGTAACGGCACAGGTGTTAATGACGATCAGGTCGGCATCCTGGGGCTCCACCATAG
Source organism: Collinsella aerofaciens (assembly GCF_028209625.1). Taxonomy (GTDB): domain Bacteria; phylum Actinomycetota; class Coriobacteriia; order Coriobacteriales; family Coriobacteriaceae; genus Collinsella; species Collinsella aerofaciens_AM. Next base: position 23,958 of record NZ_JAQLDU010000013.1, on the reverse strand, counting down.
CAAAACCCAGGCGCATAAGATCGGCAGTGATACGGTCAGACTCAACCCGGTTGACACGGCAGCCGAGGTTGACGGCGGAAATATGGGGTGCGAGCACGCGGGCTCCTTAATCGAGGATATCGTCGAGGGCACTCTTGATACGGTCGGTCACCGACTTCTTACCGGAAGCGACGTCATCGCCCATCTCATCGGCAAAAGCACGGAGCAGCTCGCGCTGCTTATTGGAAAGATTGGTGGGAACGACCACGCGCAGTTGCACGATCAAGCGGCCACGCGAACCGCCACCGCCAATGCGCGGCATGCCGTAATTATTGACGCTCACGGTGTCGCCGTACTGGGCGCCGGCGGGGACGCACACCTTAACGACCTCGTCGGGCATAATGCCCTCGACCTCGATCTCGCAGCCGAGCGCAGCCTGCGCAATCGAGATATCGCTCACCAGGTACAGGTCGTCACCGTTGCGCTTAAAGCGCTCATGGTCGGCAACGCGCACGTTGACAATCAAGTCGCCCGAAGGCTCGCCGCGAAGACCGGCCTCGCCAAAGCCGCTCACACGCAGCTGTCGACCGGTCGAAACGCCGGCGGGAATATCGATGTCAATCTTTTCATGCGAAGGCGTGCGGCCCTGACCATCGCAGGTCTCGCAGGGATGGTCGATAACCGTGCCCTCGCCATGGCAGTCGGGGCAAGGCGAGGAAGACTGAACCTGGCCCAAAAACGATCGCTGAACCGTCGTGACATAGCCCGTGCCGTGGCAGCGGCCGCACTGCTTTTCCTGTGCGCCCTCTGCCCTACCGGTGCCATTGCAGTCCTCGCAAGAAGCAAAGCGGTCATAGCTGATTGTCTTTTTGCAGCCGAGCGCCGCCTCCTCGAGCGTCACCGAAAGCGAGATGGCCATGTCACGACCGCGACGACGCTCGCGACGGCTGCGGGCGCCACCGCCGGCACCGCCGCCAAAAAACGACGAGAACAAGTCGTCCATGCCCATACCACCAAAGATATCGTTGATATCGACGTAGCCCGAACCACCAGGGCCGTCGGCAGTGCCGTAACGGTCGTAGTTAGCACGCTTCTGCTCATCGGAAAGAACGGAATAGGCCTCGTTGAGCTCCTTGAACTTGGCCTCGGCCTCGGGGTCGTCCGAAACGTCCGGGTGTACGGTACGGGCCTTCTTTAGAAACGCGCGCTTAATCGTCCGCGCGTCGGCATCCTTGTCGACGCCAAGTACCTCGTAGTAATCCCTATTTTCCGACACGACCGAATCCTTCCGACTTTCATTATTGTCACAGTGCGTCCTATACCCAAGCTGGGCCAACCGCAAACAGAGGGTTTGATGTTATTGCATTCCGTAAGGCGAAAGCATGGCCCGTTGCGAGCAGCTCGCGAACCAAACCGACACGAGCGCGAACATGAAGCCATTGGCAAAACCGTTGGCAAACTGCATCGCACCGCGCTTCCACCACAGCAGGCTGCGATGAAGCACGCCGTCCGAAAGCACCATGAACAGGCCCATGGTAAACGGAATAAAGCACATCACGGCAAAGGCCGAGAACACGCCCGAGATGGCCGAGAGTACCAAAAACGGCGCCACGATGCCCATCAGGTAAAAACCGGTACGAGCTTTGCCTTCCAAGCGCTCGGACTCGACATGGGCACGGCCGACTAGATCACCGCCAGCGGCACCGTTAGTGCCGGCGTGACCCATGCCGCTAATGCGGACCTCGTCGCCATCGTGCGTGCCGGCAGGAAACTCAATCGTCTGCTCGGAGGTTACGCGAGTACGACCGCTGCCACCGCAATCGGGGCAGGGGTCGGCCACGACCTTACCGGAACCGCCGCACTCGGGGCAGACCGACTGGAACGTGCCCGCACCAAACAGGAAGGACAAGTCGACGTCGATGTGCCCGCGGCCACCGCAGCTCGGGCAGATATGGGCATGCTCGGAGGAGACAGAACCCGAGCCGCCGCAGTGACCACAGGTATCGAAGCGCGTATAGCGGACGGTCTTGCGGGCACCGTCCTTGGCCTCCTTGGCGTCCAGTTTGATATCGACGACCACGTTGGCGCCGTTCTCGGGATTGTAGGCAGCCTGGCCGCGACGCTGCTGGCCCCAGGCACCGCCAAAAGGAAAGCCGCCCTCAAAGGGATTGCCATAGCCCGTGTTGCCGGCATAGCCGCCACCATAGGGCGAAGCCGTAGGGGCACCGGCAAAGGGATTGCCAGAACGCATGGCATCGTAGCGCGCACGTTTTTGCTCATCCGAAAGCACGGCGTAGGCCTCGGAAACCTCTTTAAACTTTTCCTCGGCATCCGGCTCTTTGTTGACGTCCGGATGGAGCTTACGGGCCTTTTGCTGGAAGGCCTTTTGAATATCACGCGAGGTGGCGTCCTTGGAGACACCTAGAATCTCGTAGTAATCTTTTTCGTTCATCGTCGCCATGCGCGGCAACCTCCTGCTCACAGCAGCGTATATATTCCGGTAATTCTACCCGAGCGGCCTAAGCTAGATCCCAAAACAGCTCGAACAGAACATTTCCATCGAGCCAGCCCAGGTGTGTCGGTGCTAAACGAGCTCGAACATGGCCCGCGACGACATCTGCCGAAGTAAAGGGTCCCTCATGGACCCCGAGCGTCTCGGGCACCCAAGTGGCAAGACCCAATTCGAGCGCGCGATCACAAGCGGCTGTCAGCTCATCGGCCGGGATGACACGAGCCGCGCGAACCAACAGGTCGGACGCAATACCGCGCGTCATGCGACAAGCGAGCATCAGGTCTTCGGCCGCAGCCTCTCGCTGCGACAGGTATTCGGCCTCAAACGACGTCGCGTCATCGTCGCGCTGAACCAAACGCACACGGTACGCGTCGCCTCGAGCAGACACGCCGGGGAACAAACCTGCAAGACGGTCGAAATCCCCAGTATCAAGCATACCGGCGGCAGAACGGCCCAGGCCCAGGTAGCCCCGTCCGGTCCAGTAGGCAATGTTATGGGCGCATTCATGGCCGTCGAGCGCGTAGCTCGCCACCTCATACGGGTGATAGCCGGCGGCACCCAGGAGCTCGCGCGCCACGTCCATGCAGGCGGCCTGAAAATCCTCGTCGGGCTCGAGCGACTCGTCACGGCACGCCATGCGATAGAGGGGCGTCCCCACCTCGAGCGTGAGCGGGTAAACCGACACATGATGCGGAACCGCCGCCAGCACGCCCTCGAGCGTACGCTTCCAACTCGCTGCGGTCTGCCCGGGAAGTCCGCACATAAGGTCGCACGACACGTCAAGCCCAGCGTCCTTGACCGTCGCGATGGCGGCGAGCGCCCGATCGGCATCGTGAATGCGGCCGATGGCGGTAAGTTCGGTGTTATCGAGCGTTTGCACGCCCAGAGAAACGCGTGTGACACCAACCTTGGCAAGCGCAGTAGCAAGCTCGGCGGTCAGCGACTCGGGATTGGCCTCGCAGGTAAACTCAACGGGGGCGCACCACGCACGAATACGCCGCGCCAGCTCCACCAGGCGCTCCCCCGCCAGCGACGGCGTGCCGCCGCCAACATAGACGGTGCGGATCTGGTCGAGGGCCCCAGCCTTGCCAAAAGCATCGAGACGCGCGAACAACTGCTCAAAATAGGAATCGAGCGCGGCATCCAAATCACACGAAGCAAAGCTGCGCGAGTCGAAGTCGCAGTAGCGGCACTTTTGGGCACAGAACGGCACGTGCACGTACAGCGCGGTAACGGCCACCCTTAAGCCTCCAGCGGATGAGGGGGCACCGATTCGCCGGCGGCAAGGGCAGCCTCGCAGGCCACCACATCATGCTCGATCTCATCGACCAGCGCCATAAACTCCTCATACGTGGAGCAGCGCACCACATGGGCACGCCAAGCGGCGGCATGGGGCATGCCTTTTAAGTACCAGCTTGCGTACGTACGGGCACGCGACATGAGCGGCAGGAGCTCATGCGTCAGCGTTAGGTGCTCACGCAGGGCGTCCAGGCGCTCGACAGAGCTGCGCGCCGGCACCGGTGTGCCATCGAGCGCAAGAGCGCGAGCATCGCCAAACACCCACGGGTTCCCGTAGATGCCGCGCGCGATAAACACCGCGCTGGCACCCGAGTTTCGCAGATGCACCGCGGCATCCTCGGCGGTGAACACATCACCCGAACCGATCACGGGAATCTCAACGGCATCTGCGACCTCATCGACGACCGACCAATCGGCCTGGCCGGTGTAGAGCTGCGTGGCGCAACGACCATGCACGGCGACTGCGGCAGCCCCTGCGCCCTCAAGCATCTGGGCAAATGTCGCGGCATTGCGGTCCTCGGCATAAAAGCCTTTGCGAATCTTGACGGTCACGGGCACGTGCGCCGCGCCCACCGTGGCCTCGACGATCTTCTCCGCCAGGTCGGGCGTGCGCATGAGCGCCGAGCCCTCGCCCTTGGTAACAACCTTGCGGGCGGGGCATGCCATATTGATATCGATGAGCGACAGGCGATCGCCAACGCGCTCCTCGACGGCAGCGACGGCGCTCGCAAACTGATCGGGCTTGGAGCCGAAGAGTTGCACGCAAATCTGCTGCTCCTCGTCGGCCGGTAGCACCAGGCGCCAGGTCTTGTTGCTGGCATAGGCAAGGCCCGCCACGCTCACCATCTCGCTGTAGGCAAGGTTGGCACCGCGACGGCGGCACATGATGCGGTAGGCAGGGTCGGTCACGCCCGCCATGGGAGCCATAAGGAACGGCTGCTCGGCATAGGCGCCCAGCAGCCGCTTGCTGTATTCAGAAAGCGCCATAGACCTACTCGTCCACCTTGAGGATCGCCATAAAGGCCTCCTGCGGGACCTCGACCGATCCGATGGCCTTCATGCGCTTCTTGCCCTCTTTCTGCTTCTCGAGCAGCTTGCGCTTACGCGAGATATCGCCGCCGTAGCACTTAGCAAGCACGTCCTTGCGACGCGCCTTGACGGTGGAGCGGGCAATGATCTTATTGCCGATAGCACCCTGGATGGGCACCTCGAACAGCTGACGCGGGATGATCTCCTTAAGCTTGTCGCACAGGCCACGGGCCAGGCCATAGGCCTTGTCCTTGTGGACGATAAACGACAGCGCGTCCACCTCATCGCCCGAAAGCAAGATATCGAGCTTAACGAGCTCGGAGGGACGGTACTCGTTGAACTCGTAGTCGAGCGAGGCATAGCCCTTGGTACGACTCTTGAGCTGGTCAAAGAAGTCCAGGATGAGCTCGGCGAGCGGCATGTCAAAGCGCATCTCGACCGATTTGCTCGTGAGATGGATCATGTCGGTTGTAATGCCACGGTGCTCGATAGCGAGCTGCATGACGGCACCCGTATACTCGGGCGGGCAGATGATCTTAGCCTTGAGGTAGGGTTCCTCGATACGCTCGATGCGCGTGGCCTCGGGAAGATCCTGCGGGCTACGGACATCAATCATCTCTCCGTCAGTCTTGTAGACGTGATAGTCAACCGAGGGGCTCGTGGCAATGAGGTCCAGATTGAACTCGCGCTCCAGGCGTTCCTTGACGACTTCCATGTGCAGCAGGCCCAGGAAGCCCACACGGAAGCCAAAGCCGAGCGCCACCGAGGTCTCGGGCTCCCACACCAACGACGGGTCGTTGACGTGCAGCTTATCGAGCGCGTCACGCAGGTTCTCATAGTCCTTGTTATCGATCGGGAACAGGCCCGTATAGACCATGGGCTTAGCCTCGCGGTAGCCGGGAAGCGGCTCGGGGCAGGGATTCGACGCCCACGTGAGGGTATCGCCCACGCGCACGGCCTCGGGGTCCTTCAGGCCCGTGACCACGTAGCCCACCTCGCCGACCGTCAGCGCATCGACCGGAGTCTCGGCGGGACGCTTGACGCCCACGCCATCGACCAAAAAGTCGCCCTTTGCCTGCATCATGCGCAGGGTATCGCCCTTTTTGATGGAACCGTCAAAGATGCGCACCGTGGCGACGACGCCGCGATACTCGTCGAAATACGAATCCAGGATGAGTGCCTTGAGCGGCGCGTTCGCATCGCCCTTGGGCGGAGAGATCAAAAAGACAATGGACTCCAGCAGATCGTGGATGCCCTCGCCGGTCTTGCCCGAGACACACACGGCATCATCGGCAGGGATCGCCAAGTCATCCTCGATCTCGATCTTGACCTCATCGGGATGGGCCGAGGGCAGGTCGATCTTGTTGATGGCCGGCACAATGTCCAAATTGGCGTTCATGGCGAGCGTCGCATTGGAGACGGTCTGGGCCTCGACACCCTGGGTGGCATCGACGACGAGCACCGCGCCCTCGCAGGCGGCCAGCGAACGCGAGACCTCGTAGGTAAAGTCAACGTGGCCCGGCGTATCGATCAGGTTGAACTGATACGTCTCGCCATCATCGGCGTCATAGGACACGCGAACGGCATTGGACTTGATCGTGATGCCGCGCTCGCGCTCGATATCCATAGTGTCGAGCAGCTGCGACTCCATGTCGCGCTCGTCAACGGTATGGGTGAGCTCGAGGATGCGGTCACTGATCGTGGACTTGCCATGGTCGATGTGCGCAACAATTGAGAAGTTGCGGATGTGGGAAATGTCAATTGAAGTATTCATGCGGACTATCTTACCCGAGCGATACAAAAAATGGAGCCTGCTCCATAAAACAGGCTCCATTTATGCGCGTAATCTGTGTGGTGTGAAATTTACAACTTAGGCGTTGATGCTGTTCACGAGCTTAGCAAGACCGGACTTGCGGTTGGAAGCCTGGTTCTTGTGGATAACATGCTTGGCGGCAGCCATGTCGAGACGCTTGGTGACGGTCTTGAGGGCAGCCTGGGCCTTCTCGGCGTCGCCCTCGGCGACGGCGGACTGGACGTGCTTGGTCAGCGTCTTGAGCTCGGACTTGACAGCCTTGTTACGCATGCGAGCTGCCTCATTGGTGCGGATACGCTTCTTCTGAGACTTGATGTTTGCCACTTCTGGAGTTCCTTTCGAGTTCCTTGCAAAAAATGTATGACACCTCTGAGACACGGTGAGGTCATGCAAGCGTCTACTATAGCACGCTCCCCCTCAAAGGGATAGAACGAATTTGCCAAATAGGCAGGTATCATCACGATTTTCTCAAGATGTTCGTAATCCAGAGCAAAAGCGCGGTCTGAGAATCGGCCGAACCCTTCAGCGCGAGCTCCACATCGACCGCGCCCTCGAGCGCGGCAACGAGCTCTGCCATCGAAAAGCGACGTGCCCAGGTCAGGTGATTCTTGACCTGCCAGGACTGGAGCTTAAGTGTTGCGGCCAGCTCACGACCCTGTCCGCGCGCATCGAGCGCCTTGGCAACGATAAGCTCGCGGATGCGGCCGCACAGCAATGTGTAAGTCCACACGTAGCTCTTGGCGGGCAGTAGATTGAAGAGCTCGAGCGATCGCCGCATATCGCGAGCCGAGATGGCGTTGAGGAAGTCCCAGGGTTGAACCTCGGCCGTACGGACAATCCAGCGCTCAACATCGGCAAGTTCAATCTGAGGCGACTCGACCATCTGGGCAAGCTTAGCCAAGTCGTTATCGAGCATGCGCGTGTTTTCGCCCGAACGCGAGACGAGCTCCTCGGCGGCCGCCGTCGAAATCGACTTACCGCGCTGCGTCGCCATCTGCTGAACACGGCGCGGCAGTTCCCAGCGCTTGGTACCCGAGCAATCGACGATAGCCTTCTTGTCGATCTTGGCGATTGCCTTATACAGGCGCGTATTCTTGGCAAGTGAGTCGGCGATGATGAGGCAGACCGTAGTGGGGCTGGGACTCGCCAGATACCCAACGAGCGGCTCCGAGACCGCCTTGGCGAGCTTTGAGCAGCCATCGAGGATTACCAGACGAAACTCGCTGCCCATCGGAAAGGTGTTAAGCGATCCGATAATGGACTCGATATCGGGGTCCTTGGTCATGTCTCGCTCGTCGAGGTTGAACTCGACCATACCCGACTTTTCCAGACGCGCTTTCATACGCGAGACGGCGTGATCGCGCTTAACTCCGTCGGTACCGACGATCAGATATGCCGGCAGCAAACCGGTTTCGGACATTGCGCTCCCCTCCCGCAGGCCTTCGCATTTGTTCCGTGCCATTCTAGCCCAGGGGCCCACCACACGCCAACGACGTCGTCACGGTCGCTGGCATCGCATCACAAAGCCATTCGCAGTCGGTGCGACGGTAATGTCGCCGTGTTCGATGGTACACGCGAACACACCACCCGCTTCCTTAACGGCATCGATGCAGGCATCGGACGGATGGCCGTATCGATTCCCCTCACCGGCGCTTGCGAGGGAAAGCTCGGGCTTCAGGACGTCCAGCAACTCACCATCGACTGAAACCTTGGAGCCGTGATGCCCAAGTTTAAGTACATCGATATCCCCCACCTCCTGCACGAATTCCCGTTCTTGGTCGAGCTCGGCATCACCGGTGAGAAGTATTCGCAGGCCCTTACCTTCCTGAACATAAGAGAGCAGCAGGACAAGCGAGTCCTCATTTCCCTCGCCATCCACGGACTCGAATGGCCACATCACGCGGGCGCAAAATGAGCCGATGTCGACCGTATCCCCACGGCGCACCTGCCGATACTCCACGCCAGGTCGGTTCAATACCTCGGCAGGAGCATCCTCCAGCGCATCCGCCGCCACGGCAATCGTTCCGACCGAAAACTGTTCGAGCACGGCAGGCAAACCACCCCAGTGGTCCTCATCCCAATGCGTCACAAAGACGGCATCGATATGGTGCACGTTATTGCGAACCAACGCCGCCACCACGCGCTCGTCGAGCCCGCAGTCGACGAGAGCTACTGCGCCGCCTTGGCGGATAAGAATCGCATCGGCCTGGCCCACATCGAGCACCGTCACCGAAGGCGGAGCGAATCGATCCCAATAGACGTACGGAATCGCAGCCAAGAGCATCAGGCATGCAAGCCCCGCCGCCATAGGACGTGCACGGGGACGCGGCCACCAGACCAGCAGAACCGCCAGAAAACACGGCAATAGGTAAATCCACATGCTATCGGGCGGCACGCTCACGTATGCACCCGGCACGGCGGCAAACAGCTGCTCGAAGAACAGCGCGCAACGGGCGGCAATCATGGGCACAACGAGCGCCCAAGTCCGCAACGGTCCCACGAGCGAAAAGGGAACCAGCACGATCGACACAGCGAGCAGAACGCTCACCACCGGACCGATGACCGCATTTGACAACGGAGCAATGAGCGAGAATGTACCGAAGGCAGGAATGGTAATGGGAAGTGTCGCCAGTTGCGAGCACAGCGTGACGGAAAACACGCTGGTAACGCCCGATGGCACACCCAGCTCACCCAAAGCATAGGTCGCATAGGGGCAAAAGCACAGAATGGCTAAGACGCTGGCACATGATAGCTGAAAGCCCATCTCGAACAGCACCGTCGGCCGCAGTAGCACAAAGATGGACATGGTTACGAAGAGTGCCGAAAGGCCGTGCCGACGACGCCCCGCGTCGTTTACGACAAGCGTCACGAACACCATGCAGCACGCGCGCGCGGCCGAGGGAGACGCGCCCGTAAATGCAGCGTAGCCCACAAGCGTTATCGCCAATATCGCCCGCTGAAGACCACGTGAGCACCGAGTCTTTTGCAATACGCCCTCGATTACAAACCCCACGATAGCCAAATGGCTGCCCGAGACGGCGATAAGATGTGCCGTTCCCGTCACAGAAAACCAGTCGCCCGCCGGCTGGGCGCGCAGCTCGGCCGAACGACCGCAGACGACACCGGCTATGAGCGCACGCGCCGGGTCGGTCGCAGGCGCGATGGACGCAAGCAGCCCATTTCGCAGCCGAAGCAGCGGCCCCGGAGAACCCTCATCGACCGACACAATCCGAACGGCTTTAACCTTACGCACCTCGCCTCGGAGCACGCGCGATCGTCCATATGCCTCGTTCTCAAAACGCGAAACGCGACCGATAACACGCACGTGCGCCCCGACCTTGAGCTCACGATCACACGATAGGCGAACCGTTGCCAAGTTCTTACCGTCCGCGCGTGCCTCGCAGGTATAGGAATACACGTCGTCGTTTATGGATGGATCACCCTGCACGAAAAACTCGAGGCCGCTTGCCGCTCGACCGTCGAGCGCCTTCGAGGCGCTGAGCACACCCACAGCCCACCACGCCGAGACGACCGCTCCCGCCACGAGACCGGCGGACACGGCATACAGCCACCGCTTCAAAGGGGCAAGCCGCGCACAAGAGTGAGCCAGCACAACGAAAACCGCTGCCGCAACGGGAATGGACCATAGCGGCCCGACCGCCGTCGCCCGCTCCCTCAGCAGCGCATCAGCGGCTATGCTGAGCGCCAAGGCGCAGCTCACGCACATGCCGGCACACAGGGCCATCGTCCACGGAATCAGGGGTCGCGGAGGCATCACGTGCTCGCGCTCGGTCGCGCTCATACGCAGATGCAATCTTTGATTTTGGCAAGCTTCTTCTCGCCGATTCCCGACACACGCATCAGATCGTCAACCGAGGCGAAAGCACCGTTCTTTGTCCGCTCATCGATAATCGACTGGGCCATGGAGGGGCCGATGCCCGAAAGCGTCTGCAGCTCTTCTGCGCTTGCCGTATTGATGTTTACTAGGCCTGTTGCGCCACTAACGCCCGACGATGCGGAAGTCCCACCATCAACACCGGCTTCCGCAATGGACGCCTGCTGCTCCCCTACCGTTGGAACGTGAATTTTTTGTCCATCAGTGACCTTGGATGCACGATTAAGCCCCGTAACGTCTGCTTCGGGCGCCAGTCCGCCGGCGGCATCAATCGCCTGAGCCACCCGCGCCCCGTCTTTGAGGCGATATACACCGGGTGACACCACGGCGCCATCAACATCGACATAGACCTCTGCCGCGGCAGACGCCTTAGGCGAAGAGCCTTCGGATGTCTTTCCGCTCGAAGCATCGCCGGATCCCGGCTCCACTAACGTGCCCGAACCATCAGTGCGCTCAAACGACACACCGCCGGCACCGCCGCCAAGGTTCGCCATCGCCAGCCCACTCGCCATCGCAATGACGACCAGTATCGCCATCACCACTGCCTTATGACCGAGCAGTTTGCCCGCCCAGCGGTCCATCTTTTTGACTCGTTCGTGTTGTTCGCGCTGCGCCATAGCAAAACCTCCCAACACCATCGTGTCAGGAAAGGAGCTCCGCAACAGCCACGCCCCAAAACCGGTTTTCGAGGTCAAACCAAAAGCTGACCAAAACCTTGCGAAATAATGTCCATTTATTCAGACATACGTCAGCAAATGAACACTTAGCCGCAAAATACCCAGATACCAAAAGACCGACGATACAGGCGCATCGTCGGTCTATACACAAATTTACTCGTGATCTTGGTAAATCTCACGCGGAGCAAGCTCCGAATGTTTGCGTTTTAAGGTCTTAGGGGCCTTATACGTGTTGCTCTCGAAGTCGATGTACTCGGTCTGCTTGAGCAGGCGCTCGATCATCTCCTCATGATCGAACAACTCCCAGGCCTCATGCACGGCATCGAGTTTAGCGTGCGTCTCGGGACGGCGCGGCATAAACAGCGTGCAGCAGTCGGGAGCGGCCTCAGTCGAGATATCGAACGTACCGATCTCCTCGGCACGCGCGATGATCTCCTGCTTGTCCGAACCGATGAGAGGACGGAACACGGGAATCTTCACGGCCTCGTTGACGGCCATGATGTTCTCAAGCGTTTGGGAGGCAACCTGCCCAAGCGATTCGCCCGTAACGATGGCCTTGGCGCCCTCGATGTGCGCAATGCGCTCGGCAACCGAATACATAATGCGACGATACATGATCACACGCAGGTTGCTGGGGCAGGTGACCGAAATCTCACGCTGGCAGTCGCCAAACGGCACCACGTACAGGCGGCCGATCTGGACACCCGGCTCAAGCGCACGGATGATGTCCTGCACCAAATACTCGCTCGTATCGGGCGTCTGCGGACGACCGGAGAAATGTACCGGCACGCAAACCGCGCCGCGGCGCGCGAGCATCCAGGTCGCCACCGGAGAATCGATACCCGAGGACAGCAGCGTCACGACCTTGCCGGCAGAACCCACCGGCAGACCGCCCACGCCGCGCTCGGAGCGTGCGTACACGTAAACGCTACCCTGGACCACCAGTACGTGCACCATTGCATCGGGGTCGTGCATTTGAACCTTTTTATCGGGGAAGACCTCACACAGTACCTCGCCCACCTGACGATTGATATCGATCGAGGTGAGCTCATAGTCAGTATTGGAGCGCTTGGCGTGCACCTTAAACGAATCGAAGGAACCAAACTCGCGCAGCGCCTTCACGGCGGCGGCGCAGTACTCCTGCGGGTCGCGGTTGGTGTGATACGCCAAAGACACACGGGCAACGCCGGGAACGGTGCGAATGACACGCGCCGCCTCGTCGGCCTGATGTTCGTTAAAGGTCACGAGGATATAACCGGAAATTCGAGACACGGCATTCACGGAAAAGGCGGCCAAGGCCGCCTTGATGTTATCCATGAGGATATGCTCAAAATGTGCGCGGTTCTTGCCCTTCAGCCCAACCTCGTGATAGTGGACTAGGCAGACGCGAGCCGCCATTTAGGCTTCAGCAACCTTGTGGCCGAGCGCCTTCTCGTAACGGGCCTCGTCGTAAGAGATGTCGCCGTCGACAATCTCGTCCATAGCCATCGAGATGGTATCGGCACCGGAAAGCCCGATGGTGATGTCATCGACATCCTGGACGGCAAGCACGCGGTTGTGCTGGCCACGCAGCATGCTATTGATGTCGCAGGCGCGCTTGGAGGCAAGCGAAGCGAGCAGGAAGCGGTTGTGATCGGTCTTCTCCAGAAGATCGTCAATGCAAGGCTTTACAACGGACACGGACCTCAGATCCTTTCATGCATATCGAGAACGCGAACGAGCTCATCGGTCGCGCGGTCGAGATCGTCATTCACCACGACGTCGTCGTAGCGGTCGGCAAGGGCAAGCTCATCGGCGGCGTTTGCCATACGCAGCTCAATCGTCTCGGGCGTCTCGGTACCGCGACCGACTAGACGCTCGCGGAGCACCTCAAGCGAAGGCGGCTTGATAAAGATCAGCACGGCCTCGGGGAAACGCTCCTTCACCTGCAGGGCGCCCTGGACATCGATCTCCAAAATCAGAGACGAGCCCGAGGCGAGCTTGGATGTGACCTCGCTCACCAACGTGCCGTAGCAGTTACCGTGGACCTCGGCCCACTCAACAAACTCACCGTTTGCCACGCGGCGGTCGAACTCCTCGCGCGTCAGAAAAAAGTAGTTGACGCCGTCGACCTCACCTTTGCGTGGTGCTCGCGTGGTAGCCGAAACCGTCAGACCCAGGTTCGAGCGGCGCTCGCGCACACGAGTGACGAGCGTACCCTTGCCTGCGCCTGACGGTCCAGAAATCACAAAGAGCTTGGAATCCTGAGCGCTCACTTATTTGGTCAGCTGCTCGAGGAGCTGCTCGCGCTGACGGACGCCGAGGCCCTGGACGCGACGAGTAGCGGAGATACCGAGCTCCTCCATGATCTTGGCGGCCTTGGCCTTGCCATAACCGGGGAGAGACTCGATGAGGGTGGAAACCTTCATGCGGGAAGCGATGGGGTCATCGGAGTTGAGCACGGACTCGAGGGACTTCTCGCCCTTCTTGATCTGCTCGCGAAGCTCAGCGCGGGCGTGACGTGCGGCGGCAGCCTTCTCAAGAGCCTGCTTGCGCTGTTCGTCGGTAAGCTGAGGGAGTGCCATTCGTACCTCCAAATAGTTGGGTTATATCTGATTCAATAATTGGCATTTTAGCACGTAGAACGTACAAAATGCCTAATCGCGGCTCCATAGGTTAGACGATACCCGCAAAAAGTGCAATATACTGCGCCCAAAGTTAAGCCCCTGACCTGCGATTCCACACAAAGGATGGGAAAGTTTACGCAGGCACAGGGGCTATTTTGTGCTAATGAGACCCAAAAGTGGTGACTTAGGGGAATCTTTTACGCGACGTTTTCGACCAGCTCGGCGACGATGGCGTCAAAGGCGGCAACCGGATCGTCGGCACCGGTGATGGGACGGCCCACCACAATGTGGCTTGCGCCACGCTCGATAGCCTGGGAAGGCGTCGCCACGCGGGACTGGTCACCAAGGGCGGCGCCCACCGGACGCACACCCGGAGTCACGATCAGGGCATCAGGACCCAGCAGCTCACGCATGTCGTGAGCCTCCATCGGCGAGCACACGATGCCGTCGATGCCGTTGGTCTGGGCAAGCTTTGCCAGACGGGCGGCTTCCTCGGCCACGGGAGACTCGACGCCGATCTCGCTCAAGGCATCCTGATTCATACTCGTGAGCACGGTAATGGCGACGAGCTTGGCGCGGTCCTCGCGCGCCTCCTCGGCACCCTCACGGCACGCGGCGAGCATAGCGCCCGAACCCAAGCCGTGGACCGAGAGCAGGTCGGCACCGGCAAGCGAGGCCGAACGGGCGGCACCGCGCACCTGATGCGGAATGTCATGGAACTTAAGGTCGAGGAAGACCTTGAAGCCCAGGTCCTTGAACGTCTTGACGATCTCGGGACCCTCGGCGTAATAGAGCGTCATGCCCACCTTGAGCCAGGCGGCGTGGCCCGAAAGCTCATGGGCGAGCTCGAGCGCACGCTCACGATCGCAGTCGAGGGCGACGATAACACGGTCGCGGGCATCATTCTCTAGCATTCGAAAGCACCTACCAGCTCGTTGATATCCTTCACGCCCTGGGACTCTGCCCAAGCCTCGAGCTCGCGCGCGATCTTAATCGAAGCGCACGGATCGACAAAGTTGGCCATACCGACCGACACGCAGGTGGCGCCGGCCAGGATAAACTCGGCAGCATCCTCGCCGGTCATGACACCGCCGACGCCGTTGATGGGGATATCGACGACCTGAGCGACCTCCCAGACCATGCGAACGGCGATGTGGTGGCACAGCGGGCCCGAAAGGCCGCCCTTGGGCTTGGCAACACGGGACTTGCGGGTGTGCACGTCAATGGCCATGCCCTGGATGGAATTGATGAGCGAAAGGCCGTCGGCGCCGGCGGCCTCGAGAGCCTTGGCAATCTCGGCGACATTAACCGGAGCCATCTTTACGAACAGCGGCTTATCGGTCACCTTGCGGCAGGCAGCCATAACGGAAGAGGCGCCCTCGGGCGTGGAGCCCATGGCGGCACCGCCGGCGGCGATATTAGGGCAGCTCACGTTGATCTCGTAGCCGGCAGCCCAGGGGCACAGCTCGACATACATCTCGAGCGCGCGGACAAACTCGTCAACGGAGTGGCCGGCAACCTGACAGATGACCTGGCAGCCGTCCTTGGACAGCTGTTCGAGCCACGGGCCGGACTCACGGGCAAAGGCAGCCACGCCAGGGTTCTGAAGGCCCACGGAGTTGATCATGCCGCCCGGGATCTCGGCCATGCGGGGCGCGGGGTTGCCGGGCCAGGGCTCGGCAGCGCAGCCCTTGGTGGTGATGGCACCCAGCTGGGAGACATCAAAGAAGTTCTGGAACTGCCAACCGTAGCCAAAGGTACCGGCTGCGGTGTTGATGGGGTTCTGCATCTTGACGCCGCCGAAATCGACGGCCATGTTCACGGTACCCACTAGAAGACCACCACCTTGGAAGCATCGAACACGGGGCCGCACATGCAGGCGCCCTTCATACCGTCGACCGTCTCGACATTGCAGGTGTTGCAGGCGCCAAAGCCGCAGCTCATCATGCGCTCGAGGGACACCTCGCAGTACGCACCGGCCTCGGCGGCAGCGGCGGCGACTTTCTTCATCATGACAGCGGGGCCGCAGCTGGCGACGTAGTCGTAGCCGCCCTCGCCAAGCAGCTCGGCGACAGGATCGGTGCAAAAACCGTGCGTGCCGAGCGAGCCGTCGTCGGTGCACACGTTGACCGTATCGCACAGCGCGCGGAACTCATCGACTCCCACGGCCTTGGACGCGGTGCCAAAGCCCAGGCACACGTCGACGGCCACACCCTGCTCGACGAGCATGCCGGCAAGGCACAGCACGGGCGGAACACCGATGCCGCCCGCAACGAGCAGCGCCTTCCTGGTGCCCTCGGGCACAAGCCAGCCGCGGCCGCCAGGGCCCAGCAGATTAGAGGTGGAACCGGGGGCCATCTGCGACAGACGACGGGTGTCGTCGCCCACGACGGCGTACCACAGCTCGACGGTGCCGGTCTGGGCGTCGGCGCGATAGAAGCTCAGGGGCACGCGAAGCAGCGAGGACGCATCGCCGGGCACGGCAATGTTCACAAACTGGCCGGGCTTGAGCGCACTTGCAAGCTTGGGGGCCGAGATAACGAGCGAGAAGATGCCGTCGGCGATCTCCTGGTTCGAGACGACCTCGAAGTCGTGCATGCGTGCAGTGGAAGGTGTGGGCATAGACGCTCCAATCCCCCATGCGGTTGCATGGTTCAGGCGAACAGAAAGCGCGGCACCGCAAGGGCACCGCGCACAAAAGCGATAAGGCTATGCTAGCAGATGCAGCCGTCGGCGAGCGTCTGCTTGCCGCCGACAAACACATCGGTGGCACGACCGGTGAGCGTGCGGCCGGCAAAACCGGAGTTCTCGGCACGCGACTCGTAACCGTCCTCGCCGACCGTCCAGGTAGCAGCGGGATCGAACACGGTCAGGTCGGCAACGGAGCCCGCCTTGACCTGAACCTGGTCGAGGCCCAGGATCTCACGCGGCTTGATGGCCATGAGCTCGACCATACGACCCATGCTCATCTTGCCCGTGTTGACCAGCTCGGTGAGCACAAGCGACAGCGAGGTCTCGAGGCCGATCATGCCGAAGGGCGCCAGCTCGAACTCGCGGGCCTTCTCCCACGGAGTATGGGGAGCGTGATCGGTGACGATAGCGTCGACGGTACCGTCGATGACGCCCTGACGGATAGCCTCGGCGTCCTCGTCGGTACGCAGCGGCGGGTTGACCTTGAGCGAGGTGTTGTAGGTCTCGTCCAGGTCGTTCTCGGTCAGGAACATGTGGTGCGGCGTGGCCTCGCAGGTGACCTGCACGCCAGCTGCCTTACCGGCACGCACGAGCTCCAGGCCATGGGCGGTGGAGATGTGCTGGATGTGCAGCTTGGCACCGGTCAGCTTGGCGATCTCGATGTCGCGGGCGATCTGGAGCTCCTCGCCGGCAGCCGGCCAGCCCTCGAGAGCCAGACGGGTCGAGACCTTGCCCTCGTTGATCTGGCCGTGGCCGACCAGGTCCTCGTCCTGGCAGTGGCTCATAAAGACCTTGCCGAACATCTTGCCGTAGTCCATGCAGCGACGGAGCATGCCCGCGCCCTGCACGCCACGACCGTCGTCAGTGAAGGCGACGGCGCCGTGGGCGACCATATCGCCCATCTCGGACATGGCCTCGCCCTTAAGACCGCGGGTCATGGCTCCCGACGGATAGACGCGGCAGTGGCCGACCTCGGCAGCGCGGGACTTGACGAACTCCACGACGGTGCCGTTATCGGTGACGGGATCGGTGTTAGGCATGGCGCACACGCCGGTAAAGCCGCCCTTGGCAGCTGCACGGGTGCCGCTCTCGATGTCCTCTTTGACCTCGTAGCCAGGCTCGCGCAGATGCACGTGCATATCCACCAGGCCGGGGACGAGATACTTGCCGGAAAGGTCGCGGACCTCGGCTCCCTCGGCGGCGAGGTTCTCGCCGACCTCGGCGATCTTGTCACCGTCGATCAGGACGTCGACGACACCGTCAAGCTCGACGGACGGATCGACGACGTGGGCATTCTTAAGAAGCAAGGCCATTATCGGCACCTCCAAGCAGCAGATACAGGATAGCCATACGCACGCAGATACCGGCGTAGACCTGCTCCAGGATGACGGAGCGTTGCGGGTGGTCGGCCATATAGGAGTCGAACTCAACGCCGCGGTTGATGGGGCCCGGGTGGCAGATAATCGCATCGGGCTTCATGAGCTTCTCGCGGTCCTTGGTCAGACCGAAGAGCTTGTGGTACTCACGAATCGTGGGGAACGGTGCGCCCTCGAGGCGCTCCTGCTGCACGCGCAACATGTAGACGACGTCCAGCTCGGGCAGGACGGAATCGAGGTCGCTCGTCACGTGGTCGCAGCCCAGGACCTCGGGCGCCGGCGGCAGCAGCGTGCCGGGGGCGACGGCGTAGGTCTCGCAGCCCATGATCTTAAGTGCGGGGATCAGCGAGCCGCACACGCGGGAGTGCGCGATATCGCCGACGACGGCGACCTTCAGACCGTGGAAGTCACCCTTGTGCTCCCAGATGGTGTACAGGTCGAGCAGGGCCTGCGTGGGGTGGTTGTGCTTGCCGTCGCCGGCGCAGATGACGCTCGCGGGCGAGTTCTGCGTGACGATGTAGGGAGCACCGGCGTGCTTATCGCGAACGACGATGCAATCAATCTTGTAGGCGTTGAGGGTCTCGACGGTGTCGACGAGGCTCTCGCCCTTGACCGTGGAGGTCGAGGAGCCGCCAAAGTTGAGGCTGTCGGCCGAAAGGCGCTTCTCGGCGAGCTCGAAGGAGCTGCGGGTGCGCGTCGAGGGCTCGTTGAACATGTTGACGATGGTCTTGCCCTTGAGCGTGGGGACCTTCTTGATCGCACGCTCGTTGACCTCAGAGAACGCCTTGGCGGTCTCGAGGATGAGCTTGATGTCCTCTTCGGAGTACTCGGTAATGTCGATCAGGTGCTTATGGTTGAACGCCACGGTACTACTCACCTCCCAGCGGCGCGGAGCCCACGTGGGAACCCGGCGCGACGTCGTTAATCTCGACGGCGGTGTGGCCGTCGACTTCCTTCATATATAGGTGCACGTTCTCCTCATGCGACGAGGGAACGTTCTTGCCGACAAAGTCCGGCGAGATGGGGAGCTCACGGTGACCGCGGTCAACGAGAACTGCCAGCTCGATGCGGCTCGGACGGCCCAGGTCCATGACGGCATCCAGAGCGGCGCGGATAGTACGGCCCGTATACAGGATGTCGTCCACCAGCACGACGCGCTTGCCGTCGACGCTGAAGGGAATGTTGGTAGCGTGGATCGCGGGAGCGAAATTGGTCGCATAGTCATCGCGGTAGAAGCTGATGTCCAGGCTGCCGAGCGGAACGTCGACGCCCTCGATCTCCTTGATCTCCTCGGCGAGCTTCTTTGCCAGAAGGTCGCCGCGCGTGACGATGCCGACCAGAGCGAGGTCTTCACAGCCCTCGTTGCGCTCGAGAATCTCGTGCGCGATGCGGGTCATCGCTCGATTGACGGCGGTCTCGTCCATGATGACCGCCTTGGGGGAAGTCGTGCCCATCGATCTCCTTCCTCACATGTCTTGACTGCTGACACAGTCAAAAAAATAGATGCCCGACCGCTTAAAGCGGACCAGACACCCACAGGAAGGGCTGCTCTTTGGCAGCTATGTAATTCCATGTGGGTATCTCGTACCCCTTTAATGGTCAAGGGATAGTGTAGCCAACCTCGAGCTTAATTGCGAGCATAAATACAGAACAATCCGTAAACGGAGCCCAATGCTCCATAAACCTATATATATTTGTGGGACGAGCTTGAAAACACACGCACGAGCTGGCATAATCCCCTCTGCTGCACGCAAATCGGATCTACGTCCAGGGCCGTAGCGTGGGCACTATCGCCAAAAGAGGAATATCTCTGTGTAGATTGCGCACAGGGAGCGACTTCTGTGCTATAGTTCAGGCTTGTTTGTTAACGCGACATGTTCGTTTGTCGCCCAAGGAGGGTCAGTTATGTCCAAAGTTTGCGAAGTTTGCGGTAAGCACCCCGTTGCCGGTCGCTCCATCAGCCACTCTCACCGCGTCACCAACCGTAAGTTCCGCCCCAACATCCAGCGCGTCTACGTCGTCGTCGATGGTCACCGTCGCAAGATGAACGTTTGCTCCACCTGCCTCAAGTCTGGCAAGGTTGCGCGCTCCTAAATAAGGTCTTACCAACAAGTACCTCGGACTCTCCGGGTCAAAGACCTCGCGTTCATATAGAACTATAAGAAACCGCTTTCTTTTGAGAAGGCGGTTTCTTTTCTATCTATCCAGGAATGCAAAACCAGAGTGAAAATGAACTGCGTCCCAAATCTTGGACGCCCTAAATAGCGACTAGGCCGCGAGGGCCTGATTCCGGAACTCCTCCGGGGTCAGGCCCTTCAATCTTACCTGCCTCCGGCTCGTGTTCCAGTGGACTATGTATTCCTCCGGGTCGCGTTTGAAATCCTCGAACGTCTCCCACTCGCGGCCCCGGTAGAACTCGTCCTTGACGTGGCCGAAGAGCTGCTCGGTGGCGGCGTTGTCGATGCAGTTCGCCTTCCTGGACATGCTCTGGACGATGCCGGCGGCCTCGAGCCTGGATGTGTACGAGGCGTGCTGGTACTGCCAGCCCCGGTCCGAGTGCATGGTCGGGGCGGCGCCCTCGGGGATCTTGGGCAGCGGCTCGTCGAGCATCCTGACCTGCTGGGCCATGTCGGGCGTGGTCGATATGTCGCTCGCCACGATCTCCTTGGTGCAGAAGTCCAGCGTCGGGGCCCAGTAGGCCTTGCCGCCCGCCACCTTGAACTCGGTGACGTCCGTTCCCAGCTTCCGCCACGGGGCCCCGGCGTCGAAATCCCTCGCGATCACGTTCTCGAACGTCCTGCCGACGACGCCCCTGTACGAGTTGTACCCGTGGTAGGCCGTCTCGCGTCTGATGCCGCAGCGGATCCCCATCTCGCGCATCATCTTGAGCACGGTCTTGTCGGCTATCACGGCACCCTCTTCCGCCCTGAGGCACATCGCTATCTGCCGGTGCCCGCAGCCGTTGGCGGTGCGCGAGAAGATCTCGGCGGCCACCGGCGGCCTTCTGCTCGTATGTGTACCTGCCCCGCTTTCCGTCCATGCGCAGCAGCACCTCGCTCCCGAACGCGCGGTATATCTCCTGCCAACTTCTCACGGCTTCCACGGGAAGCGAAAGGGCAATCGCGGCAGATTTATACCCGTGCCCGAGCTCGAAGAGCCCTATGGCCGCCTTCCTGGCCTCGACATCATACTTCACTCTCAAATCAACGCGCATAAAGAAAGCCTCCCATTTCTCATGTCCAAGAAATGGGAGGCAGTTCATTTAAAGCCATGGCTGGCCATTATTTATTTATCGTTCCGCCTCTTCTTGCGGTTGTATTCGAGCAGCAAGCCCAAAGAAGTCAAAGCAGATCCGACAACTGCCAGCGGAAGAACCGGCAGCAGTCTCTCCCCTGTCGAAGCCAGAGCACCCGGCTCGGTGGTCTTGGTCTGGGAGGCGGGGTCGGCCTTGGTCTCGCCGCCGTTCTCGTCGAAGGTCACGGTGACGTCGCGGGGCACCCACTTCCACTGGGCGTAGACGGTCGTGGACTTGGAGACCTCGGTCTTGTCGGTGAACTGATCGCCCGACCCGTCCCTCTCGGTGTTCCAGCCGTCGAACGCCCAGCCCTTGCGGGTCGGGGCGGTCTTGGGCAGCGCGAAGGTGTAACTGTCCTTATCTGCAGTCTTATCTTGCAAAAACTTTTGAGGATAAGCAGGATCGTATGCGCCATTATCATCAAAAGTCAGCGATAACTTTGCTGCGACCTGCCACATGTGAAAATCATCAGTACTGTCGGCATCCCTGACGCGCTTAAGGTAATAGCCCTCACCAACCGCATCCTCGTTGCCAAGAATAAAAGTGCTTTGCTTAGGTGCATCACCACTAGCTTTGGAGAGTACGTAGTTATCTCCGAGTGACGGCAGTTTCAAATTCTGCCAATTGTTCGGATCCACCGTATTAACAGTAGTCTTCCCTGACGATTCCCCTTTTACAATAAGGGGTATGTCGCCGCCATCATCCGTGCCATCATAGTTATTAGTGACAGCTGGCAGTCTAATTTCAGCGTCATCGCCACGGTAATATCCTTGGAATAATGCGGGTGCCATTAAGGCAAGTGTGCCCTTATTAATAACGGCACCTTTCAAATTACTTGAACCGTGATCGATGAGAATGCCCTTACTGCCAATAGAGGTGGTTCCCTTAACGAAAATATCGTTATAGTTTTTCGCAGTATTGTATTGTTGCTCCCAAGTACCATTGATATCGACATAACCATATACGTAGGCTTGAGAGCCAGCTGTCGTCAAAACGCTGCCCTCATCTACCCGAAGGCCATTGTCTTCAATTAATTCATTGCTAGAAGCATTGTTGCAACCAAATTTGGTCGTTACATTTGTATTCGATTGACCAGTAATAGCGATCTTATTTACAGAAGAAATCGTACCGGCCGTAATTTCGGAGTTATCAGTAACATTCAATGCAGATGCGTACTTAATATAAGGAATCTCAGCCACAGTCCCTGCAATATTGATTGTGGGAGAAGAAGACCCCTTGGGAAGCCCATAGTACACACCCGTAACGCCCGTAGCTATTTCCGGTCGTCCAGCAATATTAATGAAGGAACCGTCAGAAATCGATACATTCTTGTTCGAAGTCAACGAAACGTAGCCAACACTGCCGCTATTCAGACTGATAGATAGCTTTCCTCTAGCCTTTACGCTCGATCCCTCATCCGACGAATTGGTCAGGTCGTTCTCGCAGAAAACATACCCATGAGAATCGCCCGCTTCATCCCTCAGCTCAACACCAGAAGCGTTCACGGCGATATCACCGTTTACAGCACTCCACTCTGCTCCATAAATAGAGCCAACATGGGAGCCGTGGACATTAACGGTAATAGATCCGCCAACGTTCGCTTTCTTCGAACCTTCAATAAAAGGGACATCATTGGGTATCGATCCACCTTTATCCCAGCCCCAAACATTCTCGTAAGCATCGATAACGACATCGCCATCGACCTCATAAACTCCATCTGGGATCATTTGTCCTGCGCCAATTATTGGCCAATTGCTATTAAGACGAAGCGTTTTGTCGGTGTTTTCATAAGTACTGCTGCCCGCAATAATATGAATGTTGCCTTTAATAGGCGCAGGGTCACCAAAATGACCGCAAATTTCATTTACCCGACCCGAGCGAACATCAAGCGTCACGTTGCCGCGCATCTCGCAACCGTAAGTGCCTTCGATAGCAGGAGAAACTTCGGAGTTGGCATTGTCGTAAACAAGCGTGGCGTTACCACCTACATAAACAGCAGGAAAGCCGTTTCCATCGCCGCTCGACCCATCGCCGCGCATGCAACCGGGATTAACGTGATTACCGCTAGCCATGCGAAGGTTACCGCTGATCTCAAGATAGGTGTCATGCTCGACGGACCCTTGATATGAACCACCGATGACGTCATGAAGGCCAGCGCCACTACCAGGATTGATATATCCAGACGCGGCTATCACCACATGTGTGTGATCGACAGTCGACCTATAGCCACCGCCATAAAGTGTTTCAGAGAGGTTGAGCTCGCAGTTACGAGTGAAAACGGTATCGAAACCATTGCAATAGAATTTTCCTGAACCAACCACTTCGACGTTGTCAAAAGTACAAGATCCGGAAAGCATGGCACGGTTGGAGAAGTGCAAGGTTGCGCGATTATCACCGTCACTCGTCACGGTAATCTTCTTGTTAGCAACGCCGAAAGTCGAAACGTAATCTTGGGTCGGTACCACAAAAGACGAGCCGCCTTTTAGGACAAGTCTGATCTCCGATAAATTATCGGAGGCGATTTTATTCAGCGCATCCTCAAATGTTAATTGATCATTAACTTGATAAACACCAGATTCTGCTGCATCAGAATTCGATTCATCAGATGTTTCATTCACATTCACATCGTTTGACTGCTTATCCGAGACATCAGATTCAGGTTTTTGATCATCACTTGAAACCGTATTGTCGTTAGACGAAGCCTCGACCGCCCATTACAGTCTGAAGTGGGCCACCGATAAATTTCGATGGCGAGCATTCGGCGCATTGCCTACGATACGGGCAAG
>NZ_JAQLDU010000012.1:48103-92826 GCF_028209625.1 Collinsella aerofaciens | reverse complement strand
GCGGCTCATCCGGTCCGACCGGGCCGCGCGGCAAGGAGATATATTGCCAGACCGGAGGGGCGCCGTGGGCGGGAATCGCGCACTCCATATTTTGTTCACAAATGAATAGGTCCCTCAGTCGCATCACTGAGGTTAAAACTGAAGCATTGGCTTCTGATATTGGCGATGACCAGCTGGTTTATAGGTGTTAAGGCATCGGTCATCTCTGGAGCGCCACTTTACTCCAAAAGCATCAGCTATTTGTTTCCCGTCGGTAAAAGGCAGGTTTTGTTCGCCAAGCGTTCTTATATATAGAGAAGTTCGGGTTCGAACCCGTGGCGCGGCAACAAAAAAGCGACCAGCCGGAGCCGATCGCTTTCTATTCTATGCTGGATCATCCAGAGGGCGCTTCCGAACTCATTTTCTCGCTGCCATTCATGCTTTCGAAGCATCGTTCGACCTCCACAGCCTCATGTTTTGAGGATCTGCCGTGTTTATCACTGTTATTAATGAGTATGTGGAAGTGATCCTCATACAGATACGTGCGATCCGCCAGAGAACTGAGAAGCATCTCTCTGCAACCCTCGTTGCCTATCCTCGCATCTCTCAGGTCTTCCGGAAATTTACAAGCAGTCTTAGAGTCAATTTGTTTCCGTTTTCAGAGACTTGTTTGAGAGTTTTTAAAGACAGTTCAAAACAATAAGTGAAACACCATAAAGCAGAGCAAGATGTGCCGGATAGAAAATGTAGAAGAAATATTTGAGCTTCAGCCCTCGCTTACCATTATAAAGATTGATAAGCAGCAACGAAACGACCGCGGCAGCAACATCAGGATTAAATACATTAGCTGTAGCAAACTCGAATCCGCCGCCAACTATATGACATGACGAAAGGAGCACTGCGCATACTGCAGCAAAGAACATCTTGGCCTTGCTGTCGTGGAATAAATAGAATGCAGCCACAAGCAGAATGCCATACACACCGCCATCTAGCTTGGTGTATTCAGCTGCCAGTGCTGTCAAAACAATCAGAGCAATTACTGCGATGTATCTTTTCCGTTTTGAAAGACTTTGTATCTTTTCCAGAACAATCAAAAAGACCAAGGAAAGCAGGAGCTCACACATAACATTTTGTTGCCGAAGGTCAAATAGTTGCCCGGTTTGGACGAAATCGTATATGGGCTCCGCAATGATTGCGAAGACAAGCATATTTCGCAGGTACTTCTTTAAGTCATGAGTATGCAAAAATCCCTCAACTATCAAAAAGCAAAATAAGGGAAATGCAATTCTGCCAAGAACATGAAGCATATCCGAAGCCTCGCTTAGAATCGCCCACTGTTCGTCTGATATCTGACTGTACGATGCGTGAGTCATGATTCCATTGGTCAGGACGATCCTGCTTACATGATCGAGAACCATCGAAATGGCTGCTATTATCTTTAATGTGCTGCCGCTAATTCCGTATCTATCTGTTTTCATTTTGTTTTCCTTTCTTTGGGTGGGCCGTCAGGGGTTCAGCCTGCTCCGCAGGCGGCCGCTGCGGCGCTTCGCGCCTTGCGCGCTGCGCTGGCAAACGCTCACGCGTTTACTCAGCTCCGCGCCCCGACGGGTTCGAACCCGTGGCACGGCAACAAAAAAGCGGCCGGCATCCGCCAGTCGCTTTTCCATTCTATGGTGGGCCGTCAGGGGTTCGAACCCTGGACCTTGGGATTAAAAGTCCCCTGCTCTGCCAGCTGAGCTAACGGCCCGCGGGTGGCATTGTACCACGGTCTGGGACTATTCCCAACTCCATTGGCCGTTCTGGAAAATCACAACTTCACGTCCATCAGGCGTAATGCCCGTAATATCGATGTCGTCCGTGCCAATCATAAAATCGACGTGCGTGCTCGAGACGTTAACGCCATGCTCCAGGAGCTCTTCCTTGGACATGTCATACCCACCCTCGATGCATTCGGGGAAACCGACACCTAGCGCGAGATGGCAGCTAGCGTTCTCGTCATAGAGCGTATCGTAGAACAGTACGCCACTTTCGCGGATCGGCGTGTTCTTGGAGATGAGCGCGACCTCTCCCAGGTGAGCAGCGCCCTCGTCAGTATCGATGATGCTCGCAAGCGTCGCCTTACCCACGCGGGCATCGTAGTCCACTACGCGGCCCGCCTCGAACTTAATCCAAAAATCGTCAACCTTGTTACCGTGGTGAATGAGCGGCATAGCCGAATACACGATACCGTCGGCACGCATACGATCAGGCGAGGTGAAGACTTCCTCGGTGGGAATGTTGGGGAAGAAGGGGTGTCCATCGGGTGTCTTGCCCTTGCCGCCGGCCCACTCGTGACCTTTCGTCATGCCAATCGTCAGATCGGTTCCATTTGCCGAGGTGTAATGCAGGTAGTCGAAACGATTGTCGTTCAGAAAACGCAGGTTCTTTTCGAATGCGGCGTCATGAAGCTCCCAGTCGCTCTCCGGGTCCTGGCCATCGGCACGAGCGGTGTGTAGAATCGCATTCCATAGCTTATAGATCGCAACCTCATCCGCATCGCCCGAGAACACCTCGCGAGCCCAGGCAACGACCGGCGCGCCGGCGATGCACCACGGGTTGATGTTGTAGTCCAGCCCACGGCGGAAGACCTTGCACTGCGTATTCCTTGCCTTGGAAGCCGCGGCGGGCTTGGCGGGGTCAATGCCCTTCAGAGCCGCTGGGTCAGCTCCCTCGATAAAGATAAAGCAGGCGCCGTCCTGGGCCAACGAATCCAGCTGCAGGCGCTTCCACTCGGGCGTCTGCTCAAAATAGCTTTTATCGACATGCTCGTACGTAAGCCTTGTCACGGCATCGTCAGCCCAAATAACCGTCACGTGACCGGCACCGGCGGCATAAGCCTCCGCGACCACCACGCGCGCAAACGGCGCGCACTCAACCGGAGACTGAACGACAACCTCCTGGCCGGGCTTGACGTTTACGCCCTTGCGAACAATCAGGCGCGCGTAGTTTTTAATCTTGGGCTCCAGGGCCTTCATGCCCTCCAGAGCTTCTTCGACCGTCAGGGCAGCTCGAATCATGTGCCACTCCATCTATCTATAGAACAGTAAAAAGGCGCGCCGCAAAAACGACGCGCCTTATATCTTAGCGATAAGTATGCATGCAAACGCTACTTCTTCTTGGAGTCCTTCTTGTCCTCCTCGGCAGCCGAGCGCTCGATAAGGGCGTTGAGCTTGTTCTCGGACATGCCCTCGGCCTGAGTGCGGTACATGTTGCGCAGGGGACGAATACGAACGAAGTCGTAGATAAAGTCACCCAGGATGATGACATAGGACAAAACGATGCCGACCATCTGAACAGGACTGGACACCGTGCCGCCGGGAGCGAAGTAGAGCGAAGCCCAAATGGCCACGACGAGCACCATGCCGATAGCGAGCACAGCCCACCAAATACGGCGGCGCTTGGTGTAGTCCTCATCCTGCTTGAGAAGGATATTCGACACCGTGTAGATGCGATCCTCCTTGGCGCGCTGCTTAGCCTTGCGGGCGCGCTTCTCCTCTTTAGAGAGGCCCTCGAGATTCTCGCCCTTCTCGAGCTCTTTGCGGCGTGCCTTAGACGAAGCCGGCACGACGCGGACAGAGCTCGCTGCCTGACGGGCGGGCTTGGCGGATGCAGCGGACTTGCGCGCAACCCCGGTAACCTCGTGGGATTGCGTGCGCTTGTTCGTGGCGCTACGGGTACTCACTTATGCGTTCTCCTTCATGCTTGTGAACTGGGAGCCCGTGATGATCTGGAAGGCCTCGCGATAGCGCTCGGACGTGCCATCGATGACCTCGGCGGGCAGGCGCGGGGTCTCCCCCGTCATATCCCAGTTGGCTTTGAGCCAATTGCGGACGAATTGCTTGTCGTAGCTGGGCTGAATCTTGCCCTCCTCGTAGCTGGCGGCAGGCCAGAAACGGCTGGAGTCGGGCGTGAGGCACTCGTCGATCAGCGTAACCTTGCCATCGATGACACCGAACTCGAACTTGGTGTCGGCAATGATGATGCCACGGGTCGCTGCATACTCGGCGGCAGCCTTGTAGATCTTGAGGGAAAGGTCGCGAATCTGCGTGGCGATGTCCTCGCCCACGATCTCGCAGCAACGCTCGAACGAGATGTTCTCGTCGTGGTCACCGATCTCGGCCTTCGTGGACGGCGTGAACAGCGGCTCGGGAAGCTTGGAAGCCTCGGTCAGGCCCTCAGGCAGCTGGATGCCGCAGACGGTGCCGTTCTCGTCGTAGGTCTTCTTGCCCGAACCGGTCAGATAGCCGCGGACGATGCACTCGATAGGAATCGTCTGGGCCTTCTTAACCAGCATGGCGCGGCCGGCGAGGTAGTCACGATACTCAGCAAACTCCTCGGGGAAATCCGCCGGGTCGATGGAAACGAGGTGGTTGGGAACGATGCCGGCAAACTTATCGAACCAGAATGCCGAGATGCGGTTGAGCACCTCTCCCTTAAACGGAATCTCGTCGGGAAGAATGAAGTCGAACGCAGAAATGCGGTCGGTGGCGACCATCAGCAGGTTTTCACCGGCATCGTAGATATCACGAACCTTGCCACGGGAATCCGGACGACGCTCCATCGTTGTCACGTGAGTCACTCCTTACCAAAATACGACAGTAATGCGGGTTCTTTCCCGCACGTTTTCGCAAACTCGGAGCGGCAGGGACGAAACCCCTCCTTCACCGAATAGCGAAAAGCTAGTGCTCCATTGTAGTAGATGCCGCGTCCGCCGTGTGCTCGCGAGGCAGATGAATCGTAAAAGTCGTACCCTTTCCAAGCTCCGACTCCACGGAAATGTAGCCATGATGTCGCTCGACGATCTGTTTAGTCACGGCGAGGCCCACGCCCAGACCGCCCGCCTCACGGGCACGGCTAGCATCGGCGCGCCAAAAACGGCCGAAGATGCGCGACAAGTCATCCTTGGCAATACCGATGCCGGTATCAGAAACGGCGACGCTGACGTGTTTGCGGTCACTGAGCACCGACACCACGACCCAACCGCCCTCGGGGGTATAGCGCATGGCGTTGCTCATGAGATTGATGACGCATTGTGTGATCATGTCGGGATCGGCTTCGACGACATCGTCGTGACCTTGCGTCTCGTCAGCAAAGCGCAAGCGCAGATCGCGGTCGACAAACAGGCGCTCCTGGGCATTGACGATGGAACGCACGAAAGGAACCATGTCCACCGGCTCAAGGTTGAGCGGAGCCGTGCTGTTTTCCATGCGCGACAGGTCGAGCATCTGCTGCACCAGACGAGCCAGGCGACGCGTCTCGGAAGCAACGGTTTCCAGATGCTCGTCGTCGGTGGGATACACCCCATCCTGCATGGCTTCGACTGTCGCGAGCATGGCCATAAGCGGAGTACGAAGTTCGTGAGCCACGTCTGAGGTCAGGCGCTTCTCGTGTTTCATATCCTTCTCGAGCGAAGTGGCCATCTCATCGAAGGTCTCACCCAGCTGATCAATCTCGTCATCACCGCGCAAACCAGTACGAGCGGACAGATCGCCATCGCGAATTTGCTTGGCCGTGCTCGTAATACGATGAATCGGCTTGGTGAGCATGCGCGACACGAGCGATCCGATAACGACCGAAATGCAGATTGCAACAACCGCGGCGAGGGCCATGGCGTTAAAGGTCTTCTCCCTAAATGCAGAATCCGCCTTGGTGAGCAAGGCATCGGAGCCGATGGCCCATAGCTTTACCTGTCCGACATGCTCGCCCGAAGACGTTATGATTTCGACGTTGGCAACGCTATCGGAGTCGGTTGGAGCAGACGAGACCGGGCTATGCGATGCTTTTTTACCGCTCGAGCTGCTCGACGCCGATTCGCTCTCGCGCACATCGGCGGTCGCGCTTGCCGAAGGCCATGAGTCGTCATAGACGACAACGCCCTTCTTGTTGACGACCTGCATACTCAGGTCGTCGGATACCAAACTCGATGTCGCGACCGTGCGCAGCTCGCCCGCAGTCCAGTTGCCGTTTTCCTCATACGACGTCGCAAGCTTTTCGGCAGCAGAATTGGCGATCTCGACGATATTGGAGCGCGTGTAATCCGAAAAGACCGTGCCCCACACAACAGAGACCACGCCCACCAGCACCAATACCGTCATGAGCGATGTCAGAGCAAAAGCAAGTGCCATGCGCGAGGGATAGCTCATCGTTGGCCGTGAATCGGAACGAGGCGTGTTCCAACTAGCCTTGGAACCCGCCTCGCTCTCCTGCTTGTGCTTTTGTCCGATTTCAAAGCGCGCAGGTGTCATATGTGATTTCCCTATTTCTCGTCCGGCTTATCGGTCTTGGCCGGAGCCTCGAAGCGATAGCCGACACCGTGGACGGTGTAGAGCCACTTGGGCTTCTTGGGATCATCGCCCAGCTTGGCGCGAAGGTTCTTCACGTGGCTATCGATGGTGCGCTCATAGCCCTCAAAGTCGTAGCCGAGCACCTTCTCGACCAGCTCCATGCGGTTGTAGACGCGACCGGGGTGACGGGCAAGCGTGGTGAGCAGCTTAAACTCGGAAGCCGTCAGGTCGACTTCCTTGCCCTCGACCAAAATCTTGTGGCCCGAGATATCGATGACCAGATCGCCGAAGTCGAGTACCTCGACGGCTGGCTCGTCGGCCTGATGGGCACGGCGGAACAAGGCGCGTACGCGCGCGACAAGCTCGCGCGGCGAGAACGGCTTAATCAGATAGTCGTCGGCGCCGAGCTCAAGACCGATAATACGGTCCTCGATCTCGCCCTTGGCAGTCAGCATGATGATGGGGACATCCGAGGTATCGCGAATGGTGCGGCAAACGCGCTCGCCGGGGATCTTGGGGAGCATAAGGTCGAGCACGACCAGGTCAAACTGATGCTTCTCGAACTCCTCGATCGCGGACTGGCCGTCGCCGACACCCACAACCCAGTAGCCTTCGCGCTCGAGATAGGCAGCGACGGCGTCACGGATTGCCTTCTCATCCTCGACCAGCAGAATCTTTTTTGCATCTGAAGCCATAACACGGCCCCCCTGTCTCAATCAGCTAAGAACAAGCCCATTTTAACGCACCTGAGCCCGCCGGATGCCACTATGACGCGGCAGCTCGGCGGGCGGTACTCACAATTACAACGCGTTTATTCCCCTGTTGGCGCCTTTTTAACCCCTCTAAGCTTAAAGAGAGAATAGGCGTGCGGTGACCGTCTCGGGTATACCCTGGCTGTTGCGCACCGTGGCGTACGTAAGGAATGAGTCCGATTTTCCCGCCGTAGCTGGATAATCGCCATATTCCAAAGCGCGGTCGGGCGACAACAGCGAGCCATAGGTCTTGGCAGAGGTGTCGATGAGAAAATGCGATGCCTGTACCTTAACGAGATATTTATTCTTCTTGCCGGCAGCACATGCGAGCGGCTCGCGGGACAGAAAGAGGTATGGCCCTCCCTCATTACCGATATACGTGCCCATGTTGCCCAGGCTGCCCACGTCACTATAGGTCGCCTCGATAGAAAACACGAAGGTATCGCCCATATATACGGCCTCGAAAGGCGAGACTGACGAGGGAAGGACTAGCTGGGCACGTTTGGTGTTGTTGCCATCGGTCAGATCGATTGCCGTTATGCCATAGTAGACGCCTTCGTCGTTGCGGACACGCGGCGAGATGGTCAAAATGCCGTCGCTCGCGCGCGGGGCCGATGCAAAGCGGCCCATCGATTTCCAAATTACCTCGGCCTTGGATTCATCAAGCGAGCGACGATAGCAAAACGAATCACTACTCGTTTTATTGCCGCCTGCCGAAGGCATTTTATACCAGATGACCGATGACCCGAACGCCGTAAACAGGGGCGGATCATAGTCCTTGCCACCTCGATCGAGCTCAGCCACGTCGCCAGAGAGCGAAGCGCCCGACAGATTTTGAGCGTAGAGCTTCCACGATGAATTGGCAAAGTTCATCTCAACCCACGCAAACACGCCATCGCCGGCACGGACATCGTAAAAAGCATATCCCGTGCCCTCGATAGGATCCTCGATTAATGTGGTAAGCGAGCCATCGCCCAGGTTGAGCACACCAAGCGTATTGGCATGCAGAGCAGAAGCAGGCGCCATCATCGCGGCGGCGTAGTCGCCATCGCAGTAGTACAGCAGCGTGCCCAGCGGCAGCGTCCACGACGCCGCCGGCTCAAGATCGATATCAACAGCTTCGTACTCATCAGTGATCGAGACAATCTTCGAATCGTCCTTGATAACCTGCGGCTCGCCGGCGGCATCGTCGCTGGTGCCCGTTTTTTTCGAGCAACCGGCAAGCACCGTGGCAGCGCCCGCGGCAGCACCGCCGAGCACAAAGCCACGGCGCGATATTCCATTCTTGATGTGGTCGGCGATACCCATTAGGCGATCTCGGCGCGAGCGGCCTCGATAGCGCGCGTAAGCTGATCGGCGCAAGAGGTCTTTTTCATACCGCAGGTATTACCGGCGAGAACCTCGATTACGCGATCGGCAGGAGCACCCTCGACTAACTTGGAGATTGCCTTGAGATTGCCGTCACAGCCGCCGGTAAACTCAACGCCCAGCACCTTGCTGCCATCGTCAGAGAGATTGAGGTGAATATTGCGAGAGCATACACCCTGCGGCTTGTAGTCAAAACTAATCATTGAGATCCCCTCTCAGAAAGAAATTTCAGACGTCTATTATCCCCGCCTGGGCCGACTTATTATCGCAAGCACCGATTCAACATCCTACGATGCATGGACTCGCGGGGGCAAGATTAGCAGTCCGCACCCTGTGCGTGGACCGTGCGCTTCTCCCGATACATATTGTGGTCGGCGACACGATATACATCGGCCAGCGTATTTCCAGCCGTCTCGACGGTCGCCACGCCAATCGATGCGCTGACCGTCAGGGCCTCATCGCTTACCGCGGCAAGACCGAGACGAAGATCCTGTTCCAGCCCGAGCGCAGACTCGTTGTCAGTATGGGGGCAAACCAGCAAAAACTCGTCGCCGCCAAGGCGCATCGGCAGATAATCCGCACCAGCCACCCGCCGCAGCACGGACGCCGTCCGTCGCAGCAGTTCATCCCCCATCTCGTGACCATAGATGTCGTTGGTCCGCTTGAGATAATTGCAGTCCAACATAATCACGCTCACGGGCAAGTCCTCGTTTACCAGGCTATCTCCGCGCGATTCAAGATAGTTGCGGTTGCGAAGCCCCGTCAGTTTGTCTTGATATGACAGCTCCTCGGCATGCTTGACCATCGATATGTTGTGCGTCGCCACGACGACCGACTCCAGCCGGCCTTGCTCATCGCGATGCTGGGGGACAACCTGTAGCGAGTACCAAGCGCCTCGACAATCTCGCACCTCGGCAGCCAAGTACGGTACGCCCTCCATACGTTCACGAAGCGAACTTATATCTACGAGTCCCACAACCGCTTCGCGGCTTTCGGGGCTCACGATATCCCGGCAGACCGTGTCCATAAAGTCATATGCCTCGCTGTGCTCGGCAAATATCTTCGCTATCGCCGGCGACATATTGATCCCCTCGATCTCGAGGGTGTCGAGATGCAAAAGGAAGGTCGAATCGTAGATGGCGCTTATGGCATTGATAATGCCGAGCTGTTTATCCTTTTCGACCAAATTGCGGTGGTCAACGATATTTCGAGCCAACAGCACCACGACCCAAAACGCAAGACACACCAAGACGCCGACGGCGACAAATGAAATCCTGTCAGACATGACCTCAGATTTGGGATATAGCGCAAACAGGCGGTAGTCCTTATATGCCGCACGCACGGCATACCATTCGTCTCCTCGATATTCGATGCGCGTCAGGCCGTCGTCTTTCCACTCAACTCCTACGCTGGTGAGGAGTCGGGCGAGCGGCACGTCAGCATCGGCACTGTTGGATGAGACAATCTCCGCATCCTCCATAACAAGCACCGTGGGACCCTGGTGGAAGGTACTGTTCGAAAGCACGTCGGCTATGGCATATGAATAGTCGTCCGCCGTATCGGAAACAAGTGAGCGGTATGCCAGGGCAACGCCGTCGCCATACGGAACAGCACAGACGGCAAAAACGACACCACGGCGCTCATCGACAGTTGAGTAGGTCACTTTGGAACCTTGATACATCGATGCGACCGGCGAACAGGCCAACTCATCTCGCCACAACATGAGCGGATCGCGACCATCGATGTCGTAGTGGGCAGCCATATGGCCATCGGAGTCCATGACCATCAGCCCCGAAAGGTTCTCGGCATGGACAAATTGCTCGATAAGATCGTCGTTAACCTCAACGCGATCAGAGGACAGGAACGTCACAAACGATTCGACCGCGGCGAGCAAATCGTGCGTCGCCTCGGTTTTTCTCCCCTGTTCGTAGCGGTCATATTTTTCGCAAGCGTTCTCCAAAAACACCATGGTTTCTTGGCCAAACCCAAGCGTTTTTTCGAGGCAGCGATGGGTTCCAACCGTATACAACAGGCCTAACAAGACGGCGCTGATAATAACGCTGGCAGCTATGACGTTCAGAGTCTTTCGACTCAAGCGGTGCTCATCAGTTGTCATGAATTTCCTCCTTGCCCGCCCGTCGTCGCTCCTGTCTTGTAATTGCCCACAATACGGTCAATCGTGCCATCTCGATCCATGTCGAACAGCGCGGTATTGAGATCCTTTACGACCGATCCTTCATAGCTGTCATCAAACGCGACGCCCAGGTCAACCGTCATAACATTGTCGGCAAACACACGGTAAACGCCGGGATACTGAGCAACGAGTCGGTCAAGCGACTGGACATCCGCCATCCAGCAGTCAACGTACCCTTTGACTAGAGCGGCTTTGCAGAGTTCGGCAGAGC
Organism: Collinsella aerofaciens; assembly: GCF_028209625.1. GTDB lineage: Bacteria > Actinomycetota > Coriobacteriia > Coriobacteriales > Coriobacteriaceae > Collinsella > Collinsella aerofaciens_AM. Next base: position 81,999 of record NZ_JAQLDU010000012.1, on the reverse strand, counting down.
CATATGATTTGATTTGAACGTCCGACGAGACCCCCAGATCCCCCGCAAGCAATCGGCGTTCACTCACCGAACCCGCAATCACCGCAATGGTCTTACTTCCATCGAGATGTGCCAAGGACTTGATGCCACTCGTTTTCTTGGCGGCAACCGAGACCGTCACGGTTAGATACGGCTCGGTCCAGTAATACTTATCCTCGCGATAACAGGGAGAATAGTCACACCACAGGCAATCGATATCACCGTTTTTGAGCAGCCGGTCGCGATCGTTCCAGTCAATATCGACAAACTGTGGCTTGAGCCCCGCACGCTTGCAGGCCTCGCGGGCGATGTCGATATCGATACCGGCGTAATCGCCCGTGGTATCGACATACACATAGGGGTCGTTATCCGTAACGCCGATTTTGAGCACCGGGAGATCTCTATCGGCTTCATTCGAGGAGGAAGAACTGCTTCGAACGGTATACGTCAGGGCGCCCGCACAGACGGCAACAAGGAGTATGAGCGTAAACGAGACGATGGTGGCCCGCTTGATGCGTCTGGGCACGTGCCCCCTTTCATCGAAACAGCAGTCGGAGTTCATTTTATTACCCGGGCGCATATGCGACAGTAAAAAAAAGCGCCTCGCCCAAGACGGGCAAGGCGCCAAAGGTTGAAATGCATCCGCAAGCGGTCGAATTAGGTTAACCCTACTCGAAGCTCAGCTGCTCCAGGCGATCGAAGACCGTATCGATGCGGGTGAGGAAGTCCCACGGATCAAAAATCTCGTCGAGCTTCTCCTGGCTGACGGTGCAGCGCGGGTCGGCCTCGAGACGCTCCTTAAAGGTGGGGCCGGAGACACAATCCTGCACCTCGTGCCAGGTTGCCATGGCGTTCTCCTGCACAATGGCGTACGCGTCCTCGCGGGTGATGCCCGTGTCGACGAGGGCCAGCAGCACCTTGGAGGAGAAGATGAGGCCGCGGGTCTTATTGAGGTTGGCCATCATGCGGGCAGGGTACAGCTGCAGGCCGTCGATAACGCGGATGAGGCACTGGAACATGTGGTCGAGGGCGATGAAGCTGTCGGCCTGGGCGACACGCTCGGCAGAGGAGTGCGAAATGTCACGCTCGTGCCACAGGGCGACGTTATCGAAGGCAACCTGGGCGTTGGACTTCACGACGCGCGACAGACCGCAGACCTTCTCCATGGTGATCGGGTTGCGCTTGTGCGGCATGGCGGAGCTGCCCTTTTGACCCTTGCGGAACGGCTCCTCGGCCTCGAGCGTATCGGTCTTCTGCAGATTGCGAACCTCGGTAGCGATGCGCTCGCAGGTGGCCGCGGTGGTGGCGAGAACGCCGGCGAGATAGGCGTGATGGTCGCGGCTGATAACCTGCGTGGACAGCGGGTCGTGAACCAGACCCAGGTGCTCGCAGACATACTCCTCGACAAACGGTTCGATGGAGCTGTACGTGCCAACAGCGCCCGAGATGGCACCGAAGGCAACATTCTTGCGGGCGTCCTCAAGACGATCCAGATCGCGCTTGAGTTCCCAGGCCCAAGAGCCGAACTTCATGCCGAAGGTCATCGGCTCGGCGTGGATGCCATGAGTGCGGCCGGCACAGAGCGTGTTGCGCTCCTCAAAGGCGCGACGCTTGCAAATCTCGCCGAGCTTCTTGACGTCCTCGATGATCAGGTCGCAGGCCTGGGTGAGCTGGTAGCACAGAGCCGTGTCGCCCAGATCGGAGCTGGTCATGCCATAGTGAACCCAGCGGCTGGGCTTGGGGTCGCCCTCGGGAACATCGGCGTCGATGTACTCCTTCATGTTGGTCAGGAAGGCGATGACGTCGTGGCGCGTGACCTCCTCGATCTCGTCGACCTTTGCCTTCTCAAAGTTGGCATGGTCGCGAATCCACTGGGCTTCGTCTTTAGAAATGCCGATCTTGCCGAGCTCCGCCTGGGCCTCACAGGCCAGGACCTCGATCTCCTGCCAAATGGCGTACTTGTTCTCGAGGGAGAAGATGTGTCCCATCTCCGGGCGGGTATAGCGATCGATCATAGCGGCTCCTTTTTGGTTATTGGCACGTTGGTCGTAACCCAACCATTGTACCGTGCGCAGGTGCAAGTATGGGCAGCAGGCATTAACCTAACATTTTGGAATTGGAGCGGGCAACGGGACGTCCGCGTATTTGCTTCGCAAATCCGCACCGGCTGCGGTCGATCTCCTCGGATTCACGGAGACGATGGGGAAGACTTTGTTGAATTGGCCGCCCCAAAGTCTCCCGCGCTCGATGGAGCGGGCAACGGGACGTCCGCGTATTTGCTTCGCAAATCCGTACCGGCTTCAGGCGCCTGCCGGCGCCTTCGCCTGCTCGCTACAAACGCTTCGCGTTTGTTTTACGCTCGCACCCTGGCGGGTTCGAGTCCCGGCGCTTTATTGAAAAAAGCACGGCACCGGAACGGTGTCGTGCTTTTACTTTTTCTGGAGCGGGCAACGGGACTCGAACCCGCGAGTGTCAGCTTGGGAAGCTGATGCCTTACCACTTGGCGATGCCCGCTTGTGTGTTGGCTAGTATAACGCGGTTGTCTTGTTCGATACAAGGGTGGCGATGCTTGTTTTAGCCGTGGAGATTCGTTTGAAAATCGCATCAATTGTGGAGACGAGGACCTTTGGCCTCCTGTTCTCCTTATCTTCTACCTGCGCTTTTGCCTGATTGTTGTATTTGAGCTCAATTTGTCAGGAATTGGGCAAGCTTTTGGTCAGGCTCCGGTACTTACCCGCATGAACCTCGGGGGTAGCCTCATCCTACGCGTCGCAACCTCCCCATGCGGCGCACGAGGGATAAGGAGCAGCCATGTCCAACGCACCCACGCACTCTGTCCACAGCGCAATCGCAACAGGTCCGCTGCTCCTGCTCCTCTTCCTGCTTTTCGGCTGTCTGGCACCGGGAGCCGCATTTGCCGTCGATGGCTACGACCAGCTCGGCTTCCGCACTATTAGCGATGATTGTGGGCCCTTCTTCATCGGCAAGTATGAAGCTCAAGACGCCTCGATTGCCTACTGCATGAACCAGGAGCGCCCCGGCCCCACCAAGCCGGGCGGCCCATGGCTCAACTTTGATCAAGGCTGGGTGTGGCTCGACGACGAGTTCGCGGCAATCGTTTGTCACGGATATCCTACCGCCACGTCGTTTGGCGGTTACCATCTTTCACCCGATCGCGCCCGCGCTGCCACCCAGCTTGCCGTATGGATGCTCAACGGCACTACCCATGTCGACGGCACCTACTCCTACACGACCGCTCAGGGCAAAACCAAGAGCGGGCACTTTACCGCCGACAATGAAGTCGTGGCGGCTGCGCGGTGGCTCCACGACAGCGCAAAATCAGGAAGCATCGAAGCCGCTCCGCACCGCGCGCGGCGCTATATAGGAACCGTATCGGGCGGCAGCAAACGTCAAGACATGCTCTATGTACTGCCGGCGGTCTCTGTTTCCTTCCAAAAGCAGTCTGCAAACGCTGCCATTACCAGCGGAAACAATACTTATCAGTTTGACGGGGCAACATTCGATGTTTTTGAGAGCGCCAGCGGCGCGCGTGTCGGCACCGTCCAGATGGACAGCAACGGTCGAGCGCAGGCAACACTCCTACCCAACACGGCATACTACCTAGTTGAAACGAAGGCGCCGGCCGGCTATGTCCCCCGCCCCGATCGCGTTGCCTTTACCACGGGGAATGATGGCGGGCAGGTCGCCATCGATGAACAACCCGGCGCCATCACCCTGCATGTCGTAAAACTCGACGCCGCAACGAATGCAGGCCCCCAAGTTGGGGCTTCGCTCGCAGGAGCAGAATTCGTGTGCGTATCGCAATCAACCCCTGGATGGACACAAACTCTCAGGACCGATGAAAGCGGTCGAGCTACCCTCACCGATGTCCCCCTGGGAACCTTTACCATCTATGAATCGAAGGCGCCCGAGGGCTATTTGCCCTCCGGTGACAGTTGGTCTTACACCGTTGGAGCCGACCAACTCGGCGATTCAGGCGTGGTCGAGATCGAATCTCGCGTTTCCGATATCCCCATTGCGTTTGACCTTGAGATTTCAAAATTCAAGGACTACGGCAATAGCGATCAATCCGGCCTGGAGCAGCCGGCAGGAGATGTTGTCTTTGAGGTTGTCAGTAACAGCTCTCAGCAGGTTGTTGGCACACTGACTACAAACATCTATGGCTTTGCCTCCACCAAAGACCAGCCCGAAGCATGGTTCGGCACAGGCAAGCGACCAGCCGGTGTCCACGGAGCCGTCCCATACGACCGCGCCGGCTACACGGTTCGTGAGGTTCCGGAAACCGTCCCCGAGGGTTTTAAACGTGCGGGGGAATGGACCGTCGAGGCCAATCAGATTTCCGACGGCGCCGAGCTTCAATATATCGTGGACAACCACGCTCTGTCGACGCATCTCCAGATTGTAAAACGCGATGCCCAAACAGGCGCTTCTGTTCTCCTAGCCGGATTCACCTTCCAACTCCTCGACAGCAATCACAAACCTGTCTCACAAACATGCTGGTATCCAGCACACAACGTAATGGACACCTTTACGACTGACGCGACCGGCACCGTCACACTGCCCGAATCGCTCGTGCCGGGCACCTATTATGTACGCGAAACCTCGGCCAAAGAGCCCTATCTTGTCGGCGGAGAGATCGAGGTAAACATACCCGCCGATACAAACCTAACGCCCGTTGCAATCGTCTCGTATTATGACCACGCCGCGACCGGAAACATCAGGATCGTTAAAACCGATGCCGTAGACGGCAGCAGCCTCGCGGACGCCATCTTTGAGATCCGTGCCTCAGGTGATATCGTGCGCCCCGACGGTAGCATTGCCGCGCTTGACGGTGAGACTGTCGCTACCGTCACGACGGATGAAACTGGAGAAGCACGCGCAGACGACCTCCCGCTGGGATCTGGCACCGCACGCTACGAGGTTGTCGAGACTCAAGCGCCGGCAGGCTTCTTACTCGATCGGACATCCCATATTGTCGACCTTACTTATGCCGACCAGAAAACACCCGTTGTAGAAGCACGGCTTAACGTATCCGACGATTACACCAAGGTTGATATCTCCAAGGTCGATGCAAGCGGAGAGCAGGAAATGAAAGGCGCACAACTCACCTTATATGGTCCCGATAAAACCGAAATAGACTCCTGGACCTCATCCGACAAGCCGCACCGCATCGAACATCTTGCACCCGGCACCTACTCGTTGCGCGAAACGATGTCTCCGCGGACCTATGACCTTGCCGAGGAGATAACGTTTGAAATAAAGGATACGGGAGAAGTCCAATCCGTCGCGATGAAGGATGCGCCCATCGAGATCAAAGGACAGGTCGACAAGCGTCAGGAACTTGTCCAACCTATCGGGAAGGGTCTGTTGGCTAACGGCGATGGAAAAAACCGCGCCGCGATGCAAACCAATACGGATGGGCTTTTCTCCTATACCATCGATGCTCGAAACGATTCCGCTACTTGGGTTGATGAGTTTACGATTACCGATGATCTTGAGTGCGCCAAAGACGGCACGGCGAGATTCGTCTCAATCGAAACCCCCGTCGCCATCGGCGACCTCAACGGTCTGTGCAACGTGTGGTATCGCACGACGCCGTTGGACTCGACAGACATCGATGAGCCGGCAAACGCGACGCTTGACGATGGGCACGAAAATCCTTGGCTTGAGTTCGACGAAGTAAAAGAGAGTCTGGGTGAGGATTGCCGCCTCGTCGATTACGACGGCTGGCACCTCTGGAAGGCGGATGTCTCGACCACGGAATCCACCACGCTCGAGGCGAAAGAACTCGACCTTGCATCCAATACCGTCGTGACGGGCATTCGCATTGAATACGGTGCAGCAGCCGCCGACTTTACGACTCGAAGCGATACGGATTCTTGGACCCGCGATGATCTCAAAGATGAGCACGACGACCTTGACGATGCCAGAGCAATCCTTGGCACAGACGCTCGGGGCGCAGTCGTGCACATGCAGGCAACGTCGGCTTATACACCCCAAACTGCACTCACCAACAGCGCACGCGTCGATCTTTGCCGCAACGGCGGCGGCGATAAACTTGAGTCACATGACGAGGACAGTGTCATTCAACGCTGTACCCTACCGCAGGACCTACCGGCAACAGGATCAGCCCCCATCGCCGCTTGCATCACCGCGCTCCTGACCTCGGGTGCCGCAGCCCTATGGTTCGCTCGCCTTAGGTCAATCCCAAAGAAGCGCTAGCGCGATGAAAAAGCGGGCGAGCCAGTCCCCCGGCTCGCCCGCTTTCAATCATTTAAATCGCCGTATCTACTCTGCAGACGAAGATCCACCATCAACGATTGCTTGCTCGGACTCATGAATCCCATCGGCACCCGTGCTCTGTTCTTGCTCCACCTCTTCGCTGATTGCGGAGGCGGGGGTCGAGCCCTTCGCGCCCACGATATAGGCGGCTCCAAACCCCAACGCAATGGCAATCAAGGTCAAAATCACGTAGACAGGCCAATGGCGCTTAATATACGAAAACACGTTGACTCCTTAGAGCTCCGTCTACGAACGGCGGATAACCTCGGTCACGACCTCGGATACCGTGGCAATGTTCGTCGGGTTGACATTGTGGGGCAGGTCGTCCTCGGTACGAGCACAAGCCAGGCGCGTGCCGTCCACGCCGGCGATGGTGAGGGCTCGGCGGCTCGCCTCGAGCGCGGCGTAGGCATCGGTCTTGGCATAGGGCATCTCGAGCGCGCCACAATCGACATGGAACGACTTGCACACCTTGCTGACCAGGTTCATGATGCGGCGATCGCCCTTGAGCAGCTGCTGTTCGCCCTCAACCGTCACCACCGAAAGCCTACCGGCGCCGACGGATTCAAGATTGATGAAGAATACGCCGCGGAGCTTATCGCGATGCGAAGCCAAGAAGGCCTTCATGCCGGCGCCATCACAATCCGAGGCGCCCGTTGCCACAAACCAGATATCGTGACCGAGCAGCTCATCGTCACCCATAGAGGCGACAGCCGAGAGCATATCTTCGGAAGAAGCGCCGTCGGAAGACGTAGCGCCGCCCTTCCAGCCATCGTTGTCGTCCTCGAAATTATCCCACGAACCGATGCCGCGACCGGACTTCTTGGCATCGTAATCGTCTTCGACGCCCAGCCAGTCACTCATGCTGTCCTGTTCGTTTTTCTTTTTACGACCGAACAGGCCGCCCAGGCCGCGCTTGCGAGACTTGGGTGCCGCAGGGGCGGGAGCCGAAATGGTCTCGATCGGCTGCGCGCCCGACGCAACGGGCATAGGAGGCGCAACGGGTGCCGATGTGGGTTCGGGACCCTGAGCGGTAGCAAAGGGGTCGTTGACCTGTGCGGAGGGATCGGGAAGGTCGAACAGCGACGTGCGAGACGCAACGTTTGTCTGCTTCATCGACGGCAGCGACGGATCGGGGACCGAAGCCAGCGGAGACGAGGAGGGTGCAGGCGACGGTGCCGACGCCGGATCGGGAACATTCATCTGCGGACGCGGCGATGCTTGGGAGGAAATCTGGGCCATAAGGGAATCGACCGTTTCGTCCTGGGTGGGAGCGACATTGGCAACCGTGGCACCGGAACCACTCGAGGTCGGCATGGTGAAAATCTGCGTGGAGTAAGGCCTCGACTCATCCGTCTCGGGAGTCTCGGAAACCGCAGGCACTTCCTCCTGCTCGACCTCGGTCGAATCACCTTGATCGGCTGCCGCGTATTGCTCTTCGTCAGAGTTGGCCTCGACGGGCTCGTCCTCGGCGACATCTTGGATTTCGGCAGCATCAATAGGCTCGTCATCGTCTGCCGCGTCGCCCTGCTCATCGGAAACAGGAAGGGGCCCGGCAATCGCGGTGCCTTGCTTTTCAAACGTTATCGTGGAATCGAACTGCGCGGCATCAAACGACATGGTGCTATCGACATGTTGCTGAGCCTCGAAAGACGTCGTCGCCTCAGCAACATCCGCGGACGCCGGTTGCTGGGACTCAAAGGACGTCGTAGCTTCGGCAGCGTCGACGGGCACGGACTGCATAGCCTCGTTCTGCTCGAGCTCTTGCGCCGCGCGCTCACGTGCCGCCTCGGCTGCCTGCTGCTGAGCGATAGCCTCCTGCTCGGCAGCCTCGCGTGCGGCAGCGCGCTTCTCCTCGAAATCGTCGACAAATTTCTTGCCCTTTGCAAGCGCACCCTTAAAGAAGTTGGAAGCACTGGCGCCAATCGAAGAGAACGCGGATACAATATCGGCATGGGGCGTTGCCGCGGGAATCTCGGCCGAGAAATCAGTATCGCTCTCGTAAGACACGCGCCTCGGCTGTTCAACGTAATCGTCGTCAGACTCGTCCGTAACGTCTTGCGCCGGCGCGGCGGGAGCCAAAATGTCCAGTCCTGCCGCGGGATCGATCGCGGACACCGCCTCGGGCTCGGCAACGGCAGCGGTAACCGCGGCAGACTCATCATCCACGGCGACAACGGGCGCAGGTGCAGTCACGACGGGGGCAGGCTCGGGCTCAAACGTCGGCTCCTCGCCTTCCTCGTAATCGAGCGTGCAGGACTCGGGAAGCATTCCGAGCGCACGGATGGCATCCGAACCAAAGCGGATGTTGCCGGCGGCATTGCGATAGAGCTTGGGCTCGGGCTCGGCCGCGACAGGCTCCTCCGCCGGCTCGGCAGCGGGAACCTCGTCATTGAACTCTTCGGCCTGGACAGCCTGATTCTGATCCTCGGGCACGATGGCGCCAATCAGCGTCTCGTCGGCAGACGCACCCTCAAAGCCCTCGATCTGCTCGTCGAAAGCCTCGCCCTGTTCGGGCTCGGTCTGAGCGTCGGAAGCAATCGGCTGGCCGAACTCGTCCTCGGCGTAGGTAGGCTCTTCATACTCGATGGTGTTGCCGTAGTCGTTTTGCTGTTGGGCCGCGGCATACTCCGCCGCTGCGCGCGCCATTTCCTCGGCACGACGCTTCTGCTCCCCAAAATAGGTATCGAACGGAACATCGTCGGGAAACTCGTTTTCGCCCTGGAAGGGAGCAACGTTGTCCATAACGCCGAGCATAGCGGCGACAGAAGACTTGTTGCACACTGCGCCGGACGTATAGGGAAGCACAAAACGGTTAGAAATGATGTTTGCCGCGTTGGCGAGCGCAACGAGGGAAGCGAGGATCGCGACAATCCACAGCAGAACCTTGAGCGCGCCGGGGAGCGGCAGGATACGCAAGATGGCAACGGCAGCAGGGGCAACCGTGGCAACGGGCAACAGCTTGGCGATGAGCGCACGATAAGAAGCATAGGGCTCGCGGGCGAGCAGCTCAGCACGGGGAGAGTCGTAGTGTGCGACAACGACCACCGGGCGGTTGCGCGGAGACGCGAGCGGGCCCGAGGCCTTGTGGTAGGCGATGACATTTTGGCTCACGCCCGTCTTGCCCAGGCGCGAAACCACGGGGTGGCCCGTGCGTTCGAGCACGTAAAGAACGGCGCCGGCAATGGCCAGCAAGGTGCCGACCAAGCCGATGCCGCCGCCGATGCCCATCAGTAGGGCGCCGGCAAACGCAAGAATACCGGTAACGGCAAATGCCAACCTACTGGGCGCCGGGGCATTGAACTCCTGAACCTCGGGATCAAAGCCGTGGTTGCGGAAGATCTGAGCGATATCCTCGGCAGCCAAGCGCTCTTCTTCGCTGCATGCCGGCGTAATGCCGGTGTTCTGCAGCAGGTGGTTAATATAGTTCTGGGTGTTCGCCATGTGCGCTCCACATCCATAATCCGACAAATAGGCCCAATGCATGCACATTAGAACCGTATATAGTCGAAAGTATACCCCGAGCGAGCGCAAACGACCGAATTCGGGCCATCTTAACGCCCCGAGCGGACAAGGATATAGCCTAATCTCCATATCGGACTAAAATCATGGCAGCAAACCACCTTCTCATGCGAGGACTCTATGACGGCAAGCGACACGACCGCGACAATTAAAAAGGAAAATTCGGAGCCCAGTTTCGATAAAACGGCTCAGCGCATCCTCAATCTTTTCTTTGTGCTCAACAGCTCCCCCGAACCGCTGACGACCGAGCAGATCGTCTTGGATTCTGACCTGGGATATGGCTCGGGCAACATCGACTCTGATAAGCGCAAGTTTCGGCGCGATCGTGACAAACTGCTCGAACGCGGCATCCTAATCAAGGAGGTTCGCCCTGCCGGCGCGCAGGAGACCGAGGAAAGCTCGTGGACAATCGACCGCGAGCACACGTTTGCAGCAGGTGGCCTCATCACCGCAGACGACGCCGACATCCTACTCAACGCCATCGACCAAACGCTTGCAAGCGGCTCTTCCACCTTTGCCGCACCACTTGCCGATATTCGCTCCAAGATTGCCTACCTCACCGGCAGGACGACGGCGGACGAGGCGACGATCAGCCGCTCTCCCACCGTCGATGCGGTTTGGAGCGCCTTTGCCGAGCGATGCGCGCTGCGGTTTTTATATCAGAACGGACGCGGTGAGCAAAAAGAGCGTACCGTCTGCGTCTACGGCATGTTCGAGCGCGAGGGCGTGGCGTACTTCTGCGGCCTCGACAATGCCACCGACGACATCAGGACATTCCGCTGCGACCGTATCGTTCGCGCTTGGCGTCCTTCGAAGGCCTACACCATCCCTGCGGACTTCAACCTCAACGACTACCTGTTCTTTGAATTCGATTTTGCCGACCGACCGCCCGTTGCAGCTACGTTCTCATTCGCCCCTCAGACGCAGATCGATATGATCAACGGTCTCACGCGCGGGCGAGGTAAGCTCGCACACACCGATGCGGGATGGATCTGGACCGTTGACGTGCGCGACCTTGAAGCCGCCGCCTCATTTTGCATGGCCCACGCCATGGACGGCATGAGGCCCATGGCCCCCAAATCGCTCAAACAGGCGTGGAACCACCTCATCGAAAGGACGGTGCACGAGCATGCCCGTGCGTAAACTCACCAGCGAGCAGAGGCTCTCGCGCGCCATCGACATCATGGAGGCCCTCTACGCCGCCGGCGAGAACGGCATGACTCGAAACGAGATTTGCAGTCGCTTTGACATCACGGGGGCGTCGCTCGACGAGATTCTCGAGATCGTCTCGACGCTCGCGGACCGAGAATCGGGCGCGCGCATCATCTGCGAATGCCACGGCGAGCGTGTGGTCCTCACCGGTGACGCCGGTCGTGTGCTACCGCTGCGCCTGAGTGCCGCCGAGGGCGCCGTGCTCAACCACGAGCTTGAATCGTTGGGGATCGAGCCGCAGACGGCGGCTCGGATTCGATTTGCTCTTCTACCCGAAGAGCTCGGCTATAACCAGCGCGTCTTTGACACCGTCAACCACGGGTCGCACTGGCAGCAGCTGAGCTGCGCCATTCAGGACGGCGTTCGCTGCCGTATCTCGTATCGCTCGATGGACGATGCACGGCCACGCGAGCGTCTGGTCGACCCCTTGCGCATTACGGCAAACGGCGACCAAACATACCTGATTGCCTGGGACATCGCAGTCGATGAGCAGCGCACCTATCGCATGGATAAAATCGAGGGACTCGCCTTAACGGAAGACTCCGTCGTGCCTCACGCACCGGACGTCGCATCCCTCCACGATTCCCTTGCCCGGACGCAGCGCAGCGCAAAGCTCTTGATGCCATTCGATATGGCGGAGCATCTGGACTGGGCCGGCATCACCCTAATCAAGCGCAGCGGGACAGACATGGCAACGGTAACCGTACATTACGGCTCCGAGCGTTGGCTGCTGAGCCAGATAATCGCAGCGGGCGGAGCCATCCGCATCTTGGATGACCCCGCCCTGTCAAAGTGTCTGTGCGATATGGCAAAAACCCTCGTCTGTCCGCTTTAGCGCCGCCGCTCGTGGCGTGCACGCCACAGCTGTAGATAGTGCCCAATCTGCGCCGATTCGATGCGCTGGTAGGAGCTCGTGGGCAGCGACGTTAAGAACTTCTTGCCATAGCCCTTCGTCACCAGGCGAGGATCCGCCAAGATCAGCACACCGCTATCGGTCGACGAGCGAATCAAACGCCCCGCGGCCTGCTTAACCTCGAGCACCGCCTCGGGCAGCGAATAGCGCGCCCATGCGCGGTCTTCGCGCAGGTTGCGCTCGCACGAGAGCGGGTCCGTGGGGCTTGAGAACGGCAACTTGGGAATGATGACGCAGCGCAGCGTCTCGCCGCTGGCATCAAACCCCTCCCAGAAGGCCTTGAGCGCAAAAAGCGACGAGGTCGGTTCGTTGATAAACCGGTCGCGCAGGCGACGAGGAGATGAGTTGCGCTGCTGGCAGTTGAGCTCCAGACCCGCACGGGCCATCTTGGGCTCAACGCGGGCGTATAGGTCCTCCATGTCGCGCCGATTGGTGAACAACGTGAGCACCGATCCGCCCATGGCAAGATGGGCGTCGACCAGTACGCGCTCGAGCGCCGTAAGATAGCTCTCACGATCGCGCGGATCGGGGATATCGCCCGCAACGACTACAGCCATGTTCGAATCGAAGTCGTAGCTCGAATCCAAGTGCAGCGATGACGACGTTGAAGCACCGATGCGATCAAGGCCGACCGCATGGTTAAAGTGCTCAAAGCTTTTGGACACCGTCATGGTCGCCGAGGCAAAGATAGCCGTGTGAACCTCGGGTAGCCACTCGGTTGCCAAAGCCTCGCCAATGTCGATGCGCTCTGCGGTCATCGACTCTCCGCCGGCACGAAGTCTGCGATTGACCTGCAGCGAATACACGTAGTGCTCATCGGTGCCATCAATGATGAGTTTGAGGTTCTCGGCCAGCTCGTGCAGGCGGCGCGAGATATCACCCAGGTCGACAACAACCTCGGGCTTGTCGGCGGCGACGGCTTGCACCAGCGCGTCGACGCTCTTGTCAGCTTGTTCCAATGCGTCGATGCCAGTGTAGGCCGACTGTAAGAAATCATGCCAGTCGTCTGATTCGCGCAGCTCGGGGCCAATCCATAGATTGGCATTGTCATAACCCCCACGCGCACGGCGGCCGAGCTCGCGAACGCCATCGAACACGTCGGCGATTGCCATGCTCGCGCGGGCAACCGTCGACGTCGCCTTGGCAGTAAGGCCCAGATAGAGCGTAGAGCCCTCGGAGGTTGCCAAATCACGGGAAACCTGGCTTAGCGCGCCGGTGCTCGAGCCACCCAGGCGCTCGAACAGGACGCGTGATTCGTCCGCCGACACCACGCGCGCCCACTGACGGCGCGCCTCGCGCTCGATGGAATGGGCCTCGTCGATTACCCAATGACGAATCGGCGGCAAAATCCTGCCCTCGGCCGCGACGTTGCGGAACAGCAGGGAATGGTTGGTGACCACCACATCGGCATGCGCCGCACGACGGCGAGCGCCGTGGACCAAACATTTATCAGGGAAAAACGGGCAGAGGCGACGAGCACACTCGCGCGAGGCCGTCGTAAAGTCGGGACGGTTGACGCTGCGCCACCGAATGCCGAGCGAGTCGAGGTCGCCATCGGCTGATTGGCAGACGTACGCCATAATGACCGCGACCGCCGTGAGCGTGTCCGCCGGATCGCGCTTGGTGGTAATCTCGACCTGGCCGCGGCTCATGCGCTCAAGCTTGCGCAGGCACGGATAGTGGTCATACCCCTTGAGAGCGCAAAATGACAGACCACCGTCCAGTTGCTCCGCAAGTTTTGGCAGCTCATGGTACATGAGCTGGTCGGCAAGATTGTTCGATTTGGTCGCAATACCAACCGTGATGTTGTTACGGCGTGCTGCCTCGGCAAAAGGCACCAGATAGGCCATCGATTTGCCGACGCCGGTGCCTGCCTCAATTACTCGATGAGTGCCCGTGACCAGCGCATCGCGGACCTCGAGCGCCATCGCGATCTGCTCATCACGCGGCTCGTAGGTGGGATACATGCGATTGACCAGGCCACCTGGCGCATAGTCTGCCTCGATCTCCTCACGACTCGGCATCTTGAGAACCGGCAGTTCATCGGCGTCCACCCGATCGTCGGCGCGATCGGCCTTGAGAACGTCAGCACGAGCGGCGCTGAGAGAGAAGATGGAACCAGGGTTCTGCCCTGCCAAGAATGAGAAGATAGGACGATAGGACCAAGGCACGTCCGGATGCATGTCGGCTAGGCGCGCCATGAGGCCCTGGGGCAAGTCGGTGAGCGCCACGAGCAACACGCGCCATACGCCACACAGGGCGTCGACGTCGGCATTGGCACGGTGTGATACCGAGTCGCAGCCAAACAGATCGGCCATAAAAGACAGCTTGTGCGAGGCCAGGCGCGGAAGCGCGATGCGCGACAGCGCCAGCGAATCGATCCAAATATCGCTCACGTTGACGCCGCCTTTGACCGACTCGATAAACGAGCGGTCGAACGTGGCGTTGTGTGCGATCACCGGGCAGCCACCAACAAAATCGGCGAGAGCGGCGACGGCCTCAACCGCCGACGGGGCATCTGCAACATCGGCATTTGTAATGCTCGTGAGCTCGGTAATCTCGGCGGGAATCAGCTGCCTGGGATGCACGAAGGTATCGAAGCGGTCGATGACCTCGCGGCCCGAAAGACGGGCCGCCGAGATCTCGATCAGCTCGTTGTCCTGCACCGAAAGACCCGTGGTCTCGGTATCGAGGATAATCACATCTTCCTCGATAAGGCCGAAGGACTGCGTTTTGGCGCGGTCGGCAAGCGTGGCATAGGAGTCGATGACAAACTGCGGCGTTCCTGACGAAACCGCGTCCTCGATTAGCATGCAATGCCCGCTCGACGAAGGCCCATACGGATCAGGCTGTCACAGACCTGCGGGAACGTCATGTCGTCGGTGTGGCGGATCTCATCCGGATACAGCGACGTATCGGTCATGCCGGGAATGGTATTGGTCTCGAGGATAACGGGGCCGTCCTCGCTCACAATAAAGTCGCTGCGCGAGATACCCAGGCAACCGAGGGCCTTGTGAGCGGCACAGGCAAGTTCCTGAGCGCGAGCGTAATTCTCGGGTGAAATCTGCGCCGGAATGCGATGGATATCCGTAGGGTCGACATACTTCACGTCCAGATCGTAGAACTCGCAGTCCTCGGGCTTACGAATCTCGACAATCGGCAGGGCGCGCACGTCATCTTCGCCGTATACGCCGACGGTGACCTCGGTACCCTCGATGCACTTCTCGACCAGCACTTTGTCGCCGTACTCAAACGCCTTGGCGATTGCCGCGGGCAGCTCGGAGGGCTCATGGACCAGGGAAATGCCATAGCTGGAACCGTTGACGGCCGGCTTCACAAAGCAGCGCTCGCCACAAACCTCGACGATATGATCGATATCGACTTCGTCGCCCACCTCGAGCGCAAGGCCGGGGGCAATGGGAATGCCCGCCTTGGCGTATAGGAGCTTAGAGACCTCCTTGTCGGCACCGCAGGCGCTGGCAAGTACGCCCGAGGCCGTGTAGGGGATACCCAGGGTCTCCATGGCACCCTGCATGGCGCCATCCTCACCGCCGGCGCCGTGCATGGCGATAAATGCCACATCGAATCCGCCGGTCGCCATGGTTACCATAAAGTCATCAGCGGCCGTGTCAAGCAGCTCCACCGAGGTGTAGCCGGCTTCCTTCAGTGCCACCACAACGTTCTTTCCCGAATCGAGCGAGATCTCGCGCTCGGCGGAATGACCGCCCGCCAAGACCGCTACGTGCATGTTCTCTAGGCTTTTACCCGGCATGGGCAGACTCCTCCTCTATAATTTCTGCAGCTGATACCATATTGTAGCGATACCCTCTACGTTTCCCCAAAATCGAAAGGCTTCCATGAATCCCAAGACTAAATCTCAGGACATTCGCGACTTGAGCCAAAACGATATTCGCGAGCTCGTGGCCGAACTTGGCCAGCCCGCCTTCCGCGCGAAGCAGCTCATCGAATGGGTCTTTGAGAAGAACGTTTGTTCGTTTGACGATATGACCAACCTTCCCAAGGCTTTCCGTGAGCAGCTTAAAGAGGCTTTTGCCTTTGATACGCCGACTGAACTCACCAAGCAGGTTTCCAAAGATGGCTCGCGCAAGTATCTGCTCGAGTACCACGATGGCATTTCCGTCGAGACTGTCGGCATGCCCCGTCGTAACAAACTTTCCGTCTGCGTTTCCACCCAGGCAGGCTGCGGCATGGGCTGCGCCTTTTGCGCTACCGGTCTCAACGGCCTCAAGCGCTCTCTGACCGCTCAAGAGATCGTCGACCAGGTGCTTCATGTATCCAACGACTTTGGCGAGCGTGCCACAAGCGTTGTCTTCATGGGCCAGGGCGAGCCGTTTGCCAACTACGACGAGGTTCTCAAGGCATTGCGTATCCTCAACGACCCCGATGGTATCGGTATCGGCGCTCGTCACCTCACCGTCTCTACCAGCGGCGTTATTCCCGGTATTCGCAAATTTGCCGACATCCCCGAGCAGTTCACGCTTGCCGTTTCCCTGCATTCCGCCATCCAGTCGACGCGCAATAAGCTCATGCCCGGTGTTAAGAAGTACACGCTGCTTCGCCTTCACGAAGCGCTTCAGCTCTACACCGAGAAGACTGGCCGCCGCCCGACCTATGAGTATGCCATGATCGAAGGCGTCAACGATACGAATCCCGAGATGCAGGCACTCTGCGACTTCTGCGAGGGAACGCTGTGCCACGTTAACCTGATTCAACTAAACGACATCGAGGGCAGCCCGCTCAAGCCGTCGCCGATTCATAAGGTTGAGGATCTTCAGCGTCGTCTTGAGTCCCGTGGCATCGAGACCACGATTCGTAACTCCCGTGGTAACGATATTGACGCCGCTTGCGGACAGCTGAAACAGCGCTTCAAAGTTCAGAAGAACGCATAGGGGAGTCTTACTCCAAAACGTCTCATGTGAAACATCGAACGGCCCCGGTTGCAGGATATGCAACCGGGGCCGTTTCATTATTGACATCAATTTTGGACCAGCTGCTACCTTTCCCATTATTTACGGACAAAATAAGGGGCCCTTGTCTCATGAATCAGACAAGGGCCCCTTAAAATATGCAGGGTAATTGTTAGGTACCTAATAGCCTACATTTTCCCATTGGTTGCTAACCCAACCTTGATTAATCTTAGGATTTTTCGTTACCTGAGCAGTGCGCATGGCAACATCTTCTGTCATAACATCCATTTTCTTCTTTGACGTATCAACGATATCTTGCGCGCCACGAAGCAAACGACCTCGAAGTTCATCGTCTGTCGCGATCTTATAGCCAGCAAAGGCACCAGCCGCGACAGTCGTCGCCAATGCAATCGCAGTAAAAATCTTATTCCTCATCTTGGCCTCCTTGATCAAACTGAATCATTTCACCAAGAATACGAGAGAGCTCTTCCTCGTCTTTAAACTCAATCTCAATCTTATTCTTTCCACGCGAGCTCTTCACACGAACGTTGGTATTAAATACCTGACGAAGTACACGCGCAGCCTTTTTAAAAGACTGAGGCGTTGCAGGCCGTGGCGTCTTAGTTGTCTCTCCGGCAGAAAACAATGGAGCAAGATTTTCTGTCGCTCTTACGGAAAGGCCCTCCGCAACAACCTTCTCTGCAAGTCGAATTCGCGCGTCCTCATAGGGAACTGCAAGAATCGCACGTGCATGTCCAGCAGTAAGTTTACCCTCAAAAATCATCTGCTGAACTACTTCGGGGAGATCGAGAAGGCGCAGCGAGTTTGTAATTGCAGAGCGTGACTTGCTTACTGCTTTCGACAATGCCTCCTGGGTCATACCGCTGGCATCGATAAGCTGGCGATAGCCCTTAGCCTCTTCGACGGGATTCAGATCAGAACGCTGAAGGTTTTCGATAAGAGCAAGAGCCAGCATCTCTTCATCATTAACATCTTTAATGATGACAGGCAGTTCCTCAAGACCAGCAAGCTTTGATGCCTGATACCGACGCTCACCAGCGATGATCTCATAGCCGTTTCCATGCTTGCGAACCAAGAGCGGCTGCAAAACGCCATGCTCTTGGATTGACTCGCTCAACTCGCGAAGTTCAGTTTCATTAAAATGAATTCGCGGTTGATTAGGGTTGGGAACGATATCCTCAATAGGTAGTTTTGTTACAGATGCGGCATTTGAAGCAGATACAGCAGAACCACCGGTCTCATACTCGGCCTCTGAGACCAAAGCATTGAGTCCACGTCCCAATCCGCCACGTTTCTTTACACTAGGCACGCTTGATCACCTCTTTTGCAAGGTTCATATACGCTTTTGCACCCTTATTTTGAGGTGCATAGGTAATTACCGGTTCTCCAAAAGACGGAGCTTCGGAGATTTTAACCGTACGGGGGATTAGCGTCTTAAATGCCTTATCACCAAAGTACGATTGAACCTCCTCAACAACCTGATTCGATAGAGAAGTACGCGAGTCATACATGGTCATAAGCACACCATAGGTGTCTAAGCCCTTGTTCAGACGTGATTTGACCATCTTCATTGACTCTAGCAGCTTCGTAACGCCCTCGAGTGCGTAGTACTCGCACTGGATCGGAATCAAAACGCTGTCTGCTGCGGTCAAGGCATTGATAGTAAGCAGGCCGAGTGAAGGAGGACAGTCAATGAAAATAAAATCGAACTCGTCCTGAATCGGCTCAAGCAAATCTTTGAGGCGGGTTTCACGAGCAATTGCGCTTACGAGCTCAATTTCGGCACCTGCAAGCTGAATCGTAGCTGGAATTACGAATACCTTTTTGCAATTTGTATCAAGAACAAGCGATTCTGCCGGCACATCATTCAACAATGCATCATAGATGCAGCGATCAAGGTCTTCTTTTTCAATTCCAAATCCACTGGTGCTGTTTCCCTGCGGATCAAAATCGACAATCAGTGTCTTACGACCCTGCTCACCCAGTGCTGCTGCAAGGTTCACAGCCGTCGTTGACTTACCGACGCCGCCTTTTTGATTGATGATTGCAATGATACGCGTGTCTTTTGCGCTCTTAGAACGCTTAACGTCGCGAAATCCCACGGTCCCTCCTGGTGTGTATTAAAGCTGTCAAACGGAGGATGTTTCACGTGAAACATTCCGATTCGATATCAACCGCCATGTTTCACGTGAAACACTGCATGTTGTTAGTATCCATTATGTTTCACGTGAAACATCTAGGCAAGCGGATTCTTCTTTGCCATGCCATTTGCACGAGGCAATGAAACGGATGCCGGATGACTCTTTTTAAGAACAATGAACTCCCTGTGGCCCAAGCCCTCAGGCAAATCGATTGCGTCATTCAGAAGCAAAGTGAAGCCGCAAATCTTAGCTGCTGACATGCCGGAAGCAAGCTCCTCATCGGAAGGATTACCCTTGGTGATAACAAATAGCCCTCCGTCTTTGAGGAACGGAGCAGCATACTCAACAAGAATCGGTAGAGGGGCAAGTGCGCGGGCGGTTACGACAGAAAACTGCTTCTTATGGCTTCGAGCATATTCTTCAAGGCGATCATGAACCGCACGAGCATGTTTCAATCCAAGAACATCAACAAAAGAATTGACAGCATCAACCTTCTTACCAACAGAGTCAATATAAGTAGCTTTACGATGCGTGGTTATGGTTAACGGAATACCAGGGAAGCCCGCACCTGTTCCCATATCGAGCAAAGCTCCCTCAGGAGCCTTATTGATATAGGGGAGCAAAACAAGTGAGTCGAGGATATGAAGTACCGGAGCATCTTCTATGTTAAGAATACGGGTGAGATTGGTTGTCTTATTTGTTTCCAGAACCAAATCCAAATGTTGAATACATTTCCTCAGCTCAGTATCAGTTACGCTCAAGGAATACTCTTTGCAATAGGAAGTTAGACGACTCAACATCTCGTCAGCCTGCTGATCAGTAAGTACTAACAACGAAAGCTCCTTTCTGACAAAAATCAGTGTATCGAGAACTTTTGACAAAAAAAGGGGACGTGGAAACCACGTCCCCTTAGCATAAGCTCGAGTAGATTATCGAGCAACAATCACCACATGGCGATCGGGGTCAGAACCCTCAGAATGAGTATCGACGGCGTCATTGCCACGAAGTGCAATGTGAACCAGTCGGCGCTCGTAGGCATTCATGGGCGGAAGCGAAACACTCTTATGAGTGCGGATGGCACGCTCGGCAGCAGACTGAGCCATGGAGGCAACCTTGTCCTGACGGCGGCTCTTGTATCCCTCGACGTCCACTACAACCGGATACCTAAAGCCGAGCTTGCGGCTCACCAGCAATGAGAACATAACCTGAAGGGCATCAAGGGTGCGACCATGACGGCCAATGAGAACAGCAAGGTCGGGAGCCGTTACATCCAGAATCAGCTCACCCTCGTCGCCCTCATACTCATCGATAGGAGAGTTGGCGGCATCGAAGTGCGAAAGGATGGAACGCAGGATGGAAATCGCGACATCGGCAATGGTGTCGAGCTCCTCGTCGGTCAGCTCTTCACCAGCCTTGTAGCGCTGTGCAATCTCGGGATAATCGCCCGCGACCTGCGGGGCAACCTCCTCAAGCATATCCTCGATGATCTCTTCAGACATAACGTACTCCAAAAGTTAGGTACCTAAATAAGATTGATATCCCACTACTTCTTCTTGTGCGGGCGCGGCTTCTTCTCGCGACGAGTGACCTCAACCTGCAGCGGCGCGTTCTTAAGGCGCTCCTCCTCATCGGCCTTCGCCTTGTCGATGACCTTCTGCGTCACAAAAATCTGCTGGATAACCTGCCAAGCAGACGAGACGTCGTAGTACAGCAGAACACCAACGGGAAGGCTCCAGCCCATCCAAAGCATCATGACCGTCATGACAACGGCCATCATACGCATGCTCTGAGCCTGCTGGCCGGTCTGGTTGCGCGACATATAGAGCTGCGGAATCAGGGTCAGGACAGCGAACAGGATCAGGCAGACCAGCGCAGGCAGCGCGACCATAAAGCCATCGGCAAAGGAGGCACTCGGCGTGGTGGTCAGGTCGGGCAGAATATTAAAGAACGAGAACGTGCCGTCGTTAAAGTAGTCCGGCAGGTTACGCAGCAGCGTAAATAGGGCGAACAGGACAGGCATCTGAATCAACAGCGGCAGACAACCAGCCATCGGGTTGAACTTGTTCTCGCTGTAGAACTTCTGCATTTCCTCGGCCTGACGCTGGGGATCGTCGGCATAGCGCTCCTGGATCTCGAGCATCTTGGGCTGCAGCACCTGCATGCGTGCCGTCGACTTAGTCGACTTGAGCATAAGCGGCGTCAGCAGCAGACGGATGATGACCACCAGGATGATAATGGACAGGCCCCAGTCGACCGCAAAGGTCTGGATGAGCTTGAGCAGCTCGAAAAGGATGTTAACGATCCAATCCCACATGTAAGTTTTCCTCCGATAGCGAGTGCCCGCTAGGGCACAGGGTCATAACCGCCGACGTGCAGGGGATTGCAGCGAGCGATGCGCCTCACGGCAAGCCAGCAGCCTCTCAAAACACCGTACTTCTCAATCGCCTGGACGGCGTATTGCGAGCACGTTGGGTAATAAATGCAGGCGTCAGGCAATAAGGGCGAAATAACCTGTTGATATATGCGAATAGGAGCGATGGCAACACGTCGCAAAACGTGATTGCTCATCGCTCCTCCCCGGCAACGCCGGCGCGTTTCATAAGCGAACGCAATGCATTGTCCATCTCCTGCGGCGAGGAAACCCTCGTCTTGGGAGTTGCGAACAAGATGATGTCATAACCCGCAACGGGAAATCCACAGCTGCGGGCGGCCTCGCGCATCACACGCTTAGAACGGTTGCGCACGACAGCACAACCGAGCCGTTTAGCACCAACGAAGGCGACCCTTCCGGAGTCGCCTTCGCCAACCGATTCACATATGGTCATTCGAATCAGAGGGTGATTGAAACGACGCCCCTGACTGAACACATGCTCGAAATCTTGCCGAGACTTAATAGTCTTCATGCGAGATGTGTGTATCGCTGCTAGACAGTGAGACGCTTGCGGCCCTTGGCGCGACGACGGGCGAGCACGGCACGACCACCCTTGGTGGCCATACGGGCACGGAAGCCATGGGTCTTGGCACGCTTACGCTTATTAGGCTGATACGTACGCTTCATCTTAAGTTCCTCCTGCTGCATTTCGAGTGTCCGCGGGGGCGCGGACGCAGATATAGACACGTGAGCTTGAAGATTGTAGGGAAATCAATGTTCAAATGTCAAGAAATCAAAGGTAAAAGGTTGCGCAGTTCACACGGTTCCCCCATAAGCCGAGCTCGATTTAGCGGTGCATGGCAACTTTTCACGATATTTCATCGAGTTTTCAACAGGTCATGTTGGCAATGTTGAGAACTTTTCGTCCGTTTTCCAAAGTTTTCAACAGGTTTTGAAAAGTTGTCGAAAGATGAGAAACATTGCACGGTGAGCTACTATTTGTTCGAAACCTATTGAAAGATTGCGAGCGGCATGTCTGACGACTTTTACACCATGGTCGATTCCGGAGACCCGGCACCCGACAACGAGCACATCACCGGCGTGCGCGAAGAGCGTAAGGAAGGCGAGCAGACGACCACGCAGGCGCCAAAAGCCATGTATGCCGCGCGCATCGCCGTCTATGACGACATGCTGTCGACACCGCGTGTGATCGTCATTGATCCGCAAGATGTCCGCACGTATTTGGAAGAGACGACCAACACCGTCTACCAGTGTATGAAAGAGCAAGGTGGCCACATCTCGCTCATGGTCATCCGCGAGATTGTCGAAAACTTTATCCACGCACACTTTGCCGAGCCCATCATCTCGATTCTGGACGGCGGAGACACCATCCGCTTTGCTGATCAAGGACCCGGCATCGACGACAAGGAGCGCGCTTTCGACTTTGGCGTTACCAGCGCAAACAGCAAGATGAAGCGCTATATCCGTGGAACCGGAGCAGGGTTTCCCATGGTGCAGGAGTATTTGGAAAACGCCGGCGGGGCCGTGTCCATCGAGGACAACATGGGCAACGGCACCGTGGTTACGGTAAGCCTGGACCCTAAACGCGTGCAGGAAATCGAACGCGCCGGCGGGCGCGGTGCTGCCGTGCGGCCCGAGACGGAGCAGCCCGCATATCCCCTGCCGGGAGCTTTTACGCAGCAGCCCATGGCAACGCAACAGATGCAGCCCCGCGTGGGACAGATGCAGCAGCCCGGAATGCTTCCTACACAAGAGCCCCAGGCGGCGTCGATGTCGATGCCGCCAAACGTGCCAGAGGCCATGCCGCTGGCGGATCAGGATACAGCAGCAATGCAGCAGGCGACGGGGGCACCGGGTGGCCAGCAAATGGGCTATCAGCCGTACCAACAGGGATATCCATATCAGCAGATGCCGCCACTGGGGTATGGCCAGCAGTTCCCGCAGCAGTACCAGCAGGGATATCAGCAGCCGTACCAGCAGGTGACGCAGCAGCAGTACAACCCCTGGGCCCAGCAGATGCCTCCGCAGCCTTACCACCAGTGGCCTCAAAGTTTTCAACAGCAAATGCCGCCGATGCAGAGTTCTCAACAACCAGCAGCTCAAATGATGTATCCTAATGCAGCAAATCAGTATGCGCAGCCACAACCGGACGTGTTCGTAAGCGATCGCGGCAACGCCGCGCTGGGCTATCTGGCGCAAAATCAAGCGTGCGGTGCCACCGATCTGGCGAGGGCGTTTGGAAACTCGGCCCCCACTTGGTCACGCACGCTCAATGACTTGGCGCAGGCCGGCTTGGTCATCAAGCATGGCCAGAAATACCATCTGACCGAACTCGGCGCCGCTCGCGTGCGAGCTCAGAGCTAAAGAACGGGAGAGACAGTGGACGAGGAAGCAAGCATCATCCTGGGGGATGCCATCGCCTTTTGCCAGCGCGACGGCCGAGATGCACGCCTCATCAACATGCTGGGGCAATCGCGCGCCATAAGCCTGACCGAAGATACGCTCACGATCGAGGCCCCCTCGCGCTTTGCCATCGCGCAGCTCAAAAAGCATCAGCCGACCATTGAGGCCTATCTGGAAGAAATCGCCTTTGCACCGATCGCGCTCGACATCGTGGCACCGCAAGGCGCCGCGACGGAATCCGCTGCCGCGACGGCGCCTGCCACGGCTCCCGCAGCTTCCCCGGCGGTGCCGGCCTCCGCAGGCGACGTGCCGACAATCGAGCACCAGCACAGCGATGTTTCCCGTGAAACCATGGCACCGTTGCCGACCGCGGCGGCGACGTCAACGAACGCACCCGTCACGCACATGCCCATCGCTCACGACGCAACGACGGGCGCGGATTCGGGCATTGCAATCAAGAACACGCTCTCGGCCGATGATTTTCGCCGCATGATGAACCAGATGAAGGGCGGAGCGCCAACTAAATCCACGCAAGCTGCGACCCCCGCTTCACCCATGCCAGCACCGACCGCGCCGGCCGAACAGAATACGGATGGAGCCCCGCTCGCCGCGAACTCAAAATTTACCTTTGAGAACTTTGTCTACGGCCCCGAGAACAGCCATGCCTATCGCTCGGCACTCAAGTTTGCCGCCCTCGCGGACGAGCGGGGCACGTGCACATCACTGTTCATCTACGGCAAATCGGGCCTGGGCAAGACGCACCTGCTGCTTGCCATCAAAAACGAGCTCGCCGAAAAGTCGCCCGAGATCAAGGTCAAGTATGCCAACTCCCAGGCATATCTGGACGACCTGATGACCGAGTTCGACCGCCAAAAGAAGAGCAACGCCCCCATCATGCAGGCGTACCACGGCGTGGACGTGCTCATCATCGACGACATCCAAAACATCATCGGCAAGCGCGCGAGCGTGGACTACTTTTTCCAGCTCATGGACGAGTTCATCCGCAACAACAAGAAGGTCGTCATCGCGGCAGACCGCGCCCCCAAGGACCTGAGCATGGACGAGCGTCTAACCAGCCGCTTCAACGCCGGCATGCTCTGCCTGGTCGCAGAGCCCAGCTACGAAATGAAATACAAGATCTTGCAGCGCTATTACGAGAACACCATCGTCGCCGCTCCCGAGGCAGGCGACGACTCGCTGCTGGCGGCCTATGGGGGCGACGGCGGGCACCTAACCGACGAGCACTTTAAACACATGGCCGAGGTCTCGGGCACCAACATCCGCGAACTCGAGAGCTTTTGCGAGCGCTGCGCCGGCGAGGCGGGCGACCGCGAGCGCGAGGGCGGGGAGCTCACCTTTGACGATATCGACGCCATCGCCAGCCAGTACTTTGACACATCGGCCAAAAAGATCAACGTCCAGACGGTTCAGTCCGTCATCGAAGAGCAGTACGGCGTGACGCACGAGGAGCTCATCGGCCCGCGTCGCAACGCCAATATCGCCAAAGCACGCCATATCGCTATCTACCTGGCCATCGAGATGTGCGAGATGACGACCACGGCGGTGGGCGCCGAATTTGGCAACCGCAACCACTCGACCGTCAGCACGAGTTACAAAAAGGTCCAGAAGATGATCCAGGAAGACCGCACCGTCACCGAAGACCTCAAGTCGCTGCGCGATAAAATTACACTGCGCTCGTAGGGAAATAGAGACACCTGTTGAAAACTTGTCGAAACCACGGGCATAAGGTGTCTAAAACCCAACCCGCGGTGATGAAAAGTTTTGCGCAGGTTTTGAACGTGGAAAACCACCCCTGTTGCACACAGGTTGCTGTCGATTCTCTTTCTTGGTCTGACCTGCGTCTTTGGGAGTAATCAACAGTTTCGTCAGTGCTATTACTATTATTAAGATATTTATATCTATAGAAAGGTATTAAAAGATGAAGTTCACCGTCAGCCAGAGCTCGCTTACACAAGCCATCGGCGTCGTTATGAAGGGTGTCGCTTCGGCATCCACCCTTCCCATCCTGTCGGGCGTGCTCGTTAAGGCCCAAGACGGCATCTTGGAATTCCAGACCTCTAACTACACTATCTCGATCCGTCATCGCATCGCGGCGCATGTCGAAGAAGAGGGCGAGATGGTTATCCCCTGTAAGGTGCTCTCCAATATCACCAAGACCCTCCCCGATGCCCCGGTCACCTTTGAGCTGTCCGAGCGCCAGGTGCTGATTGGTTGCGAGAAGAGCTCTTTTAGGCTGAACACGCTCGATGCCAATGACTTCCCCGAGTTTCCGGCCTATGCCATCGAGAGTGCCGTGGAGCTGCCGACCGATGTCTTGTCCGAAATGGTCGGCCGCGTGTGGCGCGTCACCTCGACCGACAAGGCTCGCCCCATCCTGGGCGGCGTGCACATGAAGGTCGAGAACAACACCGTACGCCTGGTGGCGACCGATTCCTTCCGCTTGGCCGTGTGCGATACGCAGGTCGAGACCTCGACCCTCGAGGGCTCCTTTGAGCTCAACGTTCCGGCTGACGCCTTTAACGACGCGCTGAGCATCATGGCCAGCCAAGCGACCATCATGATCGGGGCTACCGACACCCAGGTCGTCTTCGAGGCCGGCAACACCACCTACGTGTCGCGTCGCATCGAGGGCGTGTACCCCAACTACAAGCAGCTCATCCCCGATTCGTGCGTGACGAGCGTCAAGATCGATGTCGCCGCCTTTAACGCCGCCCTCAAGCGCGTAGCCGTTATCGCGAGCGCCAACCCCGCCGTCAAGTTCGAGATCGATGTCGAGAACGGGCAGATGGGCCTGTCCTCCATTTCCAATGACCAAGACCTTGCGCAGGAGACGATCGATGTCGAGGCCGAGGGCGAGTCGGGTACCATCGCCTTCAACTACCACTACATCTTCGGCTGCCTCAATGCCCTGTCCAAGGAGAAGGAGATCACGCTGGAGCTCAAGAGCTACTCGCAGGCGGGCATCTTCAAGTCCTACGACAAGATCAACTACCTGTACCTGGTCATGCCGGTCCGCATCTAGCGCTGCGCCATGACCATGTTCGCTCGCGATCTTTCCGTCGCGCACTACCGCAGCTTCGATAGCTATCGCCTTGCCCTGGACGAGGGCGTGACGATACTTGCGGGACCCAACGCGGCGGGAAAGACCAATCTCATAGAGGCGCTGCAGCTGCTGACGAGCGGTTCCTCGTTTAGGCATCCGACCGCAGCCGAGCTCGTCCATGACGGCGTGGGCTCGTGCAAGATCGAGCTGAGGCTCGAGGGCGACGGCCGCGTGCTTGATATGGGATTGAGCGCGGAGGACGGTAAGCGCTCGTTTAGTCGCAACGGCAAGAGATGCTCTGCCGCCGGTGTGCGCGGGATTCTGCCGAGCGTGCTGTTTTGCCCCGACCATCTGGACATGGTTAAGCGAGGCGCCAGTGTGCGCCGCGCCGCCCTCGATGACTTTGGCATGCAGCTGAGCGCACGCTACGCCGATCTTGCGAGCACCTATGGGCGCTGCGTGACCCAGCGTAACGCCTTGCTCAAGGAGACCTGGTGCTGTCGCGAGATGCTCGGCGCGTGGAACGATTCGATTGCTCGCGCGGGCTCGGCCCTGCTCGTGCACCGGTTGGCCCTACTCGACCGGCTGGCGGGCCATGTGCACACTGCCTACGGGCAAGTGGCGTCCGGCGAGGCTGCCAACGTGACCTATGCGTCCACGCTGGGGGATTTGCCCCAGGTCGAGGATCGCGAAGAGCTGAAGGGTTGGGCGTACGAGCGCATGCTGGCCGCCCTTGACGAGCATGCCGACGAGGAAATTCGCCGCGGCGTGACGTTGGTGGGACCGCATCGCGACGAGATCGAGTTCACCGTGGCGGGTCGCTCCGCCCGTTCATTTGCCAGCCAAGGACAGCAGCGCACGCTGGTACTGTCCTGGAAGGTGGCCGAGGTGGCCGTGGCTCGCGATGTCCTGGGCACCGCCCCGCTGCTGCTTTTGGACGACGTGATGAGCGAGCTCGACGGCGAGCGTCGCGGCGCTTTCCTGCGGCTGATCGGCGATGATATCCAGACGGTCATAACTACGACCAACCTGGGGTACTTTACCGATGACCTGCTTGATCGAGCCAAGGTGGTGAGCATGGGTGAGACGTGCTGATTACGAGCGCGAGAGCGAAACGGTCGCCTTCAGTGGCTTTTTGAACGCAGAGCGCCAGCGCATCCTGGCGGCTGCAACGCCTAGGCGTCGTGCGCAGATGGAGGCTGCAGAGGAGTCTCGTGCGGTCTATCGCGCCTGGAATGCGGTGTGCTCGGGCACGCGCGAGGGGCGGCATGTGACGGGGCTGCGTTACCTGCCCGAGTCCAATGAGCTGCTGGTGTATCTCGACTCGCCCTCATGGACGCAGGAAATGACGCTGCTGCGCGAGATCATCCGCGCGCGCATGGAGCGCGCCGGTGCGCATGTGGACGGCCTGGTGTTCAAAACTACCGCGCCCGGTCACACGCCACCCGCCGCCAAGGAGCGCCTGCGCCCGGCGACGACCGAGCGCCCGCCGGCCCCGCACGCCGACCTAAGTGAGGCCGAGCGCACCGAGATTGAGCGCCAAGTGGCGCCCATCGAAGACCAAAAACTGCGCGAGGCCCTCGAGAACGCCATGAGAGCCAGTGCCGAGTGGGCCAAGGGCGTGCAAAGCAAAAAAGAGCCTTAAATCGCATCTGGTGGCCTTGTAGAGCCAAATACCCTCGTTCCCGAGGGTATTTTTTTACGATAAACTAGTAAGGCTGTACACATTTTCTTGACTGAAGGAGGACGTGTGGCAAACGAAAACGATTACGATGGCGGCGAGATTAAGATTCTCGAAGGTCTCGAGGCCGTTCGTAAGCGCCCGGGCATGTATATCGGCTCGACGAGCGCCAGCGGTCTGCATCACCTGGTGTGGGAGATCGTTGACAACTCCGTCGACGAGGCCATGGCCGGTTTCTGCACCGAGATCCAGGTGACGGTCCACGCCGACAACTCCATCACGGTCGTCGACGACGGGCGCGGCATCCCCGTCGACGAGCACCCTGTTAAAAAGATCCCGACGCTCGAGGTCGTCATGACGATCCTGCACGCCGGCGGTAAGTTCGATAACTCGGCCTATAAGGTCTCGGGCGGCCTGCACGGCGTGGGCATCTCCGTCGTCAACGCACTGTCCAAGCGCGTGGTCGTTCAGGTTCGTCGCGATGGCAACACCTACGAGATGGAATTCTCGCGCGGTAAGACCGTCAAGAAGATGGAGGTCGTGGGCACCTCGGATTCGACGGGCACCACCGTCACCTTCTGGCCCGACGACGAGATCTTCGAGACCTGCATCTACGATTTCGATACGCTGCACAACCGTCTGCAGGAGACGGCGTTCCTCAATAAGAACCTCAAAATCGTGCTGACCGACGAGCGCGAGGCGACTCCCCACGTGGAGGAGTTTTGCTACGAGGGCGGCATCGTCGACTTCGTCAAGTTTCTCAACGAGGGCAAGGACGTCCCTGAGGCCTTTAAGGAGCCCATCTACATCGAGGGCAAATCGGATCCGGACGCGCCTGTGGCCAAGATGGGCGAGGTTGAGGTTTCCCTGCAGTGGAATAGCGGCTACGGCGAGAACGTCATGTCGTTCGCCAACGACATCTACACTCCCGAGGGCGGCATGCACCTTGAGGGCTTCCGCACCGCGCTCACCCGCGTGATCAACGACTACGCGCGCAAACAGAACCTGCTCAAGGAAAAAGACGCCAACCTGACCGGCGACGATGTGCGCGAGGGCCTTTCGGCCGTTATCTCGGTCAAGCTGCCCGATCCGCAGTTTGAGGGCCAGACCAAGGCAAAGCTCGGTAGCTCCTATATGCGCGCGCTCACGCTCAAGATCGTGACCGACGGCCTCGCCGATTACTTGGAGGAGCATCCCAAGCCCGCCCGCGAGATCGTCAAGAAGGCGCAACAGGCCTGCAAGGCGCGCAACGCCGCCCGCAAGGCGCGCGAGGCGACCCGCCGCAAGAGCCTGCTCGAGACGGCGTCCCTGCCCGGTAAGCTCGCTGACTGCTCGGTGCGCGATGCCGAGCTGACCGAGCTCTTCATCGTAGAGGGCGACTCGGCAGGCGGTTCGGCCAAGGACGGCCGTCGCCGAGACATCCAGGCGATTCTGCCCCTGCGCGGCAAGATTCTGAACGTCGAACGCGTTGGTGACCATCGCGCGTTCTCGAGCGACACCATCCGGTCGCTGATTACCGCGATCGGCTGCGGTGTCACGACGAGTGCCGGCGACGGCGGCGACTTCGATATCACTAAGGCTCGCTACCACAAGATCATCATCATGACCGATGCAGACGTCGACGGTGCGCATATCCGCATCCTGCTGCTGACGTTCTTCTACAAGTACATGCGTCCGCTGATCGATGCCGGCTACGTCTATGTTGCCTGTCCGCCCATCTTTGGCATTAAGGTGCGCAACAAGATCCACTACGTGTATCCCAACGGCCGCCAGCCCGAAGACGAGATCCTGCGCGACACCATCCAGGGTCTGGGACTGAACCCCGACGATAACGACGAGGACGGCAAGGCCAAGGACGGCAAGATCACCAAAAAGCGCAAGGGCTATACCGTCCAGCGCTACAAGGGCCTGGGCGAGATGGACCCCAAGCAGCTTGCCTCGACGACGATGGACCCCAAGACCCGCATTCTGCAGCGTGTGTCGATCGAGGACGCCGTGGTGGCAGACCGCGCCGTGCGCGAGCTGATGGGTTCCGAGGTCGGCTATCGCCGCGAGTACATCGAGAAGCATGCGCACGACGCGCGCTTCTTAGACGCCTAACCTGTTCGGCTTTCCCAGCCACCGCACCTTCGCCCTCAATCGTCGGTCGCGTACCCAAGTACGCTTCCCTCCTCTTTCGAGCGAATCTGCGGCACCTGGAAAAGCCGTCTCCGTGGCAGGGAACTAATGGACCACGCAAACCATGAGGAGGTAACGTGGCAGACGATATCAACAATAACGAGGGTATGGGCGAGGCCGGCGATGCCGGCATGCCCGACGATCTGAAGCGCCTGCTTGCCCGTGCTGAGCAGGGCGAGGACGGCGATCCTGACGCCTATAACCCCGATGCCGATGATGACGAGGAAGAGGACGACGACGGTGAGCTCGAGGAGAGCTTTGGCGAAGTCGATCGTGGCGCCTCGGCCGGCGAGGATATAAACGGCGGCCAGCTCCAGATTTCGGAGTTTGGCCGCGAGATGAAGCAGTCATTTATCGAGTATTCGATGTCGGTCATCACGGCGCGCGCCCTGCCGGACGTGCGCGACGGCTTAAAGCCGGTGCACCGCCGCATCCTGTACGCGATGAACGAGAGCGGCATCTACCCCAACCGTCCGCACAAGAAGTCCGCTTGGACGGTCGGCGAAGTTATCGGTAAGTACCATCCGCACGGTGACTCCGCGGTCTACGAGGCAATGGTTCGCCTGGCGCAGTGGTTCTCCATGCGCACGCCGCTCATCGACGGCCACGGCAACTTCGGCAACATCGACGGCGACGGCGCCGCTGCCATGCGTTACACCGAGAGCCGCCTGGCAAAGCCCGCCATGGAGCTGCTGCGTGACCTGCAGAAGGATACCGTCGACTGGCAGCCCAACTACGACGAATCGCTCGCCGAGCCTCAGGCGCTGCCCGCGCGCTTCCCCAATCTGCTGGTCAACGGCAGCCAGGGTATCGCCGTCGGCATGGCCACCAACATCGCCCCGCACAACCTCACCGAGGCGATTGAGGCCACCTGCTACCTGATCGATAATCCCGACGCCACTGTCGACGAGCTCATGCAGATCATGCCCGGTCCGGACTTCCCCACCGGCGCTATCATCATGGGCAGCGCCGGCATTAAGCAGAGCTACGAGACCGGCCGCGGCTCCATTACCGTGCGCGCCAAGGCCCACGTGGAATCCACCAAGACCGGCCGCAACCGCCTGGTCTTTACCGAGATTCCCTACATGGTCAACAAGGGCACCCTGCAGGAGAAGATCGCCCAGCTCGTCAACGACAAGCGCATCGAGGGCATCTCGGACATGCGCGATGAGTCCAACCAGAAGGGCATCCGTCTGGTCATCGAGCTCAAGAAGGGCGTCATTCCGCAGGTCGTGCTCAACAACCTGTATAAGTACACCTCGCTGCAGACGACCTTCGGCGCCAACAACCTGGCGCTCGTCAACGGCGTTCCCAAATGCCTGAGCCTGCGCGAGATGCTGCAGCACTACATCGACCACCAGGTCGACGTCGTCACTCGCCGCACCCGCTTCGACCTTAAG
The DNA here is from genome assembly GCF_028209625.1 of Collinsella aerofaciens. Lineage (GTDB taxonomy): Bacteria > Actinomycetota > Coriobacteriia > Coriobacteriales > Coriobacteriaceae > Collinsella > Collinsella aerofaciens_AM. The sequence continues at coordinate 49,823 of NZ_JAQLDU010000012.1, read as the reverse complement.
AAGGCCCAGGCCCGCGCGCATATCCTTGAGGGCTACTTGATGGCTCTCGACCATATCGACGAGGTCATTAGCATCATTCGCTCCTCGCAGACCGATTCTGAGGCCAGCAGCCGCCTGATCGAGCGCTTTGGCTTTACGCCCGAGCAGACCACGGCCATCCTCGAGATGAAGCTGCGCCGCCTGACTGGCCTGGAGCGCGACAAGATTCAGGAAGAGCTGGACGGCCTGCGCCGCGCCATCGCCTACTACGAGGACCTGCTGGCGCACGAGGAGAAGATCCTGGGCGTCATTAAGGAAGAGATGCGCGAGATCTCCAAGAAGTTTGGCGATAAGCGCCGCACCGAGATCAGCCAGGTCGAGAAGGACCTGGACGTCGAGGACCTCATTGCCGACGAGGACATGGTCGTGACCATCACCCACACCGGCTATGTCAAGCGCATCCCGGTGGCCGCCTACCGCGCCCAGAAACGCGGCGGCAAGGGCGTGTCGGGCGTCAACCTCAAAGAGGACGATGTCATCGACGAGATGTTCATCGCGTCCACGCACGAGTACGTGCTGTTCTTCTCGAGCAAGGGCAAGGTCTATCGCCTGAAGGTGCACGAGCTGCCGGTGGGTACGCGCCAGGCGCGCGGTACCGCGATCGTCAACCTGCTGCCCTTCGAGGAGGGCGAGAAGATCGCGAGCGTCATCAGCTGCCGCGAGTTCCCTGCCGACGAGTACCTGATGTTTGCCACCAAGAGCGGCATGGTCAAGAAGACCGTGATGAGCGCATATGACCGCAGCCGTCGCGACGGCCTGATCGCTATCAACCTGCGTGACGACGACGCGCTGCTGAACGTGCGCCGCGTGCGCGAGGGCGACAAGATTATCCTGGCCACCACCGCGGGCAAGGCGATCATGTTCTCCGAGGAGCAGGTGCGCGCCACCGGCCGCGATACCAGCGGCGTTCGCGGTATCGGTATGAAGGACGGCGTGAGCGTTCTGGGCATGGAAGTCACTAACGGCAACGGCGATCTATTCGTCATCACCGAGCGCGGCTACGGCAAGCGCACGCCGGTCGCGGACTACCCGGAGCAGAATCGCGGCGGCCAGGGCGTCTACACCATCCAAATGACCGAGCGTAAGGGTAACCTCGCGGCCATGAAGACGGTGGGCCCGCAGCACGAGCTGTTCATCGTGACGGAGGGCGCGACGGTCATTCGCGTCAAGACCGATGAGATCAGCCAGACTGGCCGCGCTACCCAGGGCGTCAAGATGATGACCGTCGACGACAACGACCGCATCTGCGCCGTAGCCCGCATGACGGCCGCCAAGGAGAAGCCCGAAGGTGAAAGCGCCGAGGCCGCAGCCGACACCGAAGAGGCCCCAGTCGGCCTAGGCGACGGCAACGACATGCCAGAGGATCTCCTAGACGAGTAAGAGGCCCTAGCTGGTAGAAAATATCAGACCCCATATATCGGCGGTCGGCGCACTGCGCGTCGACCGCTTTTTTGAAAACTTTGGGACTCGCGTACGCCCCGGCCGCACGGCGGCATGTGAAGTCGATCGCGAGTTCCGCACGAGCCAGAGAGCACTTAATGTGCTCTCTGCGCGAGTCAGGACTGTCCGAGCAGGCGACTTCACATGCCGCCGTGCGGCCGGGACGAACACCCTCCAAAGATTTTCAAAAAAGTTGTTGACGCGCGCGTAACGACTCGTCTAATATATCCCTTGCGCGATG
>NZ_JAQLDU010000012.1:0-48005 GCF_028209625.1 Collinsella aerofaciens | reverse complement strand
TGGACCTGTAGCTCAGTTGGTTAGAGCGTCCGGCTGATAACCGGGAGGTCACAAGTTCGAATCTTGTCAGGTCCACCACTTTCTTTCGCAATAAACACCCCAGCGAGAGCCGAGTCGCCGCTGGGGTGTTTATTACTGTCTCCGTGGGGGTTTAGCTCAGCTGGGAGAGCGCGGGCTTTGCAAGCCTGAGGTCAGGGGTTCGATCCCCCTAACCTCCACCATGATGGACCTGTAGCTCAGTTGGTTAGAGCGTCCGGCTGATAACCGGGAGGTCACAAGTTCGAATCTTGTCAGGTCCACCATCAAAACTGTGAAGAGCCTCGGGGCAATTGCCTCGGGGCTTTTTTCTTGTCTGCGATAAATCTCATTTTGGTTTTGTGTGCTGGGCGAAAGATTGGGTAGTATAGCTATTCAATGCGGCGGGCTGCCGCGTGTTAACCGCTACGTACCGGAGGTGTTCCATGGTTCGTGTCGACATAGAGACCATCGTCATGGCCGCCGGTCCCGTGCCATCGCTTATCGTGCTTCGTGAGCGCAGCAGCAAATCGGACTCGCCCGCGCCACTGCGCTCCCTTTCCATTCAGACTGGTTCGTTTGAAGCTGCTGCCATCAGCCGCGGCATCGATAGCGGCCGCGCCGAGCGCCCGATTACCCATGACCTGCTGCTCGATACCGTTGACGCCCTGGGCGCCAAGCTCGAGCGCATCGAGATCGTTCGCGCCGAGCCGCCGGTGTTCTACGCGACGATCGTCGTACTGGCCGATGGCGCCGAGCGCAAGATCGACGCCCGCCCCAGTGACGCCATTGCCCTTGCCGTGCGCAGCAATGCCCCCATGTTTGTGGAGGACGACATCATGAATCGCCTGGGCACTGTTTCCACCCACGCCGAGGATGTCGACGACGAGCAGGAGTTCGAGAAGTTCGACGAGTTCGTCCATACGCTTTCCCCCGATGACTTCTAAATGTCTGGCACGCGAGCGGAGAGGTCGCTGATGGGTACCCGCGTATCGGCTGAAGCGGCCGCCATCGCGCGTGAAGCCCAGATGCGCTCGGAGGCTTCTGAGGCGGCTCGCATTGCCTATGTGACGCAGGCCCGCACGCTTCGCGAGCGCCGCGGCTCGTTTATCAAGATGGTTGTCGTCTCCGTCCTTGTCGCGGCAATCTGTTCGCGCCTTCGTGGTACAGTTGGTGCGCTTGGGTTTTCGATTTCAACAGGCTTGGTAATCTGGGGTGTGGTCGATGCAGTAATGCTGACCAGCCAGATCAAGGTACTCGACAAGCGCGCGATGGATATGATGCGCGCCCGCGACGCTGCCGCCAAGATCGCTGCCGAGGCACAAGAACTGTAACGACGCCAGACTCGATGGGAAGGTCTAAAGATGGCACAGGATATGCAGGACGCCGGTAACGTCTCCGCCGAGCTCGACGCCATGGTGTGTGACCTGATTGGTGCGTTCTTGGACGACCTTGCCGCCGGCGAGAATCCGGGTGTAGTTGTGGCGATCGAGGACGCTGCTTCCAACCGTTATCTGGCGGCGCTCGATGAGGATGGCGAGGAGGCGTGCCTCGAGGCGGCCACCAACTTTATCTCCGAGCACAAGATGGGTCTTAAGGACGAGGGCCTGGGCCGCATCGCCCGCTATGCCATCGGCTACACCGGTTGTGTCGAAATTGACGGCGGCTATCACGACGCCCTGCTCGTGAGCTTCTTCGAAACCACGCTCGAGAGCGGTTTTTCGGCATACGTGCTGTATGAGGGCATGGGTGCCGGCGATGGTTTTATGTGGAGCGACCCTGAACCTGCAGGTGAGGAAACCCCTCTTATCTAAAATCGCTAAAATAAACGAGTTTTCGGTAAAAGGCTCAATATTCCCGCTGAGCGTTGTATCGCTGGGCGGGCCGCATACGCGTGCCGTTTGTATATTATGGATAGAAGATAGGGGAACTACATGCGCGTAGACAATCTGAGGAACATCGCCATCATCGCCCACGTCGACCACGGCAAGACGACGATGGTCGACAAGCTCCTGCGTGCCACGGACGCCTTCCGTGCCAACCAGCAGGTCGAGGACCGCGTCCTGGACTCCAACGACCAGGAGCGCGAGCGCGGCATTACGATTCTCGCCAAGAACATCTCTATCGAGTACAAGGACGTCAAGATCAACGTCATCGACACCCCGGGCCACGCCGACTTTGGCGGCGAGGTCGAGCGCGTGCTGCGTATGGCCGACGGCGCCCTGCTGCTGGTTGACGCTTTTGAGGGCCCCATGCCCCAGACCCGCTTCGTGCTGCGTCACGCTATCGACACCGGCCTCAAGATCATGATCGTTATCAACAAGATCGATCGTCCGGGCGCCAACCCCGAGAAGGCCTACAACGACTGCCTGGACCTTATGGCCGACCTGGGTGCCACCGACGACCAGCTCGAGTTCGCCATGGAGCACGTGGTCTACGCCAGCGCCATGAACGGCTTTGCCCGTCTTGACCCCAACGACGGCAACATGGACATGTATCCGCTGCTTGATATGATCATCGACGACATGCCCGCCCCCGAGGTTGACGAGAACGCCCCGCTGGCCATGCAGTGCGTGACCATCGACCACTCCAACTTTGTCGGCCGCATCGGCATCGGTCGCGTGTATTCCGGCGCCATTCACCAGGGCGATCAGATCCTGGTTGTCAAGAACGACGGCTCCAGCGCAACTGCTACCGTCAAGCAGCTCTTTACCTTCGACTACCTGGGCCGCACCGAGTGCCAGGAAGTCGGCGCCGGCGACATTGCCGCCGTTGTCGGTATTGACCGCACCGATATCGGCGATGTCTACACCGACCCCGAGAACCCCGTTGAGCTCGAGCCCATCGAGATCGACCCGCCGACTCTGTCCATCGTCTTTGAGGCTTCGACCTCCCCGCTCGTCGGTCGCGACGGCGACATCGTGGGCGCCCGTCAGCTCAAGGAGCGCCTGTTCAACGAGGCCGAGAACAACGTGACCATGAAGATCGAGGAGCTCGAGGACAAGAGCGGCGTCGAGGTCTCGGGCCGCGGCATCCTGCACCTGTCCGTCCTGATGGAGTCCATGCGCCGCGAGGGCTTTGAGTTCCAGGTCGGCCGTCCCCGCGTTCTGTTTAAGAAGGACGAGAACGGCAACAAGATGGAGCCCGTCGAGCAGGCCGTCGTCGAGTGCCCGGACGAGTACTCGGGCAAGGTCGTTGAGGTCTTCGGTACCTCCGGCGGTATCATGACGAGCATGGATACCTCGGGCATCGTGACGCACCTTGAGTTTAAGATCCCGACGCGTGGCATCATGGGCCTTAAGAACCGCATCATGAACGTCACCCACGGCGAGGGCGTGTTCTACCACACCTTCCTGGAGTACGGTCCCTACGCCGGCGAGATCGGCAACCGTCAGAACGGTGCCATGATCTCCATGACCACCGAGAAGGCCGTTGCCTATGCCCTGGGCACGCTGCAGGAGCGCGGCCAGCTGTTTGTTGAGCCGGGCACCGAGTGCTACGAGGGCATGATCGTGGGCGAGCGCAGCAAGGCCGGCGACATGGTCGTCAACATCGCCCGTACCAAGAACCTGGGCAACCAGCGTTCCTCGACCTCCGACATCTCCGTGCAGCTGGTGCCGCCTCGCACCTTCTCTCTGGAGGAGGCGCTGGAGTACATCGCCGACGACGAGCTGGTGGAGATTACTCCCAAGAACATCCGCCTGCGCAAGCGTCTGCTCAACGCCACCGACCGTAAGAAGGCAGCCGTCCGCGCCGGCCAGGTCAACAAATAAGCGCTGGGGCTTATAACTGCCAATAAGAAAGGGCGTCGACCGCAATGGTCGGCGCCCTTTTTGGTGCAATGGGATCAGGTTGCTTTGCGCCACCACAAAGGTGCCTGGCCCTTTTGTGGTGGTTGGCGGCTAGGCGGTGGGGAGTCCTGGCGTGTTAGCCGGCTGCTGCGGCTTGAGGTGGGCGTTGCGCCAGATGATCTGGATGGCGTAGCCGAGCGTGAAGACGAAGGCTACACCGCTGACAAAGTTGCCCATAAGAGGAAGTGCCGTGAGTGCGCCCGCGACGATACCGCCCACGGCGGCCATGGCGTAGCGGTTTTGGTTGTGTCCGACCATGCGCGCGACCGCGGTGCCCGTAAATGCCGCCGAGACCAAAGCGATGCCGATGACGCCGCACATGAGGGCGGCGGCGAGCGACAGGCCTGCAATCGAGATGATGAGCAGCAGCACGGCGGGAGCGACGGCGACCGTGCCCAGAAGACCACTTACCCACAGCGGCATGGGACGCTGATGGAGCATGCCGGCAGCGCTGGCGGTTGCGCGTGGAAAGACAAGCTCAAGCAGGATGGCGACAAAGCAGGTGGAAAGCGCCGCGGCAACGATGCCGCCGATAATGTCGTTGGCCGTAGAGGTGTTCTCGTTCTCGGTCCGGTCGATCTTGAGAGCTCCGACCTGGGCGCCCTCGGCCCGCTCGGGGTCCTGTGAGACGTGGGCGTTCACCGTGCCGGTGATGCGGGCGTTTTTACCCAGGATGAGCTTGTCGGCCCAGACCTCAACATCGCCATCGACGGTGCCGTCGATGGTTACGGTGTCGCCGGCAAGCGCCGCCGATTTGGCGGAGCCGCGCAGGGCGACCGTTTCGCCTGCCGCGTAAAAACAGTTGGCGGTGCTGCCGGTGTTGAGCACGACGTGCTGGCCGGCCACCGTGACGCTGCCATCGATTGCGGTTTTGGCGATATCGATGGTGCGTGCCGCCAGACGAACGGCGCCGCCTACGGTGCAATCGCGAATCGACAGGTTCTCACCCGCCGCGATAATATCGCGGCCGATGGAGGCGTCGTCTAGGTTGAGACTTTGGCCGGCCCAGTACAGGTCGCCTTCGATACCGGACGGAGTTGAGTCAACTTCGGTTGCGAGCACGTTTCCCGCGGTGTCGGTGCCGGCGAACGACACCGTGGGAAGTGCGGTGAGCGCGAGCGCAATCAGCGCGAATAGGATGGTGATGCGGGCCTGCGCTTTGTGGCGCCGGATCGACGGTACTTGGTTGCAAGGCATAGTGAATCCTTCGTTAGATACTCGACAGGTATCTAACAGGGTACCCAACGCGCGGGCGCTCTAAAAGAATCTCTCGGTTGCATTTCGAGGGGTTGTGCTGTGCTACCTACTTTTTACGGTGCAAAAAGCGCGCGATGTCTTCCTCGGTAGGGCTTTTAATGTCAAAGCGCAGTGATAGCCAACGCAGCCCCATGGTCACCACAACGCATACGACCAGCGCGGCAACATTGCTCATGAGGCCGCTCATGACGAGGGCTACATAGCTTGCCGATCCGGCGATGGCCGCGATGGCATAGAAGTTGGTGCGTTGGAAAATGCCCGGGACCACGCCCATAAAGCCGTCGCGCAGCATGCCGCCGCCCACGGCGGTAAAGAAGCCCATCATGATACATACGGCGGGCGCAAATCCGTACACCAACGCCTTGTCCGCGCCGGTTGCTGCATAGATGCCGACCGAGATGATGTCGAGCAGGGGAATGAGTTTTTCGGGCTTATCGACGATTGCCGGGAAGATATAGATGATGGCGGCTGTGGCGATGGAGAGCGGTAGTGCCATGGGCTGGTTGAGGATGTAGACGTTGCCGACCTGGAGCGTCATATCGCGCAAAAGACCGCCGCCCAGACCGCAGACCACCGCGAGCGCGACCGCGCCCACCAGGTCGAGCTTGTGCTCGCGAGCGACCAGCACGCCCGAGATCGATGCCGCGACAACGGCGAACATCTCGAGCCAAAATGGGATAGCGACCATGGCATCCGAGGCGTGTGAAGTAACAGTCATAGCGGCGACGACGGGCAAGATGAGGTCCTTTGATTCTCGGGTTTGAACAATGCCCGTACATAGTACATGGTTGGCGGCGATTGAGACCCTATTGCTCGGCAAACGGTAGGGACTGGGAACGGTCATGGGTACCAAACATGTACATCAGCCTCCAAAGATGCCGAAAAATGTTGTTTTTGGAGGGTGATGTACATGTTTGAGATTCAAGGTGAAATCGAAAGCAATGGGGGACGTGGCTGAATAGGAGGGATGTCCAAATTTTGAGCGGAGCTCAAAATTTATTCGGTCGGCTTATGCCGACCGCGCTGCGCTAAAAACGCGCCACTGGCGCGTTTTCTTTACGCTCCGCGTCCTGACGGGTTCGAATCCCTCCTCCTCCGCCGTATTTGTTTGTAAGGGACTCTAAACAAAAAAGCCCCCGTTTTCGGGAGCTTTCTCAACCAAAATGGCGGAGGAGGAGGGATTCGAACCCTCGTGACCTTATACAGGCCAAACGGTTTTCGAGACCGCCGCATTCAACCACTCTGCCACCCCTCCGCGTGGGGTAAAAACAAAGCAGGCTCGAAGGCCTGCTTTGGAATTAACTGGCGGAGAGTCAGGGATTTGAACCCTGGAGACGCTTTTGACGCCTACACGATTTCCAATCGTGCTCCTTCGGCCACTCGGACAACTCTCCGTTAAATGCGAAAGTCAGTATACACGAGGAATCGCAAAGTGCAAACAGAAAAGTTGGCATTTTTTAAAACGCCTTGCCGCGCTTGACGTTGCAGTGGGGTTTAAAGTGCCAAAAAACGGCTTCCGACCAGCGTGGTTGATCAACTCAATTGTTCAAAAAAGGGTATTCATAAGCGACTTGGCAATGAATTTAAAAATCTTTGGGTGGTGCTGTGGGCCACTGGTATGCATTTTGCGACCACAGCCTTGTGCCCGTTAACCTGCGGCTTGGCTCAGCTTGTCCCCGCGGCACCGTATCTTGTCCACAAATCCGTCAAGCTCTTGGTCGGCATTTGGTTGGAATGCGCATGAAACGTCGTGCGAATATGGGCATATGTGGAGGTCATGAGGTTGTAGCTGCATATTCTTGCGGCCTAGGAGGTTGAAAGATATTATTACCAAGTCTTTTCCTGCTTCAGGCGCACCTTCACGACCTGAAGCCACATTTGCCCAGAGGAGGTGACAATATGAAGGCTTATGAACTGCTGTTCTTTGTTGACCCGTCGCTCGACCCCGAGACTCGTCTCGCTGTTATGAAGCGTATCGATACCACGATCGCTGAGGGCGCTGGCAAGGTCGACTCCGTTGACGAGTGGGGCAAGCGCAAGCTCGCCTACGAGATCAACGACCTCACCGATGGTGACTACACCCTCATCAACTTCCACGCAGATCCTACCCAGATCGCCGAGCTTGATCGCGTCCTGCGCATCACCGACGCTGTGGTCCGCCACATGATCGTCCGTCGTGACGACCAGGAGTAAGACTGTCGTTTTGGACTGGGCTTGTGCCCCAAGAGGAAGTAGTGAGTTATGAGCATCAATCGAGTGAACATCACCGGTAACCTCACCCGCGATCCCGAGCTGCGCGCCACCGCCGGCGGAACCCAGGTTCTGTCCTTTGGCGTCGCCGTGAACGATCGTCGCCGCAACGCGCAGACTGGCGAGTGGGAGGACTATCCCAACTTTGTCGACTGCACCATGTTCGGCACCCGCGCCGAGGCCGTGAGCCGTTTCCTGGCAAAGGGAAACAAGGTCGCGATCGAGGGCAAGCTGCGCTACAGCTCTTGGGAGCGCGACGGCCAGCGCCGGAGCAAGCTTGAGGTCATCGTCGATGAGATCGAGTTTATGAGCTCCCGTGGTGGCCAGGGTGGCTACGATCAGGGCGGTTACGCCCCCGCAGCTCCCGCGCCCGCAGCACGTCCTGCCGCACCGGTGGCTACGCCGCCCGCGGTCGACGTCTACGATGAGGACATCCCGTTCTAAGGGTTGTTCACCTATTTTTGAGTGAGAGGCGGCTTCGGTTCGCCGAAGTTGCCAAATGAAAGGTATTTTGACATGGCTAATGATATTTCTGCACGTCAGCCGCGTCGTAAGTACTGCCAGTTCTGCAAGGAGAACACTGAGTTCATCGACTATAAGGACACTCAGCTTCTCCGTAAGTACATGACCGACCGTGGCAAGATCAAGCCCCGTCGCGTCACTGGCGCTTGCACGCAGCATCAGCATGACATCGCCAATGCCATCAAGCGCGCCCGCGAGATGGCACTCCTGCCGTACACCGTCCCCGTGGTTTCCTCTCGTGGCAACCGCGACCGCGGCTAAGAAGGGAGACGCATCATGAAGGTTATTCTTCTCGATGAGATCAAGGGCAAGGGCGGCGAGGGTGACGTCGTAGAGGTCGCTCAGGGTTACGCTGAGAACTTCCTGTTCCCCAAGAAGCTCGCTGTTGCCGCCACCAAGGGCAACCTCAAGCAGCTTGACGAGCGTCGCAACAACATCGCCAAGCGCGAGGCCGTCCGTCTGGCTACCGCCAACGAGACCAAGGCTGCCTTCGAGGGCAAGACGGTCACCGTTGACGTCAAGGTCGGCGACGAGGGCATCCTCTTTGGCTCCGTTACCGCCGCTATGATCGCTGACGCCATCAAGGCTCAGCTCGGTATGGACATCGACCGCAAGCGCGTCGAACTCGGTAAGCCCATCAAGGTTGCCGGTGCCCACACCGTTGCCATCTCGCTGTACCGCGAGATCAAGGCCGAGGTTGTCGTTCTCGTCGGCGTTACCGCCGAGGAGCTCGCTGCCGAGGCTGAGGTCGAGGAGGCCGCTGAGGTCGCCGAGGCCGAGACCGCCGAGGTCGAGACTGAGGCTGCTGCCGAGTAGCATTTGCTGCAACGCAACAATCTTGTTCTAAGAAGGGCGCTCTGGGAAACCAGGGCGCCCTTTTGTTTTTTGCGCTGAGTGAGTGTCATGGTGAACGTTGCGTCGAAGTCCTATATACAGGACCGTTCATCCGTTTGGTTCGGTGATGATTGGCGGCGCGCGGCGCGTTTTGGGACCGTGGCTGATACTATGGATGCTCGCAAGCGATATGAATGAGGATGCTCATGGCGTATGACGATAGGGAGGCCGGGCTGACGGTTGAGGACCGCGGCTCAAAGTTGGGTCTTCCCCAAAACCAAGATGCAGAGGCCAATGTGCTGGCCGCTATGCTGCTATCGCCCGAGGTGGTCGAAGAGGCGCAGGTCGAGCTGCAGCCCGATGACTTCTACCGGCCCATTCATAAGACCATCTATACCGCGATGGTCGATATGTACAACAGCCGCATTCCCATCGACTCCATCTCGCTGATCGATTACCTGCGAAGCATCAACAAGCTTGATGCCGTGGGCGGCGAGGCCTACATTTTGGAGTTGATGGGTCAGACCCTTTCGCTCGTGAACTGGCAGCACCATGCCGCCATCGTTCGCCGCGATTCGATGCTGCGTGAGCTGATCGGCGCCACCAACGAGATCAACGCGCTGGCATATAACGCCCCCACCGACACCAAAGAGGTCGTGGAGCTAGCCGAGAGCAAGCTGCTCAAGGTCACGGCGCGCGAGGTTAAGTCGAGCTACAAGACGCTGACCGAGTTTATGGTCGAGGCCTATAACGAGGCCGAGGAAGTGTGCCAGGCCGGTGGCCAGGCTGCGGGCGTGCCCACGGGTTTCCCATCGCTCGACCGCATGCTCATGGGTTTCCGCGAGGGTCAGCTCATCATCATCGGCGCCCGCCCTGCTGTGGGTAAGACGTCGTTCGCCCTGAATCTGGCGCTCAACGCTGCCGCTGCCGGTTATACCGTCGGCTTCTTCTCGCTGGAGATGTCGGGCAAGGAAATTGCCCAGCGCCTGATTTGCGCCTACGCCATGATCTCGATCAGTGACTTCCGCATGGGCCGCATTAGCCCCGAGCAGTGGGCCAATATCAACGAGGCCACGCAGACCTTGTCCAAGCTCGATATTCTGATTGACGATACGCCTGGCACCACAGTGACCGAGATTCGCGCCAAGAGCCGCCGCATGCTCCACAACAAGGAGAAGGCCATCATCATCCTGGACTACCTGCAGCTGGTGAGTCCTCCGCCGGGACGCCGCTCCGAGAGCCGTACCGTCGAGGTCTCCGAGATGTCGCGTGGTCTGAAGATCATGGCCAAGGAGCTCAAGATCCCGCTCATTGCGCTGTCGCAGCTCTCGCGTCAGGTCGAATCCCGTACCGGCAAGCGCCCGCAGCTTTCCGACCTTCGTGAATCGGGCTCCATCGAGCAGGACGCCGATATCGTTATGTTCTTGGACCGCTCCGCCGACGAGGCCGAAGCCTCGCGCGACGATCGACCCGACGAGGGCGTTACGCGTATCGTCGTGGCCAAGAACCGTTCGGGCCCGATCGGCGACGTCGACCTGATGTTCCTGCCGGCATCCACCAAGTTCTATGAGCTTGATGGGGCACATGCCGAGGAGTAGGACAGGCGCCCGTTGCACGGGTATACTGGGAATGTTTTGTGCTTCTGCGTGCCGGCGTGGCGCGTAGACAGTCCATGAATGTAAGGAGTAAACATGCCGTCAACCGTTTTGGTCGGTGCCCAGTGGGGCGATGAGGGCAAGGGTAAGATTTGCGACCTGGTCGCCGGCGACTTCGATGCCGTCGTGCGCTACTCGGGCGGCAACAACGCCGGCCACACCATCGTCGTCAACGGCAAGAAGTACGGCCTGCACCAGGTGCCCTCCGGCATCATGTATTCCGACCACGTGTCGGTGATCGGTAACGGCTGCGTCGTCAACCCCAAGGTTGTCCTTGAGGAGATCGACATGTTCGAGGCCGACGGCATCACCACCAAGAACCTCAAGATTAGCGGCAATGCGCATGTCATCATGCCGTACCACATCGATCTGGATGGCGCCTTTGAGCAGAAGCTCGGCAAGAAGAACATCGGTACCACCAAGCGCGGCATCGGTCCGTGCTACCAGGATAAGATGGCCCGCATCGGCCTGCGCATGCAGGACATGCTGGACGAGGCACTGTTCCGCGACAAGCTGGAGACCGCTCTTGCCCGCGTGAACCCCGAGCTCGAGCTCATCTACAACCTGCCCACCTACACCGTGGACCAGATTTGCGACGAGTACCTGCCCATGGCCGAGCGCCTGCGTCCCTACATCACCGAGACGAGCCTGCTGCTCAACAACATGATCGATGAGGGCAAGGACCTGCTGTTTGAGGGCGCCCAGGCGACGCTGCTCGACATCGATCACGGCACCTATCCGTACGTGACGTCTTCCAACTGCACCGCCGGCGGCGCCATCACCGGTTCTGGCGTGGGCATGAAGAACGTCGACCGCGTGCTGGGCGTCATGAAGGCCTATATCACCCGCGTCGGTTCGGGCCCCATGCCCACCGAGCTTTCCTATGAGTCCGAGGCCGGCCACACGCTGACCGAGGAGGGCTATGAGTACGGCGTGACCACCGGTCGCCGTCGTCGTTGCGGCTGGTTTGACGGCCCTATCGCCAACTATGCCTCGCGCGTCAACGGCCTCACCGACATCGCCGTGACCAAGCTCGACGTGCTTTCGGCCTTCGACACCATCAAGGTGTGCGTGGCCTACGACGTCGATGGCGAGCGCTACACCAGCGTGCCCGAGCATCAGGTGCGCTTTGAGCATGCCAAGCCCATCTACGAGGAACTCCCCGGCTGGAAGTGCGACATCACCGGTTGCCGCAGCTTTGATGAGCTGCCGCAAGAGGCTCAGGACTACGTGGCGTTTATCGAGGATCTGGCACACACCCGCGTGACGTTTATTGGCGTTGGCGCTGGTCGCGAGCAGATCATCAACCGATTCTGGAAGTAATCGGGACTATTTGGTTATTGCGATATACCCCTTTGCAGCCCGGACGGGCGGCCGAGGGGTATATTTGCTTGCAAAGGGCTCGCGCGGAGCGGGCCATTCATCCATAGAGGAGGCACCCTTGAAGGCGGACACTCAAACCATCGACATCCTGTTGTTGGGCAGCGGCGGCCGTGAGCATGCTTTGGCAGCTAAGCTCGCGGCATCACCGCGCGCCGGCAAGCTCTACATCGCGCCGGGCAACGGCGGCACCGCGAGCTGCGGCGAGAACGTTGTTCTCGACGACTGCGATCCTGCGGCCGTGGCGGCGTTTGCGCAGAGCCACGGATGCGGACTCGTGGTAATTGGCCCCGAGGCTCCGCTCGTGGCGGGCGTGGCCGACGCCGTGCGCGCGGCAGGTATTCTCTGCTTTGGCCCGGGTGCCGAGGGCGCCCAGATGGAGGGCTCCAAGCTGTTCTCCAAGCAGCTCATGGAGCGCGCGGGCATTCCGACGGCAGCCTACGGCTCGTTTACCGACGAGGCTTCGGCTCTCGCCTACGTGCGCGAGCAGGGCGCCCCGCTGGTCGTCAAGGCCGACGGCCTTGCCGCGGGCAAGGGCGTCATCGTGGCGATCGAACTTGAGCAGGCCGAGGAGGCCGTGCGCGAGTGCTTTGGCGGCACCTTTGGCGATGCCGGCAACACCGTGGTTATCGAGGAGATGCTGACCGGCCCCGAGTGCTCGCTTTTGGCCTTTACCGACGGCAAGACCGTGCGCCCCATGGCCACCTCGCAGGACCACAAGCGCGCGCTCGAGGGCGACAAGGGTCCCAACACCGGCGGCATGGGCGTCTACAGCCCGGTGCCCATCGTGACCGACGAGGAGCACGCCACCATGGTGGCGGTCATGGAGCAGACCGTTGCCGAGCTTGCTGCCGAGGGCATCGACTACCGCGGCTGCCTGTATGGCGGCTTTATGCTCACCCCCGCCGGCCCCAAGGTGCTGGAGTTCAACGCCCGCTTTGGCGACCCCGAGACGCAGGTCGTGCTCCCGCGCCTTAAGAACGACCTGGTCGAGGTCATGCTGGCCTGCGCCAACTGCGAGCTCGATCAGATTGAGCTCGACTGGCGTGACGAGTGGGCCGTGGCCGTTGTCCTGACGAGTGCGGGCTATCCCGGCAGCTACGAGAAGGGCAAGGTCATCACCGGTATTGCCGATGCCGAGGCCATGGAGAACGTGACCGTGTACCACGCGGGCACTGCCGTGGTGGACGGCCAGCTCGTGACCAATGGTGGCCGCGTGCTTGCCGTGACCGCTCTGGGCGACACGTTCGAGAACGCTCGCAACCTTGCCTACGAGGCCTGCGAGAAGATTGATTTTGAGGGTAAGACCCTGCGCCACGACATCGGCCTGCGTGCGCTGCGCGGCCGCGACGCCTGGGATGCCTAAAATCCGAGAGGAATGAGACGGATGGACGAGAAGAACGAAGAGCTCGTGGACGCACAGATCGTCGAGGAGGACAGCCGCATGTATGGGCACGCCGAGGGCGAACCTGGTGGCGAGGTCGCTGACGAGCCGGCGCTGGTGCTGGGCGACGACGACCCGCACGATGCCGAGCTGCACGAGAAGATTCTTTCGGAGGAGTGCGCCTGGAAGGGCAAGATCCTCGACGTCCACCGTCTTGAGGTTGAGCTGCCCAACGGTCGCCGCAGTGCCCGCGATATCGTTCGCCATCCGGGTGCGGCGGCCGTTGTGGCGCTGACCGAGAGCGGCAAGATCGTACTGGTGCGTCAGTACCGCACCGCCATCGACCGCGTGACGGTCGAGATTCCCGCCGGCAAGCTCGACCCGGGCGAGGACCCACTCGATTGCGCTAAGCGCGAGCTACACGAGGAGACGGGCTTTAGGGCCGGTCGCATTCGCTTTTTGACGTCGATTGTCACGTCCTGCGGTTTTTGCGACGAGATCATTCACATCTACTTGGCTACCAAGCTGGAGTTTGATGCGCCCAGCCCCGACGATGACGAGTTTGTCAACGTTGACCTGGTGCCGCTGCACGAGCTGATCGACGCCGTGCTCGACGGCAAGATCGAAGACGCCAAGACCGTCGTGGGCGCCTTGGCCTGCGATAGCATCGCGCATCGCCTTGGGGGCGCGGAGCTCTAGGTTACGCGGTTTTACCAAACCGCGTAACGAGTCGACGCTGCAAACGCCCCTAAGCGGCAATCTGCCTTTCAATCGCCGCTCGCGTACCGAAGTACGCGTCGCTCCTCTTTCAAGGCACCTTGCTCGCTTAGGGACGTTTTCGCTGACGCTGCCAGAACATCGGCGTTATGCTTGTTGGGACGCTTTGTTTTCAGCCTGACCGGTTCAACCGGATTTCTCACGCTATTTATTTCTCTTCGAGGATTGCATGTTTAAAAGGTTTCTTTCGTACTACAAGCCCCAGATGGGGCTTTTTGTTGCTGATACTGTTTGTGCTCTGGTGCTTGCCGCCATTGACCTGGCGTTCCCCATTATCCTGCGCAATTTGACCGGTGGGCTCTTTACTCAGGGTCAGGCTGTCATTATGCAGGCGCTCGGCATGATTGCGGTGGGCTTGGTGCTGATGTATGCCGCCCGCTGCGCCTGCCGCTATTTTGTGAGCTATTGGGGTCACGTGATGGGCGCGCGTATGGAGTCCAAGATGCGCGAGGACCTGTTTGACCAGTATGAGCGCTTTAGCTTTGCGTACTTTGACCGCAACAGCTCGGGCGACATGATGAGCCGCGTGGTCAACGACCTGTTCGATATCTGCGAGGCGGCGCACCACGTGCCCGAGTGGATCATCATCTGCGGCATCGAGATTATCGGCTCGTTTGTGATCCTCTTTACCATCGCCCCGGTGCTGGCGCTCGCCATGGCCGTGGTGACGGCGGCGTTTGCGGTCATCATGTTTTGGCAGAACATGCGCATGCGCGAGGTCTTTAGCGACAACCGCAAAAAGATCAGCGGCATCAATGCGCAGCTGCAGGATTCGCTGGCGGGCATGCGCGTGGTCAAGAGTTTTGCCAATGAGGAGACCGAACGCTTCAAGTTCCGCGCCTCCAACAATCGCTATCTTTCGTCCAAGGAGAACATGTATCACGCCATGGGCGTCTATACCGCGACGTATGGCCTGCTCTCGGGTGTGCTCTATGTGATCGTGGTGCTGCTGGGCGGCTGGCTGGTCGCCCAGGGACAGCTGCAGGCGGTCGATATGGCGACCTTTGCACTCTATATTTCGCTGTTCTGCACGCCGCTCGAGACACTCGTCAATTCGGCCGAAACGTATCAGAAGGCCATCGCCGGCTTTAAGCGCATGGACGAGGTGCTCTCGACCGCGCCGGATATCCAGGACAAGCCGGGCGCTACGGATCTGCAGGTGACTGCCGGCGCCGTGGAGTATCACGACGTGTGCTTTAACTACGAGGACGTTGAGCTGGGCGAGGGCGATGCCGAAGAGCGTCCCGTTATCGACCATATGAATCTGTCCATCAAGCCTGGGCAGACCATCGCTTTGGTTGGCCCTTCGGGCGGCGGCAAGTCCACGACCTGTTCGCTGCTGCCGCGCTTTTATGACGTGGCTGCCGGATCCATTAGCATCGACGGCCAGGACGTGCGCGATGTGACGCAGCAGAGCCTGCGTCGCGCCATCGGCCTGGTGCAGCAGGATGTCTATCTGTTTGACGGCACGATTGGCGAGAACATCGCCTACGGCAAGCCGGGCGCTACGGCAGGAGAGATCGCCGAGGCCGCCCGTCGCGCCAACATCGATGCCTTTATCGAGTCGCTTCCACAGGGTTATGACACGGTCGTGGGCGAGCGTGGCAGCCGTCTTTCGGGCGGACAGAAGCAACGCGTTGCCATTGCGCGCGTGTTTCTCAAGAACCCCAAGATCCTGATTTTGGACGAGGCGACGAGTGCTTTGGATAACGAGAGCGAGGAGGCGGTCCAGGAGTCGCTCGAAGAGCTGGCACGCGGCCGTACCACAATCATCATCGCCCACCGTCTCTCGACCATTAAACACGCCGATGAGATTGCGACCGTTGAGCATGGTCGCGTTGTGGAACGTGGCACGCATGAACAGCTTCTCGCCCGTGGCGGCACCTATGCCCGTTACTATCGAATGCAGTTCGAAGGTGCGCGTGCGCACGAGCTCGACTGATTGATATGACAGGAAGTTTATGGCTGACAAGAACCCTTTGACTCCGGAAGAAGTGACGGAGTTATTCTCCGAAATCGATGCATCCGGTGTCTTGGATCCCACGCTTGCCAAAAAGCGAACCGAGCGCATGCGTGAGAAGGAGGCTGCGGCCAAGCGCGGTGACAAAGCGGCGCTAGCGCAGCTGCGCAGCGAGGACCGCGCGAGCCAGGCAAAACATATCGACCCGCTGTCCGAGGATGATCCTTCGGGTTCGCAGGTGAGTCATACCATTACGAAGACCGCGATGGCCGTGGTCATTGGCATCTTGGTGCTGATTGTGGGCATGCAGATTGGCTACGGCGTGATGCGTCGCCTGAACACCGCCAACCTGTCCGAGAGCGTTTCGGTCGATACCGTTTCGACGGCGCTGAAGGGCGGCCTTGAGTGGGGCAACGGCTTTACGCAGTTCCCGCTCGACTTTACCGTCGATGAAGCCGATGAGCGTACGGGCACGGTCGAGGTGACGGTGTTGGACACATCGTCTGCCAACGAGCTCGAGCTGCTGTCCAACGGGCAGATTCAGGCCGCGGCGCTTGCGACCAACGCGTTGCTCAACGATAAGATCGACCGCGTGGTGTATAACGTTCACGCCTATATCGACGAGGATAGCAACATTCAGCACGATTCCTTCTTTGGCATGTTTCCCGCCCAGGGCCACCAGAGCGCCATCCTGACGTTCGTGTGGACCAAGAGCTCATCCAACGCTACGAGTATCGACTGGAAGATGCGCATCGTGAGTATGGATGACACCATCGCCGAGCGCATTCAGAAGCAGGTGAACTCGGTGTCGTCGTTGATTGAGGACCCGGTGGTGAGCCAGACCAAGATTGACGAGGAAAAGGCCGAACGTGACCTGGAGCATCGTCTGCATGGCCGCGAGATTTTCCGCGGCGGCAAGCCCGATCGCACACCGTCCGAACTGCTGGAGCAGGACAAGATAAAATAAGACGCCATCATCCCGCGTGAGCCACAAGCCCCGCGGGATGATTTTTCCGGGACGGGGATTAAAAAATCATTATGCATAGAAAGTCATAATTATCATTTCGTAAACATTTCGATGAAATTAACGCCATGAGGCATGCTTGCGGTTACAATACCGCGAGGCCTAACTACACACCTTTAAGCCGGTCCTGTGAGACCGGGAAGGAGAATTATGGCGAACAACCATACCGCGGGCGCTGCCGCCCGCACCTTCGCGCCCAGCGAGCTTTGCCAGCGTATGCTGGCCAAAACCAGCAAGGGCGCCTGCGGTCCCTGTATCCTGTATCTTGAGGATGGGACCATTTTTTATGGACGTGCATGCGGCGCCGAGGGCACCGCGACCGGCGAAGTCTGCTTCAACACCTCGCTTGAGGGCTACTTTGAGGTCATGACCGACCCGAGTTATGCCGGCCAAATTGTAACCATGACCTATCCGCAGATCGGCAATTACGGTATCGACGAGACCGATGTCCAGTCGGCCTTCCCCGGCGACGCCGTGCGCCCTGCGAGCGCTCCGGCTATGCGCGGCATGATCGTTCGCGACATGTGCGCCACGCCTTCTAACTGGCGCTCGGCCGTCAGCGTGCCGGAGTACCTGCGCGCTCACGGCATCGTCGCTATCGAGGGTGTCGACACCCGCGCTCTGGTGCGCCATCTGCGCGACAATGGTTCCAAGATGGGCATTATCTCGACAGAGATCTTCGACGTCGACGAGCTCGCCGAGCGTCTGGACGCAGCGCCCACGCTGGTGGGCGAGAACCTGGTCAAGACCGTGAGCTGTCCCGCGCCTCACGAGCTTGTGGCCGCCGACCTGCCTGCCACGCATGGCTTTGCGCTTGTGGCTGCCGCTCCTGCCCGTCACAAAGTGGTCGCCTACGACTGCGGTGTGAAGCGCGGTATTCTGGAGGGCCTGGTCCGTGCCGGCTGCGACCTCACCGTCGTGCCGTGGGATACGCCCGCCCAGCAGGTGCTCGACATGAATCCTGATGGCGTCTTTTTGTCCAACGGCCCCGGCGACCCCGATGCCGTGGTGGAGACCTACGAGCAGGTGCAGCAGCTGATCGGCAAGGTGCCGGTCTTTGGTATTTGCCTGGGTCACCAGATGATCAGCTTGGCCTGCGGCGCCCAAATGGAAAAGCTTAAATTCGGTCACCGTGGCGGTAACCAGCCGGTTATGAATCTGGTGAGCCGTCGCGTGGAGATCACCGCGCAAAACCACGGCTTTGGCCTGCTGTTCCCCAGTCTGGGCAAACTGATTCCGGAGCTTTCCGGCGGCGAAACCGAGCATGCGGCCGATGGCGACCTGCGCGCCTGGGTGCGTCGCGGCGTCGCGCCGGTCGTGATGAACGAGCGCTTTGGTCGCATTCGCCTGACACATGTGAACCTCAACGACGGCACCGCCGAGGGCATCCAGCTGCTCGACGCCCCGTGTTTCTCGGTCCAGTACCACCCCGAGGCTTCGCCCGGCCCCACCGATGCCCACTATCTCTTTACCGCCTTTACGCGACTCATGGACGGCGAGGAGAACTACCTGGACATCGACACCGCGAAGGACCGCCTCGCCGGCTGGAATTTCGCCGAGTCCGAGAACGCTGCGACCGAGGAGAACTAACATGCCTAAACGTACTGACATCAAGCGCATCCTCGTTATTGGTTCGGGCCCCATCGTTATTGGCCAGGCCTGCGAGTTCGACTACTCCGGCGCCCAGGCCTGCAAGGTGCTCAAGGAGGATGGCTTTGAGGTCATCCTGGTCAACTCCAATCCGGCGACCATCATGACCGACCCGGGCTTGGCCGACCGCACCTATGTTGAGCCTATCACCGCCGAGTTTATCGAGCGCGTGATCAAGAAAGAGCGCCCGGACGCGCTGCTGCCCACGCTGGGCGGCCAGACCGGTCTGAACGCCGCCGTCGAGCTGGCAAAGGACGGCACGCTCGACAAGTACGGCGTCGAGATGATCGGCTGCGACCTGGCCGCTATCGAGCGCGGCGAGGACCGCAAACTCTTTAACGAGGCCATGGCCGAGATCGGCCTGGAGGTCGCGCGCTCGGGCTATGCCTACAGCGTGGCCGACGCCGAGGCTATCGCCGAGCGCGTGGGATATCCCTGCGTACTGCGTCCGAGCTTTACCCTCGGTGGCGCCGGCGGCGGCATCGCGCATACCCACGAGGAGCTCGTCTCCATCGTGAGCCAGGGCCTTGAGCTCTCGCCTGCCCATGAGGTGCTGGTCGAGGAGTCCATCGAGGGTTGGAAAGAGTATGAGATGGAGGTCATGCGCGACCACGCCGGCAACGGCATCATCGTGTGCTCCATCGAGAACCTCGACCCCATGGGCGTGCACACCGGCGACTCCATCACCGTGGCGCCAGCGCAGACCCTCTCCGACCTTGAGTACCAGCGCATGCGTGTCGCGTCGCTCGCCATTCTGGAGAAGATTGGCGTCGAGACCGGCGGCTCCAACGTGCAGTTTGCCGTGAACCCCCAGACCGGCCGTCTGATCGTCATCGAGATGAACCCGCGCGTGAGCCGTTCGTCCGCACTGGCCTCCAAGGCCACGGGCTTCCCCATCGCCAAGGCCGCCGCTCGCCTGGCCGTGGGCTACACGCTCGACGAGATCGTCAACGACATCACCAAGGCAACGCCCGCCTGCTTTGAGCCCACGATCGACTACTGTGTGGTCAAGGTGCCGCGCTTTGCCTTCGAGAAGTTTAAGGGTACCGACCCCACGCTCACCACGCGCATGAAGGCCGTGGGCGAGATTATGGCGATCGGCCGCACCTTTGAGGAGGCCTTCGGCAAGGCCATGCGCTCACTGGAGGACGGTCACCAGGGCATCTGCGCCGGTGGCAAGGAGGGTGCCGACAAGCTGAGCGACGATGAGCTCGCTCAGGCCGTGGCAACCCCGACCGAGCACCGCATCTTCTTTGTGGTCGAGGCCCTGCGCCGTGGCTGGGACATCGCCCACATCCATGCCATCTGCGGTATCGATCCGTGGTACCTCAACCGTATCAACGACATGGTGCAGGTCCAGGAGAGCATCCGCGGCCTGCGTGTGGAGGATATCGACGCCGACGCGATGCGCCTGCTCAAGCAGTACGGCACGAGCGACGCCGAGATTGCCGCGCTGACCGGCTCGGACGAGCGCTTTGTGCGCGCCTATCGCAAGGGTCTGGGCGTGGTTCCCAGCATGAAGACGGTCGATACCTGCGCTGCGGAGTTTTCGAGCGCCACGGAGTACCACTACAAGACGTACGAGAACATCTACCGCACGAGCCCGGATGCCAAGAAGTGCGTGGCTCCCGACGAGACCACGCCGGCGGACAAGCCCAAGGCGATGATCCTGGGCGCCGGCCCCAACCGCATTGGCCAGGGTATCGAGTTCGATTACTGCTGCGTGCACGCGAGCTACGCGCTGGCGGCCCGCGGCTTCGAGACCATCATGGTCAACTGCAATCCCGAGACCGTCTCGACCGACTATGACACGTCCGACCGTCTGTACTTTGAGCCGCTCACCTACGAGGACGTCATGGACGTTATCGATGTCGAGCGCCCCGACGGCGTCGTGGTGACGCTCGGCGGCCAGACCCCGCTTAAACTGGCGCGCATGCTCGAGGAGAGCGGCGTCAACATTATGGGCACAAAGCCCGACGCCATCGACTTTGCCGAGGACCGCGAGCGCTTTGCCGCCCTACTCGACAAGCTGGGCATTATGTACCCGCCGGCGGGTCAGGCCACCTCGTTTGAGGAGGCCGAGGCCGTGGCCGCGCACATCGGCTACCCGCTGCTGGTGCGTCCGAGCTACGTGCTGGGTGGCCGCGGCATGATGATCGCCTACGATGCCGGGCATCTACGCGATTACATGGCCGAGGCTGCGCGCATTAGCCCCGACTACCCGGTGTACCTCGACCGCTTCCTGGAGGGTGCGATTGAGTCCGATGTCGATGCCCTGTGCGACGGCGAAGAGGTCTACATCGGCGGCATCCTGGAGCATATTGAGGAGGCCGGTATTCACTCCGGCGACTCTGCGACCTGCATTCCGCCGTTTAGCTTTAGCGAGAGCCTGCAGGCGAAGCTCCGCGAGACCACGCGCCGCATCGCGATGGCGCTGGGCGTACGCGGCCTGGTCAACGTGCAGTATGCCATCAAGGGCGAGACCGTCTACGTGATCGAGGCCAACCCGCGTGCCAGCCGTACCGTGCCGTTTATCTCCAAGGCCACCGGCGTGCCGCTGGCCAAGTGCGCGGCGCGTATCATGGCGGGCGATTCCATCGCGAGCTTGGGCCTGCCGAGCGATGAGCGTCAGCTGGACTGGTTCTGCATGAAGGAAGCCGTTATGCCCTGGGGCCGTTTCCCCGGTGCCGACGTCATCCTGGGGCCCGAGATGAAGTCGACGGGCGAGGTCATGGGTATCGCCAAGAGCTATCCCGAGGCATACGCCAAGACGCAGCTGGCGATTGACTACAAGTTGCCCGACCCGAGCGTCGGCAAGGTGTTCATCAGCGTGTGCGACCGCGACAAGCGCCATATCCTTTCGGTCGCCCGCATCCTGCGCTACCTGGGCTTTGACATCTGCTCTACCGAGGGTACGGCGCGCGTGCTGCGTGGAGGCAACGTGACGTGCGAGATCGTGGAAAAGATCAGCGGCCCGCACGACGGCGAGCGCCCCAACATCGGCGATCTCATCGCCGATGGCAAGATTGCGGTGATCATCAACACGCCGTACGGTCCAGGCTCGCGTGGCGACGGCTATCTGCTGCGTACCGAGGCGGTGCGCCGCGGCGTGACCTGCGTGACCGCGATGTCTGCCGCTAACACGTATGTGAGTGCCATCGAGGCGGTGCGCGAGGACCAGCAGGGTCACGGCAGCGCCAACGACATGGGCATGGACGTCATCGCCCTGCAGGACCTGCCGCAGCACACGGTGTAATGTGACCTGGTCGGTCGGGGCGGCAGCCGGACACTTTCTCTCGGAAACTGGGCTTCGCGAAGTTATCCGAGAGAAAGGACCGCCTCCCGCCCCGGCCTACGGTGACTCGGCTGCACCGTGTGCTGCCGAAGGGGCTTTGCGCGATGACTAGGGCTGAAAAAGAAAGTGAGTGTGGGCTCCGCCGTTCGTTCGAACGGCGGAGCCCACGTTTTGGATTTATTGGGCTGTGGCGGTGAAGGTTGTTTTGTCGGCGGCGATGTGCACGTGTAGCTTTGCCTGACCGTCGCAGCTGATGAGCACGCCTACCTCGAACGGGGTTCCCGTCTTGTCGTAGGTCGAACGCACGATGCGCATCGCCGCCTTACCGGTGTTCTGTCCCAAAAGGCGCGCCTCATGCTTGTCGAGGTTGACCGTCTCGTAGACGGCATCGACGCTTGCGGGCAGGATGCCGGTCTTTTCCGCGATGTAGGCGTAGAGCGAGCCATCCACGTCTTTGCGTGTGAGCTCGGGGCAAAGTGACACGAGGATATAGACGTAGTTGAGCTCCATGGGTTTGTCGTTGGCGAGACGCAGGCGGCGAATCTCCCAGACGGGTGTCCCTTCGGGCACTTTGAGCCCAGAGGCGATGCCGCGGACGGCCGGTATGCTTGAAAAGGCGAGAATCTGCGAGCTCGGAACCCGTCCCGCTTCGCGCATCCGCGCGCTGAAATTCAGGGCCAGGTCGATGCCGGGTGCTGAGGTTTGGGGTTTGATGAACGTGCCCTGCCCACGTTTGCGCACCACGCGCCCCTCGATGACGAGATCTTGGAAGCAACGGCGCACGGTCGCGCGCGATAACTCTAGCCGTTCACAGATTTCGAGCTCGCGTGGCAGCGGCGTCTTGGTGTCGAACGCCTGGCTGGCGATAAGCAGGGCGATTCGATGTTTAAGTTGGACATAGAGCGGCGTATCACCGCTGCGGTCGAAGGGTTCGGAGGCGAGAAACGAGATCATATCCATGGGGTACCTCCATGTCGTGGGCGTACGTGACATGGTCTGACACTGCGGGGCAAACCGGAGATGCCAGGCCCGATTCTTGCTGGTATGTATGGTGCATAAGGAACATAAAACATTTATCAGACAATCTACCTGCTATTTTAAAAATAATTAGAAGAAAAAATAATTTAGGCACAAAAATAGTTGCTACCGTTAACCGATGAATAGTTGCCGTTCGCAACTATTTTCTTGTACCGAACATGCCCCGGCGCAACAATAATCTCAGCAAAAAGCAAAGCCGTGCGACACACGGCAGGTCGAGAGGAGACCGCATGCGGTATCTGGTAATGGTCAGTCACGGAACGCTCGCTCCCGGACTGCACAGTGTCCTCAAGATGCTCGGCAATGACGCCCCGAACATCTTGTCGACGAGTCTCGTGGACGGCATGGGCGCTGACGAGTATGTCGAGAACGTCAAGGCGATGCTCGCTCCCGTTACCGCCGATGACGAGGTTGTCCTGCTTGGTGACATCCTGGGCGGATCGCCGCTCACCAATGCCATGAACACGCTGGCCGAGAAGGGCCTGCTCGCCCACACCATTGCCTTCGGCGGTATGAATCTGCCCATGGCTATGACCGCCATGATGGGGCTTGCCACCATGGACCTGGATTCCCTCAAGCAGATGATGCTGCAGGAGGGCAAGAACGGTATGTCCGAGCTCGTTGTCCCGACCGATGACGCCGATGACGAGGACGACGACATCTAGGCAGCGCATCCGCCCAAATTTTTGTGATGGAGCGGGGGTTAAGAGGAAAGACCCCCGGTGATAAAGAAAGGGAGAACGCATGATTTCGTTCATCCGTATTGACGACCGTATGATCCATGGACAGACCGTTACCCGTTGGGCCCTCGAGTATCCCTGCGACGGTCTTATCGCCGTCAACGACGCTGCAGCGTCCAACCCCGTGCTCAAGGAGGCCTACAAGAGTGCCTCGGGCAAGAAGACGTTCGTGTGGACCAAGGAGCACTTTAAGGAGGTCTCCGAGAAGGTTCTCAAGTCCGACACCAAGTACTTCCTGATCACCAAGAACCCGCTCGACATGAAGGAACTTCTCGTCGATTTTGGCTTTAAGCCCGGCATGGACCGCATCATCGTCGGTCCCTGCAACGATCGTCCCGGCACCACCAAGCTCGGCAACAACCAGTCGATCACGCAGGAAGAGGCCCAGGCGCTCGAGGATCTCACCAACGCCGGCTACACGGTCGAGTTCGCCCTTATCAAGGAGAAGTCCATCGGTGAGTGGCCCAAGTTCCGCGGTCAGTTTGGCTTCTAGTTAGGCGCCAGCCGCATTTTGGTATCTACAGCCCTTGGTGAAAGGGGCTGAGGAATAAAGAAAGGGGAAAGCATGGCAATCAATGCATTCCAAGCCGCGCTGTTCGGCCTGTTCGCCTGCCTGGCATCACTGCCTGGCATGGGCGGCACGACGATCGGCAACTACACTCTGGGTCGTCCTCTGGTCGCCGGCCTCGTCGTCGGCATCATCATGGGCGATATGCAGACGGGCATCCTCGTCGGCGCTGCCATCCAGGTTGTCTACATCGCTCTCGTGACCCCTGGCGGAACCGTCTCCGCCGACGTCCGCGCCGTGTCCTATATCGGCATCCCGCTGGCGATCCTCGCCATCAAGAACTCGGGCATCGATCCCGCCTCCGCTGAGGCTGCCGGCATGGCCGCATCCCTCGGTGCCGCCGTCGGCACGCTCGGCACTGTGCTCTTCTATGGCACCGCCACCATCAACCTGGTGTGGCAGGGCATGGGGTGGAAGTGGCTCGAGAAGGGCGATCTCCACAAGCTCTACCTGGTCAACAACGTTCTGCCTTGGATTGGTCACATCGTCTGCTCGTTCCTCCCGACGTTCATCATCACCATGGGCGGCACCGCCATGGTCGACCTCATGAAGACCTACATGCCCATGGACGGCATCGCGATGAAGACGCTGTTCACCGTCGGCTCGCTGCTGCCTACCGTCGGTATCGCCATCCTGCTCAAGCAGGTCATCTCCAAGCCGACGGACTTCCTCACGTTCTTCTTCGGCTTCACCCTGTCCGCTGTCATGGGATGCAACCTGATTGCCGCTGCCGGCATCGGCTGCTTCTTCGCCCTGATCAACTATGAGATCGCTTCGCTCAAGATCGACCTCGCAAACGCTCCCAAGGCAGCTATCGCCTCGGGCTCAGATGATGAGGAAGAGGAGGACATCTAATGGCAGAGAAGAAAAAGCTCTCTAAGAAAACGCTTGCCAAGTCGTTCCGTAACTGGTCCTATGGCAACCTGACCTGCTTCTCGCAGGAGCACATGCAGACCTTCGGTTACCTGTGCGCCATGCTTCCGATTGTCGAGGAGCTCTACGACACGCCCGAGGAGCAGAAGCAGGCCCTCCAGACCTACTCAGCGTTCTTCAACACCGAGCCGCAGATCGGCACCATGATTGTCGGCGTCACCGCCGGCCTCGAGGAGGCTCGCGCAAACGGCGAGGCCATCGACGACGACGCCATCAACGGCATCCGCGCCGGCCTCATGGGCCCGCTCGCCGGCCTTGGCGACTCGCTGATCGTCGGTACCCTGATCCCGATCCTGCTCGGTATCGCCCTCGGTCTCTCGACCGGCGGCTCCCCGCTCGGCGCCATCTTCTATATTGTCGTGTGGAACCTGCTCATGTTCCTTGGCATGCGCTTTGCCTACAACCAGGGCTATGAGCTCGGCGGCAAGGCGGTCGAGGCCCTCGTCGGCCCCAAAGCCAAGGCTCTGCGTGATTCCATCGTGATGGTCGGTACCATGGTCATCGGTGCCGTGGGCGCCACCTGGGTCTCCATCACCTGCAGCCCCAACCTGGTGCTGCCCGGCGGCGGTAAGTTCCAGGACACCCTCGATGGCATCTATCCGCACCTGCTGCCGATGATCTTCATCATCTTCTGCTGGTACATGATGACCAAGAAGAAGGTCAACCCCATCGTTATGATGCTGATTCTCGTCGTGATCGCATTTGTGGGCGTTCTCATTGGCTTCTTCGATCCGGCGCTGAGCTACTAGTCATCATCCCCTGGCCCCCTGCAAGGCCGTGCGGCCTCAACCGCACGGCCTTCTGATTTTACGCCGCCCTTCAAGGGCAATATGGCCAGCGACCTCCATCGCCTACACGACACCCGCTATATTGCTCTTGAAAGATGACGTATTCGATAAACGATGCACTTGCGCATGATGCACACTTTGCACGAGGAGGACCATATGCACGAGAAACATGGACACGACCTTTCGCGCGACGACTTGATTCGCGAGGCAAAGATGCAGACCGATGCTATTCAGCGGCTCAATGTTTGGCTGCGCCTGGGCTATTCGCTCGTGGCGATTGGCTTTTTGATGGGGATGTGGGGTATGCAGGGCGGCCCCGGCTGGGGTGTCCCCGTGGGCATCGTGTGCCTGGTGGTGGGCACTCCGCTTTCGATCGTGCTTAAGGTCGGCACGACCAACGCCAAAAAGAATGTCGAGCGCATGCTCGAGGCCGCTGGTGTCGACGTTGAGGAGCTTATGCGACGCAAGAAGGACGGGCAATAGACTTCCGCGTTGGGGTATCATAAATAATTGTTGCGAATGTTAACTAATGTACGGCAAATGACGGTTTTATGGCCCTTCTAGAGTTGCAAAGGACAATATCCCCAGTGGATTACGATGACGTCGCTCGAAAACTGATCGTGTACTCACGTTCCCTTGCCAAGGGATCCTTGAGTGCTGCCGGCGGCGCCAGTGTGGGCGAGGCACCGGTTTTACAGTATCTATCGGGTATTGACGGTGATGTCATTCCCTCCGAGATTGCCAAGAAGCTGAAATTCTCCCGTGCGCGCATGTCGCATATCTTGGATTCACTCGAGAGCAAGGGTTACGTTCAGCGCAGGACCGATCCAAACGATCGTCGGCGTGTGCTGGTGAGCATCACCGAGGAAGGCCGTGATTTCGCGGCGAAAAAAAATGCCGAGAGTGTGGCATCGCTCTCGAAACAACTCTCAGCGCTCGGCGAGCACGATGCCCAGGAGCTCGTGCGCATCCTGAATAAAGCCTACAGCCTTACCTATGATGCCGACGACTACCTGGACAATCTATAAGGATAAAGACAGACATTTAGGTGCATCTTGAAATGCATCCGGGCCAATTGTGCCCATCAGCCACCGTCAACATCTCATTCCAAACCAAATCAGCCAACGTACGTCATGGCAATCCCCGGTAGGTCGCAGGATGGCGGCTGAGCCTTTCCCTCGGAAAACTTCGCGAAGCCCAGTTCCCGAGGGAAAGGTATGGTCTGTGTAATACCAGATAAACAGTACATTTTTGCTAGATTGGTATTTGACTGAAGAACCAATTGGTATGGCTTATTAAGCCCACCTTGCCGTTGACGCTTATTTTACTGCCGCTGGGAGAATTCCGAACTTGGGTGCGCAAGTGCTCCCATATGTTGATATGACCTAGTAGGTGGCTATCTGGTTACTACCAGTTGGCCCCTTGGTAACGGGTGGCCCCCATTGTGCGGAATGTACCGAACATCTCCGTTTGATACGTTTTCCCATGCTGCCGGGGGGGCGTCCTCGGCACCTCAGCATGTCGGAAGAAAGGAGACCAGATGCGCAGGAATTCCATTTTTACGAAACGGTGGGTGAAGGGAAGCGCGGTCCTCGTTGCCACTGCAGCGACGCTCGTGTTTGCCAATCCCCAGCAGGCGATTGCCACGCCACTCAAGGGCGTCGACTCGGCGACCGTGTCCCAGTCTGCCTCGA
The DNA here is from genome assembly GCF_028209625.1 of Collinsella aerofaciens. Taxonomy (GTDB): domain Bacteria; phylum Actinomycetota; class Coriobacteriia; order Coriobacteriales; family Coriobacteriaceae; genus Collinsella; species Collinsella aerofaciens_AM. The sequence goes on along the minus strand of NZ_JAQLDU010000012.1, from coordinate 20,390 downwards.
ATGTCGTCGACATCGATTTCGCTGACGGCATCAAGGGCCGTATTACGTTCCTCGAGGACGGTATTTTCCGTTATAACGTCGACCCCAAGGGTGAGTTTTCCGATTACGCCACACCGCGCAGTAAGTCCCACACGGCTAAGATCCAGGCTCAGCCCGATACCTCGGACACCTACAGCAAGCCGAGTGCGACGGTTGCCGACAAGGGCGACGCTATCGAGATCACCGGCGGAAAGGCGACCGTGATCCTGGACAAGGCGACTGGCAAGATGAGTATCAAGTCAGGCGACCGTGTCGTGGTTTCCGAGTCCGCGTCCCTCGACCTTGATAAGAAGGGTACCGTCCAGACGCTCGCCAAGGAGAAGTCCGAGAACTTCTTTGGCGGCGGCACCCAGAACGGACGCTTCCTGCACACCAACCAGACCATCGCCATCTCCAACACGAACAACTGGACCGATGGCGGCGTTGCCTCGCCCAACCCGTTTTATTGGACGAGTGACGGCTACGGCGTACTCCGAAACACGTTTGCAGAGGGTTCCTACGACTTCGGGTCCACGGACTCATCGACGGTCACGACTTTGCACAGCGAGAATGAGTTTGATGCCTACTACTTCGTGGCGACCAACGAGGGCGCTTCGAACGTGGCAACCGAGATGCTGCAGGACTACTACAAGGTGACCGGTAACCCGGTACTGCTGCCCGAATACGGGTTCTACCTTGGTCATCTTAATGCCTATAACCGTGATGGCTGGTCAACGACCTCGGGTCAAAAGAAGTGGGAGACCAAGGGCAGCAAGTCCTCGAGCGAGAAGGGCGACGTTAAGTACGAGTCTGGCATGTCGACGGGCTACAAGCTCGACGGCACACTTGCGGCCGAGACGCTCAACGGTGAGGGCCCTTCGGTTGATACCGAGAACATGAAAGCGACCGATTTCGACCGCCAGTTCTCTGCTCGGCAGGTTATCGATGACTACGAGGACAACGACATGCCGCTCGGTTGGTTCCTGCCGAACGACGGCTACGGCGCCGGCTATGGCCAGAACGGTTACTACAAGACCGGCGGCGTCAACTCCGACGGAACGAGCTCGGCTGACCGTCTTAACGCCGTGCGTGCCAATGTCGACAACCTTAAGAAGTTCACCGAGTATGCCAACTCCAAGGGTGTGAACACGGGCTTGTGGACCCAGTCCAACCTTGAGCCCGACAGCAACTCCGAGACCCCGTGGCATCTGCTTCGCGACTTCGACGCCGAGGTCAAGACGGGAGGCATCACTACCCTTAAGACCGACGTTGCCTGGGTTGGATCTGGCTACTCCTTTGGTCTTAATGGCATCAAGACAGCTTATGACACGGTGACGACCGGCGCTAACAAGCGCCCCAACATCATCACGCTCGATGGTTGGGCCGGCACGCAGCGCTTTGGTGGCATTTGGACCGGCGACCAGTATGGCGGTAACTGGGAGTACATTCGCTTCCATATCCCCACGTATATCGGTCAGAGTCTTTCGGGCAACCCCAACATCGGCTCCGACATGGATGGCATCTTTGGCGGCGACCCCATCATCTCTGCGCGTGACTACCAGTGGAAGACGTTCACGCCCTCTATGCTTGACATGGACGGTTGGGGCACCTACCGTAAATCGCCCATGACGCACGGCGATCCCTACACAGGCATCTCGCGCTTCTACCTCAAGCTCAAGGCGCAGCTCATGCCCTATATCTACACGAGCGCGGCCTCGGCGGCCAACATCGACACGGGTAACGGCGATGCCGGCCTGCCCATGATCCGCGCCATGCTGCTTTCCGACAACTCCGAGTACGCCGCAAGCACTTCGACGCAGTACCAGTATATGTTCGGTGAGAACTTCCTAGTGGCACCGGTGTATCAGGATACCCAGGCAGACGAGAACGGCAACGACATTCGCAATGGGATTTACCTCCCCAACTACGGCACCGACGAGAATCCCACCATCTGGATCGATTACTTCTCGGGTAAGCAGTATCGCGGCGGCCAGGTTCTCAACAACTACGAGGCTCCGCTTTGGAAGCTGCCGCTGTTTGTGAAGGCCAACGCTATCGTGCCGATGTACGCCGAGAACAACAACCCCGAGGCAGTGAGCGACACCAACACCAAGGGTACCGACCGCAGTCAGCGTATCGTCGAGTTCTTCGCCACCGAGGGCGACGGCACCTTTACGCAGTACGAGGACGACGGCTCCTCCATCGAAAACAACACGACTGAGGACGATTCCTACGGCACGAGCGACAATATCTCCTACGGTGAGCATGTGAGCACCGTCTACAGCTCCAAGGCCGCAGGCGGCACCGCGACCTTTACCGCCGAGGCCTCGCAGGGCGGCTACAACGGCTACGACTCCAACCGCACCACGACCTTCGTGGCCAATGTGTCCGCCAAGCCCACGAGCGTTGTCGCCAAGAACGGCGGATCCGCACTCAACGTGGTTGAGGTCGACTCGCAGGAGACCTTTGACGCCGCGACCCCCGAGGCCGGCCAGGCGGTCTACTTCTACAGCGAGACCCCCAACCTCAACCACTACGGCAGCGATGCGGACGGCACCGAGGCCGAGCAGGGCGAGAGCTTCAACAACACCAAGATCACCACGAACCCCAAGGTCTACGTCAAGTTCGCGAAGACCGATGTTGCTGCAGCGGCGCAGACGCTTGAGCTGGGCGGTTTCGTGAACGCCGACGCCACGCTCACAGCCGATCGCCTCAACGAGAACCTCTCCGCACCCACGAACCTTGCTGCCCCCGAGGACGCCACGACCCCAACGAGCATCAAGCTCACCTGGGGAAAGGTCGATGGTGCTACCTCCTACGACCTTAAGGTCGACGGCACTGTGTTTGCCGTGGGTGATGCGGCCGAGTTCACGCACACCGACCTCGCCTACAATAGCAAGCACACCTACCAGATTCGTTCGCGCAACGCCGAAGGTTACTCCGCCTGGAGCGATGTGCTCGAGGCGAACTCCGCACTCGATCCGTGGCGGAACGTCCCCGACGCCGAGGAAATCACCTGGGAGGGCTCACTTTACGGCAGCCATAAGGCCGAGCTCGCCTTCGACCATGAGTTCCAGTCGGGCGACGGCGGTTTCCACTCCGGTGGCAACGATCTGGGCAAGGCGCTTACCGTTGACTATGGACGCGCTTACAAGCTCGATAAGCTCGAGTACTATCCGCGCGATGACGCCGGCAACGGCACCGTGACCAAGATGCGTGTTGAGACGAGTCTCGATGGCGTCCACTGGACGAGCCAGGAGGTCGATTGGGCACGTTCCGCTGATTGTAAGACGGTAGCGTTTGACGGCACCGTGGCCGCCCGTTACGTGCGCATGACACCGCTCGCCTCGGTCGGCAATTTCTTCTCCGCGTCCGAGATTGCCATCTACAAGACCGACGGCACGGATGGCTTCGCCGTGGGCTCCAACCTCAACAAGGCCACGATCTCCGACGGAGACTACTCCAACATGAAGAACTATCTGGGCCTCGAGAATCGCGAGCCCGATACCCCGACGTTCGGTTCGCAGATCCGCGACCACTTCGCCGACCTCAACGATAACGGCGTTTACGACGTCTACGATTACTCGTTCACCATGGCGGGTCTTGACGGCGGCACTAAACAAAAGGGCAAGGTCGCAGGTTCGCTCGCGGTGATTCCGAGCAAGACCGAGGTCGAGGCCGGTGATGAGATCACCGTTGATGTCTATGCGGCCGACGCCAAGAACGTCAACGCCCTGGGCGCCCTCGTCAACTTCAAGAGCGACCAGTTCGAGTTTGTGTCCGAGAGCATCGCGCAGGACGGCTCGACTGCCGGCATGGAGAACCTGTCTCGCGAGAAGGTCCAGTTCGTGGACGGAACGCAGACTATCAATCTCGCCTTTGCCAACCGCGGCGATGGCAAGCTCTACAACGGTACTGGCGCGGTGGCGAGTTTCAAGCTCAAGGCCAAGACCGCTGGAAAGGTCGAACTGCCCTCGACATCTTGGCTTATCGGCCCGGCATGCGACGCACTTGAGTTTGCGAGCGACGGCACGGTGACGATGCCGGACGTTCCTCAGCCAACGGTCGCCGAGTACGCCCAGGATGCCTTCAACATCACGATGACCAACGATGAGCTCACGACCGACGACGGGACCAACGTCGAGAAACTTATCCAGCAGAAGAGCTATAACGCGCTGTTCGATAATAACGAGGGCGACAACGGCTTTGAGTTCCTGTGGAACTGGAGTGGCAACTGGGACAGCGAGGGTAAGCTACCGAGTTACGTGAAGCTTCCCACCACGATGACATTCGCATTTAAGACGCCGTCGAAACTCGATAGCGTCGAGGTCGTTAACCGCAACGGCGGCAACGGAACCGTACAGAAGATCAAGGCCGTCGTGACGTTCGAGGATGGCTCGATCCAAGAGTTCGCGGGCGGGGAGTACGATTCCTTCCTGGCTCGCTACGCCTTTGACCTCTCTGCCGAGAACAAGGGCAAGAAGGCGACCAAGGTCGAGGTCACGCCGCTTGAGGCATCGGGTGACCAGATGCTCACACTGCGTGAGGTCAACTTCAACTACACGCAGGGTGTCGAGGCCATCGAGGGTGTCGAGCTAGGCAAGAACCAGACCGAGTTCTTTGAAGGCGACATTACGCCCGTCGACGCCAAGGCTACGCCTGAGAGCGCTGGCTACCCCTATGTGACGGTCGAGAGCTCCGACCCCTCTGTGGTAAGCGTCTCCGCTGTTCAGGCTGGCGATAGCGTGAGCTACTACCTGCGTGCCAACAAGGCCGGCAAGGCAAAGATCACGGTGGCGTCGGTACTCGACCCCTCCAAGACCGCATCCTATGAGGTCGAGGTCAAGGCTGGTGTCGATACCTCTGCGCTCGTGGCAGCGCTTTCCAAGGCCGCGGGCTACAGCGAGTCCGTCTACACCAAGGATTCCTATGCAGCTCTCACCACTGCGGTCGAGGCGGCTCGGAAGCTCCTCGACAGCGGCCAGGGCAGCTATAGCAAGAAGGATGTCGCAGACGCCACTGCCAAGATCGAGAAGGCAATCGACGGCCTCAAGATGCGCCCTGTCGATGAGAAGATCCTCATCAACACGCCCGAGAACCGCAAGAACGTCAAGGTGGCCGACTTCTCGAGTGAGGCCGACTACGAGGGCAGCAACGCCGTCAACGCTCTCGACGGCGACGAGCGGACGCTTTGGCACAGCGACTGGGCCCATGGGACCGGTATGCCCCAGTATCTGAGTGTCGACCTGGGCCGCGACTACGATCTCACCGACGTTACATTCCTGCCGCGCCAGGACGGCGGCACTAACGGCGATATCTTCGAGGCCGAGATACTGGTCTCCGACACTGCCGACGGTTATGAGATGGGCACCGCCGCGTCGATGGGTACGTTCGCCTTCGACAACGACGGCCGCGTGCTCACCGACCGTGGCGACTGGAAGCAGATGAGCTTTGGCGCCGCGCGCGGTCGCTACGTGACCGTCAAGGTGATTCACGCCGGCGGTGGCGACGTTGATGCCTACTGCAGCATGGCGGAGCTCAAGTTCTACGGTACGGCCGTCCCCGATCCGGTGGCGAAGGATGATCTCGCTACCGCGATCGAAAAGGTTGATGCCGAGGTTGCTGCCGGCGACCTCAAGGCCGGTGACTACACCGAGGCCTCCTGGACGGCGCTCGAGAACGCCCTGGCGAGCGCCCGCGCCATCTTGAGCGATGAGGACGCCACGCAGGACGAGGTCGACCAGGCGCTCAGGGCGCTCGAGAGCGCCCGCGGCGCGCTCGAGAAGACCCCGGTGGTCCCGGTCGAGAATCCGACTAAGAAGCAGCTCAAGGCCCTGGTCAAGCAGGCGAAGGAGACTGACACCAGGGGCAAGACGGACGAGTCTGTCAAGGCCCTGACGGATGCCATTACCTACGCCGAGGACATCTTGGGTGATGAGAATGCTTCCGACACCCAGCTCCAGGCGGCCTATGACCAGCTCAAGCTGGCCATTGAGAGCCTCAGGGATGCCGACTCCGGCAACCAGGGCGGCTCGGGCAACCAGGGTTCCGGCAATGGCTCGAACGGCGGCAACCAGGCGGGCAAGCCCGCAGGCGACAAGGCCCAGGGCAGCAAGAAGAACGGTTCGGCGATCCCCAATACCGGCGACCAGACGGCGGCGACCGTCGTGACCGTCGGTGGTCTCGGCGCCATCATCGCCGCGATCGGCGCTTTCTTCCATCGTCGCAGCAAGGCCAAGTAGCCCCAGCAACAGCTAAGCAAGCGTGCCCGCCGTCCCACCCAAGGACGGTGGGCATGCTTTTTGAATGTAGGCGGAAAGCTCCGACCCTTCGGCCTTAATCTCGCAAAGCATTCCGTCTCTCACCGAACACATCGGCATCGGTGGCTATACTTGAATTATTTGCAGTTAAGGGTCGCGGATTCGCTGCGTCACCGCTCTCAACAGGAGGTCTATGTTTATGGCAGATCAGAAGCCGGTTGTCGGGATCATCATGGGTTCCAAGTCCGATCTGGGCGTTATGGAAGGCTGCACCGCCGAGCTCGAGGCACTGGGTGTGCCCTATGAGCTCGTCATTGCGAGCGCGCACCGCACGCCGGCGAAGGTCCACGACTGGGCTTCGACTGCCGCCGATCGCGGTATCAAAGTGATTATCGCCGCCGCCGGCAAGGCCGCTCACTTGGGTGGTGTCGTGGCTGCCTTTACGCCGCTGCCGGTTATCGGCGTGCCTATGAAGACGAGTGACCTGGGCGGTATGGATTCGCTGCTGTCGATGGTGCAGATGCCTTCGGGCGTGCCCGTGGCCTGCGTTGCCATCAACGGTGCCAAGAACGCCGCCATCTATGCCACACAGATTCTGGGTGCTTGCGACCCCGAGTACCGCAAGGTTATCGAGAAGATGAAGCAGGAGATGGCTGACGCCTAAGCGTTCCGCCGTTTCACCGCAGTATAAGGAGAGCCATGTCCGATTATCAGGGAAAACGATTCAAGGCTTCTCAGATTCCCGATCCGTCGAAGCCGGGTGCTGCCCGTGCGGCACAGCAGGGTCGGACATCCTCTCCTCAGCAGCCGCGCGCGCCGCGCCCCGTGACACCGGCGACGCATCGTCGACAGGACGCGCCGGCCGCATATCGTCCTTCGTCTTATAGCTCCGCTAAGAAGCCGCCCCGGTCTTCATCGCATGCCGCGCCGTCGGATCGCACCGAGCCGCCGCGCAAAAAGCGCCACTCCATTATTCCCATTCTGCTCATCATCATCGGTATCGGTCTGATTGTCGCCGCCGCCGCTATTTTTATTAATGCCCAGATTGGCTATAAGCAGGCGAGCGATTCGTATCAGAAAATCGAGAAGCAATATGTAAGCGATAAGGACGCCAGCGGCGTGCCGATTATCGACTTTGATGCGCTTGCTCAGACGAACCCCGAGATTGTGGGTTGGATTTACGTGCCGGGAACCAACATCAACTATCCCGTGGTGCAGACCAACAACAACTCCAAATACCTCAACACGCTGTTCGATGGCACGTCTAACGCCTCGGGTGCCATCTTCTTGGATAGCGATGACACCGCGCCGGGAATGGTCGACCAGCAGACCACGATCTACGGCCACCATATGAACGATGGGTCGATGTTCAACGTGATTTCGGATACGACTGACCAGGCAACGTTCGATAGCATTGAATATGTGTACTACATCACGCGCGATGCGACGTATAAGTTGCGTCCGCTGGCGACCAAGGTGGTCGAGGACACGTATGCCAAGGCGCGCACGACCAATTTTGAGGGCGACGACGGACTCAAGAACTACCTGTCCGAGATGCTCGACGGCGCTTCTGCCGTGGCGAGTGATGCCACCGATCGTGCCGCTTCGGCAACTAAGGTTGTAACGCTTGTGACCTGTCGTTCGCTGTCGCTGAGCAACACACGCGCCGTCATGGTGCTCACGCCGGTCGAGGAATAAGTTGTTCGAGAGTAGCTAAAAAGGCCCCGTCCCAAATTGGCTACTCGACGACGGTAAGGGAGAAATGATGCTCGAGAGTGGCAAATTGATGCCTTCGATTGATGCTTGGCTGCGCGAGGCCAAGGCCGATGCTTCGGCGGCAGGCTGTGGGATGTATCTGACGCATAACGGTGTGGTGCGCGCGACGCCCAAGGCTGAGGTGCGCGGAGTCGAGGCCGATGGCGTGGCGCCTGGGCATAAGGTGGGCGGCATGGTGTTTGGCTTCGATGCTCAGAAGGTGCAGGCTGCTATCGAGGCGACGCGTGCGATGCCGGGTATCGGCTATGTGCGTGTGTGGCTGGCAAGCGGCGAGCTTGCCGTAGGTGACGACATCATGCTCGTGCTCATCGGCGGGGACATTCGCCCGCACGTGGTCGATGCGCTGCAGGCGCTCGTTGGCACCATTAAGAACGAATGCGTGAGTGAGGTCGAGCGCGAGGCGTAGAGGCTTGCGTCGATAGAAGGATCGTTTATAAAAATGCCCACCGGTACGTGTGATACCGGCGGGCATTTTGCGTTTTGGGCGCGGTGGGCGCTACACGCGCGTCGCATCCTTGGGGCTCATGGTCATGCTCTGGAAGCGGTTTTCCATGTACTCGTTATCGAAGTGCTCTCCGTAGAACTGTGCGACGGGAATGTCCGGCTCCGTGTCGTTAACGCGCTGGTACCAGTAGTCGAGCGACTGCAGCGTCATGACGCCGTCGACCAGCATGATAACGGTAAAGATGACGGTGGCCGAGTAGCGGCTCTTCCAGGGGATCTTGTTGATAAGCTTAAGCAGCCTCGGCAGCAGCAGCTTGATCCAGATGAGGCCGCCCAGGCCCCACAGGCAGGCGAAGCCCGTGCAGGTGCGTCCGCCCGTGAGGACCACGAGCGGATCGGGCAAACCGAACAGCGTTATGTGCGAGTAGCTCCACGAGACCACGCCAAACGCGGTCTGCATAAACCAGCCCACGAACACCTCAAAGCTGGCGCCGAGCAGGGCGCTCACCAGGAAAATGATGATGGGGTTCTTTTTGTAGAAGCGGTTAAGCACCATGGTCATGAGCACGGCGCCAAATCCGTAGATGGGGCTGAAGGGGCCAAACAGCATGCCGGCGCGGTTCTGATAGACGCCCGGGTCGTCGACCGTCATGTGCCAGATGTCCTCGGCGATCAGGCCGAGTATGCAGCAGACAAAGAACACCCAGAACAGGTTGAAGTAGTTGAGCTTGATGTAGCCCTCGCCGGTTTCATCGCGGCCGAGCATGCCCTCGGCGGCGGCGTCGCGGTCGAGCATCTCCTGCAGGCGGCGCTGCAGTTCGCGCTCCTGACGCAGCGTGGGGTCGACGGTTGCCGAAAGTGCAACAAGGATGCCGAGCTGGATCGCGGGACGCAGCAGGAAGGGCCCGATGCCCTGGAGCATCACGTCGACCAAAAGCTCGACGACGGTGAATGCAATAAGGATGTAGGACAGGCGGGCGGCGTTGCGGCGCTGGTTTTTGATAAGGTCCAGGCCAAAGATGATTAAGATGACGGCACTTGCCGCAGAGAGCATGATGCCGGCGACGATAAGGCCGACTGCGACGAGCGTGTTGTCGCCGAGCTTTTCGGTGGCGTTGCCGTTAACAAGTGCCGTGATGACCTGCCACATAAAGGCAGCGACCGACGGGAGCGTGCCCACGCCGGAAAGGATGCACAGGACGGCGTACACCTTAATGATGAGGGGAATCTTCTTGACCTCTGTGGCGCTGGGGACGCTGGGGTCGAGTTCGTTTCGATCCATACAGAACCTTTCTCGCTTTGTTGTAGGTTATAAGGATACGCCGCCGACCTGCCAAAAGACAGGGCGAACGTCCCAATTGCAACTTTGTAATCCCCAACGGCGGACGCGGCGGCCATCTGGGGGCGCGGGCACTTACACTGGACAGACCGATAAAATGTTTGGCAACAAAACTGATTATTAGCTCGGTGGGCTTTTAAAAAGCGCTGCTCATGCGCTGGGGAGCACGTCGCGCCGTGCGTATAATAAGGCGGGTAACGCCAAAAATACGAGGCTCTGAGGGGATACCATGTCTCAAGAAACCATCCGCGCGGCCGAGCGTGCCGCGGGACAGGTGAACACCATGTCGACGTATGATCCGGACTCCGACCAGCTGCATGAGGAATGTGGCATTTTCGGCGTATGGGCGCCCGATCGCGACGTGGCTCGACTGACGTACTTTGGCCTGCGTGCGCTGCAGCACCGTGGCCAGGAATCGGCTGGAATCGCCGTGGGTGACGGCGGCACGGTTATGGTCCGCAAAGATCTGGGCCTGCTCGACCGCGTGTTCTCCAACGCCGACCTGTCGACGCTCTCCGGCCAGCTGGCCGTGGGTCATGTGCGCTACGGCACTGCCGGCGCCAAGAGCTGGGAAGCCTCTCAGCCGCACCTCTCTACCATCAATAGCGTCATTATCGCGCTCGCGCACAACGGCACCCTCGTCAACACCGACGAGCTGCGCCGTCAGCTGATCGAGCTGGGCGTGCCGTTCCTCTCCAATTCGGATTCCGAGGTCGCGACCAAGCTTATCGGCTACTTTACCCAGCGTACGGGCCACCTGCGCGAGGGTATTCGCAAGACCATGGAGCTCGTGCGCGGCGGCTACGCCATGACGCTCATCAACGAGCAGGCGCTCTACGCATTCCGCGATCCACACGGCATTCGCCCGCTCGTGCTGGGCAAGCTGGTGGACGAGGGTCTGGACCAGGCCGATGCCGCAGCCGTTTCGCAGCTGCCGTCGCAGGACGGCGCCGCGACGGTCGACTCCGCCGTCCGTGTCACGCGCGCCGGCGGCTGGGTCGTTGCTTCCGAGACCTGCGCACTCGACATCGTGGGTGCCGAGTACGTCCGTGACGTCCGTCCCGGCGAGATCTTGCGCATCAGCGCCGAGGGCCTGGTATCCGAGCAGGGCGTGCCTGCAGCCGAAGAGCCCGCCAACTGCATCTTTGAGCAGGTCTACTTTGCCCGCCCCGACTCCATCATGAACGGCAAGAGCGTCTATGCCTGCCGTTACGACATGGGTCGTCAGCTGGCACATGAGGAGCCTGTCGAGGCCGACCTGGTCATCGGCGTGCCCGACTCCGGCCTGCCGCCTGCGGAGGGGTATTCGCACGAGAGCGGTATTCCCTTTGGCGAGGGCCTTATCAAGAACCGCTACGTGGGCCGTACGTTTATCGAGCCTACGCAGGAGTTGCGCGCCATGGGCGTGCGCATGAAGCTCAACCCGCTGCGCGACAACATCGAGGGCAAGCGCCTGGTCGTCATCGACGACTCCATCGTGCGCGGCACCACCATGGTGCAGCTCGTCAAGATGCTGCGCAACGCCGGCGCCAAGGAGATTCATATCCGCATCAACTCGCCCGAGGTCATCTGGCCGTGCTTCTACGGTATCGATACCGACGTGCAGTCGCAGCTTATCAGCGCCAACAAGACGGTCGACGAGATTTGCGAGTATATCGGCGCCGATTCGCTGGCCTTCCTTTCGGTCGAGGGCCTGCTTAAGGTCATGCCCAAGGGCGGTTACTGCGATGCGTGCTTTACCGGCCGCTACCCCGTGGCGATTCCCGAGAGCTTTGGCCGCGACAAGTTTATGGAGGGCTTTAAGCCCCGCAACCTGGACAAGCCGCTGCACTTTGACGACGACGCCGTGATCGAGAAATACGACGACCGCAGCTGGGAAGAGGAGCACGGCGAGGCATAAAACCTGCCATATGGGGACAGGTTTATTTTGGTAGGTTTTACCTGCTGTTTTGTTGATATGACGGCGCGTGCTGTTATGGCGCGCGCCGAAATGAACGCAACTATGAGCACCGTTTGGCGCCCGTGCGGCGCCACGGTAGTGGGAGAGGAAGGCTCAGATGAGCGACAGCAAGCATGTGACGTACGAGGACGCCGGCGTCGACACCGCCGAGGGCGGTCGCGCCGTCGACGCGATTAAGCAGATGGTCAAGGACACTAACCGTTCCGAGGTTATCGGTGGCATCGGCGGCTTTGGCGGCCTGTTCTCGGCCGCCGCGCTCAAGGATATGGAAGACCCGATCCTGATTAGCGGTACCGACGGCGTGGGCACCAAGCTCGTGCTCGCCCAGATCATGGACCGTCACGAGACGGTTGGCCAGGACCTGGTCGCTATGTGCGTCAACGATATTCTGGCTTCGGGCGCCGAGCCGCTGTTCTTCCTGGACTACGTTGCCATCGGTCACATCGAGGCCGAGCACATGGCAAAGATCATCAAGGGTGTGGCCGACGGCTGCAAGCTCGCGGGCTGCGCGCTCGTGGGCGGTGAGATGGCCGAGCACCCGGGCGTCATGGCCCCCGCTGATTACGACCTCGCCGGCTTTACCGTGGGCGTCGTCGACCGTCCCAAGATGCTCGATCCCGCAAACGTCCGCCCGGGCGATGTGATCCTGGGCCTGCCTTCCACCGGCGTGCACTCCAACGGCTACTCGCTCGTGCGCAAGGTCATTGGCGTCGACGGCATCAAGCCGGGCACGCCCGAGGCCGCCGCTAAGGCCGAGGAGCTGAGCCGTCCGCTCGAGGAGCTCGGCGGTGCATCGCTGGCAGACGCTCTGTTGGCCCCCACGCGCATCTACGTCAAGCCGGTTCTTGAGCTGCTCCGCGGCGGCGCTCCGGTGCACGCCATCGCCCACATCACTGGCGGCGGTATTACCGAGAACCTCAACCGCGCACTCGCCGACGACGTCGACGCCGTGGTCACCCGCAACGGCGCCGAGATGGGTTGGGACGTTCCGCCCGTCATCACCTACGTGTCGCGCCAGGCCGAGCTTGCGCCTAACGAGGCATGCAAGACCTTCAACATGGGCGTTGGCCTGTGCCTGATCGTCGCCCCCGAGGACGAGGCTGCCGTGACCGAGGCCCTGGTCGCGCTGGGCGAGAAACCGTTCCGCGTGGGCGAGTGCGTCGAGGGTTCCGGTAAGGTCGTGTACTCCGATGAGCGCTAACGAGCAGATGGCTGCTGCCGAGGGCCTGGGCTTTGTGCCCTACACCCGTCCGACCGGCACCGATACGGCCGAGCCGCTTAAGATTGGCGTGCTTATCAGCGGCTCGGGTACCAACCTGCAGGCGCTGATCGACCTAATCGCCGCCGGCAAGCTCAACGCCTCGATTGAGCTCGTGGTGTCGAGCCGTCCTTCGGCCAAGGGCCTACAGCGCGCCGAGCGTGCGGGCATCCAGACGCTCACGCTGTCCAAGGATGTCTATGCCGACCCCATCGCGGCTGACGAGATCATCGCGCATGAGCTGCTCGAACGTGGCTGCGAGTACGTGGTGATGGCCGGCTATATGCGCATGGTGCACACGCCGCTGCTGGCGGCGTTCCCCAATCGCGTGGTCAACCTGCATCCGGCGCTGCTGCCGAGCTTTACCGGTGCCCATGCGATTGACGATGCGTTTGCGCGTGGCGTCAAGGTGACCGGCGTGACCGTGCACTTTGCCAACGAGATTTACGACAACGGCCCCATCATCGCCCAGCGTGCGCTGGCTGTCGAGGAAGGTTGGGACGTCGACACGCTCGAGGAGCATATCCACGCGATTGAGCACGTGCTGTATCCCGAGGTCGTGCAAATGCTCGCCGACGGCCGCGTCCACGTGCTGGAGAGCGGCAAGGTCGCAATTGATGCGCCCCGCGGCTAGCGGCGCACAGTACAATTTAGTTGAGTGGTCAAGGTGGTCATTGGTGCCAAGGCGCGCGTGGCCACCTTTTGTTTTGGGTAGTCATCGGGGACGTTCTTGAATGACTAGGTGAGAGAGGTGAGCGCATGGCGGATAACGAAGCGCTGTTTACGCCTGAGTTGGTGTTTTTTGATTGGGAGTGTGCGACGCCGGATGAGGTGTTCGCGCGGCTTGAGAGCGAGCTTGCCCCGCGCGGCTACATTGCCGACGGTTGGCTCGATGCCGTTCGCACGCGCGAGGATGCCTATCCCACGGGTCTTGCCATGCCGGCGGCAAACATTGCCATTCCGCATACCGATCCGGGGTTTGTGGCCAAGCCCTATATCGCGGTGGTGAAGCCCGCCGCGCCCGTGACATTTAACGCTATGGCTGGCATGGGCGCTCCGGTGCCGGCGCAGATCGTCATCAATTTGGGTATTGCCGAGCCGGGCGGCCAGGTCGAGGCCCTGCAGGCGCTCATGAACATCTTTATGGACGCCGATGCCGCAGCCGACGTGCTCGGCCAGACCACGTCCCAGGGCATGGTCGACGCCATCCGCCGTCACTTCTAAGGCGGGGCTAAGCCGGCACCTAGGGACGTTCCTTATGTGCCGGCACTTGGGGACTGTCCCTAACTGCCGGCAGAAAAGGAACGTCCCTAACTGCTGGCTGCCAGAGCTGTCCCCTTTGCACCAAAATGGTGCAGATTAACCTGTCCCCAATGCACCAAGCGTGCCGCGGGGGCTGCGTTGTGACACAATGGCGTTTGTTCGATTCGTTATGCGAAAGGCCAACTATGGCAAATAAGAAAAAGAACCCCGCACCCGAGCCGACGCCCGAGCAGCAGGCTCGCGCCGCCTCCAGCTCTCGCAAGAAGCAGCGCAAGACCCGCGTGTCCAAGACCGTCAAGATCGTTCTGGTGGTCATCGGCGTGCTGGCAATGCTGCTTTCCGTCTCGGCCATGGCGTGCTCCGGCCTGATGTCGCAGGCAGAGGATACCTCGGGCTACAAGCTTACCGGCGGTGTAGCTGCCACTATCAACGGCACCAACCTCACCGAGGACACCGTGACCAAGCAGATCATGAGCATGCGCACGTCCTACGGCTACACCAAGGACAAGGACTGGGCACAGTATCTGGTCGACAACGACCTCACGCCCAAGAAGTACCGCAAGCAACTCATCGACTCCTACACGCAGCAGATTCTGCTTCAACAGGCACAGAAGGAGAACGGCGTGACGGTGTCGGACGAGGAGGTCGAGAAGGCTTGGAAGGACGCGTGCAAGAGCGCGGGCGGTGCCAAGGCCTTTAAGAAGACCCTTAAGACCTACGGCTACACCGAGGACACCTACAAGGACTCGCTCAAGGAGAGCCTGGCGCAGCAAAAGCTTAAGGATGCTGTGGCGCCCACCAGCAAGCCCAAGGACAGCGAGATCGTCGATTACATCAACGAGAACCTGTCCAACTACAACGATGCCCGTCGCTCGTCGAACATCCTGATCAAGGTTGATTCCGACGCTTCCGACGAGGACAAGGCTGCCGCCAAGGCCAAGGCGCAGGAGTGCCTGGACAAGATCAACTCCGGTGAGCTGAGCTTTGAGGATGCCGTTGAACAGTACTCCGAGGACACCGGTTCCAAGGAGAAGAAGGGCGATGTGGGCTGGGATAAGCTCACCACCTTTGTCGACAGCTACCAGACGGCGCTCGAGGGGCTCAACAAGGGCGACGTGAGCGAAGTCGTCGAGTCGACCTATGGCTACCACATCATCAAGTGCACCGACTACTTCCATGTCGATAGCCAGGTCGATGACATCAAGCAGGTGCCCAAGGACATCAAGAAGTACGTTTCCAACGTGGTGAAGACGCAGGCGGCCAGTACTGCATACAGCGAGTGGCTGGAGCAGTACAAGAAAGACGCCGACATTACCGTCAACCCCATGCCCAAGGATGTGCCCTACAACGTGAGCCTGAAGGGCGTCACCAAGAGCTCGACCGACGATTCGTCGACGACTGAGTAATCATGGGGCGGTGCTCGCGCGAGTGCCGCCCACGCTATTAGAGAGGATTTGCAGATGACCAACGAAGAGCTGCAGAAGGAAATGATCGCGGCCATGAAGGCTAAGGACAAGGTTCGCCTGTCCATCATTCGCCAGGTCAAGGCCGAGGTGAAGAATATCGAGGTTAACGAGCGCCGCGATGTGACCGAGGAAGACGTCAACAGCATGATCAAGCGTCTGATTAAGCAGACGAGCGAGACGCTGGAGATGTCCATCAAGGCCGGCACCGACCAAGAGCGTACCGACAACCTGACTGAGCAGGTCAAGATTCTGGAGAGCCTTCTGCCCGCGCAGGTTTCGGGCGAGGAGCTCGAGGCTCTGATTGAGCAGGTCATCGCTGAGCTGGGCGCCACGTCCAAGAAGCAGATGGGCCAGGTCATGGGCGCTCTGGGTAAGGCCACTGGCGGCAACTTCGATAAGCCGGCAGCAGCAAAGATCGTTGGAGCCAAACTCGCGTAGGGACCGAGCGGCATATAGTTGATTTTGAGGGGGCGTGACCATTGCGGTCGCGCCCCTTTTTTGATGGCAGCTGAAGGGCACTCATTGGGGACAGACTTAAATGAGTGCCCACTTCCCGGGTACTCATTTAAGTCTGTCCCCAATGAGTGGGTGGAAGATTGCGGGTTCTTTACGGGAATGTAGTGTGGGCTGCGGAAACGTGGTTCTTTCCGTACAATAGTTCAACTCGTGTAAACGCAGGGAAGGGACATTCATGGCAGACATGATCGAGATCAAGCATCTCAACAAGTACTTTGGCGACCTGCATGTGCTCAAAGATATCAACCTCACCGTCAAGCGCGGCGAGAAGCTCGTAATGATCGGGCCTTCCGGCTCGGGTAAGTCGACGCTCATCCGCTGTGTTGATTATCTGGAGGAGCCCACGTCGGGCGAGGTCATCATCGACGGTACGCCGCTTACCAAAAAGAATCACCTGGAGATGGCTCGCAAGTATAGTTCCATGGTGTTTCAGCAGTTCAACCTGTATCCCAACATGACGGTGCTGGGCAATCTGACGCTCGCGCCCATCAAGCTGCAAAAGAAGAGCAAGGAGGAGGCGACCGAGATCGCCGTCGCCGCGCTCAAGCGCGTCGGCATGGCGCATAAGGCCGGCGAGTATCCGCAGAACCTCTCGGGCGGTCAGCAGCAGCGCATCGCCATCGCCCGTGCCCTGTGCACCAAGCAGCCCATCATCCTGTTTGACGAGCCGACCTCGGCGCTCGATCCCGAGATGGTCCAGGAGGTCTTGGACGTAATGATTGAGCTCGCGCAGGAAGACATCACCATGATCTGCGTGACGCACGAGATGGGCTTTGCGCGCCAGGTGGCGGACCGCGTCATCTTTATGGAGGACGGCCGCATCCTGGAGGAGGGCACGCCCGAGCACTTCTTCGATAACCCCGAGAACCCGCGCTGCCGCGAGTTCCTGTCCAAGATTCTGCACTAGGCGCGGTGATGGACATGACGGATATGACGAGGGCGGCCGTGTCGCGCCGTCACTTTTTGCAGCTGGCGGGCGCCGGCATGCTTGCGCTGACGGGGACCGCGCTTACCGGTTGCGGCAACTCCGCCGGCGGCGGCTCCGACAAGGGCTCCAAGCTTGCGGCCATCAAGTCGCGTGGCCACCTGAATGCCGGCGTTAAGAAGGACGTTCCCGGCTACGGTTATTACGACACCGCCAAGGGTCGCTTTGAAGGCATGGAAGTCGATCTGTGCTACCAGATCGCCGCCGCTGTCTTTGGCGTGAGCTACAAGGAGGCCCGTGCCCAGGAACTGGTCGAGTTTACTGACGTAACGCCCAAGACGCGCGGCCCGCTGATCGATAACGGCCAGCTCGACGTGGTCGCGGCGACCTACACCATCACCGACGAACGCAAGAAGAGCTGGGATTTCTCGACGCCGTACCGCACCGACTGCGTGGGCCTCATGGTCAAGAAGCGTTCGGGCTTTACCTCGATTGAGGACCTGGACGGCAAGGTCATCGGCGTGAGCCAGGGTGCCAACACGCAGGGCCTGATCGAGCAGATGATCAAGGACAACGGCTTTAGCTGCGAGCCCGAGTTTAGGGCCTTTAGCGGCTACCCCATCATCAAGAGTTCCCTCGACGCCGGCAATATCGACGTCTTTGCCATGGACCGCTCCACGCTGGCCGGCTACATGAACGAGACCGTTGAGCTGCTGCAGCCCGAGGTCAAGTTTGGCGAGCAGGGCTACGGCGTGGCGACCAAGAAGGGCTGCGACCTTTCGGCCGTGGTCGATCAGGTGATTTGCGATCGCCTGGCCGATGGCTGGCTCGACCAAGAGGTCAAGACCTGGGGTCTTGTATAGGCGCATCGTCCAAGGAAGGAATCAAATGCTCGAAGGATTATTTGACGCCGACCGTTGGTCGACGACATTTCAAAACATGGGGCCCTTCTGGGAGGGCTTTGGCGTGACGCTGCAGGTGGTTGTTGCCGGATTGCTGCTGTCGCTGGTGCTGGGCACGCTGCTGGGCGTGTTCTCGACCACCCGTTCGCGTGTGCTGCGTGGCATGAGCCGCGTGTACGTGGAGTTTTATCAGAACACCCCGTTGCCCGTGCAGGTGCTCTTTATGTACATGGCCGGCCCGCAGTTTTTGCAGGCCATGACCGGTGCCGACCAGCCGGTGCGCATCGCGCCGTTCGTGCTGGGCTTCTTGGGCGTGGGCCTGTATCACGCGGCCTATATCTCGGAGGTCATCCGTACCGGTATCGAGGCTGTCCCGCGCGGTCAGATGGAGGCGGCTCAGAGCCAGGGTTTCACCCGCGCGCAGGCCTACTGGTACATCGTGCTGCCTCAGACGTTCAAGATCATCCTGCCGCCGCTGTGTAACCAGGCGCTCAATCTGGTCAAGAACACGTCGGTACTGGCGCTCGTGGCCGGCGGCGATCTTATGTATCGTTCCGACAACTTTGTGAGTCTGTACGGCTACCTGCAGGGATACATCGTCTGCTGCCTTATGTACTTCATCATCTGCTTTCCGCTCGCCATGCTGGTGCAGTGGCTCGAGCGCCGCTCCAAGGAGCGTCCGCGCGGCGTGAGCCTGGCCGAGCTGGGGCTCGACAACGTAGAGGAGGCCTAGCGCATGGAAATCTTCAACGCGACCAACCTGCTCTACATTTGGGGCGGCTTTGTTAAGACAATCGAGATCTCGGCGCTGTCGATCTTTTTCTCGCTCATCTTTGGCACGGTGCTGGCGCTTGTTAAAAGCTATGCGCCCCGCCCGTTCCGTATTTTGGTGAGCGCCTATATCGAGCTGTTCCGTTGCACGCCGAACCTGCTGTGGATTCTGTTTATCTACTTTACGGTGCAGGGTTTGGACATTGTGATTTCGACCATCGCCTTTACGCTGTTTACCAGCGCCGTTATGGCCGAGATTGTGCGCGGCGGTCTCAACTCGATTCCGCGCGGCCAGTTTGAGGCAGCGCAGAGCCAGGGTTTTGGCTTCTTTGCCACCATGCGCTACATCATTCTGCCGCAGACGTTTAAGACGATCATTCCGGCGCTGTTTAGCCAGTGCACGACCGTCATCAAGGACAGCTCGTATCTTTCGGGCATTAACGTGGCCGAACTCATGTACACGGCAAACGTCGTGATGGCCCACGCGATCGATCTGTCGCAGGTGCTTATGCTCTACGGCCTGGTGTTTGCGATGTACTTTGTGCTCAACTTTGGTATCTCGCTGCTGGTCCGAGCTTACCAACGCCGCATCGTAGCCGCATAGCCTGGCTTTCCCTGGCACCCAACCTTGGCCTTCAAACCGTCGCTCGCGTACCAAAGTACGCGTCGCTCCTCTTTCAGGCCAATCTTGGGCACCAGGAAAACCCAGGTACGGTATCGTGGGAATAAGAGATAAACAGCCCTTTTCTCATTTGTTAGAAAGGAATCGCGATGAGCGATCTGGAGAACAAGAAGAATCCTGTGGTCATTACCATCGCGCGCGACTTTGGCGCCGAGGGCCACGAGATTGGCCGCATGCTTGCCGACGAGTTGGGGATTCCGCTGTACGATAACGAGCTGCTGGTACGTGCGTCGCTGCGCGCAGGCGAGTCGCTCGACAAGATGGCCGCCTACGACGAGCGTCTGGCCGTGGAGAACATGGCATTCCTGCCCGACCGCTACGATGCGCGCTCGTACTCGGACAAGTTGTTCCAAAAGATGAGCCAGGTGATTTTGGACTTGGGCGAGACCGAGAGCTGCATTATCGAGGGCCGTCTGTCCGATTATCTGCTGCGCAACAACCCCAACCACATCGCCGTGCTGGTGACCGCTCCCTTTGAGGACCGCGTCGAGATCGTTCGCAAGAAGCGTGGCCTCAACAAAAAGAAGGGCGCCAAGCTGGTTAAACAGCAGCAGAAGGCGCGCGAGGCTTTTTACAAGCGCTATAGCGCCGGCAAGTGGAAGATGACGAGCGGCAAGGACATCGTCGTCAATCGCGCCAAGCTGGGTCGCGAGGGCTGCAAAGACGTCATCGCAGCGGCCTACCGCTACAAGCTGGCGCAGCTCGAGGGCTAGCCGTAAACGACCGAGAAAATCACCACAAAGGGGACAGTGAACTGCGCCCCGAAACTTGGACTGAATAAATAGCGACTACGCCGCAAGGGCCCGGTCC
>NZ_JAQLDU010000011.1 GCF_028209625.1 Collinsella aerofaciens | reverse complement strand
CCCGACGTCGTACAAAGCGTTTCCAGCCATAAAAAGGCCTCCCATTTCTTGTGTCCAAGAAATGGGAGGCAGTTCAGATCGGCCTGGGGGGCTTCGATGCCGGCGGCCTTTCCCGCCTCGATGCAACGTAGGAGCCAGGCCATGTTTTTGCCGATGTTTCGCATGGTGGCAAGGCCTTCGGCGTCCTGGGCGGCCTCGCCCGGCATGGCGCCAAAGACGTTGTTCCAGTAGGTAGATGCAACGACGGGCATCTGGTTGATGGTGAAGTATTTGTTGAGCACATCGAAGGTGGTCGACGTGCCACCGCGACGGGCAACGGCGACAGCGGCGCCCGGCTTGTGCGCAAAGGCCTTGCTGCCAGCATAGAATGCACGGTCGAGGGCAGAGAGGATGCGTCCGCTGGGATGCGCGTAGTAGACGGGCGAACCAAAGACAAAGCCGTCTGCCTGCTCGGCAGCGGCAATCAGCTCGTTGACCATATCGTCGTCAAAGGTGCAGCGGCAATCGAGCTTGCCGCACTGGCCGCACCCGATGCAATCGCGAATAGGCTTGGCGCCCAGCTGAAACACCTGCGTCTCAATGCCCTCTGCGTTGAGCTGCTCGGCAATCTCGGCGAGTGCGCGGTCGGTGTTGCCGTTTGCCTTGGGGCTGCCATTGACCAAAAGAACCTTCATCACAAACTCCCTCTGCTGTCGGTGACTTCTGCGGAGGATTATCGCACGAGCGGGCAGATGGCGTGGGGCGCGATTCCAGCGACCGCCCATCATGCGCCCCGTCTCGATCGGTAGCTTCATCCGAGTGTTTCTCGGGGCCGGGAAGCCGGCCCCGAGGGCCAACGGCGGGCTCGCTCACCAGGTACGAGAGGGACACGGTCCAGAGTATGATGGAGCTCGGGGCCTCATGCAAGCCGATTGTGAGGAGTCTGGGCAGGTCGCCTTCGATGGCGAACTCTGAGGTCTTAGAAGGCGGGCTGCTGCGGCGGCTATGGTTTATACTAAGGCGGTTGCTATCGAGTAATTCATACTTGGTTTGATTCGATTGTGAATGCGTAACTAGGATGGAAAGCAAAGGAAACTCTATGGAAACAGAGGATGCTGTTTGCTTGATGACTTCGATTGCCTTGATTGTCCTTTCAATCCAATACCGAAGAGGAAGATGGCTCTGCTCAATTGCTGGATATGATGTCACAAAAAGGGAGAGCGAGATTGATATACGCCCCTACGCAAAGCTGATTTCTTCTGTGACGTTATGGATGGGGCTGCTGTTTTTCTTGTGGGCGGTAGAGGGCTGGGTACGCGATTGGAATACCAGCGTTTTTGAAGTTTTGGTTCTACTTCTGTTCAGCTTGGCCTCTTTGTCGTTCGTGCGGCTCGTTAGGTTTGTGTTTATGAGGCGATAGCCAGCGGAAGTGGCTGGACGACAAAATGGACCAATGCAGCCAATTGTCAATAGAATTTGATAGGCTTGGCTTAACAGATTTACTCGAGGGCATATCCGTGGCGGGGGATAGGTTCTATCTTGTTGAGCACTTATTTGCATCAGGCAAAGTAAACCAAGAGTATCGAAACGGTGCCCCCGGGCCCGCTAGGGACTGCGGGGGGGCGTTCGGCTAACTGCGGGTACGGCCTATTTGCCCAATGTGTTCGCCCGAGATCGGAAATTAACCATCATGCGCCCCATAACGCTAGTCCAGCTTGGTGCCCGGTACCTGTGGCGCCTCTTTAATCAGCGCATTAAGTTCGTTCAAAATGGAAACGGGCTGTCGGTCGACGGCGTCCAGATGAAGCGTCGCCACGCGAAGGGGCGGCTGATATTCAAATGAGCCGAGGAGCACGGGCGATCCCAAGAACCGTTCGATTTCGTCTGCAACCGCGTCGGTCTCTTCGGGATCAAAGTCGTCAAAGAGCGCCACGAACATCGGTCCGGTCGAGCGGAACAGACGACCCTTGCCGCGCGAGCAATCCATGAGGCAGGCGGCGCTTTCTGCCAAAACGCGGTCGCCTGCATCAAAGCCAAAGCGGGCATTGACCTGTGCGATTTCGTCGATTTTAATGGCGATCAAGCCCGCGTTTCGTGCCACGCGACGCATCTCGCCAATGGCGTTGACCAGGGCGTGGATATCGCCCAGACCGGTCACGGAATCGGTCGTATCTGCCAAGCTTCGGTTGGTGACAATGCCCACATACATGTTGGGCTCGGTATCGGTGCCGTCCAGGCGGTAACCTGTGCAGTCGCAAAGCGCGTATTTTCCGGCGGTATTCATGACGCGATACTGCATGCAGTGGAAGTGCCACGTGCCGTTTACCACCATATCGAGCTCGGCACGTACGTTGTCGCGGTCCTCGGGGTGAACACGGGCAAGCCATATATCGAGCGAGTTGTAGGGATGCTGGGAGGGTAGGTCAAAATCGCGCACGGCATTAACCGACCATTGCGATTCGCCGGTGTCGAGGTTAATGATGAACGGATAGCGTGTCTCGGAGCTCATGGAGATCGCTTGGAACACTCGGTCGTTGCAGGGGGGGTGTTCGGTGACCGGGCGTTGCGGCGCATCGCCTTCTTCCGGTTGTTGCACACGGTACATGAGCTTGTAGCGATACATTTTGCGGTCGGCGTCCTTTGTCATCTGGCGACGCGTATCGCCTGCAAGTGGGTCGACGCGCGAGCAGCCAAAGCTAAAGCTGGCGATCATGGGCGCCTTGCCGTCCGATGTTGCCTCGATAAGATTGGCACGCGTCCGCTCCAGGCGCTGCTCGAGCTCGGCTTCGTCTGTCGTGGGGGATATAAGTACAAATTCGTCTCCACCGATACGGAACAGCAACTCATCGTGCTCCATTGTCTCGGTGAGTGCGCGGCAGATGCTCAGAATGTAGCGATTGCCCTCGGCGTGGCCAAACTTATCGTTGCAATGCTTAAGGCGGTCGATATCGATATAGGCGCAGGTGAAGGGGGTGCCTTTGCGCCAGAGCTGATCGACATGGCGGTCGAGTCCGCCACGGTTGCCAAGACTGGTGAGCGAGTCGATATAGGCGCCGTGCTCAAGCAGCTCGCGTTCTTGTTGCAGGATGGCAAATGTCTTCTGTAGCTGCTCGCCGATGGCGCACAGCTCCGGGGGCAGCACGGTAACATCGAGCTCGGCGGTTGTGGCCCCGTTCGCAAGTCGCTGAAGATAGGCAATAATCGATTGCTCGCCCAAGCGATACGACTCGTTCATGATGGATAACCTCCTTGGGCACAACAGTGGTTTGTATCATATCCCCAATTTGGTTTGGATTGGGGATAATAAGTTAGCCAATGGGGACAAACGTCCCTTCGACGGTAGTGTTTTGCGCGTAAGCGTATCAGTTGCGGCCGCCGCCATCGAGCAGTGCCTCAAAATCCTCCGCCTGCATGGGGCGGTAGTAGAGGAATCCCTGGGCGTAGCGGGCACCCATTTGGCGCAGCATGCTTGCCTGCTCATCGGTCTCGACGCCTTCGATTACAACGGGCAGATGGAGCGATTGTGCCATCTCGAGCATTGATGAAATGATTTGCGTACTGCGGCCTTGATCGCCGTCATCGGGCACAAACGTGCGGTCGAGCTTGATGACGTCGACGTTGACGTTCTTGAGCATCGCGAGCGTGGACTGGCCGGTGCCAAAATCGTCCATGTAGGTCGAGAAGCCGCGAGTGTGCAGGTCGGCCGTCAGCCTATCCACAGCCTCGGACTCTCCCGTATAGGCCGTCTCGGTGATCTCGATGCGCATGAGCTCGGGCGGCAGGTTGTATTGGGCAGCGAGCGCCCCCATATGTTCGGCAACGTCGCAGGCAAGGATATCCACGCGCGACACATTCAGCGAGATCGGAACCACGCGCAGCCCTCGATCGATGCGCTCGCGCAGCCACGAGGCGACGCCCAGCCAAACGTATTTGTCGAGCGTCACCACAAAACCGCTTTCCTCGAGTGCGGGGATAAAGGTAGCGGGCGAAATGAGGGAGCCATCCTTGTCAATCCAGCGTGTGAGCACCTCGGCGCCAACGATCTCGCCGGTTTCCATGTCGACCTGGGGCTGCAAGTAGTAGGTAATGCGGCCGTTTGAGAGCGCATACTGGAATTCGGTCAGCGTGCGGTGGAACGCGATTTCGTGTTCGTATTCCTCGGGGCGGAAAATGGCAATGCGCTCCTTAAAGTCGTTTTTTGCGCGCCGATTGGTAAACATGGCCTTGGCCTGCGCATCGATGGTGATTTCCTCGTTGGAGTCGATGGGGTAAACACCCATGGACGGCCAGAAGCCCACGCCGTCATCATGCTTGGCCACGGCTTCGCGAACACGGCTATAGATTTTATGGACGGTGTCGTGTTCAAAGGGGATGAGTACGCAAAAATCGTCTTGGCCCCAGTACCCTGCGACGCCCATGGCGGCATTCTCGATGTCCTTGAGAACCGTGCCCACATCGGCGAGTACGCGGTCACCCTCGGCCTGTCCGTGCCATTCGTTGAACAGTCGCATGTGCCCCATATCGACGGTGGCGATACACCAGGCGCCGTTGCGCCTTGTCTCGAGAAATTCGTTGGCGCGGCGCATAAACTCGCTGGGTCGATAGAGACCCGTGAGCGGATCGATGCGTTCGGCGATGGCGCTTTTGCGTTCCACCTCGGGTATGGGGAGGCTGTCGTTGGGAACAAGCCCGCCGGCCGTGCGAATGCGACGGTCGAGTTCGCCTAAAACGGCGGCCGTTTGATTGGTCAGGTGTTCGTAAAAGGCCGGAACGACAAGACAGACGGGGGTAATAGTGTCGCCCGCGATTCGAACGGGAGCGAAAACGGCCTCTTTGAGATGTTGGATCAGTTGCTCGAATGCTTCGTGATCCAAATTGTTGCTAAGCACGACGAACTGGGCGTTGCGTGAACGGAAGACGCGACTCCTGCCGCGAGTAATCGACAGCATGCGGCCTGCGTATTCGGCGAGCATGTTGTCGACGGCCTCGGCCCCGTAGAGCTCGTTGAGCTTTGCCGTGCCGCGAACGCGCACTGCTATAAGCCCCGTCTCGCAACGGTCGCGACGGCAGGCATCGATAGCGTTGATCAGCGTGCGCTGCGTTCCGAGACCCGTGGCGGCGTCGACGGTCTCGGCAAGCGAGTGGTTGACGAGCTCGCCGACATAGAGCGAGGGGACATTTCCGTCGCCGTCGATACGAAACCCGCGAGCACGGCCGAGGATGTAATCGCCGGCGGCATTGCGCACGCGGTACTGCATGACGTGACGATGTTTGGAGCCGTCATAGATTTGGTCGATGTCGTTGGTATAGGCCTCAAGGTCATCGGGATGGACACGCGTTTTCCAATAATCGTGACAGTTGTCTATATGCTCCGAAGGAAGACCAAGATCGCGCAAGGCGCCTTGCGACCAAAGGGTTCGATGTTTGTCCAAGTTCTCGATAAAGAAATAGCGGCCTTCGTTGAGCATCGAAAGGGCGTCGAAAATTCGATCGCTTATTTCGAAGTCGTCGGTGTGGGCTTGTGCGATATTGCGTCGATCAAGGTGCACGGCATGACGTAGCTTGTAGTCGTACATGCGATGGTCGGCATCGTTCGTCAAGCGATTGGGGGCTTCGCCCAGGGCGGGGTCGGCGTGTGCCACTCCGTAGCTAAACGAGTGAGGCATCTCGGCATCGTTGTTTTTGAGCAGGACCGTTCGGCAGCGTTCCAGACGTTCGGCGAGGTCGTCCTCGGTTGCAATCGTAGACAGGATGGCAAACTCGTCGCCTCCCAGACGAAACGCCGCTTCGTCCACCTCCATATACAGCTTGAGATAGAGGCTTACCTGCAAAATATAGCGGTTGCCCTCGTCATGGCCAAAGACGTCGTTGCAGTGCTTGAGATTGTCGATATCGATGTACGCCATGGTAACGGGGGTGTCCTGCTCCCAGAGCTCCTCGAGGGAACGGGCAAAGCCGCCGCGGTTGCCAAGCCCGGTAAGCTGGTCGGTAAAGGCGGTCCTGACCAGATCCTCCTGACGCTTGAGAAGGTCGCGGACGGTCTTTTCGAGCGTTTCAGTGTAATTGCTGGGGGTATCCATGCTGTAGGCGGCTTTCTGGGGTCGGGGCGGATTGCGTCGGGCGAGCTCGTTGTGCACACGCGTTGTTGCTCAACGCCTCGCGTGTTTCCAAGCCCCCGCCTTGCTGCGTCGTTGGGTTTATTTGTCGGCTGACGTTCGTTGCTGATAACTACTGAGTAGTATAAACAAGTGTATGGAATTATGCAGGGGTGCCCATGTTGCGGGCGGCCATTATTCGCCATTATTCGCCAAACGGTAACGCGACGATGTTCGATGAAAATGCGACTGAGGCGATATATGTTGACGGGTATACTTGTTTCGTTTTAAAACGCAGGAACGGAGATGGTCGCATGGCACAGCCAGATACGACGCCCACGGTGGGGCTTGCGCTCGAGGGAGGCGGCTACCGCGGTATGTATACGGCGGGCGTGCTCGACGTATGGATGGAGTGCGGCCTGACCTGTGACCATATGGTGGGCGTCTCGGCGGGCGCGGCGTTTGGCTACAACTTTAAATCGCGCCAGATCGGCCGTGCCATTCGCTACAACAAGGCCTATTGCGCCGACAAGCGCTATGCGAGCGTGACGAGCTGGCTGCGAACCGGCGACATGTTCAATGCCGAGTTTGCCTATCACGAGGTGCCCATCGAGCGCGATCCCATCGACCTGGAGGCTTATCGTGCCTGCCCCATGCGGTTTACCTGCGTGTGCACCGATCTTAAGACGGGGCGGGCCGTCTACCATGACCTGCCTTACGGTGATGAGCATGATATCGAGTGGATCCGGGCGTCGTCGGCGATTCCCGTGGCGACGCGTCCCGTTGCTATTGAAGGGCACAAGTACCTGGATGGCGGCGTTGCCGATTCCATTCCCAGCGCATGGCTGTTTGCGCAGGGCTATGACCGCAACGTGGTGGTGCTGACGCAGCCGGCGGGCTTTGTAAAGCAGCCCAATAGCGTGATGCCTATGCTGCGTCGCGTGTATCGTCACTATCCGGAGTTTGTTGCGGCGCTTGAGCACCGGCACGAGGTATATAACGCCACGCTCGACGACCTGGCGCGTCGCGAGGCCGCTGGCGAGATCTTTGTGGTGCGGCCGAGCGAATCGGTGAAGGTGCCGTCGCTGTGCCGCGAGCCCGAGGAACTCGAACGCATCTATCAGATCGGCCGTCGCGATGCGGAGGCGACGTTGCCCGCGCTGGAAGCGTATCTGGCGGGGTAGGGACTACGCCGGAAACTGCATCCCGTAATCAGCGTTCAGACTGGGACGCAGTTTCCCGCTGGTCCTCTATGCGGAAAGCGCATCCCAGAATGGACGTCCAAACTGGGATGCGCTTTCCGCTCTTGAAGATATGAGGCTGCGGAGCAGCTGCTCGGCATAGGTCTATGCTTGCTGCCAGGTATCGACGAGCTCCTCGGCTGCGGCGTAGGGGTCGTCGGCGCTGCAGACGGCGCTCACCACAAAGAAGCCGTCGACGCCGGTGGACTTGAGTTGCGGCAGATCGGCCGTCTTGACGCCGCCGCCCACCACAATGGGGACGGGGCTTGCCGCATGGAGGGCGGCCAGGTCCTCAAAGCTCTTGGTGATGATGGAGCCGTCGGCCGCACGTCCGCAGTCGCGCTTGGTTTCGGTCTCGTGGAGCGGGCCTACGCCCAGGTAATCGACCAGGCTCATGTCGGCGGTCTTGACGTACTCGAGCATCTCCTCGCAGCGGGCCGAAAGACCCACGATGGCATCGGGGCCCAGCAGCTTGCGGCAGACCTCGACGGGAATATCGCTCTGGCCAACATGCACGCCGTCGACGGCAATACCCTGCTCGCGTGCGGCAAGTACGCAGTCAAGGCGGTCGTCGATCAGCAGCGCGACCTGCCCGGTTTTGCCGGCCTGAGCGATGGCCTGCGCGGTATCGCCCGTCAGTGCGATGATCTCGCGGGCGCTTGCCACCTTGGAACGCACCTGAATGCAGGTAAAGCCGGCGTCGAGCGCCTGGGCCACCACATCGCCCACGGGGCGTCCGAGGGTGTTTTCGGGGCCGAGTACCAGATAGGCCGAGATATCAAGGTTGTCGCGGATGCTCACTGTGCTTCCTCCTGCTTTTTGATCTGCGCTTCCATGCGCTCGAGCTTGCCAGTCATGGTGTCGGTAAATCCGGGTCGAATATCGGCCTTGAGCACGACTTCGGTGCGGATGCCCTTGCTCGCCAACACAAAGGTTGCGTCGCGCACGACCTGCATGACTTCGTCCCAGTCACCCTCGATCTCGGTGAACATCGAGGTGGTGCGGTTGGGAAGGCCGCTCTCGCGAATGACGCGTACGACCTCGGCGACCTCGGCGGACAGCTCGTCGCCGGTGCCGCACGGGGCGATGGCTACGGCGACGAGCGTGTTCATACCGGCATTGGTTGCGGGCTCGGACATGCCTTATGCCTCCTCGAGCTCGAGTTGGTTATCGGCGATGTCCTGGGCGGTTGCGCGATAGAGCTCGTCGATAAAGGCGACCTTAAAGCTTGCCGGGGCATCGGCGACAGCGGCGGCACGCGTGCCGGCAACGTTGTAGACGGCGGTGCCACAGATGGCTGCCGTAAACGGATCGGCAGCGCAGGCGTACACAGCCAGCACACCGCCCTGCGAGCAACCGCAGCCGGTGATTTTGGACATGAGCGGGCTGCCGCCGTGGGACTTGGCCACGGTCGTGCCGTCGGTAATCAGGTCGACTTCGCCCGAGACCAC
Organism: Collinsella aerofaciens; assembly: GCF_028209625.1. Classification (GTDB taxonomy): domain Bacteria; phylum Actinomycetota; class Coriobacteriia; order Coriobacteriales; family Coriobacteriaceae; genus Collinsella; species Collinsella aerofaciens_AM. The sequence continues at coordinate 87,030 of NZ_JAQLDU010000011.1, read as the reverse complement.
AACGGCGCCGCCGGTGTAGCGGGCGAGCGCCACGGCGGCGCCGCGGGCGGCGTCTACCGTGTCGGTGGTATCGACACCGCGCACGCGACTCAGATCGGCCGCTTCGCCCTCAAGGCCCCACAGGCCGGCGAGCGCGATAATCTCGGAGGCATTGCCGCGCACGATGGCGGGTTTGTACTGCTTGAGTTCGTTTACCAGTTGGGTGCGCAGGCTGCCGATGCCCAGGCCCACCGGATCGAGCACCCAGGGCTTGCCGGCGTCGTGTGCCGCCTTGGCCGCGCGGGGAATCGTCTGCTCGTAGATGGGGAAGAGTGTGCCCATGTTCAGATAGATGGCGCCGCCGCCGGCAACGAGCGCCTCGCCCTCGTCGGGCAGATAGACCATGGCGGCCGATCCGCCCACGGCGAGCTGCGCGTTGGCGACAAAGTCAATCGTCACCGTGTTGGTGATGGAGCCCGCCATGGGATTGGTGGCGCGAATCTTCTCCACGGCCTTGACCACATTTTGCTTAAGCTGTTCCGAATCGATCACTGCACATGCCTCCTTGGCATAGAAAAGGGGCGCTGTGCATAGACAGCGCCCCTGTAAAGGCGGCATGCTCCCTACGCCAGCATTAACTGACAGGTTCAAAGGATTGGGCCCTATGCCCTCTCAGCCTTGTGGTTTGCACCGCCGGCACTCCCGCATCGAATCTGTTGTTCCCTATACTAGCGCACCTGCCAATAAGGGACAGGTTTATTTTGGCAGGTAACAACTGGGGCTTTGCGTTTTCCCAGATAAAACCTGCCAATATAAACCTGTCTCTTTTTGGCAGGTCGGTACAATAGACGGGATTAAGAATGACCGAGGGGGCCTTATGATTAAACTTGTGCTGACCGATATGGACGATACGCTGATTCCAGCCGGGCATGACGGCGCCAGCGACTACGCCATCGAGGGCATTCATGCCATGCAGGCGGCGGGTCTGCACTTTGGCCCGGTTTCGGGTCGCCAGCCCTCCGCGATGGGCTGGATGTTCCGCAATCGCGCCGAGTGCTTCTCGACCGGCGCGTTCTGCAACGGCCAGGTCATGTTTGTGGACGGCGAGGTGGTAGCCTCGCATGCGACCGATAGCGACGCACTCATGCGTTTGGCCGCCTATCTGGAAGAAGAAACCGACGATACCTATCTGAAGGTCTACAGCTTAGGCGATGACTTTTGGAATAACGATGCCTATTGTGTGACGAGCGACCCCGAGCGTGTGCGCCGCGCCATGGAGTCGGGCGGCAACGCATGGCTCAAGGGCGAAGAGGCCCCGTGCCGTCCTGTCGTCGATGACGCGTCGGTGTTCAAGGCGAATATCTGGAGTGCTCGTTCGCGTGAGGAGCTCGCGGAGCTCCGCGAGCGCGTTGCCGCTGAGGTGCCGGAACTCTCGCTTGTGTTTCCCAACAACCGCGTGCGCCTATTCGATATTCTCCCGGCCGGTTGGGACAAGGGCTGCGCTGCGCTGGAGCTGGCGCACGCTTTGGGCCTGACGCCCGATGAGGTGGCCGTATTTGGTGATTCCGATAACGATCTGCCCATGATCGGTGCCGTTCCCAACTCCGTTGCAGTCGCCAATGCCAACGAGGCCGTCATGGCTGCCGCGCGCTGGCATATCGGCGCTGCGGCAGACGATGCGGTTGCCGGGGCTCTGCATCAGATTGCCGCCTGCGCCGCGACGGGGGAGATGCCGTCGTTTATGCGTCAGGCAGATGCGGCGGGTTCGGGTATCGCGGACGTCTAGGGAGGCCATCATGAAGCTTCAACAGCTCAGGTATGTCGTCAAAGTTGCCGAATGCGGCAGCATCACCGAGGCCTCGCGCCGGCTCTTTGTGTCGCAGCCTTCGATTACCGCGTCGATCCGCGATCTCGAAAACGAGATGGGTGTGCACATCTTTGAGCGCACCAACAAGGGTGTCATTGTGTCCGAGGAGGGCGAGACCTTCTTGGGCTACGCGCGCCAGGTGCTCGACCAGGCGGATCTGCTCGAAGGCAAGTACAAGGGCGCGTCCGAGCAGGTGCCGCACTTTAGTGTGAGCTGCCAGCATTATTCCTTTGCCGTCAACGCGTTTGTCGATGTGATCCGTGAGTTCGATGCCGCGCGCTACGACTTTACCCTGCGCGAGGAGCAGACTCACGAGATTATCGAGGACGTCGCGCATATGAAAAGCGAATTGGGCATCCTATATCTGTCCGAGCACAACCGCGAGGTCATCGAGCGCATGCTCGCTGCCAATGAGCTTGTGTTTGAGGGACTCTTTTGCGCCGCGCCGCACGTTTTTGTATGCGCCGACCATCCGCTGGCGGCCCGCTCCAGCGTGACGCTCGAGGACCTGGAAGACTACCCGTTCCTGTCCTACGAGCAGGGCAGCTATAACTCGTTTTACTATTCCGAGGAACTGACCTCGACGTTTGAGCGTCGCAAGAATATCCGCGTGCGTGACCGTGCGACGTTGTTCAACCTGGCCATGGGCCTTAACGGTTACACGGTGTGTTCGGGCGTGATCAGCCATGAACTTAACGGCCCCGGTATCATCTCCATTCCGCTCGATGTGGACGAATACATGGAGATCGGCATTATCACGCGCAAAAATACGACGCTCACGCGCTATGGGCAGGCCTATATCGAAGCGATTCGTCAGCACATCTAGATTGCTGCGTTCTGCACGGGTCAAATCTCTTTGCGGCAGTCTCGTTTGATATAGGAAGCATCTATATCAAACTGTTATATACGTATATTTTACGATAGCCATATGAGCGCTCATACTCTGTCCCAGTAAAGCAACCAATGCAAAGGGAGATATCTATGAGCACCTTGATTCAACCGAACGCGCCGTTTCGCGCCGATATCGTCGGCAGCTTTCTTCGTCCCCAGGCTGTTAAGGATGCACGTGCCGCCTATGCCGCGGGCACGCTCGACGCCGCCGGCCTTAAGGCCGTCGAGGATGAGGCCATTTGCGATTTGGTGGCCAAGCAGAAGGCAGCCGGCTTACAGGTAATTACCGATGGCGAATACCGCCGCAGCTACTGGCACCTCGATTTTATGTGGGGGCTGAACGGCGTCGAGCGTCGCACCTCGCGTACAGGCTATATGTTCCACGATGAGGAGACTACCGCCGACACTGCCGTGGTGACCGGCCCCATCAGCGGCGAGAACCACCCGTTCGTCGAGCATTTTAAGTTCGTCAAGGCGCTTGAGGGGGAGGGCCAGGTCGCACGCCAGACCATTCCGGCGCCGATTCAGACGTTCTCTGAGGTCACGCTCGATCGCTGCGACGGCCAGCAGGAGAGCCTGCGCGCTGTCTATAAGACCGATGAGGAACTTGCCGACGCCATTGCAGCCGCTTATCGTACGGTGATCGCCGACCTGTACGCAGCAGGCTGCCGCAACATCCAGTTTGATGACTGCACCTGGGGCATCTACTGCGATACCGATTTTGTCGCCAAAACCGGCATGAGCCCGGTCGACCTGCAAAAGGTAAGCGAGCTGGGCGTGGCGCTCAACAACGCCGCCATCGAGGGCAAGCCCGACGATCTGGTTGTCAACACGCACGTGTGCCGCGGCAACTACCACTCCACCTATGCCTTTGAGGGCGGCTACGATCCCATCGCGCCGTACCTGTTCGCACATGAGAATGTCGATGCGTTCTATCTGGAGTTCGACACGCCGCGCGCCGGCGGCTTTGAGCCGCTCAAGTACGTCGCTCCCGGCAAGAAGGTCGTGCTGGGCTTGGTAACCACCAAGGCGGCAGAGCTCGAGAACGAGGACGCCATCGTCGAGCGCATCCGCGAAGCCGCAAAGTACGTGCCGCTCGAGAACCTGTACCTGTCGCCCCAGTGCGGCTTTGCCAGCTGCGAGATTGGCAACAAGCTGACCGAGGATGAGCAATGGGCAAAGATCGCTCTGGTCAAGCGCATTGCCGAGCGCGTTTGGAAGTAATGATACCGTTTGCAGGTGGCGGCGCGTGCGAGGCGTTGCGTATCGCGTACAATGGTTCGGATCGTATCGTTCGGGCAGGTTATCCGATATGCCTGATCGCCCTTCCATCGTGAAAGGACTTCCATGTCCCAATCCTCGACGCCCGCCGTCACCGATGCCATTTACGATGCATCGTCGCTCGGCCGCCCGCGCATGTTTGTGTTGGGTTTGCAACACATGTTTGCGATGTTCGGAGCCACGGTGCTCGTGCCCGTGCTCACCGGCCTTTCCGTTTCGACGACGCTTCTGTTCGCCGGCATCGGCACGCTGCTGTTCCACTTTCTATCGCGCGGTAAGGTGCCCGCGTTCCTGGGCTCGTCGTTTGCCTTTATCGCGGGTTATGCCGCCATTGCGCCCAACGGCGAGACCGAGCTTTTGCCCTACGCTTGTCTGGGCGTTGCATGCGCCGGCCTGCTCTATCCGGTGCTGGCAGCGCTGTTCCGCGCATTTGGCGCCAAGCGCGTCATGCGCTTCTTCCCGCCGGTGGTGACCGGCCCCATCGTCATTTCCATCGGCCTGATCTTGGCAAGCTCTGCTATCGCCAACTGCCAGACCAATTGGCTTGTTGCCGTTGTCGCTGTGGCCGTGATCGTCATCTGCAATATTTGGGGGCGCGGCATGGTCAAGATCGTGCCGATTTTGCTGGGCGTTGTGGTGAGCTATGCCGTTGCGGCCGCGCTGGGCGAGGTCGACTTCTCTGGCGTCGCAGCCGCCCCCTGGGTTGGCTTGCCCGTCGTGTGGGACAACACCGTGTTTGCGCTCTTTGGACCGCAGTTCGATAGCAGTCTTGCCACGACGGCCATTATCACCATCATGCCACTGGCCTTTGCGACCATGATTGAGCACATTGGCGATATCTCCGCCATCGGATCGACTTGTGAGCGCAACTACATTGCCGATCCCGGCCTGCACCGTACCCTGCTCGGCGATGGCCTGGCGACTATCTTGGCATCGCTCTTTGGCGCTCCTGCCAATACGACGTATGGCGAGAACACCGGCGTGCTTGCGCTTACGCGTGTGTTCGACCCGCGCGTGATTCGCATTGCCGCGTGCTGCGCCATCGTGCTTTCGTTCTGCCCCAAGTTCGCTGCCGTAATCGCCGCCATGCCGGCATGCGTTATCGGCGGCGTGTCGCTTGTGCTCTACGGCATGATCAGTGCCGTGGGCGTCCGCAACCTCATCGAGAACCAGGTTGATTTCCAGAACAACCGCAACGTGCTGGTGGCGGCTCTGGTGCTCGTGCTTTCGCTCGGCATTGCCTACAGTACCGCCGGTGCCATCGTGCTGGAGCTGGGCGGCGTGACGATTTCGCTTTCGGGCCTTGCCGTGGGCTCGCTGGTGGGCATTGTGCTCAACGCCATCCTGCCAGGTAATGACTTTGAGTTCGATACTTCCGAGCTTGAGGAGACTGCTGAATAGTAGCTGCGTTCAGCCAAATTAAAAATGGCGTCCATGCGTATGTACGCGTGGGCGCCATTTTTAATGCGTCAGTATCCAGTGGATGCCGCGCGCCATGCGCAGGTCAGTTTGGGCAAAGTGATTGCCGGGGTTGAGCTCCAGCATTGTTGGAATGTCACGCTCGATAAACAGCTCTTCCATCGCGCGCGTATCGTCGAGTACGTGCCGCATCATGCGGTTGGGCGTCTTGGTTTCCTTTTTACCGAGTGACAGATAGACGGCGTCGGGCGTAGCTGTCATCGTGCGCTCGCGCGCGTAGTCGATAAAGCCGGGGAACCACAGCGACCCCGATGCACTTGCCGCGCGCTCAAAGACATCTGTTTGCCAAAGTGCCCAAAGTGCAAAAAGACCCGCCAAGGAGTAGCCGGCAACGCCGCGCCAGGCGGGCGGTTGCGGGAGCGATGATTCGGCCTCTGGGATTATCTGCTTCAACAACTCGTCAAGAAAACCAGCAGCCTGTCCGCCAAAGGGCTCGGCATCTCGTATAGTTCCGTCGCATTCCCAGGGGCTCAGCTCGTGATTCCAATCGAGCCCTCCAATGGCGACAAGGGTGAACGGCGGGCAGTCGAGCTCTCGGCAGCGCTCGTAGACTTCATTACCGTCGCCCATAACCACGGGGAGGTAAATGACGGGCGCTCCTTCTGTACACTCTGGATAAACGGTTATCTGCTTCTGATGCGCTTCCAAGGCAGGCTTCTCTCGGTGTTGTGATATCGACGGCCCCCATTGTCGCACGCCGGCTCATGCAGGTTGGGTTAGACCAAAGACAATCTCGTGCATACCCTGCGGACGCATATGGAAAACGCCACCGCCGGAGGGGAGCTCGGCGGTGGCGTTGTTAAACGGTGCTGGGACTCGGGGCCTTCGCGGGAGCTGCCATGTGCGCAGAGGCGTCTACGAGCGTTTGCGGCTCGCCATGGTGCCTGCGGCGATAGCGGCTGTTCCCGCAAGGACGGTTGCCACGATGGCCGCACCCGAGGTGTCGCCGGTTGCCGCGAGCACGCCGGTGGCCTTGGCCTTCGTGGTTGCAACCGCAACGGTCTTGGTCGTCTTTGCGCCCTCGGGCTTGGGGTCCTGCTTGGACTCCGCGGGCTTGGTCTCGTCGGGCCTGGGGTCTTCCGGCTTGGCTACCTCGGGAGGTGCGATGACCATGCTCTTGGCGACAGCTTCGTTATAGGGGGAGTCGATCACAGCGTCGCCCGTGCCGATGGCTTGGCCTGCCTCGTAGATGCCGTTACGGAGCTTGCGATAGTCAATGACCTTGCCGCCTTCGGGCGTCTGGATGGCGGCGTTCTCAATCTTGATGGTGCCGATTGTCTTGCCGTCAGCGCTCATGGCACGGGCAAAGATTGCCGCTGTATCTCCTTCGGCCGTTACCTTGCTGCGGATGATCGAGATGACTGCGGGTGTGACGCCCTCGCTGGTCTGGGCGATGATGCCGATGTTCTCGCCTTGGGGCTCGGGGCTCGTCTCACCATCTTGGTTTTCGCTGTAGGGGATGGGGCCGTCGCCGTTCTCGACATAGCGGGCTATGGCCTTGACAACGGAGTCGCTGATGTAGATGTGGCCACCCTCCTCGTTGGGTCGATCGTTTCTGGTGGAGAATGCAGCCGAAACCTCGCCTTCCGCAAACGCGTCCACGGTGGAGCCGTTCTTGACGACGATGTCGTCCTGGTAGGTGAAGAGGGCGATGGCGCCACCGTATCTGCCTTTACCTGCACGGACCGTCACGTTTGCATGATCGAGGGTGATGCCCTTGTGGGCATAGACGCCATATTCAACACCGTTTACGTTGAGGGAGGCGTTTGTGGCTGCGAGGCTGCCCTTGGCCTCGACGGCAGCGTCTTTCTCGGAGCTTGCCTTGACCTGGCTGCCGTCCGAGATGTTGATATTGCCGCCGCTCCAAAGGGCCTCACCATCAGCTGAGCTTGCCTCGACCGTCCCGCCACCCTTGATGGTGAGGTTCTTGTCGGTTCCAATACCCTTGTCCTCGGTAGCCCTGGCGGTGACGGCTCCGCTGTCGTCAATCGTGATATTGCCGTTTGCCCTGATGCCATCCGATGCACCCGTGGCGTTGACGTTGCCCGAACCTTTGATAGCGAGATCACCCCCGGCATTGATGGCATCAAACCCAGTGCTCGTGGCGTTGACGGATCCGGCTCCGTCGATGTTGATATTACCCGTGGAGAGGATAGCGTCCTCAGTAGATGTCACGCTGAGCGTGCTGCCCGCGTCGCCTTGGATATTGAGCTCGGCATTCTCGTTAGTGCCATGAGAAACGTTGATGCTTTCGATCCATTCGGCAGTGACGATGTTGGTTCCCGAGTAATTCACGTTGAGCTTGCCTGCGGCCTGGATCTCGCCGCCGTTATAGTTGTTGAGCTTCAAGTCGTCGGCGCCGTCCCACGACCAGGTACCGGCCTCGTCGCTCGCCGCGGTGTTGTACTTGTTGCCGCCGACCTTGACCCATTCCGCTGCGATCGAGACGCTCGGCATGAGCAGCGAGCTCACCGTGAGCGCGCACACGGCGCCCGCGACGATGCGGCGCGTCACGCGGCGCCAGCTGCCGTGCGCGAGTCCTATGCGACGGCGAACGTCGGGTTCGGCAACATGGGTTCCGGCGGTAGTGTCATTGCGTTTGGGGGTCGTGAACAAGGCTGCCATGGTTGCTCCCGTTCTCATAGGGCCTATACGGCTAGGTTCAGCGTATCTGCTGGATGTTGCCGGCGGTAGTGCCGTTTGGAGGGCAAAATGGCCAAAATGGGGGAGAAATAGGCCGCACGCCGGCGCAGGGACCGACGCTAAAAGAAAAGCGCGGGGCCGCATGGCGACTCCGCGCTTTATTGTTCAGCTTTTGCAGCCTTGCCCTTACGCTACGAAGAAGTAGACGAGGAAGGCAAGGGCCGCGATCCACCCGTCCTGTGCGAAAAAGTGTTTACGAGCGTTTGCGACTCGCCAGGGCGCCTGTGACGATAGCGGCCGTTCCTACAAGGGCGGTCGCTATGATGGCTGCGCTCGAGGCGTCGCCGGTTGCCGCGAGCTTGCCGGTGGTCTTGGCTCCCGTGGCTGCAACTGCAACGGTCTTGGTTGTCTTCGTGCCCTCGGACTTGGAACCCTCGGGCTTGGTCTCGCCTGGCTTCTCCTCGGGTTTGATCTCCTCGGGAGGCACGGTGACCGTGCGCTTGGCGACAGCGGCGTCATAGGGGGAGTCGATCGTGGCGTCGCCCGTGCCGATGGTTTGACCTGCCTCGTAGGAGATGCTGGGGCCGTACTCTTCTTCGTAGCGATAGTTAATGATCTTGCCGCCTGCGGGCGTCTGGATGGGAGCGCCTTCGATCTCGATGGTGCCGATCGCCTTGCCATCCTCGCTTATGGCAAGAGCGAAGATTGCCGCCGTGTCTCCCTCGGCCGTGAGCTTGCTGCGGACGATCGAGATACTCGCGGGCGTGATGCCCTCGTAGGTCTGGGCGAAGATACCGATGTTCAGACCCCTAGGCTCAGGGATGACCTCGCCGCTTTGGTCGTTGCTGTAGTGATCGGGGCCATCGCCACCGGTCTCGACATAGCGGGCTATAGCCTTAACAACGGAGTCGCTGATGTAGATGTGGCCGCCAGCGACGTTTGGCTGGTGGTTTCTGGTAGAGATTGCAACCGAGAATTTGCCTTCTGCGAACGCGTCCACGATGGAACCATTCTTGATGACGATGTCGTCCCCGTCAGTGATGAGGGCGATGGCCTGGCCGCCGCTCGCGCTTGTGCGGACCGTCACGGTCGCGTGATCGAGCGTAACGCCCTTGTAGGCATAGACACCATATTCAACACCGCTTGCGTCAAGGGAGGCGTTCGTGACCGCGAGACTACCCTCAGCGTCGACGGCAAGATCTCCCTGGGAGCTTGCCTCGACCTGGCTGCCGTCCGAGATGTCGATGTTGCCGTCAGCCCAAATCGCCGCTTCTTCTATCGAGCTTGCTTCTACCTTGCCACCGCCTTTGATGATCAGGTCACTGCCCGCGGCGATGCCGTAACCTTCGCTTCCTTTAGCGATCACTGTGCCAGAGGAATCGATGGTGGTCTTGCCCTTGGATTGGATGCCTTCGGTACCGCCCGTTGCATTCACGGTGCCCGAGCCCGTGATAGAGAGATCGCCCTTTGCCTCAATTCCGTCGGAAGTAGTGCTTGTGGTGTTCACAGTGCCTGGGCCAGAAATGGAGAGGTCGCCTGTGGATTTAATTGCATCGGCCTCAGCTGTCACATTGAGCTCATCCGTGCTATTCGAGCTCGTTATGTTCAACTCTGCTTTCTGGCTAGTGCCATCCTGCGCCTTGATGGCGGCTCCGGTGTAATCGGGCTCGGTTTTCACGGTGTTCTTGCCCTCGTAGGCAATGTTGAGCTTGCCCGCAGCCTGGATCGCACCGCCGTCATAGCCGTTGAGCTTCATATCGTCGGCGCCGTCCCAGCTCCAGGTGCCGGCGGCGTCTCCCGTGGGCCCCGCGGCCGCTTCGTGGCGGACGCCGCCAACGTCCACCCACTCCGCCGCGAGCGAGACGCTCGGCATGAGCAGCGAGCTTACCGTAAGCGCGCATACGGCGCCTACAACGATGCGGCGCGTCACGCGGCGCCAGCTGCCGTGTGCGAGCAACGTGCGACGGCGCACGTCGGGCTCGATAAAATGGGCTCCAGAGGTTTTGTCATTGCGCTTGGGGGTCGTGAACAAGGCGGCCATGGTTACTCCCATCCTCATAGGGCCTATGCGATTACGCCCAGCATATCTGCAGGATGTAGCCGGCGGTAGTGCCGTTTGGAGGGCAAAATGTCCAAAACTTGGGAAGTAATGCATCGCGCGCCCGCGCGGTGCCTGGCTTTAAAAGAAAAGCGCGGAGCCGCTCGATGCGACCCCGCGCTTTGGTGTTTTGCTTTGGCAGCTTTGTGCTTACGCTACGAAGAAGTAGACGAGGAAGGCAAGGGATGCGACCCACATGAGCGGCTTGATCTTGGAAGCCTCGCCCTTAAAGAGCGCGACGATCACGTAGGCGATAAAGCCCAGGCCAATGCCGGCAGAGATGGAGTAGGTGAAGGGCACGCCCGCGGCGATCATAAACGCCGGGAAACCCTCGGAGACATCGAACCAGTCGATCTCGGTGGCCTCGCTCATCATGAGGTAGCCGACGTAGACCAGGGCACCGCAGGTGGCGGCGCTGGAAACGATGGAGACGACGGGGGAGAAGAACGCGGCGAGGATAAACAGCACGCCGGTGGTGACGGAGGTGAGGCCCGTGCGGCCACCGTCGGCGGCGCCGGAAGTGGACTCGACGAAGGTGGTGATGGAGGAGACGCCCATGAAGCCGCCCACGGCAGCGGCGGCGGAGTCGACGACCAAGATCTCCTTGATGTTCTCGACGTTGCCGTCGTCGGTGAGGAACTCGCCTTGCTTGGCCACGGCCATCGCGGTACCCATGGTGTCAAAGAAGTCGCTCATGAGCAGCGAGAACGAGATGACAAGGAGCGTGGGGTCGGTAAGGACCTTGACGATGGCGGGCACGCCGCCGGCGTCGGCGATGGGGCCACCGATGCTCGAGAAGTCGAGCGGGGCGATGATACCGGTCGGAGCCTGGGTTACGCCTAGGGGGATACCGGCGATGACGGCTACGACGATGCCGATGAGCAGCGAGCCGGGGACGTTGCGGCAGGCGAGGGCGACCGTCACCAGGATGGAGATGATGCCGACGATGAAGGTGGGCGAGGTGATGTCGCCCAGGCCGACAAGCGTGCCGTTACCGGCGGTGATGATGCCGGCGTCGGCAAGGCCGATCATGGCGATGAACAGGCCCAGGCCCACCGAGATGGCGTGGCGCAGGACCACGGGGATGGCGTCCATGATGGCCTCGCGCAGGCCACAAAGGACGAGCAGCAGGATGACGACGCCCTCGAGGAAGATGACGCTCATGGCCACGTGCCAGTCGCCGCCGCAGACGGTGGTGGTGATGCCGGCGATCATCGCGTTGACGCCGAGGCCCGACGCACAGGCGAGCGGGCGGTTAGCGAAGATGCCCATGCAGATGGTCATGATGCCGGCGCCCAGGCAGGTGGCGCAGGCGAGCGCTCCCGCATCGATGCCGGCGCCCGAGAGCACCGCGGGGTTGACGGCGATGATGTAGGCCATTGCCAGGAATGTTGTCAGTCCAGCGCGAAGTTCGGTCCCGATTGTGGACTTGCGCTCACTGACGTGAAAAAGTTCGTCCATGCATACCCTTTCCTTGTTCGGCCCCGAGTTTAGGCCGATTGACACGAACTTCCTTACTATATCGCCTTTGTAAGGTTGATGCTCCTCGCATGTTGATGTTCGGCGCTTTGTAGCAGACGGACGGTATTTTTCGCATGAAAATGTGTGGGTACCGTATACTTAAGCGGTTACAACGACCCCTATGGAGGAACGTATGATTAAAGAGCTTTGCCACGACGAGGCTATCCTGTCCCAGCGTTGCGAGGTTGCGACCGTCGAGGACGAGTCGGTTGCTCAGGACCTGATCGATACCATCAAGTCGCTCGACGATGCCGGCTGCCTTGCCGCTAACCAGATTGGCGTTACCAAGAAGATCTGCGTCTACCTGGACGACGCCGGCGAGCCCCACGTGCTCTACAACCCCCGTCTGGTGTTTGGTCTGGGCGCCAGCAAGATGGAGGAGAGCTGCCTGACGCACGAGGAGGTCACCAAGTCCACGCGCTATATCAAGTGCAAGGTTGCCTTTGACCAGATCGTCGACGGCAAGATGAAGGAGTGCCGCCGCGATTACGCAGGCTTCGAAGCACAGATGATCCAACACATGATTGATCACTGTCTTGGCAAGTTGGTCTAAGGGGACCAAAGCACCGCACCTCGTCGTTTTTAGTCCGGGTATGACATTGTTGTCATGTCCGGACTTTTTTGTTTAGCGCTCCTTTGTTTGGTGACAATAAGCCTAGCAAAAACATTGAGCTAGGAGGCGCTATGTGCACGAGCATTCGATTTACCGATAATTCCGGCCATATGTATCTGGGCCGCAATCTCGACTGGAGCTTTGGATACGGCGAGCAGGTTCGCGTGGTGCCCCGCGGGTTCCATATCCCGTATTCGTATATCGACGATGCGACGGCGGCGCACGCGGTGATTGGCATGTGTATCGATTACAAGAACTATCCCATGTTTTTCGACTGTGGTAACGATGCGGGTCTGGCTGTAGCGGGGCTCAACTTTCCCGGTTATGCCGAGTATGCCGAGGGCCCGGTCGATGGCAAAACCAATATCGCTGCCTATGAGTTTCCCCTGTGGGTGGCGGCGACGTTCTCGACGATCGACGAGGTGGAGGCCGCGCTGCACGACACGGTGATTGTCGCCAAATCTGCTGGAGAAGGGCTGGGCGTGTCGCTGCTCCATTGGATTATCGGCGACAGCCAGCGCAGCATCGTGGTCGAGATGATGGCCGATGGCCTACATGTATACGACGATCCGGTCGATACCCTGGCCAATCAGCCGACCTTCCCGTGGCACATGGAAAACCTGCGCACCTATATCACCGCCTCAAACGATTTTCCGCAGACGGCGACATGGCGTGGCGCCGAGCTCAAGCCCTATGGCGCGGGTGCCGGCATGCGCGGTATTCCGGGCGACTGCTATTCGCCGAGCCGTTTTGTAAAGGCGGCCTACCTCAATGCCAATTACCCGCAAAAGGAGAGCGAGGCCGAAAATGTCGTCCGCATGTTCCGCTCGCTCGAAGGCGTGGCGATGATCGAGGGAGCGTCCAAGATGGGCGATGGCAAGTTCGAGAAGACGATCTACACCGGATGCTTTAGCGCTCGCACGGGCAATTATTACTATGCGACCTACGACGACCCGTCGATTCGCTACGTGAGCTTGATGGATGCCGAGGGTGCGAGCCCCGATAGGCTCGTGGTTCCCGAGCCGCGTCGTTCGTAGCCCATAGCTTTACTGCAATGCAAAATGGCCCTGCATCTCCCGTGAGGTGCAGGGCCACTGTCATCGATGTGTGACGTCGCTAGAAGTTGACGTCGTTGAGCTGGGCACTCTCGAGGCCGTCGAGCTGTTGCTGTTCGGGCGTATCGGCGACGCTCTCGAGCAGCTCGGTGGGATCGATAGGGCTCGTCGGTGGAAACTGAAGAGGGGCTTTTAGGCGCGCGCTGCCTGGGCAGTGCCAGCCTTTGTACTTGCGCGCTTGCCGGCGAGTTCGCAAAAGAGCGCGCCGCCGATGATAAGCGCGGCGCCCATCAGGCGGACCGGCGTTATGACTTCACCCAAAAGGACGGTCGAGAACACGACCGCCGAAAGCGGCTCGAGGTAGCCGACAACCGCGACGGTCTGCACAGGCAGCTTGGCGACGGCGCTAAAGTAAAGCAGGCAACCGATGCCGGTGTTGACGACGCCGAGCATAGCGACGGCACGCCAATCGATGCTTGTGGCGATGCCGGGGGAGAAAAACGAGGGGGTGCCTTGGGTGACGAGTGTGAGGACCAGCGCGGTCACAAAGGCGGCGCTCAACTGGAGCGCAGAGTTCTCGAGACCCTCGATGCATGGCGCACCCTTGCTAGCGATGACCATCAGCGCATAGCAAAATGCCGAGGCGATGCCGCAGACGATGCCCGCAATGGGCATGTTGCCGCCGAGACCTTGCGCTGCAATGAGAAAAGCGCCGCAGGCGACGGCGATAAAGCCGGCGATTTTGCCGCCGGTCAGTTTTTCGCCAAAGATGAGCGGGGAGAGGGCCATAACGATGATGGGGCCACAGTAATACAACAGCGAGGAGATACCAACGCCGATCGTCTGATAGGCGCGGAACAGGAAAATCCAGCTGGCGCCCAGCGCGGCGCCCGAGACGATGAGCGCTGCGGCCTCGCGGGGGCGAGACGGAGCCTGCAGGTTATGGCGCTTGGTTATGAAGAGGATGGCGGCAAGGGTGAGAGCGCCCAAAAACGTGCGCAACAGTACGATATCGGAGCTCGGCAGCGCGATGGCAGCGGCGATGATGCCGTTGGAGCCAAACAATAGCAATGCTGCTAAGTACGTAAACAATCCGTTGTTCATGTGCTGACATCCCCTCTATATCCGAACATGTTCACTATGGGTGAACTGGCTTTAGAAGAAAAGCGAATATAATGCATGGATAACATGACAAAAACTCATGTAAAGGTGGAGGGGTGCCGTGGAAACGAATATTCAAAAGATGCAGGTTCTGCTCGAGACCGTGCGGGCCGGCAGTTTTACGCGCGCCGCCGAGCGGCTGAGCTATTCGCAGTCGGGCGTGAGCCGCATGGTGGGCGACCTTGAGACCGATTGGGGTTTTAAGGTGCTCGACCGCAGCCGCGAGGGTGTGGTGCTTTCTGCCGATGGGCGGCAGATCATGCCGGCGGTTGAGGCGCTCTGCGAGGAGTTTGGCCGCCTGCAGCGACACGTGGACGAGATGCGTGGGCTCATGCGCGGCAAGATCTGCATTGGTACGTTTTCGAGTGTGGCGACCCACGTGCTGCCACCGGTCATAGCGCGTTTTCGCGCCGATCACCCGGACGTCGATTATGAGTTGCTGATGGGCGATTACTCAGAGATTGAACAATGGGTGGCGGAGGGGCGCTGCGACCTGGGCTTTATCCCGCGTGAGCCCCGAGAAAACGGCATGGCATCACGGTCTTTAGTGTGTGATGAGCTGATGGCGGTGGTGC
This sequence comes from Collinsella aerofaciens, assembly GCF_028209625.1. Classification (GTDB taxonomy): domain Bacteria; phylum Actinomycetota; class Coriobacteriia; order Coriobacteriales; family Coriobacteriaceae; genus Collinsella; species Collinsella aerofaciens_AM. The sequence goes on along the minus strand of NZ_JAQLDU010000011.1, from coordinate 71,867 downwards.
CGACAGATTCGTTGCTTGCCACGGCGGAGTTCGTCTCTCTTACCGATTTGGCAAGAGAGCAGTTTATTCTGCTGGAACGGGGTACCGATGATGAGATTACGCCGCTATTCCGTCGGGCGGGGCTGGCGGTGCGCTCAAAACTGTCGACTTGGGATGACTATGCGATTATGGCTATGGTCGAGGATGGCCTGGGCGTGAGCATTCTTCCCGCGCTCATCTTGCGTCGCTGCCAGTTCGATGTTGCTGTGCGTCCGCTCGAAGGGCATCCCCATCGGCAGATCAACGCCATATATCGAACGGCCGATGTTTCGCTTGCCGCCGCTCGTTTCCTCGAATACCTCTAAATGCGTGCACGTCGTTATCGCCTTGGGATAAATCTCGAGGTCTTGCTCATTTTATTTTTGAAATTGAACTTTTCGAAATAGCACGGCGTTATACTGCTGCCTAAATTGAACTCAGGTTCAATTCGTGTTGTATAAATTGAACTTTGCCAGCAAGGAGGTTCTAGTGGCCCAAGAGACGTTTAGTGATCGTCTGCGACAGGCTATGTCCGATCGCGACGTTCGCCAGTCGGACGTGATCCGCGCATCGGAGATGCTCGGCAAAAAACTCGGCAAGAGTCAGATGAGCCAATATGTGAGCGGCAAGACGATTCCGCGGCGCGATGTGGCTGAGCTGCTCGCCCGTATTTTGGAGGTCGATGTTACCTGGCTGCTTGCCGGCGACGCCGATCAAGGCGAGGCATCATCACCCCGCAACGATTCCAAGCCCGAACCCCATCCCTCAGCTCAAATTGCAAGGAGCACCACCATGCGTACTTTTTCTAAATCCACCAAGCTCGATAACGTCCTGTATGACGTGCGCGGTCCCGTCGTCGACGAGGCCGCCCGTATGGAGGACGAGGGCGAGCGCATCCTCAAGCTCAATATCGGCAACCCGGCGCCCTTCGGTTTCCGCACGCCCGATGAGGTCATCAAGGACATGCGCCAGCAGCTGCCCGACTGCGAAGGCTATTCCAACTCGCGTGGCCTGTTCTCCGCGCGCAAGGCGATCATGCAGTATTCGCAGATCAAGGGCTTGCCCAACGTTCAGATGGAGCATATCTACACGGGCAACGGCGTGTCCGAGCTCATTCAGCTTTCGATGAACGCGCTGCTCGACAATGGCGACGAGATTCTGATCCCCAGCCCCGACTATCCGCTCTGGACGGCGTGCGCAACCCTTGCCGGCGGTCATCCTGTGCACTATCTGTGCGATGAGCAGGCGGATTGGTATCCCGACCTGGAGGATATGGAGTCCAAGATCACGAGCGCGACCAAAGCCCTCGTTATCATCAACCCCAACAACCCCACGGGCTCGGTCTACCCGCGCGAGGTGCTCGAGGGCATCGTCGAGGTTGCACGCAGGCATCAGCTGATGATCTTTGCCGATGAGATCTACGACCGCCTGTGCATGGACGGCTACGAGCACGTCTCGATTGCCTCGCTCGCTCCCGATCTGCCCTGCGTCACCTTTAGCGGTCTGTCCAAGTCGCACATGATCGCGGGCTATCGTATTGGCTGGATGGTGCTTTCGGGCAACCAGCGCTGCATGAGCGACTTCATCATGGGCATCAACATGCTCTCCAACATGCGCCTGTGCTCCAACGTGCCGGCTCAATCGATCGTTCAGACGGCACTCGGTGGACACCAGTCCGTCAACGACTACATCCGCCCCGGCGGCCGTGTCTACGAGCAGCGCAACTTTGTGTATGAGGCGCTCAACAAGATTGACGGCATCTCGGTGGTTAAGCCGCGTGCGGCGTTCTACATCTTCCCCAAGATGGATGTGAAGAAGTTCAACATTACCGATGACGAGCAGTTCGCCCTTGACCTGCTGCACGAGAAGAAGATCCTGATCACGCGCGGCGGCGGCTTTAACTGGGCTGAGCCCGACCACTTCCGTATCGTGTACCTGCCGCGCATGGAAGTGCTCAAAGAGTCCCTCGAAGACCTCGCCGACTTCTTCGATCATTACCGCCAATCGTAGGGGATTAGGTGTCTGCCGCCACAAGAATCGAGGCGTCGCAGGATAGACATACGACAGCGAGCGAGCCGCATTTGCGCCAAGGTGACGTGAAATGAGAGGGCGCTGACCTTTTGGTCGTGCCCTCGAAATTGAACGTCAGATTGGCGTGAATACGGCTCGCGCAGCGTCAAGTGGTCCGCCGTTCGGTAGAACGGCGGAACTAAATAACGATTCCGCAACAATGGTCGATTTCGTGCTGGATGATCTCGGCGGTGTAGCCCGAGAAGTTTTTGATGCGGCGGGCAAAGTTCTCGTCCAAATACTCAACCTTAATGCGGCGATATCGGGTACAGGGACGCTCGCCGACGAGCGAAAGACATCCTTCGCTCGTCTGGTAGGCGTTGACCTGCTCAAGAATCTGCGGGTTGTACATAAGCAGCGCCCTGTTGCCGTCCTTTACGCAGATGATGCGCTTGCGTACGCCGATCATGTTGGCGGCAAGCCCCACGCACTCGTGCTCGTGTTCATGCAGCGTGTCCAGAAGATCCTGCCCGGTCGCGGCGTCGTCGGGCCCCGCGTCTTCGGAAGGCAGGCGTAAAAAGAACTCGGATTTCATGATGGGTTTGATCATGGCGGGCTCCTCATGTCTCGTGCTTTCGTGGACTTTTAATAATAGCGCGGAAGGAAAGCTGCGCGTCAGCGTTACAATCTTTCGACGTTGGACCATGTTGTCAGATCCGTTGCGTGCGGCGTCTGACGTAAGTCTAGGGCTCATGCTCGCCCTGGACTGTTCCTCTGGGGCGATGTGACTGTTGTTCCAAGAGGAAGGAAATGCATGGGGAGCAAATCTCAGCAACAAGTTCAAGTAGCGCCATCGGCCACTGCGGCGTTTCTCGTCGTAATGTATATTGCAGCCTTTGTCGCCGCGTTTAACGAGAACATTATTAACGTGGCGTTGCACGACATCATGGCGGCCTTTTCGGTGAGTGCCACCACGGCGCAGTGGCTCGTTTCGGGCTACATGATCGTGACGTCGATCTTTACGGCCATCATGGCCTTTCTTTCCGGTCGTTTCTCGACGCGCAGGCTGCTGTTTTTCGCATGCGGATGCATGGTCGCCGGAGAAGTCCTGTGCCTGGTCGCCCCAACGTTTACCGTCTTGCTGCCAAGTCGCATTTTGCAGGCTGCGGGATCGGGCATCTTGTTTCCGCTCATGATGAATGTGGTGCTGTCTTGCGCTCCGCGCGAGAAGCTCGGTCTGTATCCGAGTCTGGGCGGTGCCTGCATTACGCTGGGGCCGGCGTTTGGACCTGTGATCAGTGGTCTTATGTGCACGTTGTTTGGCTGGAGGGCGGTGTTCGTAGTGCCGCTGGTGGGCGGTGTCGTGGTCGCCGCGGCGGCAGCAAAGCTCGTTCGAAATGTTGGAGAGCGCTCGAACACTAAGCTTGATATTCTGTCGGTTATTTTGCTCGCCGCCGGCATTACGGCGTTCGTGTATTCCGTAGGAGAGTTCTCGACCAATCTGATTGCCGGTATCGTGGCGCTCTTCGCCGCCATTGTGCTGCTCGGCCTGTTTGCGGCCCGCCAGCTCAAGCTCGAGCATCCGGTGCTTAACGTGCGTCCCATGGCGGGCGTTCGTTTTTGGCCTGCGTGCCTGCTTGTGGTGGTGTCGATGATGACGACGTTCTCGATGAGCGTTTTGTTGCCGCTCTATTTTGAGGGCGCATACGGCATGACCGCGCTTGTTGCGGGCTTGCTCATTATGCCGGCGATTGCCTGCAACGCCGTGACCTCGATTGTGGGCGGACGCGTGATGGACGCCCGTGGCGCATGGCCGCTGCTGCCGGTCGGCTTTGCCTTGATTGCCGTGGGGCAGACCGCAATCTCGATGACTGCGGCAAGCATGAACATTGGCGTTGTCGTTGCACTGACCGTTGTGGTGTATGCCGGCGTCGGTTTGGTGCTGAGCCCCTCGCAGACGGCCGGCTTGGAGACGCTACCCGCTGCCGAGCATCCCCACGGAACGGCGCTGCTCAACACGTGGAACATGATCGCCGCCTCGTTTGGCCCGTCGCTGTTTATCGGCCTGCTTTCGAGTTCTGCAGCGGCTGCCGGTGCCGCCAGCGTCGTGACGGACGTTGCTCAGGCGATTGGATTTGCGGCTGCCGTGCGCGTGGCGGCTGCGATTGCCGTTGTCGGGTTCGCGGTGTCGGTTGTGTACGCTCGCAGCGAGTCGTACATGTCGCATTAATGTGTGCACATAGATTCTGCAGCTAGATTGGATGGCGACACCATAAACTAATTGACGTTTTGCCGAGAGGCATGAATGTTTAAAGCGCAAAGAGTGCGCGACGGGCCCCGCGAATGGGGCGATGATGCCCGAGAGGGCCAAGAAGGAGTCTCATGTCCGAGAACGAAGAGATCATGAACGAGACCGAGAACGAGACCATGGCTGCCGAGGTCGAGGCAGTCGAGACCGTGGAGACCGAAGCTGCCGAGGTTGAGGCTGCTGACGAGGTTTCCGCCGAGGAGGAGGCCGAGGTTGTCGAGGCCGCCGTTGATTACGATGACGAAGAGCTGATGGACAAGATGCAGAAGGCCGCCCGCCTGCTGCGTAGCCGTCGCTTTGCTATTTCCAAGGAGGAGGAGGCCAAGGCCGAGCGTATGGCGAACATTGAGCGCGCCATCAAGCTGCTTGACCTCAAGCCCAAGATGGAGCAGAAGGAGATGTCCGACCTGCTGGGCATGCGCCTTCGTGAACTCGATGGCCTGATGGCCGAGGCCGAGGCTGCCGATCTGGTCGGCCGCATCGACGACGCCGAGGGCGATATGCGCAAGATCGTCGTCTTCGCTGCCGAGGATGCCGCTGAGGGCCTGGTCGAGCTTGCCAACAAGAAGGAGAAGCTCCTGCCCGAGCTTTCTTACGAGGAGGCCACCGAGCTGATGGCCGCTCTCGATAAGGTTATCGCTCCGCTCGTCGCCATGGGCCTGGACGAGGACCGCGGTCCTCGCGGTGGCCGTGACGATCGCGGTGGCCGTGGCGGCGACCGCGGCGGTCGCGGTGGCTTTGGCGATCGCGGTGGCCGTGGTGGTGACCGCGGCGGTCGCGGTGGCGATCGTGGCGGCCGTGGCGGCTTTGGTGACCGTGGCGGCGACCGTGGCGGTCGCGGTGGCTTTGGCGGCAACCGTGGTGGCTATGGCGACCGTGGTGGCAACCGTGGCGGCTTTGGCGGCAACCGTGGTAACGACCGCGGCGGTCGCGGTGGCGATCGTGGCGGCCGCAACGGTGGCGGCTTCCGCGGCAACCGCTTTTAGGGGTTACGCGGTTCTACGAACCGCGTAACTAGTTGACGCTGCGCGCCACCCAGGGCGATAATTTGTCATTCAAAAGGCAAGGCATGACCAGAAGGTCTATGCCTTGCCTTTTTCATGCCAACTTGTTCGCCCTGGGCGGCGCTCGCTGGCGTTGCCAAAACATCGGCGTTGCCATGATCCAAGGTAGTCATTGGGGACGTTCTTAAACGACTACATAGCATGAGAGTGGATAATCTCCCGGTTTAAGCCTGCATTCACGCTCAAAGTGGGAGATTATCCACTCTCATTTGTTGTATGTCCGAAAATCCACGCTCGTTTAAATTCTGCCTACATTTGCAGGAACAGTTCGTGGAGGTGGGTGTCTTCGTCGAGCTCGGGGTGGAAGGTGACGCCGAGCTGGTTGCCTTGGCGGGCGGCGACGATGCGACCGTCGACTTCGGCTAGGGCCTCAGTGTCGCCGTGCACTTCGACGATGCGGGGCGCGCGGATAAACGTCAGCGGCACTTCACCGTCGATGCCGGCTACCTGCCCCTTGGCTCGAAAGCTGCCGAGTTGCCTGCCGTAGGCATTGCGCTCGACGAGTACATCCATGGTTGCCAAACGCGACGTGCCCTTATCGTCATGAGCGGCAAGGTCGTGAGCCAGCAGAATCAGGCCGGCGCAGGTGCCCAGGACGGGCATACCTTCAGCGATACGGGTACGAAGCTCCTCGAGCATGCCTAACTCATCAAGCAGTTTCCCTTGAACGGTAGACTCGCCGCCGGGAAGTACCAGACGGTCAAAGTTCTGCTTCAAATCAGCCGCCTGCCTCAGCTCAATACAGCGTGCGCCCAGCTCGGACAGTCTTGCCTCGTGCTCGGCAAAAGCGCCCTGGACCGCCAGCACGGCGACCGTTTGGTCTGCATAATCGCTCATGTGCGATCCTTTCTGCTGGACTAGCGCCCGCGCTCCTCCATGATGATCTCGATTTCGTCGGCGTTGATGCCCACCATGGCCTCGCCCAGGTCCTCCGAAAGCTCGGCGATGAGCTTGGCGTCGGTGAAGTTTGCCACGGCCTTGACGATGGCGGCGGCGCGCTTGGCGGGGTCGCCGCTCTTAAAGATGCCCGAGCCAACAAAGACGCCCTCGGCGCCCAGCTGCATCATCAGCGCGGCGTCGGCGGGGGTCGCGACTCCGCCAGCGGCAAAGTTTACGACGGGGAGCTTGCCCGTGGCATGGACCTCGCGCACCAGCTCGACCGGAACCTGCAGCTGCTTGGCTGCCTCAAAGAGCTCGTCGTCGCGCAGAGCAACAACGTCGCGGATCTGCTTTTGGATCTTGCGCATGTGACGCACGGCCTGAACGACGTCGCCCGTGCCCGGCTCGCCCTTGGTACGAATCATCGTGGCGCCCTCAGCAACACGGCGCAACGCCTCGCCCAGATCGCGGGCGCCGCAGACAAACGGCACGTCAAACTGGGTCTTGTCGATGTGATAGACATCATCGGCGGGGGAGAGGACCTCGGACTCATCGATGTAATCGATCTCGATGGCCTGCAGGACCTGCGCCTCGACAATGTGACCGATGCGACACTTGGCCATAACGGGGATGGAGACGGCCTCCTGGATGCCCTTGATCATCTTGGGATCACTCATGCGCGAGACGCCGCCTGCGGCGCGGATGTCGGCCGGGATACGCTCGAGCGCCATGACGGCGCAGGCGCCCGCCTCCTCGGCGATGCGTGCTTGCTCGGGCGTGGTGACGTCCATGATGACGCCGCCCTTGAGCATCTGCGCGAGTTCGCGATTGAGTTTGACGCGATCGGCCTTGCTGGTCTGTTCTGCCATGGTTGCTCCCTTGGTTGGCATGTACATTGCTTGACGGAACATCCTATCGGGGAGCTGGGTATGGCGAAATACTCAGTTTTCGAGATAATAACAAGGTCAGACTAATGCCAGATTGAATGATTCGATAAGGTCAGGTGATAGACCCATGCTTGACTACAATTTGGAAAATCGCGGCGAAGCATCGCTTTATGAGTATGTTTACCAGCAAATTCGCGATGATATTGTTGCTGGCCGTATTGCGGCGGGGGAGCATCTGCCGTCTAAGCGCGCCTTTGCGAGTCATTTGGGTATCAGTGTCATTACCATCGAGAATGCATATAGCCAGTTGCTTGCCGAGGGCTATATTTGCTCGATGCCGCGTCGTGGCTACTACGCGTGCGAGCTTCCGGATGCGCCGGTTTTGGCTTTTGCTGCGGGGGATATCGACCGAGACGCTGTCCCTGTTGGTCCCAGCGCGCATGATGCCATGGGGCAGGCAGAGCGATTCGACGCACTTTCTCCTTCCGCTTTGGAGGCGGCGCGGCTTTGGCAAAGTGCGCTACGGGCGACGCTGACGTCCGAAGACGAACGTGAAATCTTTTCGCCCGCACCGGCGCAGGGCACCGCTCGACTGCGACGTGCGATTGCGCACCATCTGCGCGGGACAAGGGGCATGAATGTCGACCCCGACAACATCGTTATCGGTGCGGGCGCCCAGCTGCTCGATACCATGTTGGTTCAGTTGCTTGGCGCGGACAAGGTGTATGCCGTCGAGGATCCAGGCTATTTGCGCTTGACGCGCATCTATCAGGCCATGGGTTGCGAAGTGCGGCATATCCCGTTGGATGCTGAGGGCGTGGACTTGAGCGCGCTGCAGAAAACCGGGACCGATGTCCTTCACCTGATGCCGTCTCATCAGTATCCGACCGGTCTTGTGACGAGCATTGCACGTCGCTATGCGTTGCTGAGCTGGGCCGCCGAGCGGCCAGGTCGGTATCTCATCGAAGACGACTTTGATTGTGAGTTTCGCCTTGCCGGCAAGCCGATTCCCGCGCTCGCGTCGATCGATGCCGCCCAGTCGGTTATCTACACCAACACGTTTTCGAAGAGCCTTTCATCGGCGTTGCGTTTGGCGTACATGGTGCTGCCCGATGAACTAATGGAGAGGTTTAAACGCAACCTTGGTTTCTACGCCTCGTCGGTAAGTTCTGTTGATCAGGTTGCCTTGGCGCGTTTGCTGGAATCGGGTGATTACGAGCGACATGTGAACCGCGTGCGCGCTCGTGCTCGTGGGGCGCGTGATGGCCTGGCGGCGCTTGTACGGAAAACGTTTCCGGCAGGGGAAGTCTCGATCGAGTACGCGGACGCCGGCCTTTACTGCGTCGTGGCCGTGGAGTGTGACGCGGGCGGAAGCTCTTTTGCACGGGCCCTCACGCGCTCGAGCATCCCTTTTATCGATATCGGTGACTGTTTTTGGTGTGCCGATGGCGCATCTGTCCCTGAAAACTCAACTCAAATTCTTGTTCAGTATGACGATCTGAGTCCAAAAGTACTAACTACCTTGGAATTGCAGCTAATGGGGAGCACTCTGCAACCTAAGTGAGTAGACTTTTAGCACTTTGGCGACCAGACAGTTTTGTAACAAGCTATCTACCTGCGGTTTTGAAAAGCAGGATGACCGGCCTGCTCGGGATGTTCAAAAAAGTCTACTCACTTGCCGCGCAAAGCTCCTGCATGAGAAAAAAATGGGGTTTTCAACAGGGCTTCGTCCAGCTCTCGGCAAGCTTTTGGCCAGTTGGGGAGGGCTGTTGAAAACTTGGCAGTCCGTTCGGCGCCATTTTTGGTGCGTTCGCGCCAATGCGTGACTGACTGGGTTGAAATTCGTGTTTTCCTGTGCCTATGAAGGATCTACTTTGTGACATATCAGCTTTTAGGTACTGGCGTTTGCCTCCTCAAGTCCGCGCTTTGTGTCCGCCGCTTCCACGACCGGAAGAAGACCGGCAGCGATATGATCTCGCCCGCAACCCGACGGCTGCGGTCGCGCTCGTTTTTCCGTTGTATACATTGGTTCGGACGAGAAACAAACGGACTTGTCCTGCCAGCATTAGGCAGCGGCTGTTTCTTGGTGAGCTTCCCAGGGAATCCGTGCTGGAAACGGAGCATGGGGTTTTGATTACGTCTCCTCTACTGACGGCATTCATCATGTTGCGGCATCTGACGGATCTTCAGCTTCTTTTGGTATTGGCGGAGATGTGTGGCTTGTTTGCGGTGTGTGCCCTGCCGGCGGCACTTGAGGCGGAGCTTTCGCGTGCAATTGATTCGGGCGCGATTTCGACAACGTTCGGTTGGGTGCGCTGCCCGTCCGAGGACGGCACCGCCTCAAATTTATGGCGTCGAGACGCTTTGGTTTTGGGCGGAGACCTTGACCGTTTTTGTTCAGATGTTTGCGGGATGCGTTACGGCAATAGATTTATAGCGGTATCGCAACTCGTTCCATTGGGCGCCGCGTCGCCTTTTGAGGTCGAGGCGTATTTGCTACTTGCACTGCCGCGATCCCTGGGAGGAGAAGGTTTTTGCGGCATAGAGCTCAATGTTGAAGTGATGCTAAGCACAAGTGCTCGAGCGATTGTGGGAAAGTCCCGTGTATATATCGACCTACTTCTTTCTTCGCTGGACGGCAGGCGACAGGTGGCCATTGAATGTCAGGGAAAGGCCTCGCACGGACGCGCAGGGGATGGCTTGCGTGACGCTGACCGCATGACGGCCCTTCAGGCCATGGGCTACGATGTACTTCTCCTGACACACAGACAGATATCCGATGAGGATAGATTCCGCGCGATCGTTAAGGCCGTATGCAGGATGCTCGATGCTGATTATCGTGATAAAAGCTCAGATGAGCAAAGGGCTGAGACATTACTCCGGTCTGAACTATTCGTTGACTGGACAAAATTGGGAGTAATTGACGGAAAGATGCCCGTTAGACACAAAGCAGCTCGATCGTGGACGGCTTCGGTTCTAAGTGAGTAGGCTTTTGGCACTTTGGCGACCAGGCCGTTTTGAAACAAGTCATTTACCTGCGACTTTATAAAGCAATACGGATGGTCTGCTCGGCAAGTTCCAAAAAGTCTACTCACTTAGTTTTTGACGAGAGACCGATGCCGAAGATAGCTCTATTTCAGGGCGTTAACGAGTCCGCGAGACACAAAAAGGCCCGAACCAATACGGTCCGGGCCTCATCGAGCTAGAGGTTATGTCTCAAGCGGTTGGCTTAGCCAAAGTAGCGCTTCAGCAGGCCGGCGAAAGCCTTGCCGTGGCGAGCCTCGTCGCGAGCCATCTCGTGCACGGTGTCGTGGATGGCATCGAGACCAGCGGCCTTGGCGCGCTTGGCGAGATCGGTCTTGCCGGCGGTGGCGCCGTTCTCGGCCTCAACGCGCATCTCGAGGTTCTTCTTGGTGGAGTCGGTCACGACCTCGCCCAGGAGCTCGGCGAACTTGGCGGCGTGCTCGGCCTCCTCGTGGGCAGCCTTCTCCCAGTACAGGCCGATCTCGGGATAGCCCTCGCGATGAGCGACGCGAGCCATGGCCAGGTACATACCGACCTCAGAGCACTCGCCCTCAAAGTTGGCACGCAGGTCAGCAACGATGTCCTCGGAGACGCCCTCCATCTTGGCGACGCCCACGACGTGCTCGGCAGCCCACTCGAGCTGACCCTCCTCCTGCTTCAGGAAGCGAGAGCCGGGAACGCCGCACTGGGGGCACTTGAAATCCTCGGGCAGCTGGTCGCCGTCGAACTCTTCCACATAACCGCAAACGGGGCAAACAAACTTCATAATTCGATCCTTTCGATCGATGGCGATGGCGCGCTCGTCCGGTCCCGTAAGGGCCCTCTCCGGACGTGCGTCTTGACGAGTTCTATTATCCATAAATGCGACCGAATGTGAAGCCTATTAGGAATGATTTTTAATAAAACAATTTTGGGCATGTGAAGATGTTGATTGATTAACGATTGCTAGACCTCGTGCGACCTCCGATGAGTACAATCGGTCGAGCAAATGTTGACCTATCAACAAATGAAGGAGTTTCCTTTATGCATCTAGCCCGTCGTGCCTGGTGTCGAACATATCAGACGGTTTTTCGCATTGCATTGCCAATCCTGCCCTATACCGAGCCGCGCATTTTAGAGCATGCCGAGGATGTGCCCGCGGTGCTTCAAAAGCGCTCGATCCAGAAGGTCCTTATCGTGACGGATCCCGGCATTGCCCGTCTGGGGCTCACGGCACCGCTCGAGACAGCGCTCGCGTCCAAGGGAATTGGCGTTGCGGTCTATGCCGAAACACGTGCGAACCCCACGGTCTCAAACGTGGAGGAAGCGGCGTCCCTGTATCGCGCGAGCGCCTGCCAGGCCATTATCGGCTTTGGTGGCGGTTCGGCCATGGACTGCGCCAAGGGTGTGGGGGCGCGCATTGCGCAGCCATACAAGCCCATCAACAAGATGCGCGGCCTGCTGCGCGTTCATCGTCGCCTGCCGCTGCTCATCGCCGTTCCCACCACGGCAGGTACGGGTAGCGAGGTCACGCTCGCAGCGGTCATTACCGATGACGAGTCGCACTACAAGTACCCCATTAACGACTTTGTGCTTATCCCGCGCTTTGCGGTGCACGACCCCGAGTTTACGCGCGGCCTGCCCGCCTCCATTACGGGGCAGACGGGCATGGATGCTCTGACGCATGCCGTCGAGGCCTTTATCGGGCGCAGCACCACGCCCTATACGCGCAAGATGGCGCGTCAGGCGGTGCAACTCATCCGCGATAATTTGCTCGAGGCCTATGAGCATGGCGACAACATGCGTGCGCGCCGCAATATGCTTTCGGCGGCGTATAAAGCGGGTGTTGCCTTTACGCGCTCATACGTGGGCTACGTGCATGCCATTGCACACAGCCTGGGCGGACGATACGGGATTCCGCACGGCTTGGCCAACGCGATCATCCTGCCGCACATGCTTCGCGCTTATGGTGACGCCGCCGCCCCCAAGCTCGCCGATCTTGCTCGCATGGCGGGCATTGCGCCGGCTACCGCGCAGGACGGTCTTGCGGCCGAGGCCTTTATCGATTGGGTCGACCGCATGAACGTTGCCCTGGGTATCCCCAAATATGTGACAGGCATTCGCCGCTCCGACATTCCCGAAATGGCAACGCACGCCGATGCCGGGGCTAATCCGCTGTACCCCGTTCCGCTTTTAATGGACCGCTTGGAGCTCGAGCGTATGTACGAGGTCGTCGCGGGTGGTATGCTTGAGGACGAGAACTAGGAGGGCGCCATGAACACCGAGGAAATTGCGCGCATCGTCGGCGATCAGCGCGCCTACTTTAAGACGCACGCCACGTTTGATGTCGATGCTCGACGTCGTGCGCTCGTGAGTTTACGCGATGCGGTACGGGCCCACGAGGCCGATATTGCCCATGCGCTCAAGACCGATTTGGGAAAGTCGCATGACGAGGCCTATATGTGCGAAATTGGCACCTCGCTTTCCGAGATTCGTCATCAGATCGCGCATGTGGCTCGATGGAGTCGTTCGCGCCTGCGTCCGTGTGACCTTGCCAACGCCGTGAGTGTGTGCAAAACGCAAGCCGTGCCCTATGGCGTCACGCTCATCATGGCTCCATGGAACTATCCGTTTTTGTTGACGCTCGAGCCACTCGCCGGCGCCCTTGCCGCGGGCAATACTGTGGTCATCAAGCCGAGCGCCTATGCTCCTGCATCGAGCGCGGTGCTCAAGCAAATCTGCGAAGAGGCATTTGATCCGCGCCTGGTGACGGTTGTCGAGGGCGGGCGGGCCGAAAACGAAGCGCTACTCGATGAGTGCTGGGACAAGATCTTCTTTACCGGTAGCGTTCCGGTCGGCAAGCTCGTCATGGAGCGCGCAAGTAAAAACCTTACGCCCGTGACGCTTGAGCTGGGCGGAAAGAGTCCCTGCATCGTGGATGCGACGGCAAACTTGAAGGTTGCGGCACGGCGTATCGCCTTTGGTAAATGGCTCAACGTGGGGCAGACCTGCGTGGCGCCCGACTACCTGCTGGTCGATACGAGCGTGCACGACGAGCTGCTGGGCCTCATCAAGGAGGAGGTCCGCCGTATGTTTGGCGAGCATTCGCTCGATAACGAGGACTACGGACATATCGTCAACGCCAAGCATTTCGTGCGCGTGCGCGGGCTGATCGACTCCGATAAGGTTGTGCTGGGAGGCACGGCGCGCGAGTCGTCGCTCAAGATTGAGCCGACGATCCTAGACGGCGTGGCCCCCGATGACGCCGTGATGCAGGAGGAGATTTTCGGCCCCATCTTACCGGTGCTGACGTTTGAGAGCTTAGACGAGGCCGAAGCGTTTATTACGGATCGTCCGACGCCGCTGGCCCTGTATATCTTTAGCCAGGATCGCGCGGCTCAGCAGCGCTTTGTGCGCTACGTGCCCTTTGGCGGCGGCTGTGTTAATGACACCATTATGCATTTGGCTACGAGTCATATGGGCTTTGGCGGCATGGGAGCGAGCGGTATGGGGCAGTACCATGGACGCGAGAGCTTCGATACGTTTAGCCACAAGAAGAGCATCGTGAACAAGGCAACGTGGTTGGACGTGCCATTCCGCTACGCTCCTTACGCAAGCTGGAAGCACAAGTTCGTGCGCATGTTTGTGCATTAGAATCAGATGGTGTAGCGACAAACGGTCGAAAAGGCACGGGTGGGGCGAATTTGTGTCCGCGCGAGTTCGTAGACTTCTCTGTAAGGTTAAACGCCGGTTTATCCGGCCGTTAGGGGAGTTGCTATGTACGAGCCTTCACGTGTTCTTCTGTCATTTCACATTGCAGGATTTCAATATGCCGACGGCGCTTTGGTCCTAGGCGATCTTAAAGCGGGCGATAAACTGACGCTGCGTGCCGAACGTGATAATCCTCACGACCCCGAGGCGGTTGCGATCTATTATGGCAAGACCAAGCTTGGCTATGTTCCGGGAGACGAGGTTGGCCCGCTGTCCTTGATGATGTATTACGGGCATGGGGACGTATTTGAAGCCCGTGTGCAGCAGGTTGCTCCCGAGCGCAGCCCGTGGCATCAGGTGCGCGTTGGACTCTATGTGGTGGATGCCCGCTAGTCGGCAATGGAGGCGGTCATGGTTGATGACGACGACCTGTTCGATCTGACAGACGATCCGTTTGAGTGGGATATGCTGCTCGATGACGATGAGTTGGAGCAGGACCGGAAGAAGCGGCAGGACAAGAACGCCCAGGGTGATGCGTCGAAAAAGAAAGACAAACGCCGCCGAGGTCCGTTCGTCGGGCTCTTTGGCTAACCGACGCGCCAAAGCGTCTGTATACTAGGCACGTGTTAGACACGTTGCGAAATGAGGATACAGACGATGATGTGGTTTACCGCCGACCTGCACCTGGGCGATACGAATATCTTGCACGATATGGATCGGCCGTTTGATTCGGTCGAGGAGATGAACCGCAAGGTCATCGATGCCATCAATGAGTGCGTGGCGACGGACGACCGTCTCTATATTTTGGGTGACTTTACCTATCGTTTGCCCCTGGCGGAGGCGGTGCGCCTGCGCGAGCGTATCGAATGCCAGAACGTGACGCTCATCCGTGGTAACCATGACGGCGACTGGGAAGATCCCGACGTACCGCAGATTTGGGAAGACGTGCGCGATTACCTGGAGATTGCTCCCGGCTATGCCAAGGGCCATCGCCTGGTGTTGAGCCATTACCCCATGCTCAGCTGGAATGGCAAGGCGCGTGGCGCCATCATGCTGCACGGGCATATCCACAGCAGGGGAGACCGCACCAACGTGCGCAACCGCGATCGCGAACGCCCTATCTTTCGCTACGATGTCGGTCTCGATGCCAACGAGTACAAGCCCGTAAGCCGCGATCAGATTCTTAGCTTCTTTGGGTTATAGGGCGCCAGAGCCACCACAAAGGGGACAGGCACCTTTGTGGTGGCTCTGGCGCCGTTGCCATTATGGCGGCGGCGTCTTTTTTGTCCGTGCGGCGCGGTAGAGTGTAGGCGGTTGAAATTTGCGTCCATCGAGGAGCTGCTATGAACGAGATCAAGTGCCCGCATTGTGGCGAAGTTTTTAAGGTCGATGCGTCCGGCTATGCGGATATCGTCAAGCAGGTGCGCGATGCCGAGTTCTCGCGCGACCTGGATGAGCGCGTGAAGGCGGTCCAGCGCGAGGGCGAGCAGGCACTGGAGCTTGAGCGCTCGCGCTCGACGGCTGCTTTGCAAAAGGCAGAGTCTCAGCGCGACGCTCAGCTTGTCGAGCAGAAGAACGCTGCAGCTCAGCAGCTGGCACAAGAGGTTGCCAAGCGCGACGCTGAGCTTGCCGAGCTGCGCGCCAAGCTCGAAGGCGCTGCCGCAGAGCGCGAGAGTGCAAGTCAGCGCGCGGCGGTTGAGGCTCGTTCCGATGCTCAAAAGGAGAATGCCGAGCTTCAGCGCGAGATCGACAATTTACGTGCGCAGTTGGAGCGCAAAGATGATGAAGCCAGGCTTGCCGAGGCGGCGGCACGCAATGCTGCTCAAAACGACCTGTCCGCGCGCGACGCTCAGATTGCCGAGCTGCAGGCCAGGATCGCCGCGGCGGACAAGGCCCAGGAGATGGCGCTTGCCGCTGCCGCGGCAGAGTCGCAGCGTGAGCTCGATGCCGCTCGCAGCGAGGCCGAGCGCGCGCTTACTGACTATCGCGCGAAGGTGCAAGAGAAGTTTTCCGCCGCAAAGGCTCAGTCCGAGCAAGAGGCCGAGGGCCTGCGTGCCCAGCTGCGCGAGCAGGAACTGATGGCAAAAATGAACCTGTCAGAGGCGGTCGCCGCGGCGGAGCGAGAGCGCGATGAGGCACGTGCCAAACTGACGAGCGAGCTGGCGGTGCGCGATTCTCGCGAGGAGCAAGCCAAGGCGGCACACGAGCTCGAGCTTGCGCAGGCCAAGCGCGCGAGCGATGACCTGATTCGCTACAAGGATGAAGAGATTGAGCGCCTTAAGGACATGAAGGTTCGCCTGTCCACCAAGATGGTGGGCGAGTCGCTCGAGCAGCACTGCGAGACCGAGTTTAACCGTCTGCGCATGACGGCGTTTCCCAATGCGTACTTCGAGAAAGATAACGATGCATCCGAGGGCACCAAGGGAGACTTCATTTTCCGTGAGCGCGACGCGAGCGGCAACGAGGTCATTTCGATTATGTTCGAGATGAAAAACGAGAACGACGAGACCGCGACCAAGCATAAAAACGAGGACTTCTTTAAGAAACTCGATCACGATCGTCGCCAGAAAGGCTGTGAGTACGCGGTGCTCTGCACGCTGCTCGAGCCCGAGAGCGAGCTTTACAACGCGGGAATCGTGGACGTGAGCTATCGCTACGAGAAGATGTATGTGATCCGCCCGCAGTTCTTCATTCCCATCATTACGCTGCTACGCAATGCCGCCATGGGTTCGCTTCGCTATAAGCAGGAGCTGGCGGAGTACAAGCAGCAGAATATCGATGTCACGAACTTCGAAGCCAAGATGGAGAAGTTCAAGAACGATTTCGGCCGCAACTACGAGATCGCGAGCCGCAAGTTCCAAACGGCAATCGATGAGATCGACAAGACGATTAGCCATCTGCAGAAAACCAAGGAGGCGTTGCTGTCCTCCGAGAACAATCTGCGCCTTGCCAACAAGAAAGCCGACGATCTTACCATTCGCAAGCTCACGTGGGGCAACAAGACCATGAAAGCAGCGTTTGACGAGGCGCGCGGGGCCGCGACAGAGACGAACGATGAGCCAGCCGAGGCGGATTCGTATGAGGTCGAGGATGCCGAGTAGGGGATAGCGTATCGCGCAAAAAGCGGGGCCGCTGGCGATGTTGCCAGCGACCCCGCTTTGTTTCGTCCCATTGCGCCCGGCTAGTCCTCGAGCAGGTCCTCGATAAAGCCGACACGGTAGTTCTTGAAGATTACCTCGCCGCCGTCTTGCGTGGCGTCCAGATCGACATCGCCCATGATGCCAAAATCGTGGTCGCCATCCTCGTCAGCAAAGATCTGGTGCACGTGCCATACGTGCGCGGTCTTCTCGTCGGACTCGTCGATGGAAAACATCGCGGCGCTGCGGGCATCTCCGTCGGTGAGGATTTCCTCGTGCTGCTCGTGGTAAGCGTCGAGTGCTTTTTGCCAGCGGATCTCGCTCATGCCCCAGTCGTCGTCGAGCTCGCCCAGGTCGCGAACGTGCTCGCGGGCGGCAAGGGTCACGCGGCGGAAGAGCGCGTTGCGCACCAACAGCGTGCAGCCGCGGCGGTCCGCCACGACCTCGTCGATGCCCTGCGGCGGCGCAGCATCGAGGGCTGCCGGGTTGCCGGCGTTCTCCCACTCGTCCACCAGGCTCGAGTCCACCGAGCGCACCACAAAGCCGAGCCACGAGATAATGTCGCGCAGACGCTCGTCGCGCTTCTCGATGGGCACGGTGCGGTCGAGCGAACGGTAGGCCTCGGCTAGGTAGCGCAGCAGAATGCCCTCGGAGCGGGCGATGCCGAGCTTTTGGATATAGCCCTTAAAGTCGCTCGCGCTCTCCAGCATGTCGCGCAGGACGCTCTTGGGCGAGAGCTGGTAGTCGTTGGCCCAAGGTACTTCCTGGCAGTACTTGTCAAAGGCGGCGTCGAGCAAATCCTCAAGCGGCTTTTCGTACGTGACGTCCTGAATACGCTCCAGGCGCTCCTCATACTCGATGCCGTCGGCCTTCATTTCGGCCATCGCGCGGTCGCGCGCGGCGCGCTCCTGTGCGCGCAATACCTGCTTGGGATCCTCGAGCGTAGCCTCGACCATCGAGATGAGATCCATGGTATAGGTCTCACTCTCGGGGTCGAGTAGCTCCAGCGCGGCAAGCAAAAACGGCGAGAGCGGCTGGTCGAGCGCAAAGTCCTCGGGCAGGTCGACCGTCAGTGCATAGTCGATGTCTGGTGCGGCGTCAGTCGGGGCGTCGGGCGTGAGTGGCACCTCGGTGCGAACGACGACGCCGGAATCGATGAGCGTGGCGAAGATCTCGTCGGCACGAACCTCGAGCTTAGCCTTTTCCTCGGGGGTCTGCAGGCTCGTCTCGATGAGGTCGTGTACGCGGGCTCGGGCATCGCCACCCTGCTCGACCACGCTAATCACCATGGAGTGCGTGATGCGCAGGCGCGGCTTGAGTGTCTCGGGCTGCGTCTCGATCAGGCGCTCGAACGTCTGCTTGTTCCAGGTGACAAAGCCCTCGGGGGCCTTCTTCTTTTTAATCTTGCGGAGCTTTTTGGGGTCGTCGCCCGCCTTGGCCATAAGCTTGGCATTCTCGATCTCGTGCTCGGGTGCCTCGGCGATGACCATGCCCTCGGTATCGAAGCCCGAGCGGCCGGCACGACCGGCAATCTGATGGAACTCGCGGGCGCGCAGACGACGCATCTTATAGCCATCGAACTTGGTGAGCGCGGTGAGCACCACGGTGTGGATGGGCACGTTGATACCGACGCCGAGCGTATCGGTGCCGCAGATGACGGGTAGCAGGCCCTGCTGCGCCAAGCGCTCGACCAGCAGGCGGTAGCGCGGCAACATGCCAGCATGGTGCACGCCGACGCCGCATCCGAGCAAGCGCTTGAGGATTTTGCCGAAGGCCGTCGAGAAGCTCGTGCCCTTGGCCGCCTCCTTGATGGCCTCGCGCTGCTCCTTGTTGGCAATGCCAAAATTGGCGAGCGACTGTGCCGTCGCAAGTGCGGCATCCTGGCTAAAGTGCACGATATAGAGTGGGGCCTCGTCGCGGCGCATGGCGAGCTCGACCGTGCCCTCGAGGGAGGTCGTCACATAGTCGTAACTCAGCGGAACAGGACGCGGGGCGTCGACGACCAAGTCGCAAGCAGCGCCGGTGTGCTCCTCGAGTGAGGCGGCGATGGCAGTGACATCGCCGAGCGTGGCGCTCATGAGCATGAATTGCGTGTGAGGCAGGGTGAGCAGCGGCACCTGCCAGGCCCAACCGCGATCGGGGTCGGCAAAGTAGTGGAACTCGTCCATGGCGACGCAGCCAACATCGGCATCTTCGCCCTCGCGTAGTGCGTCGTTGGCGAGGATTTCTGCCGTACAGCAGATGACGGGCGCCTTGGTGTTGATATGCGTGTCGCCGGTGATCATACCGACGTTATCGCGGCCGAGCACCTGCACAAGGTCGAAAAACTTCTCGCTGACCAGAGCCTTGATGGGGGCCGTGTAATAGCAGCGTTTGCCCTGTGCCATGCCCATAAAGAGCATGCCCAGCGCGACAAGCGACTTGCCCGATCCGGTCGGCGTGCCCAGAATGACGTGATCGCCGGCGGCTAGATCCATGAGGGCCTCTTCCTGGTGGTCCCACAGCTCAATACCGCGATCGCTCGTCCATTCAAAGAAGCGCTCGAAGGCCTGGTCGGGCGTGAGCCACGGTTCGGGCTCGCTGCCGTCCTCGGGCTTCCACCAGGTGGGGGAGAGCGCACCGAGTGAGCCGAATTCGGCTTCGGTTCCCGTGCCGCCCGAGAATGAACTGGCGGCTCCGGCACCGGGGACGGTGCTGGCGGCGATATCTGTCGTGGTCTGTGCCATGTGTTTGCTTTCTCTCGCGATTGTCCGCCAACTATTATGGCGTAGCGTCGCATCGATGCGTTCGCAGGCAAGAAAATGCAGGAAATGGGCGTTCTGCCCAGCCGTTTAGTGTAGTCGCTAGCCAAGTGAGTAGACTTTTTGCGATATTGCGAGCACATGACTTTTGCGCAAGGGTTCTACCTGCGGTTTTATGTTTCGCTATGCGGGCTGTGCCTGGCTATTGCAAAAAAGTCTACTCACTTAGGTTTGAGGGCCGTTCGCTGGCGCCAATTTGCGCTTGTTTGCCGACGCCGCGACCATCAGAAGCCCCTAGGACTCTTGCGGCAGGCGCTTCTTGCCTTTGCGGGCGCGGTTTCTAAAGTTCTCGACGGCCTCTTCCATGCCCAGAGGTACATAGGTGAGCTCATCGAGGTTTTCGGGCAGGTAGTAGGCAAGGCTTTGCTCCTGCGCGCGGCCCGCCGCGAGCTGTTCATTGCTGGGCTGCGCGCCGGGTGTGGCGCAAATGCCATAGACGACGGCACCCATCTCGCGCGTGCGGCATTCGTACTCGGTCTCGGGATGCTCGGGATGGTCGCGGCGGACGTCGTCGCTTACCCAAAGCGTGTCGTAGCCGGCCGCGGCAAACTGCCCCAGGGCGTAGTCGCGCAATGGCTTACTGTCGGTTCGCAGTGTGACGGTGGCGCCGGCTGAAAAGAGCGGGCGGTAGAGCATCAGATGGTCGACATGGACGAGTCGTTTTTTGGCGTACTTGGCCTTGGGCTGCGGCGTGGGAAAGTTAATGGTAATGGCATCGAGCTCGCCTGCGGCAAACAGCTGCGGCAGCGATGCGGCGCCTCGGGGCAGGACGAGTGCCGCAGATTTTCTGTGCGGCATAGGCGATGCAGATGGGCTCCTGGTCCATACCGATAAAGAGGGTGTTTGGCTCGTGGGCCGCGCGCTCTACAAGGTACGTTCCCTTGCCACAGCCAAGATCCAGGTGAAGGTGTTCGAAGGGCTTGCTGCCAACTGGCGCGCAAGCCTCGCGCCAATCTCCGGCATAGGCCTCGGGGTTCGTCTCAATCGCATCGGCGTAGCGCTCCAGGCGCTCCTCGAGCACAAAGTTCTTAGGCGTGCGAACGTGGACGGCTCCCATGAGGCTCCTTGATCATGAGTATGGAACGCATGGCAGCACGTTCCATCAATGGGTTGAAAAGGGTGGGGCATAGCTTGCCCGAAAGTTGCGGTGCGGCTCGGCGGCAAGTCGCCGATGCCTACAGGCGCTTGAGAATCACGTAACGGTTGAGCTCGCCGCTGCGACCGTCGGCATGGAAGCGCTCAAGCTCGCGCACGGGGACCTCGCCGCTCTTGTAGAATGTGCGCACGCCGCGCACCAGGTCGGTGATCTGCTGATCGTCAAAGTGATGGCAATAGCGGTAGGCGTGGCGGTCGTTTTGCCAGCCAATGAGGTGGTCGCCGGCTTCAAACTGCGCGGAATCGTAACTTTCAAACGGCGGGGTGAGCTCGGCGCGGGCTTCGGCGCGAACGGCCTTGCGCGCCATGCGCTCGTCGTTCATAAACTCCCAAAAGCTGATGGCGATGATGCCGCCTGGGCGCGTCTGGCGCACCAGGGCGTCGAGCACGCGTACGCGGTACTCGCACGACGGCACGTGGTGCATAAAGCCAAAGCAGACCGAGATGTCGGCGAGCGGGGCGTCGAAAAGCACGTCGGGTGTCTCGGCGGGGTTGAGCTTCATGAGGGCATCGAGTACGTCGAGTTCCTGGAAGTGCAGGTTGGGAATGCGCAGGGCGTGACCGTGCGCATCGATAGCCAAATCCTGACACGAGTCAACACCATAGAACTCAAACGGGCAACTGGCGTCTGCCGAGGGGTTTGCGCCGTCGACGCCCTTGGCGGAAAGTGCGCCGCCGGCGGCAAAGTTCTCGAATCGCATGTTGCCGCAGGCAAGATCGAAGACGCGGACGGGATGCTCGATCGTGGCGACGTCGAGCTGCTCGAGCGCTATGTCCATGGTGCGTACCCAGCCGGGCCACGGTGCCTGGCGCGTATCGGAGAAGGAGGCGGAGTGCTCGCGATAGAACGTATTGTTGAGCTGAATGAGCGATGAGGCGAAATCGCGGTTCACGGCGCGGAACTCCCTCCGTTGGCGGTGCGGAATAAACAGTACGACCATACTACCGTTAACGCCGCAACGGGGACAACCGAGCTGCGGGTCATTGCTTTGTTTGGACACATTTCCGCAGCTCATATATGCCCGCAACCGCCGGTTGTCAAAAATCTCACTAGAATAGGTGGCATGCTTTTGGCGGTGGCGGATAGATTTTTAACTGTGCAAGGCGCCTTAAGAACAAAAACGGTCCGGCGGCACGGCTGGCATCGCATAGGAGGAACCATGAATGTAGAAACTGCGCAGCGGCTCGCCGACCTTCGTCGCAGCAAGGGTTTTAGCCAAGAAGGGCTGGCGCGAAAGCTGGGGCTGTCGCGCCAGGCGGTCAGTAAATGGGAGCGTGCGGAGAGCTCGCCCGATACCGAGAACCTGATCTCGCTCGCAAAACTCTATGGCGTGAGTTTGGATGAGCTCCTTAATCCGAGCGATGAGATCGAGGACGATATCGAGTTTGAGAACGAGGACCGCGCCCGTCAGCGCGAGGCCGAGGCAGCGGAGCGCGCCCGTACCCATGAGGCAGCGGCACGTGCTACCGAGGCGGCAACACAGGCGAGTGATGCCGCCGCCAAGGCGGCGCAAGCGGCAAGCTGGAGCGCGCAGGCCGCCAATGCCGCTACGGCGCAGGTGACGAGTGGCGGCGCAGCTGGCTCGACTCCGGTGAAAGGTCCGTTCCAGTCGTTTCCGTATTGGGCCGTGTGCTGGCTGCTGTTCTTTTTGCTGATGTTCCTGTTTGGTGGCTCCTTTGCCGCGCTGATCTTCTTTACAATCCCCATCTATCACTGGGTGGCGCGTGCGCTCGATGGCGATTGGGCACGCGGGGATATTCAGGTTGGTCCGGCGCCGGAGGCGGCTAAGGCTCAGGATGTTTCCGCTGCGGTTGATACTGACGTGGCTTCCTCGACCGCCGCTGAGCCGAGCGCCAAAGAAGGTGATGAATGATGAAGCTCTCGCATGAGTCCAAGGTCCGCCTGGGCGTCGGTATCGGAGCGTTCGTGCTCATCATCGGGCTTATCTTTGGCACTTCGCGGATATTGTTTCATTTTGATGGCCCGTGGGATCTCGGCGATATTGCATCCGGTTTGTCCGGTATGGACGATGTGGTTGACGGGGACGATTCTTTGGATGGCGGTAACTATTCCGCTCAGTCTCGGCAGCTTTCGAGCGAAACGTTTGATGCCGACTCATTCCAGTCCCTTGACCTGGATGTGACATCGGGTGAGGTTGAGATCAAGTGCGTTTCCGGCGGGCAGGTGCGTGTCATCGAGAGCGGTCGTGTTGCAAAGGGGGTAGCTACCTACGATGCTGCCACTCAGAATCTGGCCGAGGTTAAGGGTTCTGCGCTCAAGATTCGCCAGTTCGATTGCGATGACGAGCGCGCCATTGACCGCACGGTTACCGTCGAACTGCCGCGCGAAGTTGCCGATAACATGGTGGGCATTACAGCGAATGTAGGATCGGGCGATCTGACGGTCACGGACATTGCGTGTCATGACCTCAACTTGACTTTGGACTCGGGAGACATCGAGTTTGCGGGCACCGTAACCGACACCTTGGATGCCGAGGTCGGTTCGGGCGATGTGGCGTTCGAGCTCTACCAGGCCCCCGCGAAGTCGATGGACGTAAGCGTGGGCTCGGGCGATGTGGAGATATCGGTTCCGAACTCTACGGGCTTTAAGGCGAGCCTCACCGTGGGCAGCGGTGACTTTGAGAGCGATTTCCTTCCGCTTGGCTACGATGGCGAGACCATATTGAATGCTGAATTCGACAACGGTGACAAGTCTGCAACGTATCGTTTTAAGGTCGGTTCGGGCGACATGTCGTTCGAATCGGTGTGACATGCGGTTTTCGGAGATCGGTGCATATAGGCATGCTCTTTGATGGAGGCGCCGGGGCCGTGACTGGCTCCGGCGCCTTTGCCTTTACAATGGGGGACATGGAACAGATTATCTTGAACATACTCGAGGTCCTGCGTCGTGGCGAGGCCGTGGACGACAAGACCCTCGTCAAACTGATACATGCCGAGGCGCGCCGCGAGGGTGCCGACAAACGGGACCTGGCCAAGCGCCGACTGCTGCCGTTTTACCAGCGGGTTAAACGTGAGGAACCGGCTCGTTGGGCTGGGTGGAATGTCGACGCCGATCTGGAGCGTCAGCTGCTGCAAGTGCTGAGGATGAAGCCGCGCCGAACGGCCTCGGGCGTGGCGACCATTACCGTCATCACCAAGCCCTGGCCCTGTTCGGGCGATTGCCTGTTTTGCCCCAACGACCTGCGCATGCCCAAGAGCTATCTGCATGCCGAGCCGGCGTGCGCCCGTGCGGAGCAAAACTGCTTTGACCCGTATCTGCAGGTGAGTGCTCGTTTGACCGCGCTTTCGCAAATGGGGCATGCAACCGACAAGATCGAGCTTATCGTTCTTGGCGGTACCTGGAGCGACTATCCGCAAGGGTATCAGGCATGGTTTATATCGGAGCTTTTCCGTGCGCTCAATGACGACGCCGTCGCCGGCGTGGCGGCCAACCCCATGTTGGCGCGTCCGGGCATCAGCCGTGCCGAGGCGGGGCGTCTGCTCGATGACGCTCCCGCCGATGCCCTGCCGCCGGTGGTAGCAGAGCGTCGCGAGCGCTATCGGGCCGCCGGCATTGCGACAGACGAGGTCGAGCTTGCTGCCGGCGTTGCCGGCGAGCAGGGACGTGTGGATGCTGCCGTGGGCGGCTATAACCGTGCGGTGCGTCGTCTGTACGGCCCCGGTACGCCGTGGGGCGAGGTCACCGAGTGGCAGACGGCAACGATGGAGGAGCTCGAGCGTCAGCAGCGCATTAACGAGACGGCGAAGCATCGCGTGGTGGGGCTCGTTATCGAGACGCGCCCCGATGCTGTAACGCCGCAGGCCCTCACGCTCATCCGCCGCCTGGGTTGCACCAAGATACAGATGGGCATCCAAAGCCTTGACCAGCACCTGCTCGATATCAACGAGCGCCGCATTTCGGTGGCGCAGATCGAGCGGGCGTTTTCGCTCGCGCGCCTGTTTGGCTTTAAGATCCACGCGCACTTTATGCTCAACTTGTTGGGTGCTACGCCTGAGGGGGACAAGCGTGACTACGAGCGCTTTATGACCGAGGGCGCCTTTATGCCCGACGAGGTCAAGGTCTACCCGTGCGCGCTCATCGAGGGCTCGCGTCTGGTGGGCTGTTACGAGCGTGGCGAGTGGCGCCCCTATACCGAGGAAGAGCTGCTCGACGTGTTGGCCGATGACATCGTGGTGACGCCGGCGTTCTGCCGCATCAGCCGCATGATTCGCGACTTTAGTTCCGATGACATCATGGTGGGCAACAAGAAGCCCAACCTGCGTCAGCTCGTCGAGAACCGCCTGGCTGCTCGGGGTGACGGTGCGACGGTGCGTGAGATTCGCTATCGCGAGATCAGCACGGCGGGTGCCGACCTGGACGAGTTGACCCTTGACGAGGGCGTGGCGTACGAGACGCCGGTGACGCACGAGCGCTTTTTGCAGTGGGTGACGCCGCGGGGCAAGATCGCGGGCTTTTTGCGGTTGTCGCTGCCCGATCGCGCTTTTGTTGCCGCGCATACGGACGAGTTGCCGACGCCGCCGGACGAGGCGATGATTCGCGAGGTGCACGTGTACGGCATGGCGGCGCGCGTGGGCGATCAGGGTCAGGCGGCGCAGCACCATGGGTTGGGGCGTTTGCTCGTGGAGCGTGCGTGCCAGATAGCTCGGGACGCTGGCTATACGTACATCAACGTGATCAGCGCGATCGGTACGCGCGAGTACTATCGCCATCTTGGATTTTATGACCATGGCCTTTATCTGCAAAAGGAGCTCTAGATGAACAAGCCGAGTGTTTCTGCCGGCGTCGTTGCCGGCGTTGCTCTGGGAGCCGCGGCGCTTGGTGCGGCCGCTGTCGCTGTTCGTGCTGCCTGTCTGCAGGTCGCGAGGACCCGCAATGGGCTGGCACGTGTGAAGCGCGTGCACGATGAGGGCGGCGACGAAGTCCGCGTATTGGTGCAAGGCGGCGTCTACCAAAGCGCGAGTTACGTTGGCGAGCGCTGGGCGGAGCCCGTCTTTGCGTACTATCGCGCGTTTGACGACGTGTTTGAGGCCGAGGATGCGATGCGCGACGCTTATGGTCACGGTATCAACCGTATGCTTATGCTAGGTGGCGGCGGGTTTGCCTATCCCAAATTTGCGCTGATGTCGCACGAGGGCCTGCGCATGGACGTCATCGAGTATGACGGAGAGATAACGCGCTTGGCGCGCCGTTGGTTCTATCTGGATGAACTGGAGCACGCGGTGGGCGATCGCCTGCGGGTGATTACCGCTGAGGCTCGCTCGTATCTGGGTGTGACGAGCGTGGGCCATCGTCGCTACGACGTAGTCGTGAGCGATTGCTTTGGCGGTGCCGAGCCCGTTCGCGAGCTGGCGACCGTTGAGGCGCTGCGCCTGGTGCGGGGCAGCCTGAACCCCGGGGGTATCTACGTGGCCAATATCGTGAGCGCAAACGAGGGGAGCGATGTGACGTTCCTTCGCGACTGCGCTGCCACGGCACTCGAGGTATTCGTTCACGCCTGGGTGGTCCCATGCGGCGATGCGAAGTTCGGCGGCGAGGAAAACTACCTGCTCATCGCCAGCGACGGCGACTACGCCTTTGCCGAAGCCGTGCCCTTCGACACCGACTTCCTCGGCGCCGTCCTTCACGACAAGTAAGTCTCCCCGTCCCAAAAAAGACTGGTCTTAGGCGTGGTCGCGCCAGTCGTGAACGCGCTGCTTCATGCCCTCTATGTCGAGCACGCCTTCGGCAAACCCCTTGCGCACGAGCTCTTCGGGAACAAACTCGTCGTAGCGGTCAAAGTAAGGCACCTCGCCAGGATAGACGAGCTCGATGGGATCGAAGTCCTTCTCGGTCTCGGCGGCGAGCACTTCAAAGAACGTCTCCTCGTCGGCCTTCATCTTAAACTGCATAAAGTACGGGCGTGACGGGTCGAGTCCGCGAAGGCCCAGCTCAGCGGCGCATTTGATTTTAAGCATGCGCTCGAGTGCTAGGAAGGCGAAGCTGCCCAACCAGGGGAAGAGCACCCAGGTATCGCCGCCCAGGTTAATGAGCGGCTTGGTTCCCGCCCCCGAAATCTCGGCCGTATGACGAGCCTGCGCCAAGCGGGCTCGTGCGTTACCCATAAGGTACGGATATGTCGCGTGCTCGTTGAGCGCCTTGCGCATGCGCTCGAGCACATGCGTGTTAATGTCGCCGGGGCAGTCGCCAAAGTAGGCCGGCACCCGGCCCTTGACCTGCGTGGCAAAGACAGTGTGGCGCTTCCAGTCCACTTCCTCGACAATCCAGCAGTGTCCGGCGATGGCGATGCGCTCACCGGGCGGGGGCGGATTAACGATCGTGCCCAGCTCGGCCGATTCGCTCCGGACGGTAAACTCCTCGTTTTCTTGAAACACGGCGTAGAACTTAAAGTTGTTGATGATGCGCTCGCCCGCGAGACCCACGATGAGCCCGCCACCTTCGGTGACCTGGATATGGTCGATCTTAATGAGGTGACGTAGCAGCACACGGTAATCGTCTGCCGAGACACGGTGGAAATAGCTGAGCGTGAGCACGCGTTGGGCAAGTTCGGCCGGCGTGAGCTCGCCGGTGCTGGCGAGGGTCGACATAGTCTGGTGATAGAGCAGGCTGTAGGGGAGTCGATCGAGCTCGGGCGGCTCGACCCACTTTTCCTCGCGATAGAGTTGTACGAGTGCTATGCCCTGCAGGAGCTTCCACGGAATGGTCTCGGGCATCATCGTGCGCGGCTCGGGCTCTTCCTCGCGCATGACAAACCACATCTCGGGCGGAAGATCGCGGCGTCCCGTGCGCCCCATGCGCTGCAAAAAGGAGCTGACGGTAAACGGCGCGTCGATCTGGAAGGCACGTTCCAGGCGGCCGATATCGATACCGAGCTCCAGCGTAGAGGTGGTGACGGTCGTTTGTGCCTGTTCCTCGTCGCGCATGAGCTCTTCTGCCGTCTCGCGCAGTGATGCCGAAAGATTGCCGTGGTGGATGAGAAAGCGGTCGGGCTCGTGCCGGCTCTCGCAGTAGCTGCGCAGCATGGAGCACACGGCCTCTGCCTCCTCGCGCGAGTTGGCAAAGACCAGGCACTTGCGGCCGCGCGTATGCTCAAAGATATAGCCCATACCGGGGTCGGCGTTGTCGGGCGCCGTGTCGGTGGGGTTGAGAAGCGCCTGCTCGGTCGCTCGTGGGATGTCGACTTCGCCCTCGGGGGCCGAGGAAGTGCGACGGTCTTTGGGAGCGGCCTTG
The DNA here is from genome assembly GCF_028209625.1 of Collinsella aerofaciens. Lineage (GTDB taxonomy): Bacteria > Actinomycetota > Coriobacteriia > Coriobacteriales > Coriobacteriaceae > Collinsella > Collinsella aerofaciens_AM. The sequence goes on along the minus strand of NZ_JAQLDU010000011.1, from coordinate 43,645 downwards.
CCCCGCGCCTGCTCGCGACGTTGACGGCGTTCTTCCTGTGTAAGCTGTCCGCTGTGGCACATGTCTTGTCCGGATGCGGGCAGCGCCGCGGGCGCCGCCGTCTCAATACGCTCGCAAGCAAGCACCTCGGCTTCTTGTGGACCTGTGCCTACGAATCCTCGCTGCTGCGCCTGGGGGCCCGAGTTGTAGAAGTGCTCCATGGAGATGCGCCACACGCGGCGCGGTTCCTCAAAACGGGGGATAACGCAGTCGCGCCCCGTTCCCTGCGAGAGAAAGGCGCCCGTGCGCTCGGGGTCGCCGATGGTGGCAGAAAGGCCGATGCGGCGGGGCTGCACGCCTGCCATGCGCGAGAGGCGCTCGATAAGGCAGAGCGTCTGACCGCCGCGGTCGCCGCGCATGAGCGAATGGACTTCGTCGATAACCACATAGCGCAGGTCGCAAAACATACGAGGGATCGCCATGTGCTTATGGATCAGGAGCGCCTCGAGCGACTCGGGCGTAATCTGTAGGATGCCGCTCGGTTTTTTGATGAGTTTGGCCTTGTGTGATTGCGAGACATCGCCATGCCAGTGCCAGACGGGGATATCGGCTTCTTCGCACAGGTCGTTGAGGCGGACGAATTGGTCGTTGATGAGCGCCTTGAGGGGGCCAATGTAGAGGGCGCCCACGCTTGCGGGCGGGTTCTCCCAAAACTCGGTCAGGATGGGAAAGAAGGCTGCCTCGGTTTTGCCGGAAGCCGTGGATGCCGTCAGGAGCACATTATCTTGCGTGTTAAAGATGGCATCAGCTGCTGCAACCTGGATAGAGCGTAGGCTCTCCCAATCGTGGGAGTAGATGAAGTCTTGGATAAACGGGGCGTAGCGGTCAAAGGCGTTCACGGGGCCTCCTTTCAACAACGAATCTCTCAACGCGGCTGGCAACGGCTTGCTGCATTACTGCTTCAACGTTTGCCCAGATAAAACCTGCCAAAATAAACCTGTCCCTTTTTGGTAGGTTAGATGGTGAACTCGGCGAAGTTGCGGTTGCCGCCTGCGGTGCCGGTGTCGCCTGTTGCGGCTGCCGGCGCCAGCGCGTCGCCGCCGACGCTTTGCAGCAGCTCGGCCACATTTGCATCGGGGTTCTGACACAGGATATCGAGCAGCTCGATAAAGTCACGGATAACCTCACGCGGCGTCAAGTGCGTGTCGGCCCCCACGCGACCGAACTCGATCTTGAGGAAGTCCACTAAGTCGTTCTCGGTAAGCGTGGGCGTCCAGCCAAAGTAGCCGGCGTGAATTTGCATGAGTTTTTCGATCAGCACCAGCAGCTCCTCGTAGGTGAGTGGCTGCAGGCGGATGATGGGCGCGAGCATGTCCTTAAGGTCTTCGCGCGCAAAGCGGCCCTGAGCGAGTCGGCTGCGCAGGGCCTCGTAGGAGAACACGCCGCGGTGGCGGTCTTCGATGGAGGTTGGCGTGCCGCCCATGATCATGCCCAGGTACTGCGCCTTGCCTTGGAGCGTGTCGTTGTACATGGTCAGGATCTTCTCGTAGTTGTATTGGCGCGTGATGGCGTTGGGAATCTTATACAGATTCACGAGTTCGTCGATGAGCACCAGCATGCCCTTGTAGCCGCTGCAGACCAAAAAGCGCGCAATGAGCTTAACGTAGTCGTACCAGTCGTCATCGCTGATGATGGTCGAGGAGCCCAGCTCGGCGCGTGCCTCGCTCTTGGTGCGGTATTCGCCGCGAATCCATTTGGTCACGCGGCTCATGGCCTCTTCGTCGCCCCCGGATGCGGCCATGCGATAGCGGCGGAGCATGCGGGTGAAGTCGAAGCCGTGGACCATCTCCTCGAGCGGGGCCAGTTGGGCATTGACGACCGACTCGTCGACGTCGGCACACGAGGCGACCCAGCGATCCAGAATAAGGTTGAGCGCACCGCCCTCGGGGCGCGTTTTGGTCGATATATTGCGGATGAGCTCGCGGTAGGTGGCAAGGCCCTGTCCCTGACCGCCCTGCAGGCGGCGATCGGGCGACAGGTCGGCATCAGCGACGACGAATCCCTCGCCCATGGCATGCGTTCGGATGGTTTGGAGCAAAAAGCTCTTGCCGGCGCCGTAGCGACCGACCAGGAAGCGGAAGCTCGCCCCACCGTCGGCGATGAGACTCAGATCGGTGAGCAGGGCGCGGATCTCGACCTCGCGCCCTACGGTAATGTAGGGAAGGCCGATGCGCGGGACCACGCCGCCCTTGAGCGAGTTGAGAATGACGGCAGCGACGCGCTTGGGCACGCGGGGTGCTGCGGATGCGGTATCACTCATGGTCTAGGTATCCTCTCACGTCTGCTTCGTAGTCCTCAATAATCTGCGGCCCTGCCGCGCTAAATTCAATTACGGTGTCGCCCACCAGGTCAAAGAGCGCCTCGTTGATGGTATCGACGAGCATGTCCTCGCTCTGCCCCGATTGCGCTACCGCCGATTCCGCCTGTACTGCGTTGTGCTCGAGCAGCGCGCGGAGATAGGCGTCTGCGGCGAGCGCGAGTTCGTTCGTGGCGTCAGCGGGCGCAGCAGCTGCGAACGCGGGCGTCGGCGCGAGAAGCGGTGCCACGACACCAAACTGTTCGGTGGATATGGTCGGCTCGTCGGACTCGTCCTGCCCTGCGGCCGCCGCGACCGCCTCGACCGTCGCGTCGGCTACGGGCTCGGCTTCCGGTTGCCCTGAGTCCGCTGCCTCGGCTTCTGCGGACGCGCCGTCCTCGCGTTCCTCGTCAATCAAAAGCGCTTCGCGCGTTTGTGCGGCAGCGCTCCGAATGTGCCCCAGCTGGCTCAAATCGATATCGATCTTGACGGGCTGGTGTGCGGCGTCCCACGAAAGCCATGCCACAATCTCGTCATCGATAATCTTGGCCAGATATTTGGGGACCTTTTCTTCCTTAAGGGGATGGGCAGGGTCCAGGGCCAGGCGCAGGCGTTGGTCGCAGGCGCGCATCATCTCGCCAAGTTTGCTGCTCTTTTGTCTGCTGCCGTGAATCCGCATGCATTCCCAAAAACCGTTTTGGCAACGGTAGATATGGATGGGGTCCAGACGGTATTCGCAGTCCTCGTGGCGCTCGGGCGCAAAGAATACGGCCGAGGCAAACATGGTGTAGGGCATGGCCGTCTCCTCCCCAAATAAACTTGCCACGATGCCGGTCTTTCGGTGCGTGTCATAGTAGCGCGCCATGCGGACATACACGGCGCACGCCACGTGGCGCAGATCGCGGTGGTGGCTGCGGTCGAGCCGCGAGCTACTTAGGTTGTACGTGGAGAGGGCGTTGATGGCGGCCATGAGTCGCTCCTCGCGCACCTCATCGGGCGGAAGGGGGGGCGTGGGCTCGGAGGTTTTGCGACGCTTAGGGGTCTGGCCGGACGGTGCCGGTACAAGGTCTCGTGCCGCGCGCCGCAGTTCGATAAGGGCGTTATCGAACATGACGGTTTTAGAGTCGCGAAGCAGCTTGGGGTCGAGCCCGTGGAACACGGCGTAATCTTGCAGCCACACGCGCGCAAACCGGTCGATGCTGGGCTCGAAGGCGCGATAGACATCCCAAAAAGCCTTGATCTTGTTAAAACCATCGAGTGGATTATTTACGCCAATGCCGCAGATCAGCTCATAGAGATACAGAAAGGCAAAGGACGTAGACGTTTCCTCGACGGTTCCGCGGCGCACTTGGGCACGCCAGGTAAAGTAGCCGCGCAGTTGCCGGTCGCTCATGGCGTTGTAGGTGGGAAAGTACGACTTAAAGGTGCCGTTGTAGGGACAGTCGTCCTCAAAGTCGGCCATCAGCAGGCCCTGGCGGTAAAAAAGCTCGGCTTCCGAAAGCCAGCGGCCCGCACCGCCCTTGGGGTCATCCTGCCAGCGCGATATCTCGCGCATTTTACGGTACTGGTTGGGGAGGAAATTCTGCATCTGTCGGCCGGTTTTGAGAATCGGCTCGTCTGCGTAGGTTTCGTTTGAGAAGCGGGCGGACTGATGGGTCCGGGCCTCGGCCATAATGCGCTCGATGAGCATCTTGATGTCCTGGTCGGCCACCGCTCCTCCTCTCGAACGCAGCTACGGTGACCTCATATCATAGCACAGCATCAAACAGATGTTCGAGATACCGCTGCGTTGATAGATTTAGAACAGGAGGGCGTATATGACGGCGATGACGACGGAGGGAAGCATATTGGCCGTGCGGAAGGTCTGAGGACGGATGAGGTTGACGCCGACGCAGAAGATGAGCATGGAGCCTACGAGCGAAAGGCTGTTGAGGGCTGCTGTGGTCATGATGGGGGAGAGCGCGCCGGCAAACAACGTGATCGTCCCCTGGAACACGGCGACGGGCAGGGCGGAGAAGATGCAGCCGCGGCCAAGCGAGGCCGTCATGGTGCAGACGATGATGCAGTCCAGTGCGCCCTTGAGGGCAAGCGTTGACCAGTCGCCGAGCAGGCCGTCCTGGATCGATCCCACAATGGCCATGGCGCCGATGCACACGGTGAGTGAAGTCGAGACAAAAGCGTTGGTGAACTCGTTATCGCCCTCACTGCCAGTCTTGCGCTTGAGCCATTCGCCAAGGTTCTCGATGGCGGCCTCCAAGTTGATGGCCTCGCCGATGAGCGAACCGAGCGCAAATGAGACGATGAGCATGGTGGTACCGGTGGTCGCTAGCGCCTTTCCATCGATGATGAGCATCTTTTGCATGGTGCCGCCCAGGCCGATAAACAGGACGCACAGCCCCGATGCTTTCATGAGCGTGTCTTGGATGCGCGGTGTAATGAAGCGGCCGCCCGCTAATCCCAAAAGACCGCCCGCAACTAAAAGCGCAACGTTGATGATTGTTCCCAAGCCCGGCATGAGCCCTCCTGTATTGATGCCAACGTGGCAATCGTAGCAGAACGAAATGCGAGGCACATCGCGACTCATCTAATACGTTATATAAGTGGTATTAGGAATGATGCGCAGCATTTAAGCCTCAGGTGGTTGTCGGGACATAGGGATAGTAGTCAAAGCGCAGTGTCATAAGCCGCTGTGGGGATTCAATAGCCGCGGCGATGATATTGGCATCGCGGGCACGATCAAACCCTTCGAGTTCGATCTGATACGAGACGTCTTGCATAATGTCCAGACGTCGCCAGGCTAGAAGTGTGTCGCCATCGAATTCCAAGGTCTTGCTTCCGTCTGGGGCAACGGCGTATAGACGCAGTTTAGCGGTGGTTGCAGGGTCGACAACCGTGACCTTTTTAATTTCGTTTCGAGTATTCTTGGCGCCCAACAAGGTGAGCAGTGTTGGGGCCACGACCTCGCCCGATGGCAAAAAGACGACTTTGATGGATTCGGGAAATGCGATGATAGCCGACTTGCGGACGGGCTGATTGGCGGCGGCAACTTCGATGTTCGCGGCGTCGATGACCTCTGTGTGGTCGAGGGCGGCAAGCACGCAGCAGTTACCTTCATCGATCTCTTGAGGATCAGCAAGCCCCAGACTGTCCGCGAGCTCGGGATCGTTTGGATCGGCAGCGGGCTCATTCGGTGCTTCGAAAGAAGCTGGGACGCTGTTTGTCGGCGACGGCGTGTCGCCCGCACCTGCTTCTTTGTCCGTGCTCTCTTCTTGTATGGTTGCGTTGATGGGTTCGTCGTTTGAGGGGAGCGTCTTGGCGTCAAGCGCGGAGGGGACAATCCCGACGGCTCCGGATCCGTTCCACTCCATCTCGAGAAGCGCCGGGTCGGCAAGAATGCGTTGCCTGCCTAGCGTGTGGGTATCGATCGCAATAGGGCCTGCCTCCGTCCCGCGCGTAAGGCCGAGCGATCCGGCCGGCTTCTCGAAATGAATGTCTGTGTCTTCGGTACTGGCGGCGTAGAACAGCAGGGATGCTTCTCCCGCCGCGATGGCATCGGTGCCCGCCTTGGTCAGCCGCAGCGATGCCGTGAATGAGAGGGTGGGCTGCACATCGTCTGCATTCGCGGCGGCGCAGCCCAGACATATACCGCCTCCTTTCTCGAAAAACGCACCGTCGAAGGCGACCTTCGCTCCGTTCGCCGAGTCATCGACCGAAGCGATATCGATGCGCAACCCCAAATCGCACGGATCGCCATCTGCATCGAGCACAATCGAGCGCCACGTGCAGACGGCGCACCCCGCCTGGGAGCCGTTTGCCTTGTTCGAACGATTGATATCCACGACTATCGAGCCGTCCGTATTACGACGAAGGCATCCCGAGGTTGAGATTGCGGCCTGTGCGATCGAAAAACGCTTGCACGCAATGGCGCTCGACGGATTTGGTGCGGAGCTTAGGGCTGCTGGTAAGGAGTCTGCCATGACGGGAGTCGCCCAAGCGGCGACAGGCGTTCCGGTTGCGAGCGCGCCGCAGAGTGCGACGACGGGCAAAAGGTTCTTCGATGCCATGGGGTCTCCTTAGCTAATTTAGTGCGGCCTGTCCGTGTTTCGTTTCTGGCTGCGTTTGATGTGCAGACCGAGGCCGGCGGTTCCCGCGCCTGCTGCCGTGGCGCCTGCTGCCAAGAGCCATCGTCTGTCGTCTGTCTGTGCCAACGGTTCCTTGCAGTTGCCGCGGTCGAGCTCCGAGAGGTCGACCGTCACTTGCGTGGCGGCCTGCGCCTGTTCTTGCTGGGCAAAGGCCATGGCTGGCCCAAACGCAAGGATACTGACGGCGGCGGCCAGGGCGACGGCCTTATGCCGTGTGCGCACCGGGCTCGACCGTCCAGGTGATCGTTGCAACCTGATCGCCTTCGCCGGTTACGCGGAAGATGTCGCGCGTGACGCGGGCGACGTTTCCGCTTGTCTTGAGCTTAATTTTGTCCGTGCCGCCGGCAATGCCCTGGTAGCCCATGTCGAAGGCTGCATTCTTGGAAAGATCGAGGCCCGTCTCCTGCATTGCGGCGCTGGCGTTCTGGAGTGCACCGTCGGGGCCGACCTTAAAGTCGATGGAATTCTGCGCGGTTCCGGCCTTGGCGTCGGCGGCAATGGTCCAGGTGTTCATGGCGTCGATCTTCATGTTGGTGACATGGATGCCGTAGGCCGAATGATTGTCGATGGTGGTCGCGTCTTCTGAGGGGCCCTGAAGCGTGCCGTCGGCCTTGGCGACGAAGGGAATAACCGTCGGAACTTTGAACTCTACGTTGTCGATCTCGGTCCTGACCATTACTTTCGTGGTTCCAACGCGCCCGGCTGCCAGAGCTGGCGTCGGGGCGGCGCCCATTGCGAGCGCGAGCGCGAGCCCTGCGCCCACGACGAGCGCTCTGGCTCCGTTCATGTTCCTGGTGATGTCCATGGTCGTTCCTTTCTATTCGCCGCGGGCCGTCCCCGCGATGATTGGACGAATGCTGGTGAATTGCGTGCGGTGCCGCGTCGGCCGAAAAAGCTAGTTCTCGGCTTGCTCAACCCGTACCTTGACACGTGTCGGATTGCCGTGGCTGTCGAGGGTCTTGGCATCGAGTGCCTGGATCTCGATGTATGCCTCGCCTTCTTTGATGTCGCCGGCGGGGCACGTCTCGATTGTCTTGCCGGTCTCGACCACACCGGATTCGTACATGGTCTCGTCGTTTTGGATGACGCGGAATCGCTGGGGAAATTTATTTTCTTGGACGTTTTGCACGTTGACGCGCAGCTTGCCGTCCTCCTGTAGCTGAGCGACCGGCGCGACCGAAATCGTCATCATGTTGTCGCGGACGATGGCATCGAGCTCATCTTGGATTTCTTGTCGCGATTTGCCCTCTGCCGTCGTGACTGAGGCGCCCGCTTCGGGCACGGGCTGCGACTGCCAGGCGTATAGCCCTACGGCGATGAGGGCGCAGACGATAGCCAGGCAGACAACGACGAGTTTCTTGCGACGCCCCAGTCCTGCGAGGCGGGGCGGCTTCTTCGCACTCATGCGGCGTCCTTGGTGGTGTAGACACGTGCGAACGTGGACGGGTCCGCTCCAAAGAGCATGTGAAGCATCAGGCGGCGCGAGTAGATGAGCTCGTCAAAGTCGTGAGGGAGCTCGATGTCGTGGATACGCGCGATGTGGTGGGCGAGCGCCGAGAACGACTCGGGGTCGCAGATAACATCGGTGGTGACGTGGTAGACCGCCGTATCGGGGAACGCCTCTTCGTCGAAAGGCAGGAGATAGGGATCGTCGTCGACCTCGATGGCGACGCCGTACTGGGGCCAGTAATATGCCATGGGAACCTCCCTGCTTCTGGGGCCAAAACTTCTATCGGTTTTGGCTGTCGACGCCGACCGTATCAGCCGCTACTTGACCAATTACTGACCAAATGCTTGACGGATTGACATCTCCGCAGGTAAAAGGTGGAAAAAATTACTTCAACTTTTTTCGAGCGACAATCGAGCGGTCGGCGACGGCGGGGCGATATTTGTCAAAAGCATCGTCTGCCGAGGAAATCCAGCCGCTCGCCGAATTGCACGAACGTAAAAATCGCCAATTATGGAGACGGTCTCGAACACGTCGACGAAACGATGCGGTAACATCTCCCTGCAAACACTGTAGTTAGCTAAAGGGGGAGTTCGCGTGTCTGCAACCATCAAACCCTTCACCGACGAGTTCGAAGAGTATGGCCGCGATGAATCTCGCGCATCGGGCGAAGCATCGAGCATCTCGTTTCCGACAACGGAAAACGAGGTCCGTGCCATTTTGGAAAAGCTCCATGCCGAGCGTGTCCCGGTAACGGTTCAGGGCGCCCGAACCGGCCTTGCCGCCGGTGCCGTGCCCCACGGCGGGCATATCCTCAATACTTCCCGTATGAATCGCTACTTGGGCCTTCGCCGCGATGAACAAGGCCAATTTTTGCTGCGCGTGGAGCCGGGCGTTGTGCTCTCGGAGCTGCGCAAGCAGCTGAGCAAGAAGATGCTGCCGACCGCTGGTTGGGACCAGGCATCGCTTAAGGCCTACGATGAGTTTCAAGAGGCCCCCGAGCAGTTCTTTCCCACCGATCCCACCGAGGCGTCTGCCTGTCTGGGCGGCATGGCGGCATGTAACGCCTCCGGTGCCCGCAGCTACGCCTACGGCCCCATGCGCCCACATATCACGGGACTCCACGTCGCGCTGGCTGATGGCGATTTGCTTGAGCTCCAGCGCGGCGAGGCTTTTGCCCAGGGCCGCCACCTGTCGCTCGTGACGGCAGCAGGCCGTGCACTCGAGCTCGATCTTCCCGACTACACCATGCCCAAGACCAAAAATGCTTCGGGCTATTTCGTTGCTGAAGATATGGATGCCATCGATCTGTTTATCGGCGCGTGTGGCACAATCGGCGTCATAACCGAGCTCGAGATTGCCCTGCAGGCGGCGCCTGCGGTCGTTTGGGGCGTGAGCTGTTTCTTTGACAGCGAAGACAAGGCCGTGTCCTTCACCGATTCTGTGCGTCCCGTCCTGTCCCACGCGGCTGCCATCGAATATTTCGATGCGGGCGCCCTGGATATCCTGCGTCGTCAGCGTGAGCAGTCGACCGCGTTCGCCTCGCTGCCGGCGCTCGACAAAGAGGCCAAGGTCTGTGTCTACGTGGAGCTCGACTGCGACGACGAAGTTCAGGCGACTGAGGAGCTGTATCACTTGGGGTGGGTACTAGAGCTTGCGGGCGGCAGCGACGATGCGACATGGGTCGCGCGCACCGAGGTCGATCGCGAGTGCCAGCGGTTCTTCCGCCACGCGGTGCCCGAGAGCGTCAACATGCTTATCGATGAGCGCCGCCGCATGGATCCCACCATCACCAAGCTGGGCTCGGACATGTCGGTGCCCAACGCACGCTTGGGCGATGTCATCGGCCTTTATCGCCGCACGTTAGCCGAAAGTGGGCTTGAATCTGCTGCCTGGGGGCACATCGGTAACAACCATCTGCATGTGAACATCCTGCCGCGCGACGCGCAGGACTACCGTCGAGGTGGCGAGCTGTTTGCCCAGTGGGCTGCGGAGGTAACGGCTATGGGCGGTGCCGTTTCTGCCGAGCACGGCGTCGGCAAGATCAAGGCGGGCTTCTTGGAGACGATGTACGGTCACGAGGCCATGGTCGAGTCGGCGCGGCTCAAGCTCCAGCTCGATCCCGACGGGCAGCTGGGTCGCGGCAACCTGTTTTCGGAGAAGCTCTTGGATGAGCTCGTCCAGAAAGGGGGCGCGTGAAGATGAGCGATTTCCATATGGTGGTGTGCGTCAAGGCCGTGCCGGGCAGCACCGAGGTCAAGATGGACCCCAAGACCAATACCATCGTGCGCGATGGCAAGCAGGCGGTCATTAATCCCTTTGATGCGAGCGCTTTGGAATGCGCGCTGGCGCTGAAGGACGACTTTATCGGCTTTGGCATGGATGTGCGCGTGACGGTGGTGTCGATGGGCATCCCCGCGACCGAGTCGCTGCTGCGCGACTGCATCGCTCGAGGCGCCGACGACGCGCTGCTGCTGACCGATCGCGCCTTTGCAGGTGCCGATACCCTGGCGACCACCTATGCTCTCAAATGCGGCATCGAGGCACTCGACGAGGACTTCGACCTGCTCATCTGCGGCAAGATGGCGGTGGATGGCGATACGGCCCAGATTGGTCCCGAGCTTGCCGGTGCCTTTGAGATTCCCTGCGTGACCGACGTGAGCTGCGTGCAAAGCGCGGGCTTTACGACGTGTGGCTCGCTGGCGCTCGTTCACGGATGCGATGCCGGCGAGGAGACGGTGTGTCTTGAGATGCCGTGCGCGATGACGACTGCCAAGGAGATTGGCCAGTTGCGTATGCCGAGTATTGCCGGTATTCGCGCGGCGGAGGAGGCGGACGTGCGCGTGGTCAGTGCCGCCGACGTGAACGCCGACCCCGCGCGTTGCGGTCTTGCCGGATCACCGACGCAGGTCGTGCGCTCGTTTGTGCCCGACCGTGACCAAACGTGCGAGGCCGTTGAGGGAACGGCGTCCGAGCAGGCGGTAAAACTTGCCAAGATTATTGAGGGGATGGCATAGATGAGCGGGCTGATTATCGATAGCGAAGCCTGTATCGGCTGCGGTCGCTGCGTTCGCGCCTGCGCCTCGGGCGGCATTGTGGTGGAGGGTGAGCGCCCCAATCGCTGTGCCCGCGTAACCGACGGCTGTATCCTGTGCGGTGGGTGCGTCGACGCCTGCCCCGTCAACGCCATCTCGATTGAGCGCGACGAGGCCGCCGGCGCGGTAGACCTTGACGCATATCGAGACATTTGGGTCTTCGTGCAAACTGACAAGCACGATGCCGTGGCATCCGTGGCCTTCGAGCTCATGGGCAAGGGGCGCGAGCTTGCCGATGCACGCGGCTGTCGCCTGGTGGCGCTGATCGGCATAGGTTCCGAGGGCTCGCTCGAGGACCTCGAACACCTGGTTTGCGCGGGCGCCGACGAAGTCCTGGCCTGTCGCGACGAGCGCCTGCGTCAGAACGACGCGGAGGTCTACGCTCGCTTGATCTGCGATTTGGTAGCCGAGCGCAAGCCCGAGGCCATCCTGTACGGCGCGACCGCCTTTGGTCGCGAGCTGGCGCCCGGTGTGGCCGTGCGCTTGCAGACGGGTCTTACGGCCGATTGCACGGTGCTTTCTATGGATACGGAGACGGGTCTGCTGCAGCAGACGCGCCCGGCGTTTGGCGGCAACCTGATGGCCACCATTATCTGCCCCAACCACCGTCCTCAGATGGCAACGGTGCGCCCCGGCATCTTTAAGGCGCCCGAGTTTGACTATAGCCGCTCCGGCACGATTACCCAGGTAGTGCTTGCGGATGACGTTAAGGCCCGCGTCGAGATCTCGATTCCCGCCGAGGAGTGGGGACAGCAGGCCTCAATTGCCGATGCCGAGCGTCTGGTCGTGGTGGGCCGCGGCATCGGCTCCAAGAAGAATCTGCCCCTGATGCGAAAGCTCGCCGATGCCCTGGGTGCCGAGCTTGGTTGCACGCGTCCCATTGTGGAGGCAGGCTGGTTGGAGTATCGCCACCAAATTGGCCAGACGGGTGCATCGGTCTCGCCCAAGCTCCTCGTGAGCATCGGTGTCTCGGGCGCTATCCAGCATCTCGCCGGCATCGGTGGGGCGGAGTGCATTGTCGCCATCAATGAGGACCCGGATGCCCCCATCTTCGGTGCTGCCCAGTATAAGGTCGTCGGCGATGCCGTTGAGATCGTTGAGGAGCTGCTGGCTCAGCTTGAGCGCTAAGCGCGCGTCAGCCAGTCGCGCATCTCGTCCTTTAGGCGGCTCCAGGTTGCCTGCGTGGCGGGGTTGGTAAAGGGCCGCGTAATGCCAAAGGGCGCATCGAGCAGGCGGTGGATATCGCCCTGTTCGCGCGCCAGCGCGCGGCTCGCTGGATAGACGAGCTCAAACATAAAGCAGATGAGTCCCACCAGGTAGTCTGCGGGCTCATCGCGCTCATCGCGTGCGACGCAGCGGTGCTCGTCAAAGGCGGTAAGCGCCGGTGCCGAGAAGTGGCTGGCGAGAAATGCGTCCTCATCCACCTTGAGGATGGTCTCGACGGTGCTGTCGGCGATGGTGCGCATAATGTCGATCTTGTCACCATCGCGCACGATATCGCAGAAGCTCCGCGTACGCTCGTCGAGCTGCGCGGGTAGACGAAAATCGCTGTGATAGGCAATGCTCGCTCGGATGAGCTCATCTTCTGCCGGGTCATCGATAAAGTCGCGGATGCTCGTTACGGCGGGTGCATCGGCGGGATTCTCGCCAAAGAGGACCTCGATGCCCAGCGCTGCATGGCTCATGCTCTCGGCGTCCTTAAAGGTGTCCCAGCGCCGCAACTGCTCAAAGCGGCCCATATCGTGTAGCAGGCCGCAAAGCCATGCCAGGTCAATATCTTCTGACGACCAGCCCTGCTCGCGTGCTACGGCATCGCATGCCTCGGCCACGTGGTACGTATGCTCGAATTTGAGCGCGATGCGTGGGTTAGTGGCGTCGTAGGCATCGGTGTAGCTTTTGAAGGCCGCGCGCGCCCGGTCTCGATCGATAGCTGTCATAATGACTTCCTAAAAAGTTGTGTCTTTCGATCCGGTGGCAATTGTAGGTGAACTCGGTTGCTGTCGGATGATGATTCTGCCGTGTCGCTACATGCGGCTCGGAGACCTTGTCAGGATGAGAAGCGTATGGTGCTCAAAATCGTTAGAACCGTCTGGCCAGTGATGCTTACCTATGTTGCAATAGGCGCGCCGTGCGGAATGATCATGGGGCAGACGGGAATGGAACCCTGGATGGTCTTTGCTCTGAGCAGCACGTTCGTGACGGGCAGCGGGCAGTTTATGATCTGCAATCTGTGGCTGGCAGGTGTGCCTGCGGCGTCGATCGTCGCGAGCGTTGCTGCCATCTCCTCGCGCTTTGCGCTTTACTCGGCATCGATCACGTCGCATCTGACGGGTGCCTCGAAGCGTCAGACGCTGGCTGTTGCCGCGACACTTACCGAGGAGGCATATGGCATCTCGCTTGCCAAGTTGGTTGAAGGAGAGGATTGGGGCCCGCGCGAGTCCTTTGTGCTCAACGTGATCCTTATCGCAACATGGGGCGTATCGTGTACGACGGGCGCCATCGTCGGCGCCGTTGTCGATGTTCCCACCGCCATTGCAGCCTTTGTCTGCACCTCGCTCTTTATCTGCCTGCTCTTTTCGCAGCGGCTGTCGCGCGGCAACGTTGTCGCGGCGGTTTCGGGCGCGGTGTCCGTCGCCGTATGCAAGTTCTTGGGCCTCGTGAATATTGCCGTGCCGGCAAGCGTCGTGGTCGGCATTACCATTGCGCTGGCGTGCGATGCTGTATTTGACGGAAGAGGTGCCCGCGATGCCCGTTAACGAGTTCTTGGTTCTGTGGCTGTCGTCGTGGGCTGCTATCGCGTTCTTTCGCATCGCGCCGGCGTTCGCCTTGCGCGGGCGGACCCTGTCGCCCCGTATTACCGAGGCCCTGGGCTATATCCCGCCCGCTGCCTTTGCCGCGCTGGTCGCCAACGACTTGGTGAGTCCCGGCGCGTTCGACGCGGGGCTCTGGCCTGCCTTGGTTCCCTGGATTGCGGCCGCCGGCGTCGTGGTCGTGGCGGTCAAGACAAAATCGATGCTGTGGTGCTGCGTCTCGGGCATCGTACTCTATATCGTCTTGAGCCTTATATAGGGGTGGCGTCGCGGGCGCCGAATCTCGTTCCATCCCAACTTGTCGAGTTTTTCACCGAGCTGGTCTATTTCTTCTGGTACCATGGTCAAACTTTACTGTAGCAAAGCGTGACGTGGGCTTTTGTACCCCGTCAGCGGAAATGGGGGTTTCATGGCACAGGAAGCAACCGCCAACGAGCAAAAGAAATTCAAGGTCCCGCGCATCCCGGGCGACATCATGATTTATCCGATGATCGTCGGTCTTTTGCTCAACACCTTCTGCCCGCAGGTTTTTGAGATCGGCGGATTCTTTACGGCTGCCTGCCGCGGTGGCTCCAATACCATCGTCGCCGCGATCCTGCTGTTTGTGGGCGCCGGCATCAGCTTTAAGTCCACGCCGGGCGCTATCAAGACCGGCATCGTCGTGCTGATTCCCAAGCTGGTCGTCGCAGCGGCTCTCGGCCTGGGCGTGGCATATTTCTTTAACGACAACTTCCTGGGTCTGAGCTCCGTGTCTATCATCGGCGGCATCACGTTTTGCAACATGGCGCTCTATACGGGCATCATGGGCGAGTTCGGTGATGAGTCTGAGCAGGGCGCCGTCGGTATCCTGTTCTTTACGGCCGGCCCCGTCGTCACGATGATCATCCTCGGTGTTTCCGGCCTCGCCAACATTCCCATTGGCACCATTATCGGCTCCATCTTGCCACTCGTTATTGGCATGGTTCTGGGCAACCTGTTCCCGTTTATCAAGAACCTGCTGGTTCCCGGTGCCAATCCCGCGATTGCCGTCATCGGATTTCAGCTCGGTGCGTCCATGAGCCTGTCGAGCTTTATCACCGGCGGTATTTCCGGCATCTTGCTGGGCCTTGTCACGCTGTTTGTCGTCGGTCCCATCACCTTTGCGTTCGAGCGTCTGTGCGGCGGCAATGGCAAGGCCGCTGTGGCTTGCTCCACCATTGCCGGCACGGCTATGACCACACCGGTTGCCCTCGCCGAGGTCGCACCGCGCTACGCCGAGCTTGCGCCCACCGCGTACGCTCAGATCGCCACCGCCGTTATCATCACGGCGATCATGGCTCCGATTCTGACTGGCTGGGTCGACAAGAAGTTCTGCCAAGGCAAGGAGGATCTGTCGCCTGTCGGTGTCGAGGCCATCGAGGAGGCCGTCGCGGCTGACATCGATGGCGAGTAGCAATCGATACCCATCAATGATGCCGGCGTGTGCAATTCGCGCCGTATGGGCGCCCGAACAGAAACTGTTTTGCAGTGATGTTCGGGCGCTCTGCTATTATCCCCTTTACCCCTGCGGAGTAAAGGGGTGTTTATTGCCCTGATTCGAATTGGGCGATTCTGACCACTTGGGTATTGAAGGGATGGCGCTAGTGGTTAAGGCACTCAAGATTGAGATATTCGTGCTATGCATGATTGTTCTTATCGGGCTTGCCGTGCGAAGTCGTCGCTCCTTGTTCTCGAGCACCCAGCAGCTATTGTTTAGCATGCTGGGCTACACCTCTGCCGCGTACATATTATTCGATATGATCTGGACGCTTTCGGACGGTGTGGACGGCACGTTGGGCATTGCTGCCAACTGGATTTCCAACGCGGTTTCGTTTTCGCTCTTTGCTATCGCGTGTCTCATTTGGTTTATCTATTCCGAGACGGTGCAGGGTTCTCGCCTTTTGACCTCGCGCTATAGGGTGGTGCTTGTTGCGTTGCCTACGGCTCTGGTGGTCGTGCTGGCGTTTACCAGTTACTGGACGCACGCCCTGTTCTATATCGATTCGCAGGGCGTGTATCGTCGCGGCTTTGCCTATATGATCCAGCCCATCGTCAGCTACTGTTACGTTATACATACGTCCCTGCATGCATTTGTGCAATCTCGCAGGGTCGAGAGCCTGCAGACGAAGGCCATCTATCGAACCTTGGCATTTTTCGCCATTCCGGCCCTGGTGGGCGGTACCTTTCAGGTCGTATACTCGGTGCCCGGCCTTTGTGTCGGCATAATGATTAGCATGTTGCTGCTCTACATCATCTACCAGGAGCAGCTCATCTCGACCGACCCGTTGACTGGACTTAACAATCGCAACCGTTTTGAGACCTATATGCTGTCGCTCTTCTCAAATGTGGATCAGGCCGAAGATGTATATCTGCTTATGATGGACGCCGACGGCTTTAAGCAGATTAACGATCGCTATGGGCATGTGGAGGGCGACCACGCTCTTCAGGTCATATCCGCTGCGCTCAAAGAAGTCTGCTCGGCGTCTGGCGGCTTTATCGCACGTTATGGTGGCGATGAGTTCGTGGTGCTCCAAAAGGCAGTGGCGGAACAGGATATCATGCATCTGTGCGCGACAATCAACGATGAGCTCGCGCGCGCCGAGGTTCCGTATCTGTTGCGGATGTCCATCGGCTACGCACGGGTTGGTGATGGCGTCGATACCTGGCAAGACTTGCTTCGTGCTGCCGACGCGGAGCTCTACCGCGTAAAGCGCGAGAAGAAGAAAGCCGGCGTCCAAATTCGCTAGATAATAACCGCGACCACGCGGACGCCCGTTGCAAGCGCGACATACGCAAAGGCCTGGTTTGTTAGGCCCTTTGAGGTCTGTTGACGATGACGATGCCGCCGCAGACCAACAGCAGGGCAACGATGACGGTAACGGGGCTCGTGCCAGCGCCCTCGCCGAGCAGCAGCGCGCTCAGAGCTACGCCAAAGACCGGGTTCATAAAGCCAAAGACCGAGACGCGGCTGACGGGGTTGACGGCAAGCAGGCGCGACCACAGCGAGTAGGCCACTGCGGAGATAAGCGCCATGTAGATGATGAGCGCGATGGCGGGGGCAATCGCCGTGGGGGAGAGCGCGCCACCCATCAAAAAGCCGATGGCGGTGAGGACCAGGCCGCCGACCAAGAACTGCCACCCGGCAAGCAAGACGCCGTCGTGCTCGCGCGAGAAGATGCCGATCAGGCAGGTCGACAGGGCGCCTGCGACGGTGGAGGCCAGGATAAAGCCTTCGCCGTCGAGCGTAAAGCCAAAGGTGCCGTCCGCGCCCGAAAGGTTGACGAGCGCGACACCGGCAAAGCCCAGCACACAGCCGAGTACCTTGGCCGCATCGAGCTTTTCGGTGCGAAACGCCAGGGCGGCAAAGAGGATTGCGAGGAAGTTGGCGCTGGCCTCGATGATGGAACTCGACATGGCGCTGGCGCGCGAGAGTCCCAGGTAGAAAAAGAAGTACTGCCCGATCGTCTGGAAGAGCGACAAGATGCAGATGGGCTTGATATCGCGCACTTGCGGAACGAGCGGACGGCTCTGGGCCACGCTCATGCCAACAATGACCAGCATGCCGGCAAGCGTGAAGCGCAGACCCGCAAAGAGCAGCTGCGAGGCGCTGTCGTGCGCGGGGATGCCAAAGAGCGCGTAGCCGATCTTGATGCAGGGGAAAGCCGAGCCCCAAAGCGCACAGCAGACGAGGCAGCCCAGGATGAGCCCGGGCAGGGTGGCGAGATACGGCTTGCGGCTTTCCATGATGTCCTTCCTATATGCGCGAAGCAAAAAAGAACCCGCCACCGGGCGTGCCGGTGGCGGGTGTTGTTACCCGAGGGGATTGTACCCGATGGGAAGTATTTAGGCGAAGTAGGCTACGCCGCCCTCAAAGATCGGCATGAACTTATCGCCGGGGACATGCTCGGGCACGTTGCGGTACAGGTTGTCGCCGCGACGCTCGGCATGGCCCATCTTGCCCAGGACGCGGCCGTCGGGGCTCGTGATGCCCTCGATGGCGAGTGCGGAGCCGTTGGGGTTGACGGAAAGGTCCATGCTGGGCTTGCCGTTCTCGCCCACGTACTGCGTGGCGACCTGGCCGTTGGCGATCAGCTGGGCGAGCACCTCGTCATTGGCGACAAAGCGGCCCTCGCCGTGGCTGATGGCGACGGTATAGGGGTCGTCCAGGCTGCACTGTGACAGCCACGGGGACAGGTTGGACGAGATGCGGGTGCGCACCAGACGGCTCTGGTGGCGACCGATGGTGTTGAACGTCAGCGTGGGCGCGTCGGGCGTGGCGTCGACGATGTCGCCGTAGGGCACCAGACCGAGCTTGACCAGAGCCTGGAAGCCGTTGCAGATGCCCAGCATCAGGCCGTCGCGGGCTTGGAGCAGGTCGCGGACTGCCTCGGTGACCTCGGGAGCGCGGAAGAACGCCGTGATGAACTTGGCGGAGCCATCGGGCTCGTCGCCGCCCGAGAAGCCGCCGGGGATCATGACGATCTGGCTCTCGCGGATGCGACGGGCAAGCTCGTGGGTGCTCTCGGCGACGGCCTCGGGCGTGAGGTTGTTGATCACGAAGGTGTCGGCCTCAGCGCCGGCGGCGCGGAAAGCGCGGGCGCTGTCGTACTCGCAGTTGTTGCCGGGGAACACGGGGATGATCACGCGCGGACGGGCGATCTTGGCGCCGCCGTACACGTGGATATCCTTGGCGCGGAAGTCGATGGTCTCTACCTCGGGCTGCTCGCCGGTGCTGCGGTAGGCAAAGACGCCCTCGATACCGCTCTCCCAGGCCTCCTGAAGCTCGGAGAGCTCGATGACCTCGGAGCCGGTGTCGATGACATAGCCCTCGACGGTGGTGCCCAGGGGCTCGACGACAACGCCGTCGGCAACCTCGGGCAGCTCGGCGTCCTCGGCGAGCTCGACGATAAAGCTGCCGTAGAGCGGGGTGAAGAGGCTCTCCACGTCCACATCCTCGGCAAGCTCGATGCCGATCTGGTTGCCGACGCACATCTTAAAGAGGCTCTCGGCGCCGCAGCCGTAACCGGGCGTGGAGACGGCCAGGGCGTCGCCAGTGGCGGTGAGCGCCTCGACGGCGTCAAAGGCGGCGAGCAGCTGCTGGGCATCGGGGCGGTAATCCTCGCCGTAGGCGGCGGGGGCGATGCGGACGACGCGATGCGTCAGGCCCTTGAACTCGGGCGAGACGGCACGGGCGGCCTTACCCACGGCAACAGCGAAGCTGATCAGAGTCGGCGGAACGTTGAGCTCGCCGGCCTCGTCCTCAAACGAACCACTCATGGAGTCCTTGCCGCCGATGGCGCCGGCACCCAGATCGACCTGGGCCATAAGGGCGCCCAGGACGGCTGCCATGGGCTTGCCCCAGCGCTCGGCCTCGGTGCGCAGGCGCTCGAAGTACTCCTGGAAGGAGAGGTAGGCGCGCTTGTGCTCAAAGCCGGCGGCCACGAGCTTGGCGATGGACTCGACCACGGACAGGTAGGCGCCCGCAAACTGGTCGGCCTCCATCAGGTAGGGGTTGAAGCCCCATGCCATGGCGCTTGCCGTGGTGGTCTCGCCGTCCACGGGGAACTTGGCGACCATGGCCGAGCTCGGGGTGAGCTGCGCCTTGCCGCCAAAAGGCATAAGCACGGTTGCGGCGCCGATGGTGGAGTCGAAGCGCTCGGAAAGGCCCTTGTTGGAGGCAACGTTGAGGTCGGTGACAAGCGAGGTCATGCGCTCGGCAAGCGTGGTGCCGGCCCAGCTGGGCTGCCACACGCTGCGGGCGCACACGTGGGCGACCTGGTGCTTGGGCGCACCGTTGGAGTTGAGGAACTCACGGGACAGGTCGACGATGGCGACACCGTTCCAGGCCATGCGCATGCGCGGCTCGGCGGTAACCTCGGCGATAACGGTCGCCTCGAGGTTCTCCTCGGCGGCGTAGCCCATGAACTCCTCGACGTCGCCGTCGGCGACGGCGCAGGCCATGCGCTCCTGGGACTCGGAGATGGCGAGCTCGGTGCCGTCAAGACCGTCGTACTTCTTGGTCACGGTGTCCAGGTCCACGTACAGGCCGTCGGCAAGCTCGCCCACGGCGACCGAGACGCCGCCAGCGCCAAAGTCGTTGCAGCGCTTGATCAGACGGCAGGCGTCGCCGCGGCGGAAGAGGCGCTGCAGCTTGCGCTCGACCGGGGCGTTGCCCTTCTGGACCTCGGCGCCCGAGGTCTCGATGGACTCGGTGTTCTGGGTCTTGGAGGAGCCGGTGGCACCACCGATGCCGTCACGGCCGGTGCGGCCGCCCAGCAGGATGATCTTGTCGGTGGGGGCGGGGCACTCGCGGCGCACGTGGTTTGCCGGGGTAGCGCCCACCACGGCGCCGACCTCCATGCGCTTGGCCACGTAGCCGGGGTGATAGAGCTCGTTGACCTGGCCGGTGGCAAGGCCGATCTGATTGCCGTAGCTGGAGTAGCCGGCGGCGGCAGTGGTCACGAGCTTGCGCTGCGGCAGCTTGCCCTCGAGCGTCTCGGAAACCGGGACGGTGGGGTCGCCGGCACCGGTGACGCGCATGGCCTGATACACATAGCTGCGGCCCGAGAGCGGGTCACGGATAGCGCCGCCCACGCAGGTGGCGGCACCGCCGAAGGGCTCAATCTCGGTCGGGTGGTTGTGGGTCTCGTTTTTAAACAGGAACAGCCAGTCCTGGTCCTCGCCATCGACATCGACCTTCACCTTGACGGTGCAGGCGTTGATCTCCTCGGATTCGTCGACATCGGTCATGACGCCGGTCTTCTTAAGGTACTTGGCACCGATGGTGCCCATGTCCATGAGACAGACGGGCTTGGCGTCGCGACCGAGCTCGTGGCGCATCTCCATGTAGCGGTCGAAGGCCTGCTGAACCACGGCGTCGTCGATCGTCACGTCATCCAGGACGGTGCCGAAGGTGGTGTGGCGGCAGTGATCGGACCAGTAGGTGTCGATCACGCGGATCTCGGTGATGGTGGGGTCGCGATTCTCATCGCGGAAGTACTGCTGGCAGAAGGCGATGTCCGCCTCGTCCATGGCAAGACCGCGCTCGGAAATAAAGGCGGCAAGGCCGGCCTCATCGAGCTCGCGGAAGCCGTCGAGCACTTCGACGGGCTGAGGCTCGGGGGTCTCCATGTACAGCGTCTCGGGCAGGTCGAGCGAGGCGATGCGCGCCTCGACGGGGTTCACCACGTAGTGCTTGATGGCCTCGATGGCGGCTTCGTCCAGGGCGCCCGAGATCATATAGACCTTGGCGGAGCGCACGGCGGGGCGCTCGCCCTGGCTGATGAGCTGCACGCACTCGCTGGCGGAGTCGGCGCGCTGGTCAAACTGGCCAGGCAGGAATTCGACGGCAAAGACGGCGCCATCGCTTGCGGGGAGCTCGTCGTAGGTCACATCGACCTGGGGCTCGCTAAAGACGGTCGGCACGCAGGACCGGAAAAGCTCCTTGTCGATGCCCTCGACGTCGTAGCGGTTGATAATCCTCAGGGCCTCGATGCCCTTGATGCCGAGAATTTCGGTCAGCTCGCCCTTGAGCTGCTGAGCCTCGACGTCGAACCCGGGTTTCTTCTCCACGTAGATACGAGAGACCATTGGTTCCTGCCTTCCTGATCGGTTGGGCGTACGGTACGGTATGCGGCAGCGGTCGGTTTGCGGGGTCTGCCCTGCGGTCGCCTTGAGCCACATGTTTGTAAACCTCACTATGATACGACAGCTCGCGGCGCGTTGAGGACGGCGAGGGTGCTACAGTGAAGCGCAAACAAGAGAAAGGCATCACATGGCATTCGTTTCGCTCGCCATCATCGCACTCGTGGCCTTTGCGAGTCCTTTTATCGCCTCGGCGATTCCCGGAAAACCCGTTCCCGAGACGGTCTTTTTGCTCGTGCTCGGCGCGGTACTGGGACCCCATATGCTCGGCGTCATCCATGTAGATGCTGAGGTCTCGCTTGTGTCCGAGCTGGGCCTGGCCTTTTTGTTCCTGCTTGCTGGCTTTGAGATCGACCCCAAGAGCATCACAGGCGTCGAGGGGCGCTACGGCTTGGCGACGTGGGTCGTCACGTTTGGTATCGCCTGGCTTGCCGTGCGCTTTACCCCGTGGTTCTCAGTCAGTCATTTCGACGGTATCGCCGTGACGCTTGCCCTCACTTCGACGGCGCTCGGTACGCTTGTGCCCATCATGCGTGAGCGCTCGCTCACCGGCACGCGCGTGGGCGACTCGATTCTCGCGTATGGCACTTGGGGCGAGCTCGGTCCCGTGCTCGCCATGTCGGTGCTGTTGTCTGCCCGCACTGGTATCCAAACGCTCGTTATCCTTGGCTTGTTTGCGGTGGTTTGCGTGTTGCTGGCCGTGGTCCCGAGCCGCTCCAAGCGCGTCGGCAGCCGCTTCTTTGCATTTGTTGAGGAGCGCGCCGATACCACGTCGCAGACCTTCGTGCGCCTGACGGTGCTCATCCTGGTCACGCTCGTGGCATTCTCGGCTGTCTTTGATCTCGACATCGTGTTGGGTTCTTTTGCCGCTGGCTTTGTCCTGCGCTATATCATCCCCGAGGGCAACCATACGCTCGAGACCAAGCTCGACGGTCTGGCCTACGGTTTTTTGATTCCGGTGTTCTTTACCGTATCGGGCGCAAAGATCGAACTGACGGCCGTGGCGTCGCGCCCGGGTCTGCTCGTGGGCTTTATCGTGGCGTTGTTGATTATTCGTGCCGTGCCCATTCTTATTTCCATGAGCATTTGTCCTGCGACGCGCGATGTGTCGGCGTATGGTCGCATTACCGTGGCCCTGTACTGCACCACGGCGCTGCCGATCATCGTTGCCGTTACGAGCGTTGCCGTCAACGCGGGCGCGCTGTCGCAAGATATTGCGTCGGTCATGGTTGCCGCCGGTGCCATCACGGTGTTCTTGATGCCATTGCTCGCGCAGCTCTTCTACCGCGTGGTGGATGCCGCACCGGTCGCCGCCGTGGCAGAGGTTGCCGAGCATCCATCCGATGCGCTCGACATCTTGCGCGCCCACCACGACCTAGCGAGCTTGCTCGCGCGCGAGCACGAGCTGCTGACCTCGCATGGCCATGGTCGCGTATTCGAGGGCCTGCCTACGCTCGATACGATTGCCGAGCGTCTTTCCGCCGAGGCAGCGAGCGGCCACATCGATGCCCGCATCGTGGACGCGGCGCACCTGCTTGCCGATAAGACCTATGGAGACGAGGTCGACCCGTCCGAGCTGACTCCGCGTGAGCGCCGCCGCCTGGAGCGCGCCAAGCTCGCTGTGCGCGAATACCGCCGCCGCATGCTGGAGCTCTATGCGCGCGAAGAAGCCGAAGACGACGACGGTAAGTAGTCGATACTTTCTCGGGGAAGCCGCGTCCCGCTTTGAAGGCTCGGAACGGGATGTGGTTTCCGAAACGGGGGCCGTTGGGAAACTGTGTCCCGGAATGGGCGCTCAGAGTGGGATGCGGTTTCCGCAAGGAAGTCCTGGGGGAAACCGTGCCCCGTTCTGATCCGAAATACTGGGACATAGTTTCCCTTTCATAACAGGAGAAGGCGCGCTGTCTGCAGTTGATTCAGACGGCGCGCCTTTTTGGTTGAGCTATGTTGAAGCTTGAAGCCAAAGCTTGTGGCTCCTTAGGAGCGGGCGGCTCCGTCGACGGGGAGCACGGCGCCCGTGACATAGGAGGACATGTCGCTCGCCAGGAAAACAAAGGCGTTGGCGACATCCTCGGGCTCGCCCATGCGACCCAGCGGAATGGTGGCGATGATGGGCTTGATGACCTCTTCGGGCAGGTTGGCGACCATGTCGGTCTTAGTCACGCCGGGGGCGACGGCGTTGACGCGGATGCCCATGGGGGCGAGCTCGCGCGAGAGCGACTGGACCATACCGTTGACGGCAAACTTGGACGTGGGGTAACCGACGCCGGAGGGCTGGCCGTACTTGGCGACCATCGAGCTTGTGGTAGTGATGGTGCCGCCGTGGCCGGCCTCGGTCATGATCTTGGCGGCAGCCTGGTGGCCATTAAAGACGGCGACGACGTTAAGGTCCATGACCTTTGCGAACTCCTCGGCCGTGTAGTTAAGGAGCGGCGAGCGCTGGGAGATGCCGGCATTGTTGACGACCGTGTCCAAGCCGCCCATGTCAGCGGCAGCCTGGGTAAAGGCCTCGGTCACGGCTTCGAGCGAGGTGAGATCGCAGGAGCGACCCCAGACCTTGGCGTCGGGATAGGCGGCTGTCAGCTTCTCAACGGCCGTGTCGGCAGTCTCCTGGCGCGAGCCAAAGACGGTGACGGCAGCGCCTTCCTCGATAAAACGGCAGGCGATGGCATAGCCGATACCGCGTGTGCCTCCGGTGATGATTGCTTTCTTGCCCTCGAGCAACATGGTGCTTCCTCTCATCGCGGGCGGACATTCGCAGCACAGCGTAGCGGTAGTCGGAATCGGCCGCGTTTGCATATCGGTGAACGGTAGCCCGCGTTACCGATGAGCGGCTCGCGCAAATGTGCTTTGCCGTTGTGCTTAGGGCAGGTGACAAAAGGGCTCCCATCCCACATCGGACGGGAGCCCTCAAGGCGCGTATTGCTAGGCGAGCGTTGGGCTAGTTCGCCATGACGCCTTCGGTCCAAGCCTCAACGTCCTCGATGCGCAGGACGTTGGCGACCTCGGCCACGCAGCCGACGCTGGCAAGCTCGGCGGCGGCAGCCTGGACGTCCTTCTCGAGCGCGCGGTGCGTCAGGAAGATGACCGAGCAGGCATCGCTGACGCCCGATTTGCCGTCCTCGACCTGGTTGATGAGCGAGATCGAGATGTTGTGCTTGGCAAAGATGTCGACCGTCTCGGACAGGGCGCCCACGCGGTCGGCGACTTTCAGACGCACATAGTACTTGGTCTGGAGCTCGTCCATGGGCTTAAAGGTGAGGTTGTGGCCATAGGGCTCAATCTCGGGCAGCGGAGCCACGCCGCGGCTGATCTGCTCGGAGAGCGACAGGATATCGCCCACGACGGCGCTCGCGGTGGGGAAGGAGCCTGCGCCCGCGCCGTAGAACATGGTCTCGCCCACGGCGTCGCCTACCACGTAGACGGCGTTCATGGCGCCGTTGACCTTGGCAAGCATATGGTCTGCCGGGATGAGCGTGGGATGCACGCGAACGTCGACGCCGGCGTCGGTGTTGCGGGCGATGCCGAGCAGCTTGATGGTGTAGCCGAGCTCGCGGGCCTGGGCGATGTCCTCGGCGCCGATGGTGCGGATACCCTGCTGGTACACATCATCGGTGGTAACGCGGGTGCCAAAGCCGATGGAGGCGAGGATGGCCGTCTTGCTGGCGGCATCGAAGCCGTCGACGTCGGCGGACGGGTCGGCCTCGGCATAGCCCTTGGCCTGCGCGTCGGCAAGTACGTCGGCGTAATCGGCGCCCTCGGCGTCCATGCGGGACAGGATATAGTTGGTGGTACCGTTGAGAATGCCGGCGATGGTCAGGATCTTGTTGCCCACCAGGTCGTGCTCGAGCGTGCTCACGATGGGGATGCCGCCGCCGCAGCTGGCCTCGCACTTAATCTGCACGCCGCACGCGCGCGCCTTCTCGGCGAGCGTCTCGACATGACGGCCCAGCAGGGCCTTGTTGGCAGAGACGACGTGCTTGCCGTGCTCAAAGGCGGTGGTGAAGATCTCGGTCGCGGGGTGCTCGCCGCCAATCAGCTCGACGACGATGTCGACGGCGGGGTCGGTGACGACGTCATGCCAGTCACTCGTAAAGGCCTCGTGCTCAATACCGGCTGCCTCGGCCTGCTCCCAGGCAAGCGCGCAGGCGCGGGTCAGCTTAAGGTCGATGCCGTAGGCTGCCAGGTACTCATCGTGGTGGCTCTTGATCAGACGGGCCACGCCGCCGCCGACGGTTCCCAGACCGATCAGACCGACGTTCACGGTGCGCAGGGATTCGCTCATAGATAGCTCCTTCGTGCATCTTATGGATGGATTAACCGCTTAAAGGTTGAGTGCATTCTAGCGTGAACCGAGGGCGCGTGCTCGCCAGGCAACAGGAGTCGCACAAAACGGCACCCCCGAAACGCTGCGGAAACATTGGAAACATGCTCGCTACAAACGGAACTCCGTAACAAACTGTCAACGTTTGCGCCATAAGGTTTGCCCCGTACCGCAAGACGGCCGCACTGCGGCCAGCGAAAAAGGGGGACACCATGTTCAACATCAACAGCACGCTCAGCCGAAGGAACTTTCTCGCCGGCGCCGCGGCGCTCGGCAGCACCGCGGCACTCGCTGGTTGTTCGTCGGGTGGCTCGGACGGCGGCTCCGCCGATGACGGCAAGACCTTCAAGATTGGCGTTATCGGCCCTCTGACCCGTCACCACCGGTGCTGCCGTCGCCGTCTCGGGCGAGATTGCCGACGATATGCTCATGGTCACGCCTTCGGCCTCGTCGCTCGACGTGACCAAGGATAAGACAACGGTCTTTCAGGTTTGCTTCACCGATCCCACCATGGGTGCCAGCGCCGCGAAGTTCTTGGCCGAGAAGTATGCAGACGCCAAGATCGCCCTGTTCTACAACTCCGGCGATACGTATAGCTCGGGCGTTGCCGACGCTTTTGCCGAGCAGGCCAAGGCATCCAAGCTCGACATCGTCGATACCGAGACCTTTAAGGACGACTCTTCCACGAGCTTTACCAACCAGCTCACCAAGGCCAAGGAGGCCGGCGCCACGCTTATCTTTGCGCCGATCTACTACACGCCGGCGTCCGTCCTGCTCAAGAACGCCAAGGACATGGGCTGCGACATGACCCTCATGGGCACCGACGGCATGGACGGTCTGCTCTCCGTTGAGGGCTTCGATACCTCTCTTGCCGAGGGCGTGCTGCTCATGACCCCGTTCTCTGCCGACGATGAGAAGAACGCCGACTTCGTCAAGGCCTATAAGGACGCCTACGACGAGACGCCCAACCAGTTCGCCGCCGATGCCTATGACTGCGTCCATGCGATTGTCGAGGCTATCGATAAGGCAGACATCGACATTACGGCCGACGGCGCCGACATTGCCGGCGACCTTGCCAAGGCCATGCGCAAGATCAAAATCGAGGGCCTGACGGGCGAGCTGACGTGGAACGACAAAGGGCAGGTTGAAAAGCCCGCTACGGCCTATGTGATTCAGGACGGCAAGTACATCGCCGCCTAGGTGCGTACAAAACGCGACCGGTGAGGCTGTTTTAATCAGGGCAAGGGCGCTTGTAACGGAATGGAAACATTACTTTCACACAATAAAGTGGCTAAACTGCATAAACCAATAGAAATACGCATAATTATGGATAAACGGACAAAACAAAAGAAAAGTTGAAATAATCGCCACTTTTCTCAACTAAAGCGTCTACTATTTTGCGAACGCCGAACACGGCGAAGGATGGCCTGTCGGGCAACCGAAACCCGACGAGATTTGAGAGGAGAGCCGCATGTCGAGCCTCACCGGTAAGTCATTGAACCCTGTTATGAATCGCAGGAGCGTTATCGCGAGCGCAGCAGGTCTGGGGGCGATGTCCATTCTAGCTGGCTGCTCCTCCAACGGCGGCGACAGCGGTTCCGCTGCGAGCGATGCTTCGTTTAAGATCGGCACCATCGGCCCGCTGACCGGTGCCAATGCGTCCTACGGTAAGTCCGTTACCCAGGCCGTCGAGCTTGGCTGCAAGGACTTCTCGACCAAGGACCTGCCGCTTGCCAGCAAGGCCGAGGACGACCAGGCCGACGGCGAGAAGGCCGTCAACGCCTTCAACACCCTGCTCGACTGGGGCATGCAGGCCCTCGTCGGCCCGACCACCACGGGCTCTTCGGTTGCCGTTGCCGCCGAGTGCGGTAACGACCCCAAGACGTTCATGATTACCCCGTCTGCGTCCTCCGAGGACGTCACCGACGGCAAGGACTGTGTCTTCCAGGTTTGCTTTACCGACCCCAACCAGGGCGTCAACGCTGCCAAGTTCCTGGCGCAGAAGTATGCAGACGAGAAGTTCGTGCTGTTCTACAACTCCGGCGATGCCTATTCTTCGGGTGTCGCAGACGCCTTTAAGGCTCAGGCCGCTGAGTCCAAGCTCGAGATCGTCGACGAGGAGACCTTTAAGGACGACTCCGCCACGAGCTTTACCAACCAGCTGACCAAGGCCAAGCAGGCCGGCGCGACGATGATCTTCGCGCCGATCTACTACACCCCGGCCTCGGTCCTGCTCAAGAACGCCAAGGACATGGGCTACGACGTCAAGATGATGGGCTGCGACGGCATGGACGGCATCCTGGGCGTTGAGGGCTTCGACACCTCTCTTGCCGAGGGTCTGCTGCTCATGACCCCGTTCTCCGCCGACGACGAGAAGAACGCCGACTTTGTCAACGCTTACAAGGATAAGTACGGCGATACCCCCGACCAGTTTGCCGCCGACGCCTACGACGGCGTGCACGCGGTGGCCGAGGCCCTCAAGGAGGCCGGCCTTGGCGTCGACGCCGATCCGACCGAAGTCGCCGAGAAACTGCCCGAGGCCATGCGCAACATTACCGTTGACGGTCTGACCGGCAAGCTCACCTGGAACGATAAGGGCCAGGTCCAGAAGGACCCCACGGCGTACGTTATCACCGACGGTAAGTACGTACAGGCCTAATAGACCGCCTTACATAGAGCGGTTTTGATCCCAAGCAGGGGAGGTTTTGGCCTTCCCTGCTTGCTTGGTATCTAGGGACGATGTAACGTCCCTGTTTCATACATCAACTGGAAACCTATTCGAAAGGGGGATGTGGAACATGACGGTCTTTATCCAATACCTGGTCAACGGCCTGTCCATGGGCAGCGTCTACGCCATCATCGCGTTGGGCTACACCATGGTCTACGGTATCGCCAAGATGCTGAACTTCGCTCACGGCGACGTCATCATGGTCGGTGCCTATGTCTCGTTCTGCGCCACGTCGTATCTCGGCCTCCCGGGCTGGACATCTGTAATTCTCTCTTGCGTGGTCTGCACGGTTCTCGGTGTTCTCATTGAGGGTCTGGCCTATAAGCCGCTGCGCCAAGCAGGCCCGCTGGCCGTTCTGATCACGGCCATCGGCGTGTCCTACTTCCTGCAGAACGCCGCGCAGCTTCTGTGGGGCGCCACGCCCAAGAATTTCACTTCGCTCGTCACCTTCCCGGTGCCGGAGTTCTTGGCCAAGTTCAACGTAAGCGCCGTTTCGCTCGTCACCATCGTCGCCTGTCTGGTTATCATGGCCGGTCTGATGTTCTTTACAGGTAAGACCAAGATGGGCAAGGCCATGCGCGCCGTGTCCGAGGACAAGGCCGCCGCTCAGCTCATGGGCATCAACGTCAATCGCACTATTTCGATGACCTTTGCCATCGGCTCCGCCCTTGCCGCCATCGCCGGTGTGCTCCTGTGCTCCTACTCGCCGGTCCTGCAGCCCACCACGGGCGCCATGCCTGGCATCAAGGCCTTCGACGCCGCCGTTTTCGGCGGCATCGGCTCCATCCCCGGTGCCTTTGTCGGCGGCATTCTCATCGGCATCATCGAGGCGATGGCGCAGGCATACATTTCCACGAGCCTTGCCAACTCCATCGTCTTTGGTGTTTTGATCATCGTCCTGCTCGTCAAGCCTGCCGGCCTCTTGGGCAAGTACGTCCCCGAGAAGGTGTAGGTGAGCGTTATGAAGTTTCTTAAAGATAAGCAGACGCGTCACGACTTTGTTACGTACGCCATGTGCCTTGTGGCGTTCGCCATCGTGTTCTTTATGCAGTCCAACCACATGATTCCGCGCATGATCGCCGGTCAGCTGGTCCCCATCACGGCCTACATCGTCATGGCCATCTCGCTCAACCTCGTCGTCGGCATCGCGGGCGACTTGTCGCTGGGCCATGCGGGCTTTATGAGCGTCGGTGCCTACACGGGCATCGTCACCGCGGTCGCCCTCGAGAGCGCCGTTCCTTCCGATCCGGTGCGCCTGATCGTCAGTATCGTGGTCGGCGCCATCGCTGCCGCCATTCTGGGCTTCCTGATCGGCATCCCGGTCCTGCGCCTGAGCGGCGACTATCTGGCCATTGTGACCCTAGCTTTTGGCGAGATCATCAAAGAGATCGTCACCTGCCTTATCGTGGGCGTCGACTCCCGCGGCCTGCATGTGATCTTTAACATCACGGGTAACTCCACGATCGACGACCTGCACCTGCTCGAGGACGGCACCGCCATCATCAAGGGCGCGCAGGGCGCATCGGGCGTGTCGACCTATTCGACCTTCCTTGCCGGCGCCATCCTGGTCATGGTCGCGCTCGTGATCGTGCTCAACCTGGTTCGCAGCCGTACCGGCCGTGCCATTATGGCCGTGCGCGATAACAAGATTGCGGCCGAGTCCGTAGGCATCTCCGTCACCGAGTACCGCATGATCGCCTTCGTGGTTTCCGCTGCCCTCGCCGGTGCTGCCGGAGCTCTCTTCGGCGGTAACTTCTCGCAGCTCTCCGCCACCAAGTTCGACTTCAACACGTCCATCCTCATCCTGGTGTTCGTGGTCCTGGGCGGTCTGGGCAATATGCGCGGCTCCGTCATCGCGGCGGCGTTGCTCACGGTGCTTCCCGAGCTGCTCCGTCAGTTCTCGGACTACCGCATGCTCATCTATGCCATTGTGCTGATTCTGGTCATGATCTTTACCAACAACCCGCAGCTCAAGGCGTTCTTCGCACGCATTAAGGACCGCTTTGCTTCCAAGAAGGAGGTGGCAGCCGATGCCCAGTAAGTTTGAGTTCAACAAGGGCAAGATGGTCCCGTATCCTTCTGGCGCCATCGTTCCCGATCGCGACCTGGGCCAGCGCCCGGCACTCGAGTGCATCCACCTGGGCATTGAATTCGGCGGCCTCAAGGCGGTCGACGACTTTAGCCTGACCATCGGCAAGACCGAGATTGCCGGTCTGATTGGCCCCAACGGCGCCGGTAAGACCACGGTCTTCAACCTGCTCACCAAGGTGTACCAGCCCACGCACGGTACCATCCTGCTCGACGGTGAGGACACCTCGGGCAAGTCGGTCTATCAGGTCAACCGCATGGGTATTGCTCGTACCTTCCAGAACATCCGCCTGTTCAACACCATGACGGTGGAGGACAACGTCAAGGTCGGTCTGCACAACCAGGAGCGCTATTCCGGTTTTGAGGGCGTGCTGCGCCTGCCGACGTATTGGAAGCACGAGAAGGCTGCTCACGAGCGCGCCATGGAGCTGCTGTCCATCTTTGATATGGAGCATCTGGCAAACGAGCAGGCCGGCTCGCTGCCTTACGGCGCCCAGCGTCGTCTGGAGATCGTCCGCGCGCTTGCTACCAACCCCAAGCTGCTGCTGCTCGACGAGCCTGCCGCCGGCATGAACCCGTCCGAGACTGCCGAGCTCATGGAGAACATCGTCAAGATCCGCGACACCTTTGGCATCGCCATCATGCTTATCGAACATGATATGTCGCTCGTCATGAACATCTGCGAGGGCATCTGCGTGCTCAACTTTGGTAAGGTCATCGCCAAGGGCACGGCCGAGGAAATCCAGAACAACGACGCCGTTATCGAGGCGTATCTGGGCAAGCAGGATAAGGGGGAGAACTAAATGGCAGAGCCGATGCTTTCCGTCTACAACATCAACGTCTGGTACGGCGCCATCCACGCCATCAAGGACATCTCCTTTAACGTCAACGAGGGCGAGATCGTGGCCTTGATTGGCGCGAACGGTGCCGGCAAGTCTACAACGCTTAAAACCGTCTCGGGCCTGTTGCGTTCCAAGACCGGCTCCATCAAGTTTATGGGCGAGGACATTACCCATTCGCCTGCCGACAAGTTGGTGGGCAAGGGCCTGGCCCAGGTTCCCGAGGGCCGTCGCGCCTTTTTGCAGATGACGGTCGAGGAGAACCTGGAGATGGGTGCCTATACACAGCCCAAGTCCACGGTTGCTCCGGGTCTTGAGCGCGTCTACGAGCAGTTCCCGCGCCTTAAGGAGCGCCGTCGCCAGGTCGCCGGCACCCTTTCGGGCGGCGAGCAGCAGATGCTCGTCATGGGCCGCGCCCTTATGAGCAACCCCAAGCTGCTCATGCTCGACGAGCCTTCCATGGGCCTGGCGCCGATTCTGATTGAGCAGATCTTCCAGATTGTCGAGGACCTGCACAAGGCCGGCACCACGGTGCTTCTGGTCGAGCAAAACGCCCAGATGGCGCTCTCGATCGCCACGCGCGGCTACGTGCTCGAGACCGGCAAGATCACCATGACCGGCACCGGCCAAGAGCTCCTGCACGACGATAACGTCCGCAAAGCCTATCTTGGTGGTTAATCCATTCAACAAAGGGGCGCTGACTATCCCGGTCAGCGCCCCTTTTTAAGTTGCGGTGAAATAGGGACTAAATGGGGGCTCTAGACGCCAAAACAGCCCCTATTCCACCGCAACTTCATGGGGGTGTGTGACAATGCCCGTCCCAGATTAGCTACCCTTGCATCAAGCCAATGCCCCGTTCTGGAGCGTTTCGGAACGGGGCCTTGGCGGTTGAGGTCTATCGGGTTTTGTTCGCTAGTCTACCTTTTGTCCGCATGTGGGGCAGAACTGAGCTTCGGGCACAAGCTGGGTTCCGCAGTGACGGCAGAAGCGGGCGGGCTCGGTCGGGTTTACTGGCATTCCCGGTGCTGTGGGCACTGCGACGTTGAGCTGGGCGCGCTTCTGGCGGCGACGCTGCTTGCGCTGGGGTTTAGGCGCTGCAGCTACCGCGCCGTTCGCGGCCTTCGCACGCTTCTTGCGGATGCAAAGGACAACAATCGTGCCACCGATGATGAGGATGATCGCCACGCCACCGCCAATGACAAACGGCAGGTGAGTCTGGACAAAGTAGAGAACATCATCGGGTAGTGAATGGGGAATGTTCGACTTGTAGATGTTCACGTGAAGCGTGGTGGGGTCATCGTCGTCGTAATAATCAGTCCAAATCTCGCGATCGCCGTTCATGAAATAAGGGCTGCACCAATGAGAATCAAACTCGCTCTTTGCTCCGGTTTGAGCATCGACTAGGCATGCTGAGGACCTGTCATCGTCTGTGTATCTTCCAAGTAAGACACCGCCATTATGCGAAATGTCGCAGAGGTCACCATCGCCAAAGGGGAAGGCAATCGAGCTGATAGTGTTCCCATTTTGCAAATCGATGACGCCGAGGTTTGCCTTCTGTAAATTCAGGTAATAGCTGTCGTCGAAAAGGTCGCCGGAGCCATTGCTAAGATAAACGGGGTAGTAATTGCATGATCCGGAAGATGAATATCCATTGGCAAAAGCGTGATCCTCGTCATTGAATATGGTACTCAGGTTGGCGTCGCGGTCGGCTTTAATCAAAAAGGAGTCACCTTGAAGAATAAGGTCTTCTGAGTCCGGGAGTTGCAATATTGAGTATATTTCGACGCTGTCTGTTATTTTATTTACTTTAGTGGTGTTTGATTTGGTCGAGCCTGTTTTAATGTCGAACACTTTCAGAGTGACGGTGGATTTATCCGCATTGGTCGACACGATGTAAAAGTAGTTTCCATCTTTCGAAAGTGCTACCCACGACCAATCGCTTTCTGTGTGGTCCACCTGCATCTTGTTATCAGTCTTAAGATCATAAAGTGCATACGAATGGTTATCATCGGAATCGTGCTGAATAACACATGCCGTTTCTCCGTTTTCACTAATAAAAGCATAGTCCTGAGTGTATTTTCCTGGTTCGAGCGAATGGACCGACTGTCTTTTCTTTTCAGGAGAGAAGACGACCAGGTTGGAGCCTTCTATCCAAAGCAGCTGACCATCCCACGACACGTTCATCGAATCGAGGCTTTTCTTTGGGACGTCAACGGGGGTTGTGCTGCCGTCGTCCAAATTGATGAGGGATACTTTTTTCACGCTGTTTTTGTCTTCACGGTCAAACAGGTAACAATACCCTGAGTCTAAATCTAAGTGGCTGACATACGAGTGGTCGCTGCTGGTCTTAAAGCTGTACGACTTCTCGAGCTCAGGCGTCGGTACGCTGCCGCCGGCTAATGCTGCGGGAGGGGCTGCGAGCGGGGACAGTGCCGCGAGGAGGCCGATGGCGACTGCTGCGATCCTTCCGCTCTTTTGGATGCTCTTAAACATGGCAATCCTTTCCTCTGGATACGAATGTCGATACTGCCATGGTTGCCTAAGATTCGCGAATCATGTTGCGCAACATTCACCATCGGCAACATTTTTCGGCCAGTCGCACTGATCTCCCTAGGGTTCTTTTAAGTTGCGGTGAAATAGGGACTAAATGGGGGCTCTAGACGCCAAAACAACAGCCCCTATTCCACCGCAACTTCATGGGGATGTGTGACAATGCCCGTCGGAAAACATCTGCTGTCTTTGGGGGCCTATCTATGCTGTACGAGTTTTGTGCCGAGAACTTTGAGCGAGTGCCGGCGGCCATCGAGGCCGGTGCGAGGCGCATTGAGCTGTGTGACAACCTCGCCGTCGGTGGCACTACGCCTTCCGCCGGCGTTATTAGCGCTTCAGTCAGTTACGCTCACGAGCATGGCGCACGAGTGATGTGCATGATTCGTCCGCGTGGTGGCGACTTTCATTACAACCAGGACGAGCTGCGCATGATGGAGATGGACCTGGGCCTTGCTGTGAGCGCCGGCGTTGACGGCCTGGTCTTTGGCTGCTGCAAGCCCTGTGCCGGCGGCTGGGCGCTCGACGAGCTCACCCTCGGCGCCCTCGTTATGGCTACGGGCTGCGCGACCGAGGAGTGCAAGCGCGAGTCCCTTGACATCACCTTCCACATGGCATTTGACCAGCTCTCGCCCGAGGCTCAGCTCGATGCGATTGATACACTTGCCGACTGCGGTGTTACGCGCATCCTCACGCATGGCGGCGCGGCCGGTACGTCCATCGAGGATAATTTCGATCACCTGGCTCGTTTAATCGAGTATGCGGGCGACCGCCTGACCATCCTTCCTGGCGGCGGCATCACTACGGCAAATCGCGACGCGGTCGCGGCGGCGCTAGGCGTCTCCGAGCTCCATGGCACCAAGATCGTGCCGCTGGAGGTATAACCCGTGGCGCTGGTATTTGACGTTCAGCAGGCGAGCGGTAAGCCCGACGACAACCGTCGCCCTGGCACCGCGTGCCCCTTTTGCGACACGGAGGGGCTCGCCAACATCATCCAGCGCGATGGTGACTGCATCTGGCTCGAAAATAAGTTCAAGACCTTGCGGGCCACCCGTCAGACCGTATTGATCGAATCGGCCAATCACGACGCCGACCTGGTGACCTATGAACCGGATGAGCTGCATCATGTGATGCGGTTTGCCCTGGGCTGTTGGCAGCGGATGATCGATTCCCAACAGTACCGCAGTGTGCTCATGTACAAGAACAAAGGCCCGCTTTCGGGCGGCAGCCTCGTCCATCCGCACATGCAGATTGTGGGCTTGGAACAGGAGGACGGCTATGCGGCGCTGACCTCAGCTAACTTTGAAGGCATCAATGTCTGGCGGCAGGGGAGAATCTCGGTCAACATCTCAACCGAACCGATCATGGGGTTCTTTGAGGTCAATGTTTCAGCCCCGCAGGGAATCGCCGCCAGTGATGACACGAGAGACCAAGCCGAAGCGGACCTGTTTGCCGATGCGATTCAGGTGGCCCTGCGCTATATCCTGAACGAGCATCACGGTGGTCGCGCAGAGTCGTACAACTTGTTCTTCTACCACATGGACGGCCGGACCATTGCCAAGGCGCTGCCACGTTGGGTGGTTTCGCCCTACTTTGTGGGCTATCGTTTGGCTCAGGTCAATGCCGAGACAACGCTCGATGTCGATGCTGAGTGTCTACGCGCGCATCTGGAAACGCTCGTATAGCAAGGCTAACGCTCGCGCAATGCGGACAGTCTAGCGTGCCATCGCGTCGCGCCCGGCCTTGACTCGCTTGCGCTGTTTGGCGCGCTCCTCGCCGGTCAGTCGCTCAAAGAGATGTCCGATAACCGAGGCGAGCACCTGCTGAAACAGCGTGCCGCACATGACGGGAAACACGACTTCGCCCGGAAAGTATTGCGTGGCGATGACGGCGCCCGAAGAGATATTGCGCATGCCGCAGGTAAAGCACATGGTAGTCGTCTCGCTATACGGCAGATGCAGCGCACGGGCAACCAGAAAACCGACGACAAAGCCGCTGATGGCGAAGATCAAAATAAAGAGGGCGACTTCCAGGCGCACCGCGTTCATGTGCAGCACGTACTCGCTCATGGCGGTGGAGTTGGAGGCGATAATGCCCATCATCATGAACTTGCAGGCGGGCGAGAGCGCGGGGGAGAGTTTCTCGTGTCCCCATCCGCGTGTGAGTTCGTTGATCACGATGCCGAGCACGGCGGGGATGGCGATCATAAAGGCCATGTTCCGCATCATGCTCGGCACGTCAATCGAGACGGTGGCACCCAGCAGGAGCTTGAGCGTGAGCGGAATCGTCACAGGCGAGATAACCGAGGACGTCAGGATAATGGTGAGCGCGAGCGGGCCGTTGCCGCCGAACATGCTAATCCACATAAAGGCAGTGACTGCCACGGGTACGCTGTACTCGAGCACGATGCCGCAGACAAGGTTTGGGTTGGAACCAAAGAACAGTGAGCTCATGGCATACGCCGCGATGGGGATGAGCACGGCCGAGACAAATAACGCCAAAATCAAATGCAAGGGACGGCGAAACACCTCAGCCACCTGGTGAAAGGTGTTGCTGAGCGCACCTTGGAACGTCATAAAGGCAAACAGAGCGGGAACGATGGGCTTGAGTACGCCGATCTGCTGGGGAAAGAGCACGCCGAGCGTCACACAAATCGGAACGATGACCTGCATGTGCCCCGCGAGGAACTTTCCCAGCCCAACCCATTGTTTCATGTGCCCTTGTGACTCCCTTTGCTCGTGAATCCGTTTTGAATGGATATGCTAGACGCTCGCATGCGTCCGTGCGGCCGAAACGCTTGAATATTTCGAGGCTATTACCGGCATCGTTTACCGAAACCGCGGCGTGCCGCGAGGTTCTGCGTCCGTGCCGCACGGTATAATAAATCCGTTCAACAGATCTGCCTGCCGAAGCGGGCATACACAGAGGACTCATCGCTATGAACCGTGAGAGGTATCGCGGCGACCTGCCCCTATCGGGGGTGGGCGCCTATGTCATCGCTTAAGACGACGCATCGCTGGGCGGTCGCTCGGCAAAACCCCGAGCTCGAAAAGGAGCTTTCGGCTGGCCTGGGCATACCCGGGTTGGTGGCGCGCATTATGGTTGCGCACGGCATTACATCCATCGAAGAAGGCCAGCTGTTTTTGACGCCTTCGCTCGATCGCGACTGGGCGGACCCGCTCGTTATTCCGGGCATGTCGGTCGTTGCCGACCGCGTCGAGCGTGCCATTCGCAACCACGAGCACATCGCGGTCTTTGGCGATTTTGACGTTGACGGTATTACGTCGACCTGCCTGTTGACCGAGGCACTGCGCGCGTTTGGTGCCGATGTCACGCCGTTTATCCCGCATCGCTTTGACGAGGGCTACGGTCTTTCGCGCGCGGCGCTCGACCGCGTTAACGAGCTCGCCCAACCCAACCTGATCGTGACCGTCGATAACGGCATTGCCGCCAAGGAGGAGGTCTCCTATCTGGAGAGCCTGGGGATCGATTTGGTGGTCACGGACCATCACGAGCCCTCCGATCAGGTGCCGCAGGGCGTGCCCCTGACCGACCCTAAGCTCGAGGACGAGGGCCCCTCGCGTGAGCTTGCCGGTGCCGGCGTGGCGCTCAAGCTGGTGCAGGTCCTGGGCGAACGTTTGGGCAAGCCGTCGTATTGGCGTTCGCTGATAGAGGTCGCAGCGCTGGGCACCGTGTCCGACATGATGCCGCTCACGCCCGAGAATCGCGCGCTGGTCGCCGAGGGCATCCAGCAGATGCGCGTGACGGCCCGCCCCGGCTATATCGCGCTTGCCGCACTTGCCAAGGCCGACCTCTCTAGCATTACGGCCGATGGCCTGTCGTTTTCGCTTATTCCCCGCTTGAACGCCGCCGGCCGCATGGCTGATCCCAAGCTGGCGCTCGACCTGCTGCTTGCCCGTGATCCTATCGAAGCAAGTGCACTGGCAGCCGAGCTCGAGGAAATCAATCGCCAACGCCGTGAGATCGAGGCCGAGCTTACGCGCGATGCCATGGCGAAGGTCGAGGAGACTTATGACGGCGGGCGCGCAATCGTCGTGGGCGGCGAGGGCTGGCACGAGGGCGTCAAAGGCATCGTGGCGAGCCGCTTGACCAATCGCTATCACGTGCCGGCGCTGCTGTTCTCGATCGAGGACGGTATCGCGCGCGGCTCTGGTCGCTCGGTGGGCAAAGTTAACCTGTTTGACGCCGTCGAGCGTTGTTCCGACCTGCTGATCCGTCGCGGCGGACATGCCGGTGCGGTGGGTGTGACCATCGAGGCATCCAAGCTCGATGAGTTCCGCCGCCGCCTTTCCGCCGTGCTATCGGAGCTTCCCGCCGAGGACTTTGAAGACACCGACGAGGTCGCCGCCACCGTCGACCTTTCCGAGCTAAATATCGAGACCATCGAGCAGATCTCCCGTCTTGAGCCGTTTGGCCAGGGCAACAAGGTGCCGCTGCTGGCTGCCGAGGGCGTGACGATGTGCGACCGCGCCGTGGTGGGCAAAACCGGCGAGCACATGCGCTTTGTGGCGACCGATGGCGCCGCGAGTGTGCCGGCCATTATGTTCCGCGTGCCGCAAATCGATAAGCTCATCAACTGCGATAGCGCTGTCGACTTGGTGTTCGAGGCCGTTGCCGAGCATTGGCAGGGGCGTGTGAAGCCCAAGCTCATGATCAAGGATGTTCTGGTCCGCGATACCACGCTGCCCAGCGTCGACGATCCGGCATGCGAGCTTCGTCGTGGCGTGCAGCCGGCGGATTCCGGCCTGCGCCTGGAGTCGCGTAAGCGCGAGACGCTCGCCCAGCTTTCCTATACCGAGCTCACGCGCTCGCTTATCCATAGCTTTATCGGATCGAACCAGCCGCACCGCGCGCAGGTTGAGGCGCTCGATGCCTTGGCCGAGCACCAGAGCGTCTTGGCCGTTATGGGAACGGGCCGCGGCAAGTCTCTCATCTTCCATGTACATGCTGCGCGCGAGGCTGTCCTTCGCGGACGTGCGAGCATCTTTGTCTATCCGCTGCGCGCGCTTGTTGCCGACCAGGCCTATCACCTCTCGTCGACGATGGCTGCGCTCGGCATTGGCGTTGGCGTGCTGACCGGCGAGACCGTGGAGGCGGCGCGCGATGACGTGTTCGCCGGCTTGGCTTCGGGCCGCACCGGCATCGTGCTCACGACGCCCGAATTCCTGTCCATTCACCGCGACCGCTTTGCGCGTTCGGGCCGCATCGGCTTTGTCGTTATCGATGAGGCGCACCACGCCGGCCTTGCCAAGGGCGGCGATCGCAGCGCCTATCTCGACATGCCCGATATCCTCAAAGCCCTGGGCGACCCGGTTGTTATGGCTGCGACGGCCACCGCGACGGCTCCGGTCGTGGCCGAGCTTGCCCGCATGCTGCCGATTACTCGCACGGTGGTCGACGAGACGGTGCGCGAGAACCTGCAGCTCGAGGACGACCGCGACCTTGCGAGCCGCGAGAACCGTTTGGTGTCGATCGTGGCGACGGGGGAGAAGACCGTCATTTACGTCAATTCGCGCGACCAGTCCGTGGCGCTCGCCAAGACGTTGCGCAAGCGTGTGCCCGATTGCGCAACCCATATCGCGTTCTATAACGCGGGGCTTGCGCGCTCCGATCGCCGCCGCGTGGAGGAAGCATTCCGAGAC
The DNA here is from genome assembly GCF_028209625.1 of Collinsella aerofaciens. Taxonomy (GTDB): domain Bacteria; phylum Actinomycetota; class Coriobacteriia; order Coriobacteriales; family Coriobacteriaceae; genus Collinsella; species Collinsella aerofaciens_AM. Next base: position 3,965 of record NZ_JAQLDU010000011.1, on the reverse strand, counting down.
GGAAGCCTCAGCTGCATCGTTTCGACCTCCGCCTTTGGCGAGGGTGTCAATCTGCCCGATATCCGCCATGTCGTGCTGTACCACATGCCGTTTGGCGCCATTGAGTTCAACCAGATGAGCGGCCGCGCCGGTCGCGATGGCCGGCCCGCCGTGATCCACCTGCTCTATTCGTCGCGCGACGCCCGCATCAACGAGCGCCTGCTCGACTGCTATGCGCCCGAGCGCGACGAGCTTGTCACACTCTATCGTGCGCTGCAGACCATGTGGCGCTCCAACCGCGGTAAGACCGGGGATGATTCATTCTGTGCAAGCGATATCGACATCGCGCAGATGTGCCTTGCCATCGATGCCCGCACCCCGGTCGACGAGCGTTCGGTGACAAGCGGCCTGGGAATCTTCGAAGAGCTTGGTTTCTGCCGCGTTTCGGGGCTTGGCGACACGCGCCGCATCGTGATGGCCGAAAACCCCGGCCGCGTGCAATTGAGCAGGTCAATTCGCTATTTGGAGGGCTTGCGCTCGCGCATGGAGTTCTCGGCTTTCCGGAGTTGGGCGCTCGATTCGTGCGCTTCTGATATGCTAGCCAAAGTTAACCGCCCGATCGTACCGCGGGCCTAGGGGAAGGGGACCTCGATGGATGCCGCAGCCCGTACCGCCCATGATTCCACCCTCCAGCCGTTCTCGGAGATGGAGCACTATAAGCATGCTGATGAGCTGCCGCCCGAGATTATGGCGGACAGCTACGACAAGCTGGAGCGCCTGTGCCTCAAATATATGAATGAGGACGACTTCTCTAAGGTTGAACAGGCCTACTGCTTTGCCGCCGAGAAGCACTGCAACCAAAAGCGCCGCTCGGGCGAGATGTACATTAACCATCCCGTCGAGGTGGCCATCATTTTGGCCGACCTCAAGATGGACTGTGACGTGGTATGCGCCGCGCTGCTGCACGATACCGTCGAGGATACCGAGACCTCGCTTGCCGATGTCTCCGGCCTGTTTGGCGATACGGTGGCCGAGCTCGTCGATGGCGTAACCAAGCTCACCAACATCGAGGTCGACAGCATGGACGAGAAACAGGCGCTCACGCTGCGAAAGATGTTCCTCGCCATGTCCAAGGACATCCGCGTCATCATCGTTAAGCTTGCCGACCGTCTGCACAACATGCGCACCCTTGCGGCCCTGCGTGAGGACCGTCGCCTGTTTAAGGCCCGCGAGACCATGGACGTGTATGCGCCCCTGGCCGACCGTCTGGGCATGAGCTCCATTAAATGGGAGCTCGAGGACCTGTCCTTCTTCTACCTGGAGCCCGATGCCTACCAGCGCATCGCGCGTATGGTGGCTGAGTCGCGCGAGGTTCGCGAGCGCTATCTGGCCGAGACCATCAAGACGCTCACCGACGAGCTCAACCGCATTGGCCTGGAGGACTTCCAGATCAACGGCCGTTCCAAGCACTATTGGTCCATCTACCAAAAGATGAAGCGCAAGGGCAAGGAATTCTCCGAGATTTACGACCTGGTGGCGCTGCGCGTCATCACCCATTCGGTGCGCGATTGCTACTCCACGCTTGGCGCCGTGCATACCCTGTGGCACCCCATGCCTGGTCGCTTTAAAGACTATATCGCGATGCCCAAGGTCAACAACTACCAGTCGCTCCACACGACGGTTATCGGCCCCACGGCCCGCCCGCTCGAGATTCAGATTCGAACCTACGAGATGCACGAGCAGGCCGAGTACGGCATCGCCGCCCACTGGCTGTACAAGAAATCGGGCGGATCGTCTGCCTCCAAGACCAACGACGCCCAGCGTCTGGACGACCAGATTAACTGGCTTAAGCATTCGCTCGATTGGGCGGCCTCCGACGAAATCACCGACGCCAAGGAATACCTGCACTCACTGAAGGTTGACCTGTTCGATCAGGAGATTTTTGTCTTTACGCCCAAGGGCGAGGTCATGGCGCTTCGTGCCGGCTCTACGCCGCTCGACTTTGCCTACGCAGTCCATACCGAGGTGGGAAACCACTGCGTTGGTGCCAAGATCAACGGTGCGGTGGCGCCGCTCACGCACGAAATCAAAACGGGCGACCGTGTCGAGATTCTGACTAACAAGAGCTCCAAGCCGTCGCGCGATTGGCTCAAGATCGTTAAGACACCTTCCGCCAAGTCAAAGATCCGCCGTTACTTCGCCGCCGCGACCAAAGACGATGACGCTGCTGCCGGCCGCGATATACTGGCCAAGGACCTGCGCAAGCGCGGGTATGGCATCTCTACGCCGCGATCCACGCGTGCGCTCAACGCCGTGGCGGAGCAGTTTAACTACAAGCAGCTCGAGGACCTGTTTGCCGCCGTCGGCGCCGGCAAGGTTGCCCCGCGCGCTGTGGGCAACAAGGTCGAGCAGATCTTGGACCCCAAGCCCGCGGAGCAGCTCACCAAGACCGAAGCCATTGCCGAGGTCGTCAAGCAGCCTGCCCGCGGCTCCAACCGCAAGCCGCAAAAGCGTGGCAAGAGTGCAAGCAACGGCATTATCGTCAAGGGCGAGAGCAACAGCGGTCTGCTGGTCCGTCTGGCCCATTGCTGCAACCCCGTGACGGGCGACGACATCGTCGGCTTCATCACGCGCGGTCGTGGCGTTTCGGTGCATCGCGCCAACTGCCCCAACGTCAAGGGTCTTATGGAGCATCCCGAGCGCATGATTGACGTAGAGTGGGATGGCGCCGCCGATACGCTTTTCCAGGTCGAGATCGTGGTCGAGTGCCTGGACCGCATGGGCCTGCTCAAGGATGTCACCATTGCCATTGGCGATGCGGGCGGCAATATCCTTTCTGCCGCCACGTCGACCAACCGCGAGGGTATTGCAACCCTGCGCTTTATGGTCGAGATCTCGGACGCGAGTGGTCTGGATCCGCTGCTGGCCTCTATCAGCAGCGTCGACTCGGTCTACGACGCGCGCCGCCTGATGCCCGGCGAGGGTGGAGCCCAGCTTAAGCGCCGCGTTTAGTCGCGACGAACGTGTCACATTATTGATATTCGCTACACTCGAGGCATCGTTTGATGCCTCGAGTCCTATAGAGAGGAGAGGGACATGAGTGCTGTGTCCTTGGATGTAACTCCCAAGGGAACGGTCGAGATCGAGACGCTCGTAAACGGTCCCATTCAGACCAATAGCTATGCTGTTATTTCGGACAACGAGTGCGTGATTGTCGACCCCGCATGGGAAGGCGAGCGCTTGGTGGAGCATATTCGAGCCGAGCATCCCGGCGTACGCGTGCTTGGCGCCGTATGCACTCATGGCCATGCCGATCATGTTGGCGGCGTTGCCGGCGTGCGAACCACCGTTGGCGAGGGCTGCCAGTACGAGTTGTGCGGCAAGGACGCAGCTGTGCCGCATGCGAATATCGAGGAACAGCGAGCTATGTGGGGCATTGAGACGCCCGATCCCGGGGAGCCGACGCGCCTGCTCGCCGAGGGCGATGCTATCGAGGTGGGCGATACCTGCCTGCAGGTGATCGAGACGCCAGGGCATACGCCGGGCGGGATCGCCTTGTTTGCTGCCACCGAGCAGGGGAACATTGCCTTTGTGGGCGACACGCTATTCCCAGGCAGCCACGGCCGCACCGATCTTGCCGGTGGCGACGAGGCAGCGATCCTGCGCTCGCTCTCCAAGCTCGCCCGGCTTCTCCCGCCCGATACCGTTTGCCTAACCGGCCATGGCGATTCGACCACCATGGCACGCGAGCTCATGCAGAACCCTTTCATGCAGATGTAGCTTAATAGTCGGCTTTTGAAGCACGAGAAGCGTCCAAACGTCAAGCTATTTTTCCCCAACGGGTCGATTCCGTAGGGCAAACGGTCAAAAAAGTCTGTTTGGGTTGATTTTCAATCTCAACGCAACAGCCTGAACGGACCCCGCGTTTCCGCAGCTAGCGCAACGCGGAAATAGCCCCCGGCACCTGGCTATCGCCTCGTTTCCGC
>NZ_JAQLDU010000010.1 GCF_028209625.1 Collinsella aerofaciens | reverse complement strand
GCGGCTCATCCGGTCCGACCGGGCCGCGCGGCAAGGAGATATATTGCCAGACCGGAGGGGCGCCGTGGGCGGGAATCTGGGCGTACACATTTCCTACACAGTTTGGAATCCGACTAACGTTTGCCAGCCGTTAACTACCGCTCGCCGAGCATCTCTTTATATAAGGCAGTCTCATGGTTAAAGCGGATACGTTCCCCTAGCTAAAGCACAGCCAGCATCGAGCAACTCATCACGCTCTTCCACTGAGAACCCCTCGGCGTAGACGCGCACCACTGGTTCGGTCCCGCTAGGACGGACCAGCAGCCACGTGTCATCCTCGAATGCTAAACGCAAGCCATCCATATGACTAACGTTTTGCGGCACCTTGCCACAAATCGACTTGGGGTTTACACCCGGCAGCAGGGTTCGTAACGTTTCGGCATCTTCGGCCTCAAGGCGCAAATCGCGTCGACCGCAACTCGTCTTACCAAAACTGTCCTCGAGTTGGTCGACCAGAACGCCCAAAGGCGCGTCCGTCTTTGCCATGAGCTCACACAGAACCAGACAGGCGAGGATTCCATCGCGCTCGGGCATATGCGCGGCGATGCCGATACCACCGGCTTCTTCGCCGCCTATGAGGACGCCACCCTTCTTCATCTCTGCCGCTATATATTTGAAACCGACTGGTTTGACGGTCACGCGGCAGCCAAGCGCCTCGGCAATGCGACGCACGAGCGTCGAGCACGAAAGATTGACGACGACGCGCCCCTCCAAATTACGAAATTGAACCAAGTCGCCCAAAACGAGCGCCATGATCTGATGCGGATGTATATATCTGCCGCGCTCGTCAACCGCGCCGATACGGTCGGCGTCGCCGTCGGTCACCAGGCCAGCGCAAGCTCCGTCCTCGATAACCGTATGCTCGCAAGCGTCCACCCACGGCTCAACGGGGTCGGGGCAGATATCTTCTTGGTCAGGCGCCTGCCCGGCGTGAATCTCGTGCACCTCAACGCCAAGCTCGCGCAGCAAGTCGGCTAGATAGCCCTGGGCTGCGCCGCCCATGGGGTCAACAACCACGCGCAGGTGCGCGGCGCGGATGGCTTCGGCATCGACAAACGATGCCACCGCTTGCATATAGTCAGGAATGATATCCGCGGTGCGATATTGCCCCTCGATCCCCATTGGCTCGGGAGCCATGGTCTCTTCGAGCTCTTCGATGACATCCTGGTTGGCGGTCGAGCCGTCACCCATGCGAATCTTGAGACACAGATAACCCTGCGGATGATGGGACCCCGTCACCATGAGCGCGCCGCACGCCTCACCGTCATAAGCCGCCGCCCACGTAAGGGCAGGGGTCGGAACAGGTCGCGAAGCGAGCACGGCGTCTAGCCCGTGCGCTGCTAGCACACCCGCCGCAAGCTCAGCGAACTCGCGCGCCAGGGGCCGAGTGTCGAACCCTATATATACCGTTTTGCCCGGATTGGTCTTTTGCCACAACTCGCCGACGGCATCGGCGATACGGGCAACGTTATCGGCAGTGAAGTCCTTATCGACGCGAGCGCGCCAACCGTCAGTTCCAAAATGAATTATCGCGCACACGCGCAGACACCTCACAGTGTTTGGATCATGGTACGCATGAGGTATACCCGCGATACACACTCGGCAACCTGCCGGCACCAGCATTCACCATTTGGGCAAATGCTGCCGAGGACATGCAGGCAATAAAAAAAACCGCCCCGTATGGAGCGGTTTTGCCCTTTATATATCGAGCGCCTCGGCCATCGCTGCCGTAGTGATTGCCGTGGTTCCACAGCAACTGCCCACCATTGCGGCACCGGCATGTCTCCATTCGATGCATGCGCGCGCGAAAGCTTCAGGGTTCTCGTGCCATACGGGGCCATCCTGAGTCTGGACCGGATCGCCTACGTTGGGACGCACCGTGACGGGAGTAGTCGCCGATGCAACCATCCTGGGCACCGCCGCATTCGCGGCCGCAAGCGAACAGCAATTAACACCAACCGAGTTTGCGCCGTGTTTTTCGGCGTACAAAACGGCTGCCTCGATGTTGAGGCCATCGCCCAGCAGGTCGCCTTTATCGTCAACGACAAAACTCACCAGAACAGGCATGCCGTCGGCGGCATCTCGGGCGCCGGCAAGCATGGGCTGCAGATTACGGATAGACGTCACCGTCTCGATCAGCAGACCGTCAACGCCGGCATTGAGCAAGGCGTGCGCCTGTTCGCGCGCAATGCCGCGGATTTCACGATACTCGGCAGAGTCCTCGGCAAACCACTCAATACCGATCGGGCCCATCGAGCCCAGCAGCAGCTGAGGGTGCGCCTGGCGAGCATCGTCGACGGCCCCGCGATTGACCTCCGCCACGGACGGCGCAATCTGGTCGTGCTTGAGGGCATAGCTTGATGCCTGAAAGGTGTTGGTAATGAGCACCTGCGCGCCGGCGGCGACATACAAGCGATGGATACGAGAAACGGTCTGCGGCTCCGCCAGATTCCAAAACGCCGGTGGAATGTCAGCGGCGTCGTACTCACTCAACAGAACACTGCCCATGGGGCCCTGCGCCAACAAGGTCTCGCTCGACAAGCGGCGCGTAAGTTCCTCGGCACCAAAGCGGTTGTAATAACTCGTATCCATATATATCCCGCTATTCCTCGACGCTGATTCCCTGCTTTTCGAGATAGGCGAGCCAGCGGCTCATCGTGTCCTCGGATAGCGCATGCTCCATCATGCAGGCCTCGGAATCGGCTCGCTCAAATTCGACACCGAGCTCCTGAACCAAAAACGTGCGGATGAGGCGATGACGGTACCAGATAGCCGTGCCAACCTCGCGGCCGCGATCGGTCAGGATTACCTTGCCATAGTGCGATTGCTCGACAAGCTCGGATGCCTTGAGCGCCGAAACCGCTTTATTGACCGATGCCTTGGAGACGCCAAGGCGCTGCGCGATGTCGACCGATCGCACGCCGTTGGTTTCCCCCTCTTCGCTTTCAATGCGAACCATGCACTCCAAGTAGTCTTCGTTCGCCACCGTCAGATGTAGTTCGCGCGAGCTATTTGTCGTATCCATGATCTTCCGTCCCTTCTGCATTCAATGGCTGATTCTACCCCATCCAAGCGTCGCGGTATGCCGTGGCATACCGTGCTAGAGTTCTTGTTGCACACGACGACCAAGATTGGAGCGATCTTTATGGAAAACGCCACCACAAACCCCGATGTCCTCGAGCGCTTTTTGCGCTACGTCCAGATCAACACGCAGTCCGAGGATGCAAACTGCGACCAGGTACCCTCGAGCGCCGTTCAGTTTGATCTTGCCAACGTGCTGGCTGAAGAGCTGCGCGAGCTTGGTGCGGAAGATGCCCACGTGACCGAGCATGCCTATGTCTGCGCGCATATCCCCGCAAGTGCGGGCGCTGAGGACAAGCCCGCCCTGGGCCTGATCGCCCATCTCGACACCACCGAAGTTGCACCGGGCGCCGGCGTGAAGCCGCACATCGTACACTACGAGGGCGGCGACCTGGTCTGCGGCACGGTTGACGGTAAGCCCGTTGCCATGAGCACCGCCAAGCTTCCCGCCCTGAACGACCTCGCGGGTGAGGACCTGGTCTGCAGCGATGGCACCACGCTGCTGGGCGCGGACGACAAGGCAGGCGTCGCCGAGATCATGTCGCTTGTCGCGCGTATCGCTCAGGACCCTTCTCTGCCCCATCCCGCACTCGGCATTTGCTTCTGCCCTGACGAGGAGATCGGCCACGGAGCCGAGCTGCTGGATATCGATACCTTTGGCTGCAAGTACGCCTACACGGTCGACGGCGGCCCCATCGGCGAGCTGGAGTGGGAGTGCTTTAACGCCGCCGAGGCGACCGTCTGCTTTGAGGGCCAGTCCATCCACCCGGGCGACGCCAAGGGCCGTATGGTCAACGCAGGCAATCTGTTCTGCGACTTCAACGCGTTGCTCCCCTACGTGCAGCGCCCGGAGTATACGGAAGGCTACGAGGGCTTTTATCACCTTGAGGGTGTATCTGCGACCGTCGATCACGCCACAGCGCGCTATATCGTCCGCGACCATGACGCCGCCAAGTTCCAGCAGAAACTCGACCTTATTGATGCCGCCGCCTCGATGCTCAACCAGCGTCTGGGTGAGGAGCGCGTGACGGTCGAGATTAAGCAGCAATATCGAAATATGGCCGAGATCGTTTGTGACTTTCCCGAGCTTATTGATGTTGCCAAGAAAGCCTACCTTGCCTGCGGCGTTGAGCCCCAAGTGCTGCCGATTCGCGGCGGCACCGACGGCGCGCAGCTGTCGTTCCGCGGTCTGCCCTGCCCCAACCTTTCCACCGGCGGCTATTGCTACCACGGCGTCAACGAATTCGTCCCGGTCAGTTCGCTCGTCAAGATGACCGACGTGCTCCAGGAGCTCGTCGCCCGCTTTGCATAAGCCTGGCTGCACAAGTCCAAAAGACGAATCGCCCCGTCCTCAACCAAAAACGGGGCGATTTTTTTGCTGCAATGAGAACAGGTTGACGCACGCCAGCCTCTTAACGCAAGGAGTGTCCCAAACTGCCGGCACAAAAGGAACGTCCCCAAGTGCCGCAAAATGACGACATCCACTCTCGCTTTGTGGGTAGTCATTGGGGACGTTCTTGTTTGACTAGTCGTTTAAAAACGTCCCCAATGACTACCCAACGACTAGTCCGGACCAAGGCAACGCCGATGTTTTGGCAACGACAGCGAAAACCCGCCAGAGCGAGCAAGGTGCCCTGAAACGAGGCGGCATTGATCTTTTGATCATGCCGCCGAAGTTGAAAGGCAGATTGCCGCTCTGGCGGGTTTGCAGCGTCAACTGGTTACGCGGGCTGGTAAGCCCGCGTAACCCTAATAATTGGCTTCGTAGCCGTTGCCGTCGCCGGTGGGCTCTTCATAGTAGTCCGAATCGCTCGAATCGCTTGAGTCATCGGAATTGTCAGAGCTGACCGAAGAGGTTGCGGTACCGTTTGCGTAGTCGTCAGACGTGTTGTTGTTCAGGTCGCCGATCGTAGGGCTCGAACCGTCGGAAAGACCCATGGTGTTGGGGCCCTTGGGATCCTTGCCAGCATCGACGCGCTCCATCATTTCCTTGAGCTCGTCCTCGTAGACAAAGACGTAGCTCACACCGTCGATCATGGTGCTGTCGTCGGCGTACGAGGGCAGGTTGGCCGAGTAGATACCGTCGACATCCATACCGCGCATGGCGTTGACCGTAGCCACGATATCCTGAACGCTCATATCGGTTACGAGCATATCGGACAGCGAATTAACCAGGCCAAAAATCTTCGTGGCATCGAAGTTATTGAGAATCTGGTTGGCAAGGGCACCAAGCACCTGACGCTGGTGGCGCATGCGCGTGTAATCGCCGTCGGCATAGGTGTAGCGGCAGCGGGCATAGGTAAGGGCGGTGGCACCGTCCATATGCTGCTGGCCAGCGGTAATCTTAATATCCAGGTGCTCAGGGTCGTCAACATCATCGGTTGCGTTAATGTCGATACCGCCAACCGAATCAATCAGTGCCTGCATACCGTCGAAGCTGACCTCGGCATAGTGGGAAATCTGAACATCGCACAGCTCGTTGACCGCCTCGACCATGGCCTCGGCGCCGCCAACGGTATGGCAGGCGTTGATCTTCATGGTCTCGCCCTTGTACTCGACCTTGGTGTCGCGCGGAACGGAAATGAGCGTCGCCTGCTTTTGCGTGGGGTCGATGCGTGCCAGGATAATCGAGTCGGCACGATACGTATCCTCGCCCGGACGGCCGTCGGTGCCAAGAAGCAGCACGTAGAACGGATCCTTTGCCTCATCGGTGTCAACCAGAACCCGACGCAGATTGTCGGTAATGACATTAGAATCGCCGAGCTTGCCCATAATGGTGGCAAACCACAGGCCGGCAGCGGTAGTGGCACTCAGCAGCACGCCAAGCACGACAATGAGCGCGACGTGACGAATCGTGTGGCTACGACGACGTTGACGAGCGCGCTCGGAATAGCGAGCCACGTTATCGCGACTATAGATCTTGGCCTGCGCACCAGTTGAGGGTCTTCGGGTGGTGGTATCCGCGAGGGGCTTTTTATTAAACATAGGCAACCTGTATTAGTAGATGACGGGATCGGGGACGGTAGCATGCTCGACATGCGCGCCGAGCGCCTGCAGCTTTTCGACAAACTGCTCGTAGCCGCGCTTGATATGATGGATGGCCGAAACCTCGGTCGTCCCGTCGGCGATCAAGCCCGCTACGACGAGGGCCGCTCCGCCACGCAGATCGGGCGAGGTAACCTGTGCACCCGAGAAGCCCTTGACGCCATGAATCATGGCATGATGGCTCTCGATACGAATGTTGGCACCCATGCGCACCAGCTCAGAGGCAAACATAAAGCGATTCTCGAAGATGTTTTCGGTAATAACGGAACTGCCGTCGGCAAGGGCGGAGAGCACCATAATCTGCGCCTGCATGTCGGTCGGGAAACCGGGGAACGGAAGCGTCTGGATGTCGACCGGCTTGATACGCTCGGCACGGTTCACATGGACGCCATCCTCGACGCGCTCGCAGTCGATACCCATGAGCTCCATCTTCTTGAGCACCATGCCCAAGTGAATGGGGCAAAAGCCCGTGACATCGACACCGCGATCGTCGGCCATCAACGCACCGGCAACGATAAAGGTACCGGCTTCGATGCGGTCGCCCACCACGCGATGGGTAACGGGATGGAGCTCTTCCACGCCTTCGATCGTCACGACGGGCGTACCGGCGCCAACAATCTTGGCGCCCATCTCGTTGAGCATGTTAGCGAGATCGACGATCTCGGGCTCGCGGGCGGCATTGTCGATAACCGTGGTGCCCTGTGCGCGCACAGAGGCCATGATGAGGTTCTCGGTCGCACCGACGCTGGCAAACTCGAGCGTGACGGTGGTACCGCGCAGACCTTGGGGCGCATTAGCGTTGATGTAACCGTGGGCGGTATCGAACTCAACGCCCAGGGCCTCAAGACCAAGAATGTGCATATCGATCTTGCGAGCACCCAGGTTGCAGCCGCCCGGCATGGCAATTTTGGCGCGATGGAAGCGGCCCAGCAGGGGTCCCATGACGGCGGTGGAAGCGCGCATCTTGGCAACGAGCTCGTAGGGGGCCTCCCATGAATCGACCTGAGAGGTATCAATCTCGAGCGTGTGCTCGTCGAGAACATCGATCGTAGCGCCCATGCCCTTGAGCACCTTGCCCATCACGTGGACATCGGAAATATCGGGCACGTTCTGCAGCGTCGTCTTGCCCGGCGCCAGAAGCGTTGCCGCCATGAGTTTGAGCGCGGAGTTCTTGGCGCCCGAGACGGGCACGGAGCCTCCGATGGCGTGGCCACCCTCAACGCGGATAATATCCAAGGTCTACCCTTTCAAAAAGCATGCCCGGGGTGGCTGGGCCATCCCGGGCATGATGTGTTCGCAAATGGTCGAACGCTAAATCGTTTGACTATTGGGCAAGCTTGAGCTTACACCATGCGATTTCATTATAGAGGTAGGCGCGGCGTGCATCATCCTCCGACAAATTACCCAGCTTCTCTTCAAAACCTTGAATATCAGCTTTAAGCTTGTCGGCATCGACGGTCGCCAAATCGCAAGCGCGCTCGGCGAGAACGGTCACGACATCGTCCGCAACCTGGGCATAGCCGCCGGCCACGGCAAACGTGTGGTCGACAGTGCCCATGGCCTTATCGGAAACGCGAACGTAACCGCGGTCGATCGTGCAGATCTCGCTGGAGTGAGCAGGCAGGACGCCAAACTCGCCATCCGTGGACGGAATCGACACAAACGCAGCGTCGCCCTCATAGGCGCAGCTCACGGGGCACACGATGCGGATACGCATAACCTACTTCTCCCCCATCTTGCGGGCGCGCTCGCGCACGTCCTCAATCGTGGAAGCATAGCGGAAAGCCTGCTCGGGCAGGTCATCGGCCTTGCCGTCGACAATCTCGGCAAAAGAGCGGACGGTATCCTCGACGCGGACGTAGACACCGGGGTTGCCGGTGAACTTCTCGGCGACGTGGAAGGACTGCGAGAGGAACTGCTGAATCTTACGGGCACGGTTGACCGTAAGGCGCTGCTCCTCGGACAGCTCGTCCATACCCAGAATGGCGATGATGTCCTGAAGGTCGGAGTACTCCTGCAGGAGCTCCTGGACCTTGACAGCGACACGGTAGTGCTCCTCGCCGACGATCGAGGGATCGAGAGCGTCGGAGGAAGACGCGAGCGGGTCGATAGCCGGGAACAGGCCGAGCGACGAAATGCTACGCGAAAGAACCGTGGTGGCGTCGAGGTGCGTAAACGTCGTGGCAGGCGCCGGGTCGGTCAGGTCGTCTGCGGGGACGTAGACAGCCTGGACGGAGGTAATGGAGCCCGTCTTGGTCGAGGTAATGCGCTCCTGGAGGTCGCCCATCTCGGTTGCCAGCGTGGGCTGGTAGCCAACGGCGGACGGCATACGGCCCAGCAGTGCGGAAACCTCGGAACCTGCCTGGGAGAAGCGGAAGATGTTGTCGATGAACAGCAGAACGTCCTGACCGCGATCGCGGAAGTACTCAGCGGTGGTAAGGCCGGCCAGACCGATGCGCAGACGCGCTCCGGGCGGCTCGTTCATCTGACCATAGACCAAGCAGGTCTTGTCGATAACGCCAGACTCGCTCATCTCGAGGAACAGGTCGGTGCCCTCGCGGGTACGCTCGCCGACGCCGGTGAACACCGAGGTGCCGCCGTGCTCCTGGGCGAGGTTGTTGATGAGCTCCTGAATCAGAACGGTCTTGCCGACGCCGGCGCCGCCGAACAGGCCCGTCTTGCCGCCACGGATGTAGGGCTCGAGCAGGTCGACGGCCTTGATGCCGGTCTCGAAGATCTCGGTCTTGGTGGTGAGCTCGTCGAAGCGGGGCGCTGCATGGTGGATGGGATAGAACTCCTCCACCTCGGGCATGGGCTTGCCGTCGACGGGCTTGCCCATGACGTTCCAAATGCGGCCGAGCGTCTTGGGACCAACGGGCATCTTCATGGGCTCACCGGTATCGGTGGCGATGAGGCCGCGCTGCAGGCCGTCGGTCGAGGACATGGCGACCGTGCGGACGACGCCGCCCGGAAGCTGGCTCTCGACCTCGAGGATCGTGCTCAGATGACCGATCGGGGTCTCGGCCTCGACCGTGAGCGCGTTGTAGATCGGGGGCACCGCGCCGTCAAACTTGACGTCGACGACAGGGCCGATGATTCGCACGATGCGACCATCACCGGCAGTCGTCTTCTTGGTGGCTTCCTCGACCGCAAGCTTTACGGTGTTATTAGCCATTACTGTTCCTCCAATGCTGAGGCTCCGCCGACGATCTCGTTAATCTCGGTCGTGATCGAAGCCTGGCGCACGCGACTATACGTGCGGGTAAGGGTCGAGATGATCGCGGTGGCGTTTTCCGTCGCGGAGTGCATGGCCTTGCGGCGTGCACCCTGCTCGGCAGCCGCCGAATCGATCAGGGCCTGGTAGATGACCGTTAGGATATAAGACGGCACAAGCTTGCCGAGAACATGCTCGGGAGAGGGCACGAACTCGAACGTGGACGAGATGCGCTTAGGGGCGTCGGTCTCGTTCTTACGCGGACCGTGGGCCATAGCGATCATCTCGGGATCGAGCGGCAACAGATGCTCGACGCGAAGCTCCTGATCCACGCGGTTCTTGGCGTGGTGGTAGACAAGCTCGACACGGTCAAGCTCACCGGCACGATACGCATCGCAGATATGAGAGGAGATCATGCGGGCCTGATTGAAATCGGGCTCAGAGGAGTTGCCCTCAAAGTGCATGACGACGTTTGCGCGGTCACGGAAATACGTGGCCGGTTTGCGCCCACACGCGATGATCTCGCACTCGATGCCGTCGTTCGCCCAAGAAGCAGCGAGCTTTTCGGCCGTGCGCTCCACCGTCGTATTGAAACCGCCGGCAAGGCCGCGGTCCGAGGCAATAACGACAATCAGGCCATGCTTGACGCTCTCATGCTTCTGCAGCATGGGATCGGTGCCCGAACAGGAGGCGTCGCCGGCGACCGTCAACATGACGTCGGTCAGCGCCTCCTTATAGGGCTCGGCCTGCTTGGAGCGATCGAGGGCACGACGGATCTTGGCCGTAGAGACCATCTCCATCGTGCGCGTGATCTGCTTGGTCGTGGTAACCGAGGAGATTCGCTTCTTAATGTCGCGAAGGTTGGCCATGGGGCTTAGTTCTCCTCTGATCCAGAAACATCCGAATGGTGCTTGGCCATGAACTGATGCTTGAAGTCGCCGATGACGCGCAAGAGCTCAGCCTTGGTGTCATCATCGATCTTCTTGGCGCGAACCTTGTCGAGCAGCGAGCCAAAGCCATTGTCCATGTACTCGATGAGCTCGGCACGGAAGGGCAGCACGTCGGCGATCTCCAGGTCATCCAGGAAGCCCTCGTTGCCAGCGAACAGCGTAACGATCTGCTCGCCAACCTCAAACGGCTTGTAACGCGGCTGCTTCAGGAGCTCGGTCATGCGAGCACCATGGGTCAGCTGCTTCTGAGTAGCCTCGTCGAGGTCGGAGCCGAACTGCGTAAAGCCAGCGAGCTCCTGGTACGAAGCGAGGTCCAGGCGAAGGTTGCCGGCAACCTGCTTCATGGCCTTGGTCTGCGCATCGCCACCGACGCGGGACACGGAGATGCCCACGTCGACTGCCGGGCGCTGACCCTGGAAGAAGAGCTCGGACTGTAGGTAGATCTGACCATCGGTAATGGAAATGACGTTGGTCGGAATGTAGGCCGAGACGTCGCCGTCCTGGGTCTCGATGATCGGCAGTGCCGTCATGGAGCCGTAACCGTTCTTCTTGGACATCTTGACGGCACGCTCGAGCAGACGAGAGTGCAGGTAGAAGATGTCGCCAGGATAGGCCTCGCGTCCGGGCGGACGATGCAGCGTCAGCGACATCTGACGGTAGGCCACAGCCTGCTTGGACAGGTCGTCGTAGATGACGAGCACGTGGCCGCCGGGGTTGGTCTCGCTGGCGGGCTTGCCGTCCTCGCCGTTGTACATGAAGAACTCGCCGATAGCGGCACCGGCCATAGGCGCGATGTACTGCATAGGGGCGGAATCGGCAGCGGTGGCCGAAACGATGATGGTGTAGTCGAGCGCACCGTGCTGAGCGAGGGTCTCGCGGATGTTGGCAACCGTGGAGGCCTTCTGGCCGATGGCGACATAGATGCAGACCATGCCCTTGCCGCGCTGGTTGAGGATAGCGTCGATGGCGATGGCGGTCTTACCGGTCTTACGGTCGCCGATAATGAGCTCACGCTGACCGCGGCCAATAGGCACCATGGAGTCGATAGCGAGCAGACCGGTCTGAACCGGCTCGCACACCGGGGTACGATCGATGACGCCGGGAGCCTTGAACTCGATGGGGCGACGGTGCGTGGCGACGATGTCGCCCAGGCCGTCGATGGGCTGGCCGAGCGGATTGACGACGCGGCCGAGCATGGCACGGCTCACGGGGATATCCATAATGCGGCCAGTGGTGCGGCACTCGTCGCCTTCCTTGATGGAGTCGACGGCACCGAACAGAACGGCGCCGACCTCGTCACGGTCAAGGTTCTGGGCAAGGCCGAAGACGGTCTCACCGGTATCGGAGCTCTTGAACTCCAGAAGCTCGCCTGCCATGGCGCTCTTGAGGCCGGAGACGCGCGCGATGCCGTCGCCTACCTCGTCGACCGTTGAAACCTCATGCGTATCGACCGTCGCGGAGAGGCTCGTGAGCTGCTCCTGCAGTTTCTTGGCGATATCCTGGGCATTGAGGGTTTCGGACATTAGGCTTCACCTCCGTACGAATTAGCAGAGTTTGCGAGGGTCTCCTGCGCGATGCGCAGCTGCGTCTTGACGGAAATGTCACGACGCTCGCCGCGGGCCTCGAGCACCAGGCCGCCCACGATAGACGGGTCAACCTGCTCGATAAGGAATACCTTGCGGCCGAAGTCCTGCTCGCATTTCTTAGTGATGGTTTGACGCAGCTCGTCGTCGAGCGGGATCGCCGTGGTGACGGTCACGCCCACTACATCCTCGTCTTCCTCGGCAACATACTTAAAGGCAGCTGCCACCTTGGGAAGAAGGTCGAGCTGGTCGCGCTTGGACATGGTGTCGAGCACGGCGATGATCTCGGGGCTGGCAGAAGCCAAGCGCTCGATCATCTCGAGGTCCTCGAACACATGGTTCTCGGCCTTAGCGGCTTCCAGAAGGGAGCGCGCGTAGGTCTCGAGCACCTTGTCCTGATAGCGGCTAGTCGGCATTCAGGCTACCTGCTTCCTGGATGTAGCGCTCGATGAGCTTCTTCTGCTCGGCATCGTCCTCGAGTGCCTCGCCCACGATCTTGGTGGCGACGGCAACGGACAGGTCGGCGATGGAGCTCGCGGCACCGGCGTAAATGGACTTGCGCTCGTCCTCGACGGTCGTATGGGCCTTGGCGATGATCTCCTCGGCCTCCTTGTGAGCAGCCTCGATGATACGGGCGCGCTCGGACTCGGCGTCCTTACGGGCCTCGAGAACGATGTCGGCAGCCTGACGACGGGCGTCGGTGACGATCGAGTCGGACTCAGCGCGCTTGGCGATAGCCTCCTGCTTGGTCTTCTCGGCCTCGTCGAGGCTCTCCTCGATCTTCTTGCCGCGCTCCTCCATGGTTTTCATGATGCCCGGCAGGGCGACCTTGGCCAGCACGATCCAGATAATCAGGAAGGCGATAAGCGCCGGGATGAACTCCGCCATCTTAGGGATGAGGATGTCCGCACCGGCAGCGCCGTCCTCGGCGAACGCGGAAACCGGCATGAGCAGCGCGGCCGCGGACGCGGAGAGTGCGATCGCGCTCTTCTGGGATGAAAGATTCATACTTGACGCTCCGTGCTATTTAACGATCAGCGCGACAACGAAGCCGATCAGAGCCAGAGCCTCGCCGAAGGCGGAGCCCATAATGAAGACGGTGAACACGCGGCCCTGGACCTCAGGCTGACGGGCCATAGCACCCGTAGCACCCAGAGCAGACAGGCCGATAGCAAGACCAGCGCCGATAACACCGAGACCGTAACCGATAACTCCCACGATTCCTCCTTTGTCGTGCGTGTCTTATTTCACGCAGGATAACCTTTTTATAACTGCCGGGCTCCATGGGTACGGGCACCGGCGGTTTAACGAATTACCTTACCTTTAAGGCGCGAACGGAAGACTACTCCTCCTCCGCGACCTCCTCTGCCTCGGAGACATACACGGCGGTAAGGACCGTGAAGACGTAAGCCTGGATGGCGCCGACCACAAGCTCGATCGCATAGATCAGGATGAGGATGGCAAGCCAGGCCAGCGAAGGCAGGGCGCCAACGGCGTGGGCCGCGGAAACCTGCTGAAGCAGCGGCCGCATGAACATGCTCGCCATGATGGCGAACGAGCCCATGACCACGTGTCCTGCGAACATGTTGCAGAACAGACGGACGGCGAGCGTGATGAGGCGCAGGAAGGTCGAGAAAAGCTCGACGACCCACACGAGCACGTTCATCGGGAAGCTCACGCCCTGCGGGGCGAGGCTCTTGATGTAGCCGATCACGCCGTGAGCCTTGCATCCGTAGTAGATGAAGTACACGAAGGCGAAAATGGCGAGTGCGGCGGTGGAGCCGATTGCGCCGGTGCCGGGCTTCATTCCCGGGATCAGGCCGATCATGTTATTGATCAGGATGAACAGGAAAAGCGAGCACAGGAACGGGAAGTGCTTCTTCCAGTTCTCACCCACGACACCCTTGCCGATATCGTTCTCGACGTACTCGATGATGTACTCGAAACCGTTGACGAAGAAGCCCTTGGGAACCAGGGTCTGCTTCTTCTTGAACACGGCCAGGACGATCAGGAGCACGATCGTGGAGACGATCAGCCAAAACGAGTACTGCGTGATGCCGCAGCTCAGATCGCCCACGACAGGGGTGGAGCTGAACTCGCTGACCAGATGATTAATCTCATCAGGCAGCTTTTCAAAAATTTCCACGACTTACCTTTCGACCTCATGAGGATCTCGCAGCGCCTTGGCGACGCGAACCGTCCAGGCGGCCATAAAGGCCACGAAGCCGATCGCCTCGCCCAGGAGGAACATACGAAATGCCTCTCCGAACAACGCAAACACAACCAAGGTAAAGACAAGCAACGCGATCGCCGAGACCGCGAGACTCACCATGCCCCTGAGCATGTCCGCATTCTGTTTATCGTCAAGAACCGGCTTGAGCGTAAAGACAAAGGGAAGGAAGGCAATTGCGCCCGCGATGGCGCCTGCAACGATAGCGAGCAGATCGGCTATCTGAAACACTGGCGTCCTCACTTTCCTTTTTAACGCTTCACAGAACAGTTCCCGCCAAACATTGGTGACTATTGTACGAGCCAATCGCTAAAGTACAACCGAAAAAGCATCGGTTAATACGCACCTGTTCGTTTTCTTAAGACCTTCTTTATGCCGCAGGTACGGTAATACGTTTTTCTCGAACCCTGCAGGGCAAAACGTCCGTTAACAGGAGTGCGCGCGGTCGCCTTTTGTTCGTCCGCGCGCACCGTTTCTTCGTATTTGCAGCCGCGGCCGTTTAGCCCAGCGACTAGAGCGTGCCGTAGATGCGGTCGCCGGCGTCGCCGAGGCCGGGAACGATGTAGGCAGCCTCGTTGAGATGGTCGTCGATGGCGCAGGTATAGATATGCACATCTGGGTCCTTCTCGGTCAGCGACTTGAGGCCCTCGGGGGCCGCGACGATGCACAGCATGCGGATGTCCTTGACACCGCGCTCGCGCAGGTAGCTGATGGCCATCTCGGCCGAACCGCCCGTGGCAAGCATGGGGTCGACGACCAGGCAGATGCGCTGGTCGATATCCTTGGGCATCTTGCAGTAATACTCGTGCGGCTCGTGGGTGACCTCGTCGCGCTCCATGCCGATGTGACCCACGCGAGCGGAGGGCACCAGGTCGAGGATGCCGTCGACCATGCCAAGGCCCGCACGCAGGATGGGCACGATGGCGAGTTTCTTGCCGGCAAGCTGTTTGAACGTGGCGGTAGTGATGGGGGTCTCGACCTCGACGTCTTCCATAGGCAGGTCGCGCATGGCCTCGTAGCCGTCAAAAAGCGCGAGTTCGCGCACGAGCTGGCGGAACTGGTTGGTGCCGGTGTTTTTGTCGCGCAGGATCGACAGCTTGTGCTGGACGAGCGGGTGATCGACAAGCGTCACACGGGACGCATCGTAGGTGACGGTCATGGATTGATTGCCCCTTTCGTTGCGGCCGCAAAACGGCCTTGCTGACAAGGCGCGCAGCAATGTTGCCGCCGCACGCCATGCATTAGTTTAGCGGTTTGTTGTATCGAGCAGCCCATCGCAGCCCTACTGTGAGGTGCTGAGCGAGCGCCTGACTGCATCACGCCAGCCCGCAAGGTTTTGCTCGCGGCGCTCGGCGGACATGTGGGGAAGGAAGGTCCTAACGATCTGGGCATTTTGCTCCAGCTCTTCCAGGTCTTCCCAATAGCCGACGGCAAGACCCGCCAAGTACGCGGCACCGATTGCCGTGGTCTCCACCGTCTCGCATTGCAGCACGGGGATATCCAGCAGGTCGGCCTGGAATTGCATGATGAACTCGTTGCGCGAGGCACCGCCATCGACAGACAGGCGCTCAATCGAAAGCCCCACGTCCTGCTCCATGGCGCGCAGCACGTCGTAGCTCTGATATGCCATGGATTCGCAGGCGGCACGTACGATGGTCGCACGGCTCGAGGCGCCGGTCAGACCGCACACGATACCGCGAGCATGCGGGTCCCACCAGGGAGCACCCAAACCCGCAAAGGCGGGAACGAAGTAGCAGCCCTCGTTGTCGCTAATCGAAGCAGCGAGTTGTGCCGACTCGCTCACGCTCGAGATGATGCCCATGTTGTTGCGAAGCCAGTTCATCGTTGAGCCGGCGGCAAAAATAGAGCCCTCGAGCGCATAGCTGACTTTGCCGTCCGCAGCGATACCGATGGTGGAGACCAGGCCATTCTTGGATTCGACGATCTCGTCGCCGGTGTTCATGAGCATAAAGCAACCCGTGCCATAGGTGTTTTTGGTCTGGCCGGGACGGAAACAGCAGTGGCCGAACAGCGACGCCTGTTGGTCACCCGCCACGCCCATGATGGGCGGCATGTTGGTCATGATGTCGCTCGCGACGCGGCCGTAGTCGCCCGAGCTCCAGCGAACCTCGGGCATCATGGAACGTGGAACGTCAAAGAGTGCCAGCAGGTCGTCGTCCCAATCGAGCGTATGGATATTAAAGAGTGCCGTGCGGCTGGCATTGGTGTAGTCGGTGGCAAAGACCTGGCCGCCGGTGAGGTTGTAGATGAGCCAGGTGTCGATGGTGCCAAACATGAGGTCGCCCGCCGCCGCGCTTTCGCGTGCGCCGTCGACGTTGTCGAGAATCCACTGCACCTTGGAGGCCGAGAAATACGGGTCGAGCGTGAGTCCCGTGCGGGAGCGCACCAGCCCTTCTGCGCCCTGCTCGACAAGCTCGTCGATCAGAGGTGCGGTACGGCGGCACTGCCATACGATAGCGTTATAGATCGGCTGACCGCTCACGCGATCCCAGACCACCGTGGTCTCGCGCTGGTTGGAGATGCCGATGGCGGCAATGCGGTCGGAGTGGATACCGCTCTTAAACTGGACTTCCATCATGACGGCGATCTGGCTAGCAAGGACCGCCATGGGGTCTTGCTCCACCCAGCCGGGACGCGGAAAGCTGGTTTTGACGCTGCGACGTGCCTGCGCGACGATGCAGCCGTACTCGTCGACGATGGTCGCAAGTACCGAGGTGGTGCCGCAGTCGAGCGCCATGATGTAGGAACCGCCAAAGTCAAACGAGGCATCTTCCATGCCCAGGCTGCCCAGATTCAACGACATCGCTTAAACCTTTCTATTGCATCGGGTCGGACAGGACCCGTTCGATCTCTGATGCGGGAAGTGCGCCTTGGCGCAGGATCTGGAGCTCGCCGTGCTGAAACGACACGATGGTCGAGGCGTCGCGACACGGGGTCTCACCGGCGTCGACGGCAACATCGACCCCCTCCAGGATGCGACCCTCCACCGTGATAAAACTTGCCGGCGCGGGCGCGCCATGCGTGTTGGCGCTGGTGCAGGCAAGGGGGCTGCCACAGGCGCGAATGAGCGCCTGCACCACGGGCGAGGCCGAAGCGCGAAGTGCCACCGTGTCGTCGGCAGCGCGCATAAAGGTCGGCACGCAGGGAGCTGCCTTGACCACGATAGTCAGGGCTCCCGGCCAGCATCGTCGCGCGAGTATGCGGGCATCTTCCGGGATATCCACGCCATAGCGGTCGAGTGCTTCGACGCCATCGACCAGCCAAGCGACGGTTTGCGTGAGTTCACGTTGCTTGAGAGTGAAGATACGGCGATAGCCGGTGCCGAGCGCAGGAACTGCGGCGCCATTGACGGCAGCCTGCGGATCGCGCGGCCACGATGGGAATTCGCTTGTATCTTGGGGCACGGCGTCCGAGAAGGCGTTGACTGCCACGGCGACACCGTAGACGGTCTCGGTCGGGATCAAAGCCAGGCCGCCGCGGCCGAGCACCTCGGCCGTGCGCTCGACGGCAAGCCGATGCGGCTCGCGCGTTCCCTCGTATACCCGATAGACCGTCTGCATGTGTATGCCAGCCCCTTACGCTCTGGTGCAAGTTTGTTTACTGTGGGGCATTCTCGCACGAAACGTTCAACCTATTTGCCCAGAGCGCATGTTGGTTTGGTGAGCGGCTCTAGTAGTCGGTGAAAGTGAGGGGGTTATTGGACTGCGACGAACTTCTTTGGCCTGCCGGCGTGACGTTCTTGGGCGGCGTAACGCTCGATGCTGTCTATCGTTATCATCCGACGGCCGTCGACGAGTTCAACATCGAGCTTTCCGGCTTTGACCAGCGCGGTAATCCGCGGAGCGGAGACTTTGAGGTCCAGCGCTGCGTCTTTAAATGTTCGGCACGCCGCTTCCCGAGCGTCCTCGTGGTCGATTTCGACTGAAAGGGCCACGACCTCGGCCGAGCGTTCGTACCCTGCCGGAGTCAAACCGTTGTTGAGGTCGTCGGCCAAAAACGCCATCAGTGCCTCGGTGGCATGGGCAATCGCTTCTTCGCGCGTATCGCCATCGGCAAAGGCGCCGGGAATCTGCGGGAAGCTAGCGCAGTAACCATCGTCTTCTTTTATGAGAACGCAGTCATAGGTAAATCGCTGCCTCATTTTGCCTCCAACTACCATCCAGCTTGGCGACGAATACTTGCCCACGTGCCCTTCTTTGGTCGATCACCACCAGAGCCGTTCACGGTGACAACGCGGTCACCAGAAACATACTTAGCATGACTACCGACTTGCGCGACCTTCACGAATCCATCGTGCTTGAGTAGGGCAATGATTTCCCGAAAGGTAGGAGGTTGCATGGGCCGACCTCTTTCAGCCGTCCTAATTATAAACTACTTTATAATTTTTGCTAACCAGTTAATAAATATTACTGGCGTTGCTTGGGCTCGGTGACGATGGCTCGGACAATGCGGGGGCGATCGGTGAGGTCGTGGACGATACGCACGTCCGAAAGGCCTGCTTGACGACAGAGCTCGGCCGCGGCGTCGAGCGCGCCCTCGTAGAGCTCGCAGGCAAACAGGCCGCCGGCACGCAGCATGTAGGGCGCCGCGTTGAGCAGGCGGCGGAAGATATCGAG
Source organism: Collinsella aerofaciens (assembly GCF_028209625.1). Classification (GTDB taxonomy): domain Bacteria; phylum Actinomycetota; class Coriobacteriia; order Coriobacteriales; family Coriobacteriaceae; genus Collinsella; species Collinsella aerofaciens_AM. Next base: position 78,951 of record NZ_JAQLDU010000010.1, on the reverse strand, counting down.
GCCGTCGGCGCCGCCCTCGAGCGCCAGATCGGGCTCAAAGTCCTTGACCTCATGCGGCAGCGAGCGCATGACGTCGGTCGGGATGTAAGGTGGGTTGGAGACGAGCACATCAAAGGTGCCCCACTCTTCGCGGGGAATGGAACTCACCAGGTTTGTGAGGCTGAAGGCGACCTCGTCGGACGTGAGGCCAAGCGCATCACGGTTTTTGGTGGCCAGATCGATGGCGCGCGGCTCGATATCGGTAGCAGTGCAGGTAACGTGGCCGCGGCGCTCCCAGGCAAGGGAGAGCGAAATGCAGCCCGTGCCGCAGCCGACCTCGAGAACGCGGGCAGTGCGGGGCTCGGCTGGGGCAGATACGTTGGCCTCGGCGGCATCTTGCGCGGGAGTCGCCTGTTGGTCGTTGTCCTCAATGGCGATGCCGTATTCGTCGAGCTCGGGCTCGGGGGTTTCCATGGCCTCTGCTTCTGCCGCTTCGGCTTCTGCCGCCTGCGCGGCGGCTTCCTCGGCCTCGCGATCGGCCAGTTCCTCGGCATAAGCGCGACTGCCCAGCACATCGCCGCCTAGCGCCGCCTCGTCGGCAGCTGTGAGGTTGGCGGCACGGCGCTCGGCCGTCGCTCGCTCGTCGGCCAATGCGGCCTCGGCCTTGCGTGCCTCCTCGACCTCATCGTTCCAAGGCAGCTCAACACGCTGACGGGCAGCGGCCTCGGGGCTCAGTACCTCGGCATCCAGATAATTGAGGACTTCCTCGACGAGCATCTCGGTCTCGGGGCGCGGAATGAGCACACCGGGGGCGCACGCGACGTCGATCATGCGAAACTGCGTGCTGCCCGTGATGTATTGCAGCGGCTCGCCCTTAGCGCGGCGGACAACGGCCGCATGCATGGTCTCGAGCTGGGCCGCGTTAAGCGTCTCGTCCATACGCATATATAGGTCAATGCGCGCCAGGCCCGTGGCGGCGCACAGCAGCCACTCGGCAGAAAGACGGGGGTGCTCCTCGCCGCGCTCGGCCAGGTACTCCTTGGTCCACTCGAGACAACGCTTGATGGTCCAAATCTCGTTTGCCATGGGGCCCTCCCCTCTTAAGCGCCGGACGGCGCGCGAATGTCGGAGCAGATTGTAAGCGAGGCCAGCGCTTGGCAAGGGGCGATTAAAGGCGATTATCGAGAATCAGCCCAGAATTTTGCACCGAGCTCGCTCAAAGTGTTCATTCGCTGACGTCTAAATCTGCATCCGTCAAGTTTTTGGCAAGGTTGCCCCAAAACTGACCAATATCTAACCAAGAACTTGCCAAATCACTTGACGCGCGACCCATCAAAAATCGCCCCGCGACTTCTTGGACAATTTTTCGAGCAATATTTTCGATAGCAGATATATGCCGTCAATTACCTTAAGCAGGTAAGCAGCTCAAATGACATCACAGCCGACTGAATAAAATATCAATGCAATGTCACCAATGACTCCCTACGGATCATTTGACAACCAAGGAAACGCCAATGTTTTGGCAATGTCAGCGAGCGACGTCCAGAGCGAACAAGTTGGCATGAAAAAGGCAAGGCATAGACCTTCTGGTCATGCCTTGCCTTTTGAATGACAAATTGTCGCTCTGGACGGCGCGCAGCGTCGGCTGGTCCGCCGTTCGGTAGAACGGCGGAACTTAGACTGCTTGTGCCAGCTTCTCGGCTCGCTCGGCGGCGGCGAGCGCCTCGATGACCGTGCCGAGCTGATCGCCTAGAAGGACGCCGTTGTAGGTGGAGTTGAAACCGATGCGGTGATCGGTCACGCGGTCCTGGGGCTGGTTGTAGGTGCGGATCTTCTCGGAACGGTTGCCGTGGCCGATCTGGCTCTGGCGCTCGGCACCAAGCTCTGCCTGCTGCTTCTCGAGTTCCATCTCGTACAGACGGGCGCGCAGCATCTGCATGCAGACCTCGCGATTCTGAATCTGGGAGCGCTGCTCCTGCGACTGCACCACGGTGTTGGTGGGCAGGTGGGTGATGCGCACGGCGGAGTAGGTGGTGTTAACGCACTGACCGCCAGGGCCCGAAGCGCAGTAAGTGTCGATGCGCAGGTCAGACTGGTTGATCTGGACGTCGATCTCCTCGGCCTCGGGAAGCACGGCGACGGTTGCCGTGGAGGTCTGGATACGGCCCTGGGACTCGGTCTTGGGAACGCGCTGGACGCGGTGCACGCCGGACTCGAACTTCATGACGGAGTAGACGCGGTCGCCCTCGACCTTGAACTCGATGGACTTAAAGCCGCCGGCCTCGCTGGGGCTGGAGTCGAGCACGGTGGTCTTCCAGCCGCGCGACTCGCAGAAGCGCTGATACATCTTGTACAGATCGCCGGCAAAGATAGCCGCCTCGTCGCCACCGGCGGCGGAGCGAATCTCGACGATGGTGTTCTTGTCGTCGTTGGGGTCGCTCGGGATGAGCATGTACTTAATGTCTTCCTCGAGCTGGGGAAGCTTGGCCTCGTTTTCGGAGATGTCCATCTGGAGCATCTCCTTCTCATCGGCATCGGTCGTATCGTGGAGCATTTCCTTGGCAGCCTCGATGTCATCGAGCGCGCCGATGTACTCGCGCGAGGCGGCAATGAGGTCGGACTGGTGCGCGTACTCCTTGTTGAGACGCGTGAACTCCTTGATATCGGAGGCGACGGCCGGGTCGGAAAGCTTCTTCTCGAGCTCCTCGTAGGCCTTGATAATCTTTTCGAGCTTGTCGCGCATGGCGGGACTCCTTTATATGCGTGAAGGTGAAAATCGGCAGAGCTGATGGGGCGCACGGCGCCACTGCGGGGGTAAGCCCGGCTAGAACATGTCGATCTTCAGATACATGCGCATCCCTTCGCGTATGGGGTACATAGTTGCGGTCTAACCCATACATGATAGCGTGCGCAGGCAAACCTGCATATAACCCGCACGGAATGAGTGGACGTAGCCGTTGGGGACGTTCCTTAACGGCTAGTCGTTTAAGAACGTCCCCAACGGCTAACAAAGGAAGCGTCGCTTTGTCACATTCTAGAGCGTTTGAAGCAGGGCGATGAGGAAGCGAACACCCTGGAGGTAGGCGCGGCGGGTGATGCGCTCGTTGGTGCCGTGGACGCCGCGGTCGCACTCGTCGTCGTCGACCACAAACGCCGAAAAACGAATGCATTCGGAGCAAATGTGCTGGTAGTTGGCAGCGTCGGTCGCGCCGATCACGGTCGAGGGGACAATCGCCAACGGCTCGGATGATCCGTTTTCCTCCGTCCCCTTTGGATCGCGGAAATAGCGGGCGGCGATGGAGCGAACCGCCTCGAGGCCGGGGCCACCGATGCGCGGGGACGGCGAGGGCTCGGAGCTGCCGGGGCCCAGCTCCACTTCGACACGACCGGCAAGGTCCGCCCCGGCAACCGCCTCACGGCAGCGCGCCACAACGTCGGCCACGCTCGTGCCCTCGAGCATGCGGAAGTTAATGTTGGCCCACATATCCTGCGGCATCACGTTAGCACCGGTGCTACCGCCCTCGATTTGGGTCGGTGCACAGGTGGTGGTCACGAGCGGATAGAGCTTCTTGCTGGCGAGGCAATCGCGGACAATGGCGCCCCCGTTGGCGGCAATCTCATCCGCCGTGTAGAGCCCCAGCTCGACAAGCTGCGCGGCAAGCAGATCGGTCACGCGCGTCGGCCACTCGATATCGCAGATTGCGGCGATGGCACGGCTGAGCACCTCGAGCGACGTGCCGCCGTAGGGGTTAGACGAATGCCCGCCCTCGCTACGCGTCCTCAACACGATATCGGCGTAGCCCTTTTCGGCCAGGTCGGCATGCATAAGCCAGCCCTCGCCCGCGCCGTACTCGGCAGCCGAAACGATACGGTAGTCACCCTCGTCGATCAGAAACTCGAGCTCAACACCGCGCTCCTCGAGCACGCGGCCGATGGCGCCTGCGCCGTACTGCGTCGTCTCCTCGTCCTGACCAAAGGCCAGGAGCAGCATGCGCTCGTGCTGCCAACCGTGCGCCAGCGCATACTCAACCGCCTCGAGAATGCCTGCGACCTGATCCTTCATGTCGATAGCGCCGCGACCCCAAATGTAGGTGTCGTCCACCTGTCCGCTAAAGGGGGCGTGCGTCCAGTCGGCCTCGGTACCCGGCACCACGGGGACCACGTCCATGTGGCCCATGAGCATGACGGGTTTGAGGGCGGAGTCGGAACCGCCAAGCGTCACCAACAGCGAATGGCCGACAAGCTCGACCTCGCCCGCCGCAAATACGTGCGGCCAGGCCTGCTGCATATACGCGCGCAGGTCGTCGAAGGGCTGCCAATCCACCGCCTCGGCATCCATGCTCGAAATGGTCGGAAACGACAGCACGCGGCCCAAGTGCTCGCACGCGCCGGCCTCGTCTATATCGGCAAAATCGTCCTCATGCGCAAAGAAGCGCCAAACCTCGGCCATGACATCCTTTCGATTGTGACGACAAAGGCCGCCCCACGGGAGCGGCCTTGCAACGTAAGCGTTTGCGGTCGGTTATTTGTCCTCGAGATAGCGAGAGAGGAACTCACGAGTGCGCTGGTGTTTGGGGTTGCCGAAGAGCTCGGCCGGCGCGGCATCCTCGAGCACCACGCCCTTGTCCATAAAGACCACGCGGTCGGACACCGTGCGGGCAAAGGCCATCTCGTGCGTGACGACGACCATGGTCATGCCGTCGGCGGCGAGCTTGCGCATGACCTCGAGCACCTCGCCCACGATCTCGGGGTCGAGCGCGGAGGTCGGCTCGTCGAACAGCATGATCTGCGGATTCATACATAGGGCACGAGCGATGGCCACGCGCTGTTTTTGACCACCGGACAGGCGACCAACGGCGGCGTGCGCGAACTTTTCGAGTCCCACGCTCGTCAGATGCTCCATCGCGACCTTCTCGGCCTCGGCCTTGCTCTTCTTTTTGAGCGTGACGGGCGCGAGCGTGCAGTTGTCGAGCACGTCCATGTTGTTGAACAGGTTGAAGCCCTGGAACACCATGCCGATGTCCTCGCGCAGTTTATTGATATTGCAGCGCTCGGCAGTAAGGTCCTGACCGTGGAACCAGATATGGCCCGCGTCCGGGGTCTCGAGCAGGTTAAGGCAGCGCAGAAACGTCGACTTGCCCGAGCCCGAGGCGCCGATGATGGTGACGACCTCGCCGGGATTGACGGACAAGTCGATGCCCTTGAGTACCTCGAGTGAGCCAAAGCTCTTGCGCAGGCCCTCGACGCGGATAAGCGGCTCTTGGTTTTGCACGGCTGCCGCAGTGCCGGTAGTGGCGGTATCTGCCATGATGATTCTCCTCGTCTTAAGCCTAGTTAGAGCTGGGCAGCGTGGCAGGAGCCTCGGCGCCGAGCTTTTTGCCAAAGGCCTCGAGCAGGCGGCTCGCCACGAGCGTCAGAATCAGATAGACCACGAGCGCCACGCAGTAGACCTCCATCTGGCGGTAGTACACGCCGGCGACGGTGGTGGTGGCGTACATGAGGTCGAACACGCCGATGACCGAGAGCACCGACGAGTCCTTGATGTTGATGATGAGCTCGTTGGTGAGCGCCGGGATCGCGTTTTTAATACCCTGAGGGAACACGACCTTGCGCATAGCCTGCCACTGCGACAGGCCCAGCGAGCGCGCTGCCTCGGCCTGGCCGGGATCGATGGACTCGATGCCGCCGCGCAGGACCTCCATCATGTAGGCGGTAGAGTTGAGCGAGATGGTGACGAGGCCGGCGGTGAAGGTACTCCAGATCTGGTTGGCCTGGGCGGTCTCGAAGCCCATGCCGCGCAGAACGGTAAAGCCCGCGTAATAGATGAGCAGGCCCTGGACCATCATGGGCGTGCCGCGCACGACGGTGGAATAGACGGTCGCAAAGCCTCGGCCAATGCTCTTAAAGAAGCGCACCAGGTCGTTGTCGACGCGATCGAAGGTCTGGGTGCGCAAGAACACAAAGAGCAGCGCCAAGAAGAAGGCGATGACCGTGCCGAAGGTGGCAAGCGCGATGGTGATCTCGATACCGCGGATAAAGAAGTCGCCGCTCTTGTAGGTCATGTAGACCAAGCTCGACAGAAAGTCGCTGGGATTGGAGTCCGAGACAATGCTCACCTGCACCAGGTCGACAAACGACATGACGCAGCGGTCGATAAAGAAGATCGCCGCGATGGCAACCACGACATAGCTGCCCAGGCGCGCGCCGCGACGGAAACGCTCGGATGCAAACGGCGACGTTTCGCGATAGTCGCTCCAGTGCATAACCTTGGTGACGAGCGCTGCCGCCGACACGACGATCCAGGCCCAAAGAATCGCCCAAAGGCAATCCTGGAAGATGCCGGTGGGCGCCAAAAAGCTCAGCGGCGTGGGGTTGCGCTGGCTAAATGCCAAGCCGAGCGCCGCGATAACGCTCGTGCCCAGGTACACATAACGGTGGTCGGCCTTGATAAAGGAGGCCAGACGATTGATGCCTTTCATGCTGCCTCCCTATGCCGGCTGACGGTCGAGGCACGCGTCCCACATCTGGTCGCGCTCCTCCTGGCTGATGCCCTTGAGTGTCTTGTCGATGAGCTTAAGCAGTTTGTCCGATCCCTTGCGGCAACCGACATTCGCCGTGACCTCCTGCTTAAAGCCCTCGCCCTCGGCAAAGTGGATGGGGACGATACCGGGATTTTGGGCCATATAGCCCTTTTCGTTCTCCGTGTTGTAGGTCACGGCGTCGCACGTGCCCTGCAGCAGATTCGAGAACACCGTGGGGACCGAATCGACCGGGTTCTTGTGCACAACGCCCGGAATCTCGTCGATGACGGTATCGAGCATGGTGTCCTTTTGGCCGAGCACCGTGGCACCGCTGAAGTCGCTGAGCTTGGTGGCGTTTTGGTAGGGCGAGCCCTCTTTTACGAACAGGCCAAAGTAGCCAATGAAGTACGGGTCGGAAAAGCCGACGGACTCCTCGCGCTCGGGCGTGGCGCTCATGCCGGCGATGATGAGGTCAATCTGGCCGTTGTTGAGCGAGTCGATAAGGCCCGAGAAGCTCTGCTTGACGGCAACGGGCTCGCCGCCGAGAGCCTTGCAGACGATCTTGGCGATCTGCACGTCGTAGCCATCGGCATAGGCGCCCTGCACGTTGTCGATGGGGATCGTGAACTCGCTGGCCTCGGAAACCTGCCAGTTGTACGGGGCGTAGGCCGCCTCCATGCCGATGCGGATCTTATCCTTGCCGATAACGGAATCGGACAGGTCATCGCGACCGCCGCCCGTCGTGGGCTGAACTACTTCCAGCGTGGAGGGACACTGGCAGCCGGCAAGTGCGCCGGCGACGACAGAAGCGCTCGCAGCGAGAGCGCTACCCAAAAAGATGCGACGGCTGCATACCGGCTGTGGATGCGCGTCGCGCTGTTGTCGAGATTGCATCTGGTGCCTTCCCAATTTCGTTTTGCTGACAATAAGACAGGATATACGCCCGCGACCAGCAGCGCGGCATGTGCGCGAAAAATTAATAGACACACGAGGACGATTGGCGCAAAGCAGCCTGCCCCATGTACCACTTGGCATGAAAAAGGCAAGGCATAGACCTTCTGGTCATGCCTTGCCTTTTGAATGACAAATTGTCGCTCTGGGTGGCGCGCAGCGTCGACCGGTCCGTCGTTCGTTAGAACGGCGGAACCTCTAGAGCAGGGTGACGCTAAAGGAACGGATGTCGGTAGCGCCCGGTGCCAACGTGATGGTGTTGACCTTGTGCTCAAAGACATCGTCCTCGGTGTCCATGGTGGTGTGGCCGGTCCAGGGCTCGAGCGCCACAAACGGAGCGTCGTTGGCGGCAGACCACACGCCGATGTACTTAAAGCCCTCAAAGTCGATCTTGACGCCGTGGCCCGACTTGCGGCCGCGCAGCGTGAGCGTGGAGCCCGAAGTATCGGTGAACATGATGGCATCGTTATCGAAGCTGCGGTGCGTGATGGGCAGCACGTCCGAGTTATCGGGAGCCTTGTAGCTACCCTCGAACGTCATGAGACCGTCGGGCGTGATGATGGGAGCCTCGTTCGTCCAGGCCTCGGTAAACGCCAGCTCGTAATCCTCGAATACCTCGTCCTCGGCACCGGGGGCGGGCACGTTAAATGCGGGGTGGCCGCCCACCGAGAACGGCAGGTCCACGTCGCCGGTGTTCGTAACGGCAAAGGTCTGGGTAAGCGTGGCGTCGCCGGTCAGGGCATAGGTCATGTTGAGCTTAAAGTGAAACGGAAAGGCCTTGAGCGACTCGGGCGTATCGGTGATCTCGTACGTTACCGAGGAGCCGTCCTCCGAAACCTCGACCAGCTTGTGCTCGACGATGCGCGCGAGTCCGTGGCGCGGCATCTCGCAGGTGCCGGCCGCAGACGTTGCCGTGTTGTTGCGCAGCGAGCCCACAATGGGGAACAGGATGGGCGCATGCTTGCCCCAAAAGGTGGGATCGCCCTGCCACAGATACTCGTTGCCGTTGAGGGCAAGGCTCGTGAGCTGGGCACCCATGGAATCGATGGCCGCGGTGAGGCCGCCGCGCTTGATGGTAGTGACGGTGGACATGCTACTTCCTCCAATAGTAAACAACGGTGTCGAGGGCTATTGTCCCACTCTTGGCGGCGGGGTTGAGCGACAGGTGCAGTTATTGAGCAATAGCGTAAAGGTCAAACCCGCCCTGCGGCGTGCTATCGACCGTATCGGGCGCCTGTGAATTAAAACTCACCGGAACCATGCGCTTTGAGGCACGGTAACGCGTGCCGTCGGTGACGACGGGCGGCTCATCGACCGTGAGCTCGTAGTCGCCGGGCTTGAGCTCGATGCCGTCACCTTCGGAATTGACGTATTGGTACTCGTCGATCGCTTGCCCCTTGAGCGTGCGACCCACGATATGGACGAGCATCTGGCTGTCGCCGCGCGCGGTGTCCCACGTCGCGCCGTCCTTGACCTCGACCGATACATGCACCGAGCGCGTGCGGCTGAGCGATTGTTCGACGGACATCTCGACCTTGGCGGCGTCTTTTCGTTGTTGTTCAACATGGCTCCAGACGTTTCCAATTACCGAGCATGCGATAACGCCGGCCATGAAGGCGATAAGGATGGGGCCAAGCGGAGAGCGACGTCCCGCATCTTCCTCGCGAGCCAGGTCGGGGCGACGTGTGGGCGCGGGTGCTTGGGCACCCTGCGAGGGCACGTCGAGAATGCTGAAGGATGCCGTACTGCCGGGGTCGATGTTATGGCGCGGCTGCGGGGTCTTGGCCGGCGAGATGGACATGTCCGCCGGCTCACCGAGTGTGGCCGTAGCGTCAGCCTTGGCCTCGTCTGCCTCGGCTTGGGCCCAAACCTGCTCAAAGGTCAGGGGCTCGGCGGCATCGGAGGCGGCTTCAGGCTCGACAGCGGCATCGCTGCCGGTCCCGTCCTCGTCGCTCGACACGTCACACGGCGCGGGCTCGTCCCACTCCTCGTCCGGAGCCTCGCCCTCGCTATACCACCATTCAAAGTTATCGATATCCATACGGGGCGCCCCTTAAGCCTCGCAAATAAACACTTGCCAGCCTTATACCCCCAGATGGCACGGGAGCTCGCCGGCACAGACAGGAAAAGCGTCACAACATTCGACGCTTTTCCTCGTTTTCGAGATTTTCATCAAATGTTGTGACGGTTTGGGCAGCAGCCACACCACGAATGTGACAAAGGGACTGTCCCTTTGTCACATCTGGAGGGTAACAGGGATTTGGATGCAGCAAAAGTCCTCTTGGTGGGACTCGTCGTAGCTCGTGGTATCGAGGTAGCAAAAGTCGAAAGCGTTGCCAACGGGCTGGAGCGCGTGCTCGTCCATGCAGGCCACGACGGCGCGGATGCCCTCGGGCTCGTACGGCATGCCCCAGCGGCTCATGCACAGATACGTGCCCTCGGGCAGTACTTCGATGCCGGTTTCTGCCAGCTCGGCGGGATCGCTCGGCAGCAGCTCCTCGACACCGCGCGGTAGCACGGCAAAGGAGCCGGCGCCGGCGATAGGGTCGTCGGAATGCAGCGCCTCACGACGCAGCATGGCACCCCAGCCGCGCATGGGACGCGTGCCCGTCAACGTACGCATGCGCAGGATGGCCCGCATGAGCGTGGGGTGAAGCATCGAGCGGCCGCGCTCGATATCGCCCGGAAACTCCTCAAAGACCACGTAGCGGCGCTCGAACTGCTTGAGCTCCGGCTTGCCCTCGCGCTCGCGCCAGTAAACCGCCTCGTCGTAAAAGCTCAGACGCTCCTGCACGCTCGCGCGCTCGGATTTGAGCCCGGCAATCTGCTCATCGAGCGCCTGCACCCGCGAGCGCAGGTGATCGGTCATCTCGCTAATGTCGAACGTCGAGGTCAGACGGTCGATCTCGTCGAGTTCGAGCCCCAGGTCACGCAGCATACAGATCAGACGCATGAGCGGGATCTGCGTGGGCGAATAGAAACGGTAGCCCTTTTCGTTCACCACGGCGGGCTTAAACAGACCGATCTTGTCGTAGTAAATGAGCGTTTGGCGCGAAACATTGAACAAGCTCGCCATCTCGCTAATCGCATACATGCCCGTCTGCATAGATCCTCCCGACACATCCTTTGACGCGAAAAGCCCGCCGCCCACAGGGGCAGCGGGCTCAAACACTCCTCGTATCCTACCCTAAAGACGCCTATGACCAGCGCTTATAGTTTGCACATGACACGCCGACGGCCTCGAGCGCCTTGGCGGCGATGTGATGCACCGCGTCATCGAGCGTGGCGGGGCCGTTGTAAAACGTGAGCATGGGCGGCATGAGCATGATGCCGGGCACGCGCGCCAGGCGCGCCATGTTATCGACGTGAATGGCGCTGAAGGGCGTCTCGCGCACCATGAGCACCAGGCGGCGCTGCTCTTTCATCTGCACGTCGGCCGCGCGCAACAACAGGTTTTCGCTGTAGCCGCTCGCAATGCCGGCGAGCGTCTTCATGGAGCAGGGTGCCACGATCATGCCATCGACCGGATAGGTGCCGCTTGCGATGGCGGCGCCGATATTCTTGTTGTCGTAGACCACATCGGCATGCGTGGCATACTCGTCGAGCGTCATGCCGAGCTCCTGCTCGATGGTGATCTCTCCCCCGCGCGTGACGACAAGCGCCGACTCGGCACCTGCCTGACGCAGACATTTGAGGCACTCAAGGCCCAGCGCGGCACCGCTGGCGCCCGAAACGCCAACGACGATGCGACGGGGACGGACAGAAGACTCAGGCATGACAACTCCTTACTTAGTTACTCGGTAGGGCTACTTACTAGAAGGCGAGCTCTGCGGCCCATTTGTCCTTGTCGATCTCCATGAACTGCGAGCGGATGAAGTTCTTCTTGAGGTCGAACGGGACCGTGCAGTCGAAGATGGCCTTGCAGGCGATGCCGTGCTCGCGGATGCTCGGGTCGAACGCGGGGTCGTTGGACGGGTCGAGCACGTGGCAGTGGCAGCCGGGAATGGTGATGAGGTCCACGTCGGCCTGGAAGCGCGTGGTCATGGCCCACATCACGTCGCTCATGTCGAAGATGTCGACATCCTCGTCGACCAGGATCACGTGCTTGAGCTCGGAGAATGCCGAGAAGGCGAGCATGGCGGCATTGCGCTGGCGGCCCTCGTCATTTTTGCTCGACTTTTTGAACTGCATGATGGCAACGAACTTGCCGCCGCCGCAGGGAGCCGCGTGGACGTTGAGCAGGCGGCCCGGGATAGCGGTCTCGACCATCTTGTAGATGGAAGCCTCGGTGGGGATGCCGGCCATGGACACGTGCTCGTGCGAAGGGCCGATGCAGCTCTCCATGATGGGGTTGGTACGCGTGGTGACGGCGGTGATCTTGATCACCGGGCAAACCTTGGCGCCACCGGTGTAGCCGGGGAACTCGGGCATGGCGTAGCCGTGGCCGTTGACGTCCTCGTTGATGGTCTCGTCGTGCATGAGGTAGCCCTCGAGCACGTACTCGGCATTGGCAATGCACTTCTGCGGAACGGTGACGCAGTCGGCAAGCTCGACAGCGTGGCCGCGCAGGGCGCCGGCAATTTGCAGCTCGTTGAAGCCGAGCGGTGTGGTGGGAGCCTCAAAACCGCAGCACATGTACACGGCGGGGTCCAAACCGATGGAGATGGAGATGGGCATGTCTTCGCCGCGCTGGCAGTACTCGTCAAAGAACGCGCCCAGGTGACGGCTGCCGGGGGTAATCCACATGGCAAGCTTATCCTTGTCGACGCAGGAGAAGCGGTGGATGGTCACGTCGGACTGGGAGCCGTCGGGGCTCGTGCCGTAGGCGAGGCCCATGGTGATGTAGGGGCCGCCATCGACGGGCGTGTTGGTGGGAGCGGGAACGATCTTGCGCAGGTCAAAGCCCTCGTCGGTCGCCTTGTACACGACCTCCTGACAGTCGACGTGCGCACCCTCGGCGATCTGCTCGGGCGCGATCAGGTTCTCGAAGCGCTTGCCGATCTCGAGGCCCAGGTGCTCCTCGTCCAGGTCGAGCAGGGCGGCAACGCGCTTGCGGCTGGCAAGCATGCCGATGCAGACCTTGGCATCGTCAAAGCCCTTGACGTTGTTGAAGACCATCGCCGGACCCTCTTTGGTCGGGCGCATAACGGTACCGCCGGCGCCGACGTGACGGTAGACGCCCGAGACCTCGGCATCGGGATCGACCTGAGTGTCGGTCTCGAGCAGCTGGCCCGGCATCTCGCGCAAAAAGTCGAGCGCGGAGCGCAGGTCGTGGATCTGGGAAGCATCGGTAGTGGACATAGCATGCTCCTTTCGGGAGAGTGCCCGGCGGCGAGGATGCCGCCGGGCTTGGTAACGTAATGGGGCCGCAGCGCTCATAGATGGGGCGCTCGGGCACTCGCAGTTCAAGCACTCGGCTAATTACAGCCAAGCACTCGACTGCTTACATCAGGCCAAAGAGGTGGAACCAGGCGGCCTCGACCAGCACGACGATAAAGACGACCGCGGTGAGGGGAATACCCATGCGCATGGCCTCTTTGGAGGTGTAGCCGCCGGCGTCCTTGCCCTCGCCGATAAGGATCGGCAGGTTGTGGAACGGCAGGATGTAGTGGATGTTGATGGACGTGAAGACGATGAGCGCCACGGCAAGCGGGCTTACGCTGGAGCCGGCCGCGAAGCTGATGAACGCCGGCACGCACACACCGAGCACGGCCATGACCGAGCCCATGAACATGTGGATGATCATGGAGAGCGCGGCGACGAGCAGGGCGAACAGGAAGATGTTCTCGGGCACGGAGCTGGGAAGCACGACGTCGGCGATCCAGGCGTTCATGCCGGTGGCGCCGCCCACGGAACCCACGGCCATGGCGGCCGTCAGGAACATGAGGGACTTGATGTCGACAGCGTTCCAGCTGGCAGGAGTGAGAACCTCGCCGATGATGGGCATGGCGAGCGCGACACCGATGGCAAGCGTCACCCAGCCGATGTAATCGCCCGAGACGGTAAGCCACAGCGCGATGGCGATGACAAGCCACACGATGGTGCGGATCTCCTTGACGGAGAGCTTGCCGAGCGCGGCCTGCTTGGCCACGATCTGCTCGCGATCGTAAACGAGCTCCTTGCTGGGCTTAAAGAGGAAGAGGCCCAGGAACAGGGTGCACAGCAGCGCGACCAGCATAGGCACGCTCATGTACAGGAACCAGTCGACGAAGGACGGGCTCATGCCGCCGGCCTCGGCGCTGTACTGCGCGACGAGCGGGTTGAGTGTGGAGTCGCCCGTCAGGAAGAACATGGAGCCCGGGGCAGCAGCGGCAAACACGAGGAAGCCGAGCTTACCCTTGTCGTCGTCACCGTAGCCGGCGGACTCGGCGATGACCGAGACGACGGCGAGGATGAGGAAGGCGCGGGGGAACGGATGCGGGATCAGCAGCGACAGCACAAAGGTGAGCGCGAAGATCGAGATGATGAGCGACTTGGCGTCGCGCACGAACTTGAGCATAAACGCATAGGCGATGCGCTCGCCCAGGCCCGACTCCTTGACCGCGCTGGCGATGAGGTAGGCGCCGATGACGAGCCACATAGTGGCTTTGGTCCACGAGCTAAACGTGGAGGCGACCGTCGCCGAGATGCTCGCGGCGCCCGTGTCGTCCACGCACACCTTGAATAGAACGAGCAGCGCGCAATAGAGCAGGCCCACAAAGCCAGGCTGCGCCACACCGCATGCCCAGAACACCACCGTGGCGAGCGTCAGTGCCAGACAGGTCTGACCGCCGACCGTGAGCTCGACCGTCGAGCTCAGCTCCGCCAAAGGAAGAAACTTCACCAGCAAAAAGACAACGATACCCAGCACAAAGCCAATTTCGCGCTTGGTGATCTTAAACGCCTTCTTTTCCGCTTCCATCTCCCCACCTTTCTTGTTGGGGGCGCTCCGGATTCGCGGCCACGTTGCCACTTAAAAAGGGGCGCCCGTTATCGGACACCCCTTACGTTGCGCTGTGTTGTGGCAATACAGTCAAGCGGGTTTTTTGGATGAGGAGCGATCCTCTGGACAAAAAGCGTCACAACATTCGACGCTTTTCCTCGTTTTCGAGATTTTCATCAAATGTTGTGACGGTTTGGATGTGGCAAAGGGACTGTCTTTTTTCACATAGCGAGGGCTGCGCGGATGGAGGGGACCTCCAGAGCCTCGCGGAGCCAGGGGGCCAGCTGCTCGGGGTGACCCTGCAGGTAGCCTTTAAGCTCGGACGGGGCCACGCGGCGCACTTCCGAGATCTCCTCTTGGTTGATATGCAGCTCGCCCGGCTCAACATGGGCTACGAACACCTCGCACCATTCGCACTCGCAGCGGCCGTCGCCGTGGTCCTCGCGGTACACCACGTGTCCGAGGTGCTTGAGCTGATCGGGCTCGCGCGTGATGCCAAGCTCTTCGTTGATGCGACGTGCCGTGGCGGCCGCGACGTCTTCCCCGGGGAGCGGATGGCCGGCACAGCTATCGGCCAGCACCCCGCCCCACAGGTGTTTGAGCGGACTGCGACGACAGAGCAGCAGGCGCGCGTCTTCGCCCTGGCCCTCGACCAGAAGCGTCAGAAATGCCTGATGCAGGATACCCTCGCCGGTATGGGCCTCGATGCGGTCGACGGGGCCAAGCGCCTCGCCGGTCGCGGCATCGACCGCCACGACCTCGGCGCCTGCGCCGCCCTCATCCCAGCCGGCGCGCAGAATGCGGGCTGCGGCCTCCTCGAGCGCGGCGATGAGTTCCTTGGTGGTATCGAGCATGCGCCGCAAGTCGTCCGCGGTCGCGTTCTCCACATGAAAACCCGTGCTTGCAACTACCGGCACGCCAAAGCGCGTGGCCAGCGCCGCCGCAATATCGTGCGCCGGGATCTCGTCTCGATGGCACGGAACGGCCAGGATGCTCACCGTCGCCGTACGGCCGGGCTCGGGGCGAGGAATGGCCTGCGCCGTGGCGCCCAGGTGCGCGAACTCCGGCGAGCAGGCGTAGACCGCCATGCCTCGCGGCGTCACCGTCAGCTGGGCCTCGAGCGTAAACTTGCCCTCGCCCACTGCAACCTTTGTCGTGTGCATACCCATGGGATCTCCTGTCGCCCGCGATGTACCTGAGACCATCTTCACCTGTATTGCGACTATACAGGCAAGCGCAACCTGCGACAAAGGAGGCAGGCACCTGACACATTCTGTTAGAGTTGCAGGGATTGAATCCCGCTCATTCATGCGACATTGGAGTGACAACCTTGACCGCCGCAACCACGTCTAAAAGTAAGTCAACCGCCGCTGCGCTCTCCCCCGCGCGCACCAAGCTCTGCCTGGCGCTGCTCGTGCTGTTGGGATTCTCGCTCGGCTGCTCGGAGTTCGTGGTCATCGGCATCGAAAGCGACTTGGCAACGGAACTCGGCGTATCACTTGCCACTGCGGGCCAGCTCATCAGCGTGTTCGCGCTCGTCTACGCTATCGCCACACCGGTGCTTGCGCTCAGCACGGGACGCTTCCGCCGCTACCAGCTGCTCGTGTGCTACAGCATCGTCTTTGTGCTCGGCAACCTGGTCATGGCGTTGGCGCCCAACTTCCAGGTACTGTTTATCTCGCGCATTGTCCTGGGCTCTGTCTCGGGTGCGCTGCTCGCCGTGGGTGTGACGTACATCCCAGAGCTGCTGTCCCCGCAGCAAACTTCGCTTGCCATCTCGGTGGTATATGGTGCGTTTTCCGTGGCGATGGTCTTTGTCACTTCGATCGGCAAGTTTGTGGCCGACACGCTCGATTGGCACGTGGCCATGTACGGCACGCTGACCTTTGCCGTTCTAATCTGCGGAGCGCTCGTGGCGTTTATGCCGCGCGCCGGGCAGACCGATGAGCCCGCCACCTTCCGCGAGCAGGCGGGACTGCTGCGCGAGCCGAGCATCATCACCGGCATGCTCATCTTTTTGTTTGGCGTGGGCTCGGTCTATGTATTCTACGGCTACGTTACGCCTTATCTTGAGCAGGTGCTGGGTATGGGCACTGTTCAGGCGAGCACCACGCTTATGGCCTACGGCGTGTTCTGCCTGATCTCGAACATCCTGGGCGGATGGATCGACGCACGTTTTGGCATGAAGGCACTGCTTGTGACGTTTGTGCTGCAGGCTGCGGCGTTGCTCGGGCTGTTTGCCGTGGGCGGCACCATGCCGCTCGCGCTGGTCTTTGTCTTTAGCTTGGCGCTGCTCATGTACCTATTCTCAGTCTCGTGCATCACACACTTTATGGACGTGGCACGCAGCCGCCATCCCAAGTCGATGGTACTCGCAAGTTCGGTTGAGCCCATGGCGTTTAACGTCGGCATCTCGTTTGGTACCGCAGTGGGCGGAGCCGTGGTAAGCAGCATTGGCATTGCGTACGTGGGTGCCGTGGGCGCCGCGTTCTCGCTTGTCGCCTGGGCGCTTACGCTGGTGACGATTAAGTTGGCTCGCTGGGAGCGCAGGCAGGCGAGGGGATAGGAGCCCTTCCTCATGTGGCAAAGGGACAGTCCCTTTGCCACACTCCTTCGCAATATCTCCAGACCATATTTCGCGTATTCGAAGTACACGAAATTGTCGAGTAAAACGATCGGACGTTAGTTTCTCGTTCATGCCCTCTCCTTGCCCCTGTATTCTTTGAAATATATGTCGTAGGACGTTATTATGTAATTGTCTTACGAAAGGAGATAGCCATGAGTTCCGTTACCGTACGCGTCGACGAGCAGACCAAGCTCGACGCCTCCCGCATCGTCGAGGACTTTGGCTTCGACCTGTCTTCCGTCACCCGAGCTTTTTACCGCCAGATCGTGCGCGAGCGCCGCATACCCTTGAACCTAGCCTATCCGGAACCCAATGAGGAGAGCCTGCGAAGCATCCGCGAAGCCGATGAGATCCTCGCCAAAGGAGGCCATGGGTACAAGAACGCCGACGAGATGTTCACCGCGATGGGGCTCTAGCGATGCTGGAGATTCAGTTCACCTCGCAGTTCCAGAAGGATTCGAAGAGGCTGTCCAAGAAGCACTACGACCTTGACCTGCTCAAGGAGGTTATCGACCTCGTTGCGGAAGACACCGATGAATCCAGGGGCATTTTGAGGCAACGGCACAATATGCACATGCTCAAAGGGAACTGGTCCGGCAGCAATGAGTGCCACGTCGCCAATGCCGGCGACTGGCTTGTCATCTGGAGGACGGGCAACGGTCTTGCGGTCTTCCAAAGAACCGGCTCCCACGATGAGCTGTTTCGCTAAATGATTATTTATCGCTCAGAGCAACAGAGACGCCATCTCCACTCAGCGTTAATGCGTGTCTAATCGCACGTGCAGCAATTCGACGGAAAGGAGAGCGTCGAATTCGGCATGCTCGACCAGATCGCATGAGGAGATGAGGAAAACGACAAGTTTTGACCGATTGCATATCAAGAGGTAGGCGGTCGAAAAGAGTTCATAAATGAAGAGTTTCGGAACGTGATAAAAATCACGTTTATCTGCCACGGAAACATTTGCAGGTGAGGTCGAGGCAGCATGTAATTTAGGTTTCCAGCTCTGATTTGAGTGAGGTCTACGCCATTTTTACGCTAATGGGTCCCGCCGACGGGGTGTTTCAAATAAGTCGCATGAACCGTTCGTCAAAACCAGGTTCGTCAAGACCATTAATAGTTCTTCAGTTACTTCTCGAAAGAAGCTCAAGGAAATACATAATGTTCATCAATTGCGTAATTATCGGCCTTGACAAAGAATTGAACGCGAGAGTTTAGATGTCGGATCATTCCCTTAATAGAAGCTCAAAGCCGTTCTTGCGGTGGGCTGGAGGAAAGAACTGGCTGATAAAATACCTACCGGGCTTGATTAAAGACCTCGATTTCAATAATTACCACGAGCCATTTTTCGGCGGAGGCTCCGTGTTCTTTGCTTTGTCTCCAGACGGAGCGATCCTCTCGGACATCAACGAAGAACTCATTAACACTTACGTAGAAGTTCGCGATAACGTCGAGAGCGTAATCAAGATTATTGACGAGTGGGCCGTAAATGAAGATCAGTATTACGCCATACGGTCAGAGGAACCGGATGATTCGATACGAAGAGCCGCTCGGTTTATTTACTTGAACAGAACATCGTTCAACGGCATTTATAGGGTTAATCGAAAAGGCCAATACAATGTGCCTTACGGGAAAAAAGACAGCTATAAATTTAATTTTCAGCGAATTCGCCATGCAAGCGAAGCTTTGCAGGGGGCAACGCTACTCGCTCGTTCTTTTGAAGAATCACTAAAAGACGTAAAGGCCGGAGATCTTGTTTTTCTCGATCCACCGTATACGGTCGCACACAACAACAATGGTTTTATCGAATACAACAAGAAGCTTTTCTCTCTCGATGACCAATTTGAATTGAAGAGTTGTATCGACGCCATTTCCGAACTTGGCGCCTTCTATATTCTTACGAACGCTCATCATGAAGTAATTGATGGCTTGTTCTCTCCTGGCAGTATCAAACTAGATGTTTCTCGCAGCAGCACTTTAGGTGGTCGCAATGCACGTCGAGGAAACACTCAGGAATATATATTTACTAATATTCCTCAAGCGAGGATAGGGGAATAAATGAGCGACAAGGAATTCTGGGAGAACATCGTTTCTGATAACGAATTGACTGCCGCATATCGTGCCAGAAACAAAGATTACGTCTACCAGCGACAAAGGGCGGACGCTCTGCTCTCCCTTCAGAATGACGGATGGGAATACGTCAGCACATACAAGGATGAGCGGTTTATTCGCGTCCAGAAGCAAAAGCCTCTTGGAGAAAGATTCGTGAACAAGGTTTGGCTAATGCTTTATGGCATGGGTTACTCGAAAATGAATCGAGATGACAAATTCGTCATCTCCTATAGCAAGGCAAATCCAGACCTTACTCAGCAGATTGATGTTTTTGCCGTCGATGACGAGACTGCCATTATCGTTGAGTGCAAGACGGCAGAGAAGGCGTCGAAGAAGGATTTCAAGACCGAGATTGATGCCTATAAGGGCAATATCGGCGAAATCATTAAGGCCGTGCGAAAGCAGTACGGGAAAAAGCTAAAGACCAAGTTTATCTGGGCGACACACAACATTGTCTTGGGAGAACAGGACAAGACGAGACTTGAAGATGCCGGATTCGAATATTTCGATGAAGAGACTGTTGAGTACTACATCGGCTTAACCAAGCATCTCGGGGTAACGGCTCGTTACCAGTTTTTAGGCAGGTTATTCAGGGGTAGGAATATCGATGAAATGCCCTCAACGGTTCCTGCTATTAAGGGAAAAATGGGAGGTCATGTTTACTACTCTTTCTCTATCGAACCAGAGCGCTTGCTGAAGATTGGTTACGTGCTGCACCGAAGCGACGCAAATAGAGGGATGATGCCTACATATCATAGGATCATCAAAAAGAGCCGGTTGAAAGCCATTCGGGAGTTTGTAGATGGCGGTGGGTACTTCCCCAATTC
The DNA here is from genome assembly GCF_028209625.1 of Collinsella aerofaciens. Lineage (GTDB taxonomy): Bacteria > Actinomycetota > Coriobacteriia > Coriobacteriales > Coriobacteriaceae > Collinsella > Collinsella aerofaciens_AM. The sequence continues at coordinate 59,016 of NZ_JAQLDU010000010.1, read as the reverse complement.
TATTATCGTTAGCATCGATGCACCGAAGCGTAAAGGATTGCAGTTCGATCTAAAGTATTCCGAAACTGATAGTGACACTCAAATCGGAGTACTTCATCTCCCGAAACGATATAGTTCCGCATATATTATCGATGGGCAGCACAGGCTCTATGGCTATTCCGATTCTGAATACGCTCGGACTAATACCATCCCGGTCGTAGCCTTTGAGAATTTAAGCAAGAAAGAGCAGATTGACCTCTTCATGGAGATCAACGAGAACCAGAAGGCAGTTCCAAAAAACCTGCGGAATACGCTTGATGCTGATCGACTATGGGTCTCGGACGATTATTCCGAAAGGAGAAAGGCGCTCCGCCTGAAAATTGCTCAGGAGTTAGGTGAAACTCTTGGATCCCCTTTATACGATCGTGTTCTTATCGGTGAAAATGCAACTACGGATACTCGCTGTATCACGATGGAGGCTATCGACAAGGGCCTAAGAGAGGGCAACTTCTTTACCGATTTCGATGGAACGACAGCGTCGAAGGTTGGTCTTCTGGATAACGCAGATGGCGATAATGAATACGCGCGAAATCTGGTCGTTCCATTCTTGATGGAATTCTTTGGCTATGTCAGCAAAGAGCTGAAGCAGGAGTGGGACCTTGGAAAGGAAGCTCAGGGCATTCTTTCAATCAACACAGGTGTCTATGCACTGCTCCATGTATCAAGCGATATTGTGCAATACGTGAATGACCAAGGAATTGCCAATCCCCGGACGCTAAACGCAAAGGCTTTGACAGAGCAGTGTCGGCCCTTTCTTGAGGTAATAGTTGACTTCTATCGAAACATTTCCCCCGAACTCCGCAACGAGATAAAGAGGCAATACGGCGATAAGGGTTCAACCAACCATTGGCGTTATCTTCAGAAAGCCATCCACGACCATTTCAACGACTTCAATCCTTCAGGATTGAGCAACTGGTGGGCAGATAATTCTAAGGAATATAATGGAGTTTCGAGAGCGATGCTCAGTGAGATTTCCTATCGAGTCAAATCGATCGCTGCTGATACTCTCTTGGAGATAAAAGGTCCTCAATGGCGGGCAAATGGACTGCCTGGCAAGCTTGTAATCAAGCTCTCTACAAAAGTTGCTCAGGCAAATGTTGCAAACAGAAGCAATGGTGATTTGCCGATCGATACATGGGACCTGGTGACAATGGACGAGTGTGCTGCTATCGCGATTAGCGGCAGCAACTGGACTGATGGCTTTAAAGAGGTCTACACAAGACCCGAGTTTCTTGGAAAAAGAAGCAAGAAAGACCAGAGCGTCAAATGGATAAACGATATGGTGAAGTACCAAAATAAGCTGGACAAGCCAGGTGCAAGCATTACACGTTCAGAATTCGAGTACATTTCATCCATAGTTCAATGGCTATCCCCGGGCTTTGAACTAGGTTCGAGTGAGTGAAACCCGTTTTCAGGCGGAGCCTTACGGCCCTGCCTGATTTGCATTTAGACGAACTCGCGGCTCATTGCGTTGATGTGGTGACGGATGAGCGCCCGGATTCGCCGATGACGAGTATGGACAGCTTATCGAAGCGGACTGTGCAATCGGAGCCATCGGGATTGGTCGCCAGGTATGCCAGAGTCATACGTTCAAGGAAGTCGCGGTCTATATCTTCATCGGAAAACGTGTTTCCGTCATGGTTCTTAATGTCGCAGCCTACGAAGGCAAGGTCACCGTCGTCGGATTTTGCGATGAAGTAGATCGAATCTAGCCGCTTCCATTAACAACCTCCACGCCGCTCCTAGGCGGCCTTCGTCCTCCGGTCTCAATTGTCTTCCTCGAACTCAGTGGGGCTCATGCAACGCAGCGTCGAATGGACCATCGTGCGGTCGTACACCACCTTGATATGCTCAAAGAGCTCACGTCGAAATTGTTGCGACTCCCCAACGTTCATGACTAACCCTCTGAAGCAGCGACCGCTCGGATGGGCTGAGCTGCGCCCCAAATCCTAAGCCAACAATTTGATATCCTCATCCGGTATAACGTTTCTTTTACATCAGAGGCACGTGCACATACACATAAGCACATTGAAAGGCCCGCTGTCCAAGAACTATCCACCCATAGCTTAAGAAGGGTTCAAATTGATAAAAGTACTGTTTATCTGCCACGGCAATATCTGCCGCTCGACGATGGCTGAATCGGTGTTTACCGAGTTGGTGCGCCGCGCCGGACGCGAGGGTGAGTTTGCCATCGACTCCGCCGCGACGTCGACCGAGGAGATCGGCAACCCGCCGCATCATGGCACCGTTGCCAAGCTGCGCGAGGTCGGGATTCCCGTCGTCGCGCATCGCGCTCGTCAGGTGCGCCGCGCGGAGTATGGCGACTGGGACCACATGGTCTATATGGATAACGAGAACACCCGCGGCTTGCAGCGCATCTTTAGCAAGGACCCCGAGGGCAAGATCTCTCGCCTGCTCGATTGGACCGATCGCCCCGGCGACGTGGCCGACCCTTGGTACACCGGCAATTTCGATGCCACCTACCGCGATGTGCTCGCCGGCTGCACCGCCATGCTCGAGCAGCTGTAGGTTCGCGAGTGCACGGGCCGCGCCATCGGTATACACCCAGCGTGGATCATCTCCCACTTTGAGCGTTTAAGCGCGCTTAAAACGGGAGAAAATCCACGCTCGGCGGGAGGGACTGTCCCTTTGTCGCATTCGGGACTGACCCTAGACAGGTTTGACCTCCAGTTTTATCCCCTCGGCACGGAAGTCGCCCAAAACATCCGGAAGGGTCCAAGTCGCATACAGAGGCAGATAGAGAACGCCCCCGTCACGCTCAACGTTGCCTCTCGAGAAAACAATCCCGCGCTTTACGCCATACTCGGCCGTTTCAAGCACATGGTTCAACGCGGCGTGCGCATGGTAATACGTCCCCGATTTAACCTCGATGGGCACAGCCGTCCCATCTGGGCCGTCAATCACGAAATCGACCTCGCCCCGTTTCTTGGTCTGGTAGTAATACAGCCCTCTTCCCTGGGCAGCCAGCTGCTGAGCCACCACGTTTTCGTACACGCCGCCGAGGTTGGGCTCCTTGCTGTCGAGGTACGCCGCCTGAGCGACCCCGATGGGATAACGGGCCATCAGCATCCCGGTATCGGACTGGTACAGTTTGAACTGGGACGGTCGCGCTGTCTTAAGCAGCGGGGACTTTGGCTCGGTTACGATATCGGCCTTGAGAGCAACGCCGGCATCGACGAGCCAGACAAAATCTCGCTGGTACTTGTCGTAATGCGCCTTGGGGTCAATGGAATTGAGCACGAAGCGTTTGTTTTCACCCTCGAGCATAATAGGGAGCTGATCGTAAATGCTCCGCACCTGAAGGGCTCGCCCGCTTGCATACTTGGAGATATCCCGCCGGTACTGTTCGTTGAGTTCTGACTGTAGCTGACGAACAGAGGCAAGGTCGCCCCGCGTGTCAAGGAAACGCTGCACGACCTCTGGCATTCCGCCGACAACGGTATAGGTCCTGAAGTTTGCCATCATCGCGTCATGAATGTAGTCAGGAATGGGCTTCTCGCTGATACACGCGTCGCGTATCGTTTGGCGAGCTCCCTCGCTCACCCCGATCGCCCAGCAAAACTCCTCAAAATCGAGCGGGAACATCCTAAGCTCGTGAACATATCCCACGGGATAGGACCTAACGCCCTTGAACTGGGTCCCGAGCATTGACCCCGAAAACGCCCAGCGACACCTCCCGTCCTCAACAAGGAACTTTGCCATCGTCATGATGTCGGGGGCCTCTTGGACCTCATCGATAAACACGAGCGTTTTGCCTGGCACTATCGGCTTTCCCGAAAGAAGCGTCACCCTGCTGATGAAATCATCGGCATCTCGCGCCTCGAGAAGAGCATCTTTTGCCTGGCGGTTTTCCATGAGGTTGAGTTCGATGTAGGTTGCATGGCTGGCTTTGCCAAATGCGCGAATCGAATAACTTTTGCCGATCTGGCGAGAACCCGTAATGAATAAGGCCTTTTGCTCGGCAGACTTCAGCCAACGCTCCAGCTCTGCCGCTATTTTCCTACGCAGCATAGGCTCTCCCCTCAGTGTCATCAAATGAAATGCAAAGTTTATATGCTTGATTATCGATGAAATGCAGAGTTTTTAGAACCTAATATCGGATGAAATGCAGAGATTTAGGATTATAGGCAAAAAAGAAGGAGCACCACCGGCGGATGCGACAAAGGGACCGCCCCTTTGTCGCATCCGGCTATTCGTCGACGATCTCGGCGAGCCAGACGTTTAACGTATCGACCTCGGGGCAGCAGAACTTTGCCGTACCAGGCTCGTTGCCAGGTACGGCTCCGCCATAGCGCAGGATATCGATATAGGGAAAGCCCACATGGCAGGCCATGGCGCACATCTTGCCGCGGTCTCGGTCAAAGTCAAAGACGTCGCCCGGCTTGTGACCATGGTGGCAGCGGCACGTCCCCAGCTGGTCCACGCAGCTCACGCGGATACGCGGCCGCTTGCCACGCGGCGCGCCGAGCGGCCTGTTCTCGCCCGCAGGCTTGACGCCGCCCTCGCCAGCGTTACTCATGGTCAATCACATCCAGGCAGGCCTCGATGGGAAGGCCGGCCGACTTGTCCTCTTGGTCGGCATTGCGCTCGATAAGCTCAGCCACCACACGCATGGCATCGGACGTCGCGCGCTGCAGACTCCAACCTGCCATAACGCGGCCCATGAGCACCGCCGAGAACGTGTCGCCCGTGCCCGGGAAATAGACCGGAATGAGCTCAAAGGGAATCGTGAAGTACTCCCCCGCCACATGGTCGTAACCGATAACCGCGTTCGTGCCATTTACCACGGCGCTCGTAATGACCACCGACTTGGCACCCAGCTCGCGCACGGCGTCCACAAGGGCGCGGGCCTCATCGGGCGTGATCTGCTCTGCAATAGGCGTATCGGCGAGCAGACAGGCCTCGGTGTAGTTGGGCACCGCGTAGTCTGCGCACTCCAGCAGGTGCCGCATAAGGCCAATCGTGGACTCGGGCACACCGGCATAGAGCTTGCCGTTGTCACCCATGATGGGATCGACGAACACCTTGGTGCCCTTTTGCGCACGGCGGTGGCAAAAGTCCGAGATGATACGCGTCTCTTCCTCGGTCACGATAAAGCCGGTCGAGATGGCGTCGAACTCAAAGCCGAGCTCCTCCCAGATGGCGAGGCTCTGGCGCACGTACTCGGTGGTGTCGTGGATGTAGAACTTGGGATAGTTGAGCGTATCGGACACAAGTGCCGTCGGCAGGTTATGGATACGGTAGCCCATGTGCGACAGCACCGGCAGCATGGCGGAAAGCGCGACCTTGCCGTAGCCGCACATATCGTTAATCAGCAGCAGCTGAGTATTCTTCATGAGGGTCTCCCTTGGTTCGGGCACGGCGCAGCAGCGCCACAGTGCGACTAAGTGTAGCGCAGGAGGCGTTGTGGGCGGGCGGTGGCGCCGTGGAGGTCAAATTGTTGCGGAAAGGTTTCGGAAATGGGGGCTGTTTGCTCCATAGCGGCCTAGTTGATGCTACTCATATAGCTCCATTTCAAAACTATGCCTATTTACTACGTTTAACCGCCCGCCTCCAACCACAGCGAATTTCTCTCCAACAAAACCGCAGGTAGATAGCTTGCGTTTTTTCAGAAACAGCTGTTGTGGTCAGCGATGCTGGATTCATCGTAGTAATTAGGCATAGTTTTTGGCAAGGCCGCTTCGAAAGGCATCATCGCAGCCCAAAACGATACCTTTTCCTTCGTCCCCAAGGGATCAGATTGCCGCTTAGGAGCGTTTGCAGCGTCGAGCGGTTACGGCGTTTGGTAAAACGCCGTAACTTAATAAGTTTGGTACCTTGACATTTATTTCTTGCACTCCTAAATTAGTTAGGCACAAAACAATTGCACTACCTAACTAAAGAAAGGAGCGACACCATGTGCGATGACCACATCGGCCTCTGCCCCCACACGCCGGGCGGCGACCCCCATGAACCCGCAGATGCGCCCGCGGCACAGTCCCAATCAGACGCGCTCGCCAAGCACATCCTAAACGGGCTGGGCTTCTGCGGCCACTTTCTGCACTTTCACGGCGGCGGCGCCTCGGGAAAGGCCCCCATCGTCTGCTTGCTCGCCAAGCAGCCAAACGGCGAGATGTCACAGCAGGAACTAGGCCTGCACTTTGATCTTAAGCCCGGTTCGCTTTCCGAGATTCTCTCCAAGATCGAATGCGCCGGCCTTATCGAGCGCAGCCGCAATCCCAAAGACCGGCGGCAGCTCACCATTCGCCTGACCGAAGCGGGATGGGAAAAGGCCCACGTAGAGCAGGCGGCCCGCATTCGCTTTAGAGAGCAGGCCTTTAGCGCGCTCACCCATGACGAGCGCGAGGACCTCGCCGAAATGCTCGATAAAATCCGCGTAACCTGGGAGGAACTGGATGATTAAAACCCTCATGGGAAGCATCCGCGACTATATGAAAGTCACCGTTGCCACGCCGTTGCTCGTGCTTGGCGAGGTGCTCTGCGAGATGCTGATTCCATTTATCACCGCCAACCTGATCGACGCCATCAAAGACGGCGCCGCCGTAGCCGAGATGCTTCCTACCGCGGGCCTTTTGGTGCTCATCGCGCTGACATCGCTTGCTTTTGGCGCCGCGGCCGGCGTCACCTGCAGCCATGCGAGCTGCGGGTTCGCCAAGAACCTGCGTCACGACCTGTTCTACAAGATCCAGACGTTCAGCTTTGCCAACATCGATGAGTTCTCGAGCTCCTCACTCGTCACGCGCCTGACCACCGATATCAACAACGTGCAGCAGGCCTTTATGATGATCATCCGTATTGCCGTGCGCGCGCCGCTGGTATTGATCTTCGCCTTTACCATGGCGTTTATCATGGGCGGCAGCGTCGCCATGGTCTACCTGGTCATCATTCCGCTGCTGGGCTTTGGACTGTTCTTTATCATCTTTAAGGTGCGCCCCATCTTCTCGCGCGTGTTCCACAAGTACGACGCCCTTAACGAGTCCGTTGAGGAAAACGTCACCGGCATGCGCGTGGTCAAGAGCTATGTGCGCGAAGACTTTGAGAAGGAGAAGTTCGCGACCGCCGCGCGCGACGTCCAGATGGACTTCACCCGCGCCGAGAAGCTGCTCGCCTTTAACAACCCCATGATGAACATCTGCGTCAACGGCGCGTTTGTCGTCATCATCTACCTGGGCTCCAAGCTCATCATCACGAGCCAGGGCACGCTGTTCGACGTGGGCCAGCTCTCCTCGACCTTTACCTATGGTTTCCAGATTCTCATGAGCCTGATGCAGCTGTCGATGATCTTTGTCATGGTGACCATGGCCGACGAATCGGCACACCGCATTGCCGAGGTGCTGGCCGCCGAGCCCACGATCGCCGGTCCCGCCGAGCCCGTGCTCGAGGTTGCCGACGGTTCCATCGACTTTGACCACGTGAGCTTTAAGTATTCCAAGCATGCGAAGCGCCAGGCGCTCGACGATATCGACCTGCACATTACGAGCGGCGAGACCATCGGCATCATCGGCGGCACCGGCTCGGCCAAGTCCACGCTCGTTAACCTCATCGCCCGCCTGTACGACACCACCGAAGGCGCTGTGCGCGTGGGCGGCGTGGACGTGCGCGACTACGACCTGGACGCGCTGCGTCACCAGGTCGCCATGGTGCTGCAGAAAAACGTGCTGTTTAGCGGCACCATCGCCGAGAACCTGCGTTGGGGCGACCCGAACGCCACCGACGAGGAAGTCCGCGAGGCAGCGCATCTGGCCTGCGCCGACGAGTTTGTCGACGGTTTCCCCAAGGGCTACGACACCTGGATCGAACAGGGCGGCTCCAACGTTTCCGGCGGTCAGAAGCAGCGCCTGTGCATTGCACGCGCCCTGCTGCGTCGCCCCAAGATCTTGATCCTGGACGACTCCACCAGCGCCGTCGACACCAAGACCGACGCCAAGATCCGCGCAGGGCTGGCAAGCTATCTGCCCAACACGACCAAGCTCATCATCGCCCAGCGCATCAGCTCCGTACAGGACGCAGACCGCATCATCGTCATGGAGGGCGGCCGTATCGCGCAGATCGGCAACCATGACGAGCTACTCAAGACGAGCGAGATCTACCGCGAGACCTTTACCTCGCAAAACAAGATGTCTGCCGAGGGCGAAGGGGCCGTCGAGGCCGACACCGAGGCATCCGCAACGCAAGCTCAGACCCAGGAAGGAGGCGAGGCACATGAGTAAGGCAACGACCGCCGAGCGCGCGCTCAACCGTAAGGGCGGCACCATGTCGCGCCTCATCAAGACGCTCTTTGGCTTCTATCCTGTGCTTTTGCCCCTCGTCGTCGCCGGCGTGGTGCTCTGTGCCATCATCAACTCCATCGGCGCGACCTTCCTGCAGAGCGCCCTGCAAATTATTAGCGAATCGTGGCAGTCGGGCGATTGGGAAGCCGCACAGCCCAAGATCGCACAGCTCGTGACCACCCTCGCCTGCATCTACGGCGTCGGCGTCCTGTCCTCGCTCTTCTGGAACCGCGCCATGGCTATTGTCACGCAGGGCTCGCTCGAGAAGCTGCGCGAGATGATGTTCAACCGCATGCAGGACCTGCCGATTCGCTACTTCGACACGCACCAGCGCGGCGACATCATGAGCCACTACACCAACGACATCGACACGCTGCGCCAGATGATCAGCCAGTCGCTGCCCAACCTGCTCATGACGATCATCATCATCGTCACGGTGTTCTTTATCATGCTGTACTACAGCGCGTGGATGTGCCTGGTCATCATCGCCGGCGTCGCCTTTATGACCTTTATGACCAAGCTGCTCGGATCCAACTCCGCGCGCTTCTTCATTGCGCAGCAGACCGAGCTTGGCGTGGTCGAGGGCCATATCGAGGAGGTCATGAACGGCCAGAAGGTCGTCAAGGCGTTCTGCCACGAGTCTGCCGCCGAGGCCGATTTTGACGAGCGCAACGAAAAGCTCTTCGAGGTCTCCCAGAAGGCCAACATGTACGCCAACATCCTCATGCCCATCCTTATGAACCTGGGCAACCTGCTCTACGTGCTGGTCGCACTGGCGGGCGGCATTTTCCTGGCGCTGGGCGTGCCCAACCTGAGTATCTCGGGCATGGCGCTGTCCATCGCCGTCGTGGTGCCGTTCCTCAACATGACCAAGCAGTTCTGCGGACAGATCGGCCAGATCTCGCAGCAGATCAACGCCGTGGTCATGGGCCTCGCCGGCGCCGACCGCATCTTTGAGCTCATCGACGAGAAGCCCGAGGCCGACGAAGGCTACGTGACGCTCGTCAACGCACAGGTGAACCCCGAGACTTGGGAGTTCGAGGAGGCTGACCACCACACCGGCATGTGGGCATGGAAACATCCGCACCGCGCAACCGGCGAGATCGAGTACGTGCCGCTGCGCGGCGATCTGGTTATGAACAACGTGGACTTTGGTTACACGCCCGACCACGAGGTGCTGCACGGCGTGTCTGTGTTTGCCAAGCCGGGCCAGAAGGTCGCGTTTGTCGGCGCAACCGGTGCCGGCAAGACGACCATCACCAACCTCATCAACCGCTTCTACGACATCGCCGACGGCAAGATCCGCTACGACGGCATCAACGTCAACAAGATCCGCAAGGCCGACCTGCGCCGAAGCCTGGGCGTCGTGCTGCAGGACGTGAACCTGTTCACCGGCACCGTGATGGATAACATCCGCTACGGCAACCTAGACGCCACCGACGAGGAGTGCATCGCGGCGGCAAAGCTCGCGGGCGCGGACGACTTTATCACCCGCCTACCCGACGGCTATGACACCATGCTCACCGGCAACGGCGCCCAGCTGTCGCAGGGCCAGCGCCAGCTGATTTCAATCGCGCGCGCCGCCGTCGCCGATCCGCCGGCAATGATTCTGGACGAAGCAACGAGTTCCATCGACACCCGCACCGAGGCCATCGTGCAGGCGGGCATGGACAAGCTCATGGAGGGCCGCACGACGTTTGTCATCGCGCACCGCTTGTCCACCGTGCGCAACTCCGACGCGATCATCTGTCTGGATCACGGCCGCATCATCGAGCGCGGCAACCACGACGAGCTGATCGCCAAGCGCGGGTATTACTACCAGCTGTACACGGGTGCGTTTGAGCTCGAGTAGGACCAGTTACTGACGGAGGGTGCCCCGGGGTCGGCGGGGTAATTCCTCCGTGCTCAAACATTCTCGCTGCACTGCGAAACTGCGCGCGGAGGAAATACCCCGCCGACCCCGGGGCACCCTCCTGCGCGCAATCAGTCCGTCGTTTGGAGCGGAATGAAAGTTAGTGAGGCCCTGGCCGTTTGGCCAGGGCCTCGTTTTGTGGGCTCAGCGGTCCTCGCGTTGCGGCCCAGCTGCCTCGGCTTTCTTTACGCGGTTCTTGTCGATGTACATGTTTTTGTCGGCCTGGGAAAAGAGCTCGCGCATCGTAGGCGGTTCATCATAATCACTAGAAAGCGCATAACCCACTGCATAGCTGATAGGCATGTCAGGGTGAGCCTCAGAATGCTCGTTCACATTCACGCGAATCCAAGCGAGACAGGACTCCACGGCGGCTCGATCGGCATCCCACAGCACCGCGATAAACTCATCGCCGCCGTCGCGGCCCACAAAGCAGGTCTCGGACGCCACGCGCCCCAGCTGATGGGCAAAAGAACGGATGTATTCGTCACCCTTCTCGTGGCCAAAGCGGTTATTGACCGTATGCAGATTGTTAAGATCGAAGACGCACAGCGCGACGGGCGCTTCGGCGGAAACGGGATGTCCCTGCCCCAAGATTTCCTCGCACTTGTTCTTGTTGGGCAGTCCCGTGGCTTCATCGAGATAGACTTTGTTCTGCAGCTCGCGATTGAGCGCGGCGGTGCGCACCGCGCGAGCAAGTTCGACCGCAAAGGTCGCCACCAAGCCAACGATGTCGATGATCACCAGGCCCTCAAGACGATTGAGCGCCGTCGCCTTCTCCTGGGAGCAGTCCTCCGCGAGCCTCGTAGCATCGTCACAAATGCCAAAGAATTCCTCGCTCATGGCGATGATGTCGGTGTTCTCGTAGCCGACTTCGCGCACACGGGCAACCTCGGTGCGAAGCTTGTCAAAATAGCTCGCGAGTTCGGTCATCTTTGCCTGATACTCATCGTCATCCAGGCGGACGAGATTGAGGTCGTCGCTTCCGTAGCGCAAACCATTAATGTATGAATCCACAGCCTTGAGCAGGTCATCTTGTGGCTGGCCCGCGTCCTCGAGCTTAACGATTCGCTGCGTGGTGCCGCGCACCAGACCGGCGTAGTTGACCACTCGTGCCGTGCCCTGGATGTCGGAGACGAGCAGCATAACGTTGATGAAGAAGAAGATGAGAACTGCCGTGAGCACCATCATGAGCAGTCGCACCGCCCGGCTGGCCTTCTTGGCGACAATAGTATTCACAAGCTCACTCCTCCAAACGGTAAAAGCGCAGATAGCGCGCAGTGTGCCGAAATTCACGTGAGGTCAACTCTACCAGATGATTTTTCTAGGACGGGGATTAAAGAATCATCGACACGGTAGCTATTTGAGAAGTTGGGCCATGGCGTTGACGAATTTTTGGACTTGGAGGGTGGGTTCGAGCGGGTAGTGCAAGTAGACCGGCACCTCACGACCGCACAAGAACGGCACGCCCATAAAAGCCGGGTGCACGCCCGACCACGCTCCGCAGGTGAGCACCGCGTCGCCCTTTTCCTCGGCATCGTTGAACAGCGCAAAGTCAAAGCTATCCACATCGATCACGTCCACGCCGCCGTCGGCCAAAAGATCGATGCGCAGGCTGTCCATGGCGTCGTTGCCGTGACGGAGCACGCGCAGGCGCATGCCCTCCAGGTCGGCAACCGTGATGCGCGTCTTGCGCGCGAGCCGGCTCGTGCGCGGCACGTCGATATAAAACGGCACGTTGACGATGAGGAGCTTTTGGCAGGCGTCGCCCCAGCGCGGGGTCGAAAAACTCGACTGCACCACATCCACCTCGCGCCCCAGGCTGCGCATAACGGATTCGCGCTCGTCATAGAGATCGCTCACCGGCACAATCTCAAAGCGCAACGACGGCTCCAGCTCGTGCACGTCCGTCCACATCGACAGCGTCTGGCGCCCCGGGCACATCATCGACACGCCCAAGCGCACCGCACCGCCATCGCCCGCCGCGCGCCGGGCACGACGCAGTGCGTCCTCGGACTGGCGCATGATCGAGCGCGCGTCGTCCACCAGTAGCGCACCAGCCGGCGTCACCTTAACGCCCGAGTGCGACCGCTCGAACAGCGTGATGCCGAACTCGGCCTCGAAGCCCGAAACCTGCTTGACGAGTGCCGGCGTCGACACGCGCAGCTTTGCCGCGGCACGCGAGAAGCTTCCCAGCTCCGCGGCGGCCGATATGGCCTCAAGTCGTCGATCGTACACGTCAATCTCCCGTTTCCAGACGTATGCCCATGCGCGGCCGCAGGGGGTTGTTTTGGCAGGTCACACACTCAATTACGGACAAATCGTCTTGTGAGCTATAAACCAGAGGTTTACGCCATTCTAACAAATATGCAATTCACCTGCGCAAATGCAAAGCATACGATAACCAGCGAAAACCACGTGGGTCGGTTAATGGGAGCGACCCACCGGGAGGCATAAGAAGGGAAGTTCCTATGAGCAATTGGCTTAAGCTCGAGGGCGATGTTTGCGCTGTGACTGGAGCGCTCGGCGGCATGGGCGTCGAGATTTGCCGCGAGTTCGCCCGCAATGGCGCTAACGTCGTCCTGCTCGACCTGGACGAGGAGAAGGTCAAGGCCGCTGCCGCCGACCTCGCTGCCGAGTTTGGCATCCACGCCGAGGGCTACAAGATGAACGCCACCGACGAGGCCGAGGTTCAGGCCGCCGTCGACGCCACCATCGCCAACTTCGGCCGCGTCGACGTTCTCGTCAACACCGCCGGCATCCTGCGCTTCGCAGCCATGGAGGACCTGCCGCTCTCCGACTGGAACGAGGTCATCAACGTCAACCTCACCGGCTACTTCATCACCTCGCAGCGCTTTGGTCGCGAGATGATCAAGGCCGGCCAGGGCCGCCTGGTTCACATCTCCACCGTCGCCAGTCACTCCCCCGAAACGTTCTCGGGCGTGTACAGCTCCACCAAGGCGGGCGTCAACATGATGTCCAAGATGCTGGCTGCCGAGTGGGGTCCCTACGGCGTGCGCTCCAACTGCGTCGAGCCCTGCTTCGTCAAGACCCCCATGTCGGCAAGCTTTTACGCCGATCCCGAGGTCGAGAAGAGCCGCAGCCGCCTCATCGCCACGCGTCGCATCGGCGAGGTCAGCGATATCGCCAACGCCGTCATGTTCCTGGCGTCCACGCGCTCAGACTTTACCACCGGCGACGCCATCAAGGTCGACGGCGGCTTCTCCAATATGATGGGCGACCTCACCGCCAAGCCCGGCGGCCGCCGCGCCTTTGCCGACAACTACCTCAAGAACAAGGGTGTCGAGCTTTGGTCCGACGAGTCCGGCGTCGCAAAGCCGACTGACCAGTAAACCAACCTGACAGGGAGGCACCGCGGACACGCCCGCTCCTCCCCCGTATCGATTAGAAAGAGTCCCATGGCTTCCACCAACTCCAACAAGGGTCGCGCCGTCGTGCTTTCCGCCGCGTGCGTCACCATGTTCTTCATCAGCTCCATCGCGCTGTACTCCGTCGTGTCCAAGAACCTGCTCGCCGTCTACCCCGAGTGGTCCAGCGCACTTACCTGGGCTTTCCCGGTCTTCCAGACCATCATGGCCGTGACGGGCATCTTCGCCGGCCGCATCTCCGATAAGATCGGCCCGCGCAACGTCGTGATCGCTGCCGCCGTGTGCTACGGCGTGGGCTGGTTCATGTCCGGCACCGTCACCGAGCCGTGGCAGTTCTACCTGTGGTTCTCGCTCGTCGCCGCCATCGGCAACGGCCTGGGCTACAACCCCGCGCTCACCACCGGCCAAAAGTGGTTCATCGACAAAAAGGGCCTCGCCTCCGGCATCACCCTGGCCGCTTCGACCGCCGGCCCCGCTGTGCTGTCCCCGGTGCTCGCCTCGCTGCTCATCCCGAGTCTGGGCATCTTTGGCGCCCTCAAGGCACTCGGCGTCATCTTCTTTGTGACGATCGCCGCCTCCGCCCTGTTCCTGAAGGCCCCCGAGGCCGGTTGGCTGCCCGAGGGCTTCGAGGCCCCCAAGGGCGGCGCGCACGCCGGTACCTTCGGCGACCTCACCCCGGGCGAGATGGTCAAAACCCCGCGCTTCTGGGTCCTCATCGCCACCTTCGCCTTCGCCGCCACCGCGGGCACCCTGCTTGTGGGCAAGGTTGCCTCCATCGCCGCCGTCCAGCTCTTCGCCGACCCCACGAGTGCCGCAGCCGTCGCCCTCGGCGGCGTGGTCGTCTCCGTCAACACCTGCGCCAACCTGGTCGGTCGCCTTTCCTTTGGCCAGATCATCGACAAGATCGGTGCCTACAAGTCGCTGCTCATCAGCCTTGTCGTGACCATCGTCGCGCTCGTCATCATGTCGATGAGCTTTACGCAGAGCATGTTCTTTGTGGCGCTCGCCCTGCTCGGCTTTAGCTTTGGTGCTCTGCTTGTCATCTACCCGCCGCTCACCGGTGGCGCCTTTGGCACCAGCAACATCGGTGTCAACTACGGCATCATGTTCTTGGGCTACGCCGCCTCTACCTGGATCAGCCAGCCCATCACCGCCGTGCTGTATCACGCCGAAGCCGGCAGCGCCGCCTACCAGCAGTCCTTCTATGGCGCCATTGTGATTGCCGCCATCGCCGTCGTGCTCACCGTCTACATGATGGTCTCCGACAGCAAGAAGAAGTCCGCCTAGTTTTGCTTGACGCGGCAAGGGCCGTCCTCTTGCCGCATTCCACCGGTCACCAGTATTAAGGAGTCGAAATGTCTGAGCTCAACCCCGTCCGCATTGCCGTTATCGGCGCCGGCGCCATGGGCCGCAACCACATCCGCTTTGTCACCGAGGAGCCCGAGGCCGAGCTCGTCGCCATCGCCGACGCCTTTGAGGGCGCCCGCGCCACGGCCGAGGCCGCCGGCGTGCCGTTCTTCACCGATCCCGCCCAGATGATGGACGAGGTCAAGCCCGAGGCCGTCATCATCGCCACCCCCAACGACCTGCACCTGGGCGTTGCCCGCGAGGCCATCAAGCGCAACATCGTGCCGCTGGTCGAAAAGCCGATCTCCAACGATCTCGAGGATGCCCAGGCCTTCGCCGCCGAGGCCGAGACCGCCGGTGTGCCCGTGCTCGTGGGTCAGCACCGTCGCCACAACCCGTTTGTGAACAAGGCCAAGGAGATCATCGAGTCCGGCGAGCTGGGCAAGCTCACCGTGTCGAGCTTCCACTACATGATCTATAAGAATGACGAGTACTTCGATGTCGAGTGGCGCCGCAAGAAGGGTGCCGGCCCGATCCTGGTCAACCTGGTGCACGACGTCGACCTGCTCCGCTACCTGCTGGGCGAGCCCGTCGCCGTCCAGGGCATGCAGTCCAGCGCCGCCCGCGGTTTTGAAACCGAGGATTCCGCCGTGGTCAACGTTCGCTTTGCCGATGGCGCGCTTGCGAGCATGACCATCTCCGACGCCACCGCCAGCCCCTGGAACTGGGAGGCAACCGCTCGCGAGGACCCGCAGTACCGCCCCTTCGACGCCGACGCTTACTTTATCGGCGGCACTAAGGGTGCCCTGTCGCTGCCCCGCCTGCACCAGTTCTCCTACGACGGCGCCTCCAACTGGCACAAGCCGCTGCAGATGGAGATCCCGGCCGTCGACCCGGCACTTCCGCACAAGATGCAGCTCAAGCACTTTGTGAAGGTTGTCCGCCGCGAGGTCGAGCCCGTCGTGACGCCGGCCGACAACGTCAAGACGCTCACACTTCTCAACGCCGTCAAGGAGGCCGCCGAGACCGGCCAGCTCGTCGAGCTGTAATGCCTTAAGAGCGGCCGCGGCAGAAACCCCATGCCGAGTCCCTCGGTCCGTCACAAATAAGCCCCTCTTCTTTGCCCCGCGAGCAGCCTCCTGCCCGCGGGGCTTTCTTTGCAGCCGCGGCGCGGGCGGGTGGTAGACTGGGTGGCTCATGCACCTGTAACGTACTCACAGACAGGAAGTTCCATGGATCTTATCGCCCAGCTCGCCCGCGAGCTCAACCTTAAGGCCGCCAACGTCGAGGCAGCCGTCAAGCTCATCGACGAGGGCAACACCATCCCCTTTATCTCGCGCTACCGCAAGGAAGCAACGGGCGGCATGGACGACGTTGCCCTGCGCGCGCTCGACGAGCGCCTGTCCTACCTGCGCAATCTTGAACAGCGTAAAGAGGACGTCATCCTGCTCATCGACGCCCAGGGCAAACTCACGCCCGAGCTCGAGCAGCAGATTCGCGAGGCCACACAGCTCCAGCGCGTCGAAGACCTCTACAAGCCCTACCGTAAAAAGCGCATGACCCGCGCGCAGAAGGCCCGCGAGGCAGGTCTGGAGCCGCTTGCCAACATGGTCATCATGCAGGCCTCGGCCAAGGGCAGCGCGCTCGACGCCGCCGCGGCATACGTCAACGAGGAGGCCGGCTTCGACACGCCCGAGAAGGCGCTCGCTGGCGCCGCTGACATCGTGGCCGAGACGGTAGCCGAGGACCCCGAGAACGTCGCCGAACTGCGCGCCTTTACGCAAAACACCGCCGACATCGTCGTCGAGGCAACCGACCCCGCCGAGAAGACCCCCTACGAGCCCTACTACAACTTTGACGAGCCGCTGCGCCGTATTCCCAACCACCGCGTGCTGGCTATCGACCGCGGTGAGCGCGAGGGCAAACTCCGCGTGCGCGTGAACGTCGACGGCGCTGCCGCCACGGCGCGCCTCGGCAGCCGCTGGCCCCGTCGCCAGGGCGTGTTCGCGCCCGTCTTTGACGCCGCTATCGCCGACGGTTACAAGCGTCTCATGGCCCCCTCGCTGGAGCGCGAGGCCCGCGCCAAACTCACCGTCCGCGCTCAGACCGAGGCCATCAACGTCTTTGCCAAGAATCTCGAGGGCCTGCTCTCGGCACGCCCCGTGCACGGTGCCCGCGTGCTCGCGCTCGACCCGGGCTACCGCACCGGCTGCAAGGTCGCCGTCATGGACGAGACCGGCAAGCTGCTCGACCACGGCGTGGTCTACCCCACCAAGCCGCGCCACGACGTCGCTGGCACCAAGCGCGAGCTCGCCCGCCTCGTCAAAAAGGACGGCGTCAACACTATCGTCATCGGCAACGGCACCGCCAGCCGCGAGACCGAGGAAGTCGTCTCGGAGTTTATTGCCGAGCAGGCGCCCAGCCTTCGCTACACCATCGTTAACGAGGCCGGCGCGTCGGTGTACTCCGCCTCCGAGCTCGCGAGCCAGGAGTATCCCGATCTGGACGTCACCGTGCGTGGTGCCATGAGCCTGGGTCGCCGCCTGCAGGACCCGCTGGCAGAGCTCGTTAAGATTCCGCCCCAATCCATCGGTGTGGGCCAGTACCAGCACGACCTTGACC
The DNA here is from genome assembly GCF_028209625.1 of Collinsella aerofaciens. GTDB lineage: Bacteria > Actinomycetota > Coriobacteriia > Coriobacteriales > Coriobacteriaceae > Collinsella > Collinsella aerofaciens_AM. Next base: position 41,419 of record NZ_JAQLDU010000010.1, on the reverse strand, counting down.
AGGCCGAGCTTTCGCGCACCCTGGGCCACGTGGTGGAGGACGTCGTCAACCGCGTGGGCGTCGACGTAAACACCGCGAGCGCGAGCCTTCTGGGATACGTATCGGGCATCACGCCGAGCGTGGCCAAGAACATCGTGGCGTACCGCGAGGAAAACGGCGCCTTTACCGATCGCCGCCAGCTCAAGAAGGTCCCCAAGCTGGGACCCAAGGCATATCTCAACGCCGCGGGCTTCCTGCGCATCAGCGGCGGCAAGAACCCGCTCGACGCGACAAGCGTCCACCCCGAGAGCTACGAGGTGGCCACGTCCGTCCTGGAGCGCGCCGGCGTTAAAGCAAGCGAGCTCAGCCGCGGCGGCGTGCCCGACATCGAGCGCCGTCTGGGCAGCATCTCGACGCTGGCAAGCGACCTGGACTGTGGCACCCTCACGCTCATCGACATCGTCAACGAGCTCAAGAAGCCCGGTCGCGACCCGCGCGACGACGCGCCCGAGGTGGTCTTTAGCCGCTCAGCGCTTTCCATCGACGACCTGGAACCCGGCATGGAGCTCAAGGGCACGGTGCGCAACGTCGTCGACTTTGGCGCCTTCGTCGACGTGGGCGTGCACCAAGACGGCCTCGTGCACATCTCCAAGCTGGCCGACCGCTTCGTCAAGCACCCGAGCGACGTGGTGCGTGTCGGCGACACGGTCAAGGTGTGGGTCGAGAAGGTCGATCGCGACCGCAAGAAGATTTCGCTCACCATGGTGCCGGGCAAATAACCGCCAAAGCAAAGGTACCCCCTCCGGCGACGTGCAAAAAGGCGAGTTTTCAGCATCTCCCGGCGGCTCCGAGACGTCTCTGAGAGGCATAAAAGCAAAAACGGCCCCCGTTTTGGCGTTTTCAGAGCCAAAACGGGGGCCGTTCCGTGCCAAAGGGGCGATCACGCCCAATGACAGACCCCCTTCTTTGCTGAAAAGTCGCGATTTTGCACGTCGCCGGAGGGGGTACCTTTGCTTACGGCAGGATATGGAAGCCCAGAGCGGCGATATCCCCAGGGGCGTCGGCGCTGTCAACGACCAAGGCAACGCACGTCATCGACTCGAACGGAATAATCCGAAAAGAACCCTTGTGCCCGCCTACAATCAAAGAAAGGGCACGCCACGTCGCGGAGGGTCTATGTACGCCAGCAAACTCGTCACCATCACATCGGGCAAAAAAGAATACGTGCTCGATGCCACGCGCATCCTGTACGTCCAGATGAAGCGCAACGATGCGTTTATCCATATGTCCGACGGGGAGCTCTACGACATACGCGTCACGCTACGGGAGCTGCGCGAAATCTTAGGCAGCGGCTTTTTGCTCGCGCATCGCAGCTGCCTGGTTTCGGCGCGCGCCATCCATGGCATCACCGATACCATCAACCTCATCAACGGCGAGAAACTTGAATATACCGTGCGACGCAAGCGCCAACTCCGCGAAGAGCTACAAGTCTGGCGCGCGTCGTTCATAAAAGATCACGAGCAGCGAAATGCCCCCGCCACACCCGAGGGCTATCGCGCCCACTACGCAAGCTTCGATAACATGCCCTTTGCCTTTACCGATATCGAAATGGTTCTCGACGGGCAACGCCAGGCGGTAGACTGGGTGTTTCGATACGGCAACGACGCCCTTGCGCGACTCGAGAAGGTGCCACTCGACCAGCTTATCGGTCACTCATTTGGCAGCATCTTTCCCAACATGGACGGCAAGTGGCTCCGTTGCTACGAACGAGCGGCGTTTTTGGGCGAGACGCTCGAGCTCATCGATTACAGCCCCGAGATCGACACATACCTTAAGGTCGTCTGTTTTCCGACGTTTACAGGCCATTGCGGCTGCATCCTGTTTGACATCAAAAACATCAACTACGCACGCAGCAGCCCCGACGCCGACCGCGCCCTTGCGCTGTATTTTGGATACGAGGAAGCGACCGACCGCTCGTCATTGCCCCACGTTAATTAAATAGAAATACTCTCCTGACTATTTGGGACGAAACGACATAAGACGGGACGAACTTTTCTTTTCGCAGACACAAAATCACTGATAATAAAACAATCTATGGTTTTGTACTTGATGATGGATGACGTGCAAAAAGCACCAGCACCATCAAGCGCTGCCCCGGTTGACCGCACAAACGGCGCCGGGGCAATTTGTGATAAAGGAGCTGTTCTATGAAACGCTTACCGGTCACCCAAAGGCATCGAAGATCACGGGCGATGCTGTCCCTTACGCTCTGCTCCGTCGCGGCGCTCTCGGCAACGCTCTTTGCGGGCACGCCGTCAACAAATGCCTATGCGGGCGAAACGGTGTCCCACGACCTTTACGCCAAAACGCAGCTCACACTCTCGCTCGACGTCGACAACAAGTACTACGACGGCGAAGAGCTTAAACCCAAATACGAAGCAATCGACCCCACGACGAAAAAGACCGTGACGGTCGAGGACGCAAGCCTGTCCTATGTTAAGGTTGCCGACGCCGACGGCAAGAGCGTCGAGCCCGAAAAACCGCTCGATGGAGCGCCTAAGGACGCTGGCACGTACCGCGTGACGTACACTGTGACCGACACCGACAACTACCTGGGCGGAAGCGTCTCGCAGGACGTGCGTATCTACCGTGCTCTCCCCAACCCTGAATCGCCCGCGCTTGAGCCCATCAAGTTCCGCGAGGGCCTCAAGGCTTCCGAGGAGCCCTTCCCGGCACAGCCCGAGGATGGAACGTGGTCATGGACAAGGCGCGTCGCAAACCAGGAGATCAAAGACCCCGACGACAGCTCTAGTGACAACTCCAGTGACAACTCCAGTGACGACTCCAAGGACAGCCCCGATGTCGTCACCGCACTCGCCATGTTCACGCCCAAGGACACGAACAATTATGCCGTCGTGTACCGCTACCTCAAATTTGAAGTCTATAAGGATAAGCCCGCCGGACGCAAGCGGCTCAAGCTGAGCATCACGGCTGCGAACAAGACCTACGATGGCCAGCCCTATAGCGACTCCCTTGTCACAACGACGGCAGTCGATGCCGAGACCGGCGAGCCCGTCGAGGTTAAAGGCAGTTTCAAGTATTACCCGGTCAAGAAAAACAACGACAGGGATGACCCTTGGTGGAGCATCCCCAGCTCTGCCGGCGGCCACGAGGTGGTATGGAAAGTCGAGAGCACCGATGAATACCTAGGTGGCGAGGTCTCCACGCGCTTCCTGATCGAACAGGCCCCGGCGCCCACCATCAGCGTGAACGACGCCACCGGCACCTGGCGCGGCAGCGAGCCCAAATACACCTACACCGTCTCCGGTCTGGTTCCTGCCGACGAGGGCAAGGACGTCCTCGCCGAGGGCACCAAGGCCGAGCTCGACTGGGGCGTCACGGGCGACAAGGGCTACAAGGACCTCGATGCCGGCGTCTACGTGTCCGCCATCACCGTCAAGAACCCGCAGCTCATTAAGAACGCAAGCGGCTACTGCTCCAACTATAAGGACGGCATCTTCGTCAAAGCGGGCACGCTCACCGTTGCCCCGGTGACGCCCACGACCACCGTGACCGCCAAGAACAAGACCTATGACGGGGCGCCCGCCGAGGTCACCTGCTCGGTCACAGACCCGACCTCCGGGGAGAAGCTCGACAGCGCCTACAGCCTCACCTATTACCGCAAGAAGGACGGTAAGCTCGCACAGCTCGACGGGGCGCCCGTCGATGCCGGCAGCTACACGGTCGTCATGAACGTGCCCGCCCGGACCAACTACAGCGCATGCGAGGCCCGCCGCGAATTCACCATCGCCAAGGCCGCGGCGCCCACCATCACCGTGAAGGACGCCAGCGGCACCTGGCGCGGCAGCGAGCCCAAATACGCCTATACCGTCTCCGGCCTGGTCGACGCCGATAAGGACAAGGACGTCCTCGCCGAGGGCACCAAGGCAGAGCTCGACCAGCACATCACCGACGACAAGGGCTACAAGGATCTCGATGCCGGCGTCTACACGTCCGCCATCACCGTCAAGAACCCGCAGCTCAACAAGGATGCAGGTAGCAACTACGAGAACGGCATCACCGTCAAGGCGGGCACGCTCACCATCGCGCCCGTGACGCCCACGGCCACCGTGACCGCCAAGAACAAGACCTATGACGGGGCGCCCGCCGAGGTAACCTGCTCGGTCACCGACCCGATCACCGGGGAGAAGCTCGACAGCGCCTACAGCCTCACCTATTACCGCAAGAAGGACGGTAAGCTCGCACAGCTCGACGGGGCGCCCGTCGATGCCGGCAGCTACACGGTCGTCATGAACGTGCCCGCCCGGACCAACTACAGCGCCTGCGAGGCCCGCCGCGACTTCACCATCGCCAAGGCCGCGGCGCCCACCATCACCGTAAAGGACGCGAGCGTTGTCTTCGGCGAGCCCGAGCCCGCCTACTCGTTTAAGGTGAACGGCCTTGTCGGCGGGGACAAAGCCGAGGACGTTATCGCGCAGGGCACGACCGCCGCGCTCGATTCCAAGCTCGACTACGGCGCGCTCGACGCTGGTGAGCACAAGGATGCCATCACCGTCGCAAACCCGCAGCTGAGCGAGAAGGGCGCCGTCAACTACAAGTCCAACATCAAGGTGGTGCCCGGCACGCTGACCATCGAGCCCGCCAACGTCACGGGTGCCATCGCGGTCGAGGACAAGACCTACGACGGCAAGCCCGTTGAGCCCGCGGTGGAGATCGCCAACGCCGCCGGCAAGAAGGTCGACGCCAGCCACGAGGTCAACTACTACCTGCTCGACGGCAAGGAGCGCACCGAGGACCTGGGCGCCGCCGCGCCCAAGAACGCGGGCAGCTATGAGGCCGTGCTCCGCGTGACCGACACGGTCAACTACCGCGCCGACGAGGCCTCGTGCACGTTCACCATCTCCAAGGCCCCGGCACCGACCATCACCGCAAATGACGCCACCGGCACCTGGCGCGACGCCGAGCCCGCCTACACCTATACCGTCTCCGGCCTGGTTCCTGCCGATAAGGACAAGGACGTCCTCGCCAAGGGCACCAAGGCAGAGCTCGACCAGCACATCACCGACGACAAGGGCTACCAGGGTCTCGATACCGGCGTCTACGCGTCCGCCATCACCGTCAAGGACCCGCAGCTCAACAAGGACGCGGGCGCCAACTATGAGAACGCCATCACCGTAATCGCGGGCACGCTCACCGTCTCCCCGCTGACGCCCAAGGCCGCCGTGGACGCCGCGGGCAAGACCTATGACGGGACGCCCGTCGAGGTCACCTGCTCGGTCATCGACCCGACCTCCGGGGAGAAGCTCGACAGCTCCTACAGCCTCACCTACTACCGCAACAGCGACGGCGAGCCCGAGGCGCTCGACGGGGCGCCCGTCGACGCCGGCAGCTACACGGTCGTCATGAGCGTGCCCGCCCGGACCAACTACAGCGCCTGCGAGGCCCGCCGCGAATTCACCATCGCCAAGGCCGCGGCGCCCACCATCACCGTAAAGGACGCGAGCGTTGTCTTCGGCGAGCCCGAGCCCGCCTACTCGTTTAAGGTGAACGGCCTTGTCGGCGGGGACAAAGCCGAGGACGTTATCGCGCAGGGCACGACCGCCGCGCTCGATTCCAAGCTCGACTACGGCGCGCTCGACGCTGGTGAGCACAAGGATGCCATCACCGTCGCAAACCCGCAGCTGAGCGAGAAGGGCGCCGTCAACTACAAGTCCAACATCAAGGTGGTGCCCGGCACGCTGACCATCGAGCCCGCCAACGTCACGGGTGCCATCGCGGTCGAGGACAAGACCTACGACGGCAAGCCCGTTGAGCCCGCGGTGGAGATCGCCAACGCCGCCGGCAAGAAGGTCGACGCCAGCCACGAGGTCAACTACTACCTGCTCGACGGCAAGGAGCGCACCGAGGACCTGGGCGCCGCCGCGCCCAAGAACGCGGGCAGCTATGAGGCCGTGCTCCGCGTGACCGACACGGTCAACTACCGCGCCGACGAGGCCTCGTGCACGTTCACCATCTCCAAGGCCCCGGCACCGACCATCACCGCAAATGACGCCACCGGCACCTGGCGCGGCAGCGAGCCCAAATACGTCGTTACGGTCGAGGGACTCGCCGACGGCGAGACCGCCGATAGCGTCATCCAGTCGACTGCCGCCGCGCTCGACTTCCAGAAGATTTCCCAGGACACGGGAAGCGACGTGACGTCCTACGCTGACCTTGCTGTAGGCACATACGCAGACGCCATCACCGTCGCAAACGCGCAGCTAACGGATGCCGGCAAGGTCAATTACCAGAGCGGTATCACTGTGATCCCCGGCACGCTCACGGTCGAGATGACCCAGCTTACGCTCAAGCTCGACGTGGCATCCAAGACCTACGACGGCGCGCCCGTCACGGCCACTTGGTCGGTCGTTGACCCCGTAACGGGCAACGCGCTCAATGACCTCGGCACGCTCACCTACTACGAAATCGTCAACGGCGTACCCACCAAGCTCAAGGAGGCTCCCACCAACGCAGGCACCTACCTGGCCGAGCTTTCCGCCAATGTCCCGGCCAGCTACACCGCCGAACCCATCACGGCATCGTTCAGCATCTACCGGGCGACTCCCAACCCCGATACGCCCCAGCTCAACGACCTCGAGCTGCGCGACGGCCTGGCCTTTGCGGACGTGACCATTCCCAACGACCCCAATGGATCTTGGAGTTGGGCCGACGGCACGTGCGCCATCACGGAAGCCGGCACCGAGAGCGGCCTTGCCGTCTACACGCCTGTCGACACGCAGAACTTCTCCCGCACGACATGCGTGCTCAGCTTCAACGTTGTCGACGGCACCGAGCCTAGCCCTGAGCCCACGCCCGGAAAGCCCAAGCCCACGCTGACCATCGAGGTAACGTCCAAGGTCTACGACGGCGCGCCGGCGAGCATCACGACCGAAGTCCACGATAGCGCCACGAGCACGACCGAGGTCCGCAATAGCGTCACGCGCGCGGCCCTGACCGCAGACGGTACCCTTACCTATTTCGAGGTCACGGACGACAACTTCACCAAGCTGGACGCGGCCCCCGTCAACGCCGGCCACTACGCCGTGCTCTTCGAGGTCGCCGAGACTGACGAGTACGCCGCCAGCAGCGTCACCACCATCTTTGACATCTACCGCGCCGTCCCCGAGCCCCAGGCGACACCGCACCCCGACCCGACGCACCCCGACCCGGCACTCCCCGACCTGCCGCTCACCAGCGCCCTCAAGCTCGGTGACCTGCAGCTCCCGGCAGACGATGAGGGCACCTGGGCATGGGTTGCCCCCGAAACCGCACTCACGGCAACGGGTACTTGCCGCTTCTTGGCGTGCTACACGCCCAACGACGCGCGCAACTACGCAAGCGTTTTTGGATGGTGGACATTCAACGTCGTTGATGCCGCAGAACCGGACCCCGAGCCCACTCCGAGCCCGACGCCGAATCCTACAGATCCCGGCAACACTAAGACCACCAAGACCGTTACGACCACGACGAGCACCACATCCAAGATCCCCAACACGGGTGACCGCACGCTCGCCATCGTCGCGAGCTTGGGAATCGCCGGGGGCATCATCGTTGCAGCCGCGTTGATGTTCATCAAGCGTCGCGCATAGCGCAGCGCAAACACCCTAGAGGGCGCCACGGCCACACAGCCGTGGCGCCCTCTTTTTTGCGCGCAACGCAAAACGGCCCCGCCAAAAACGCACGGCGGGGCCGCGAAGCAAAGGTACCCCCTCCGGCGACGTGCAAAAAGGCGAGTTTTCAGCATTTCCCAGTGGCTCCGAGGCGTCTCAGGGGCTCCTCAGAGAGCCATAAAGCAAAAACGGCCCCCGTTTTGGCGTTTTCAGAGCCAAAACGGGGGCCGTTCCGTGCCGCAGGGGCGATAACGAGGCCCCTCTTTGCTGAAAAGTCGCATTTTTGCACGTCGCCGGAGGGGGTACCTTTGCTTACGGCAGGATATGGAAGCCCAGGGCGGCGATATCCTTGGCAAAACCGCGCACGGTATCGAGCGAGACCTCGTACGGATCGCGACCGATGTTCTTGCGCTTGGCCAGGATGCTGTTGGGCACCGTGATGATCTGACAGCCGCAGGCCTGCGCCTGGTAAATGTTGATAAGCTCGCGCGTGGACGCCCACAGGACCTCGCAGTTGGGCTTGGCGGCGGCCTTCTTGACCGACTCCGTCATAAACGGAATGGGATCGACACCCGTGTCGGCGATACGGCCGGCAAAGAGCGAGATGATGGACGGCGTCTCGGCGTCGACAGCGTCGACCATCTCGTCGACCTGCGCAGGCGTAAAGATGGTGGTGACGTTGACCTTAATGCCGTCGGCGGAAAGCTTGCGCACCAACTCGGCCGTGGACTCGCCCTTGGTGGTCACGCACGGAATCTTGACATAGACGTTCTCGGCCCAGGTAGCGATCTCGCGGGCCTCGATCTCCATGGTCTCGACGTCGTCGGCAAAGACCTCAAACGACACGGACACATCGGTGATGTGGGCCAGAACCTCCTTGGCAAACGCACGGTAATCCGTCACGCCGCCCTTCTTCATAAGGGACGGGTTGGTCGTGAAACCCTGAACGTTGCCGTTCTCGTACATGTCGAGCATGCCCTCGAGGTTTGCACCGTCAGCGAACACCTTGATTGCCATCTGCCTGATTCCTTCCGTTTGCACAAGGCCGGTAAACTGCTAAACACTTTACCTATGTTTATCAAGGCGTGAGCTGCGGGTTTTTATCTTCTCGGCGAACGGTATAAACACCTCAGTGTTTGGATTGATAAATCGGTTGAGCATGCAAAAGTAGAAAGTCTCAGTTTGAGCAAACGTCAGCGAGCGTGTTCCAAGTGCCGCAGGTCGCCGTGAAAGAGGAGCGATGCGTACTTTGGTACGCGAGCGACGGCTTGAACGGCGAGATGCGGTGGCTGGGACGCGCGCAGCGCTAGATCAACCCAAAGTGGCGCATGGCCGTGACGGTGCCGTCGTGTGCGACATCGTCGGTCACGTAGTCGGCGACCGCCTTGACCTCGGGCATGGCGTTGCCCATGGCGACAGCCGTCTCGACGGCGGCAAGCATGCCCAGGTCGTTGCCCGAATCGCCAAAGCCAAAGGTGCGCTCGTTGCCCGTGCGGCCCAGATACTCCAGCGCACGTGCCACGCCCACGCCCTTGTCGATACCCTTGGGGCTCAGCTCGCGATTCTGGCCGCCGGTATTGCACAGCTCAAAGTTGCGATCGATAAAGCCGTCGTCGTTGGCCACGCGAGCCAAGCCGGGCGCGTTGAGGCACACCTTGCCCACACGCAGATGACCGTCGATGCGCATTTCTTCGGCGCTATGCACCACAGCGGTGCCGATCAAAGACGATTGTTCAACGCCCGCAGGCTCCAGCGCAAAGGTTGCCTCGTTGGCCTCGAAAAAGGCCTCGAACCCTGCCGCAACAATGCGACGCGCAAGCTCCTCGACAATGCCCCCGTCAATGCAATCCTCGTGCACCACACGCCCCTCGACCTCGAGCGTGGCGCCCGCCATGGCCACGACACCCGCAGGGTCGAGCGCGCGCAGGCTGTCCGCAATCAGCCACAAGGGACGACCCGTGCAGATAAACGCCTTGTGCCCCGCATCGCGCAGGCGATGAAACGCCTCGATGACCGCCTGCGAGGGACGCACCGCCGAGAAGTCCTTATCGGTCATGCTGTCGGGATCGAACGACGTCAGCGTGCCGTCCACGTCAAAAAAGAGCACGGCGGAATCGGGGCACGCATCAATCATATGGGTTCCTTTCGAGGGCGATGGCAAACGAAGCATCCATCATATAATGGAGCGACGCAACCAGAGAGGTCACCCATGGAATTTTATGCAAGCTGCCCCGAGGGCTTTGAGCCCGCACTCGCCGACGAGCTTAAACGGCTCGGGCTTTCGCATGTACGCCGCCTTAAGGGCCGCGCCACGTTTGAGGGCGAGCTTGAGCAAGGCCTTCGCGCGTGCCTGTGGTCGCGCCTGGCCAGCCGCGTGTTTGTGGTACTCGGGCGCTTTGAGGCGCAAGACGCCGACGAGCTGTACGACGGCGTTTACGACATTGCCTGGGAAAACATCGTCCGCCCCGGCGCCACGATTGCCATCACCGCCCGCGGCGTGACCGAGCAGCTGCGCAACACGCGCTTCTCGGCCCTGCGCGCCAAGGATGCACTGTGCGACCGCCTGGCCGAGACCACGGGCCGTCGCGCCGATGTCGATGCCGCCGATCCCGATGTCCACCTGCTGCTCTCGCTGCGCCAGCGCCGGGCGAGCATAAGCCTGGACCTTTCGGGCGACCCGCTGTTCAAGCGCCTGCCGCCCGCCGCAACCCGCGCCGGCGAGGGCTCACACGTGCTGCGCCCCGACTACGCCGCCTTGGTGCTGGCGCAGGTCGGCTGGACTGCACTGTGCGAGCGCGAGCTAACGGCCGACGATTACGAGAACGAAGCCCTGCCCACGCTGGTCGACGCCTCGTGCGCCGGCGGCGGCCTGCTGCTAGAGGCCGTGAATATCCTAACCGACCGCGCTCCGGGCGCCGCCCGCGAGCACTGGGGCTTTGAGGGCTGGCAGCTGCACGACGCCGCCCTGTGGGAGCAGCTGCTCGCCGAGGCACGCGAGCGCGAGGCGGCAGCGCGCGAGCGCCAGGTGCGCATCGTGGCCGTGGACATCGACCCCGCCGCCCGCAAGACCGCTGAGCGCATGGTTAAGTGTGCCGGCTACAAGCGCTTTGTCGATTTTTGCGCCGCCAAGTCCGCCACCGTGCTGGACCATGCGGGTGCTGTCGCCGGCGTTGCCGTGGTCGCAGACACCACCGAGACGCCGCTTTCGCTTATGCATGACGCCATGACGCTGGTCGGCGAGCTGCGCCGCGCGCCCGAGCTTGCTTCGGCACCGGTCGCCGCGCTCACCCGCGACGGCCTGCTGGCCCGCGCGCTCCATGCCGAGCCCGCGCGCTCCATTGCCGTCATGCCCAACAACGAAGAGGCGACTATCGAGGTTTGGCCCTCGCTCGACCACGCCGCCGCAGCGTTTGAAGCTGCGACCAGCGCGGATGCCGAGGAGCAGACCGCGGTCGCCGACGACGTCATCGGCGACGAAGCCCCCGCCATGCCCGAGCCCGCTGCCACGCTCGACCTGGGCGACGGCAAGCCGCTGCCCGTGCTCATCCCCGAGTCCGAGCAGTTCGCCAACCGCCTGCGCAAGAACGCACGCCTGCGCCGCAAGTGGGCCAAGCGCGAGGGCGTGAGCTGCTACCGCGTCTACGATGCCGACCTGCCCGATTACTCCGCCGCCATCGACCTGTACGAGGGCTGCCCGCAGACACCGGGCCGTTGGCTCGTCATCGCCGAATACGCCGCACCCAAGACCATCGACCCGGCGCTGGCCCAGGCCCGCATGCTCGATATCTTGGCCATCGCGCCGCGCATCCTGGATGTTCCGGCCGAGCACGTGCACGCCAAGGCACGCATGCGTTCGCGCGGCGGCTCGCAGTACGGCAAGCAGGGCGCCGGCAAGGGCGGCTCGGGCGAGCGCGCCAACATCGCGCGCCGTCGCCTGCCGCTCATCGAGGAAGGCGGTCTTACCTTTGCCGTCAACTTTGACGACTACCTGGACGTGGGCATCTTCTTGGACCACCGCGTCACGCGCGATCTGGTGCGCGAGCACGGCAAGCAGGCACGCCGCTTCCTCAACCTGTTCGCCTACACCGGCACCGCTACCTGCTATGCGGCCGACGGCGGCGTCGAGGAAACCGTGACGGTCGACCTCTCCAACACCTACCTGGACTGGGCCGAGCGCAACATGCGCCAGAACGGCTTTGTGGGTCCGCAGCATCACTTTGTGCGCGACGACGTGCTCGCCTGGATTCGCGACCAGCGCCAGACGCGCAACCGCTGGGACCTGATTTTTGTCGATCCGCCCACGTTCTCGAACTCGTCCAAGATGGGCCGCCGCACCTGGGATGTCCAGCGCGACCATGTTGAGCTGTTGGCCGGCGTATCGCGCCTGCTCGCACAGGGCGGCCATGCCATCTTTAGCTGCAACCTGCGAGGCTTCCGCCCCGAGACACGCAAGCTCGCACGCGCGGGCGTGGTGCTGGAGGACATTACGGCGCAGACCATCCCCGAGGACTTCGCACGCAACCAGAAGGTGCACCATTGCTATATCGTGCGCCGCCTGCCCATCGAGGACGCCATGGCCGAGGTCGGCTTTAGCGCCGAGGAAATTGCCGAGCGAACCGAGGAGCTGCGCAACCCCGAGGCCCGCAAGCCCCGTGCGGCAGTACCCGCGCACGCGCAGGCCGGCAACGGCAAGTCCAACTTTGCCGGCAAACCCTCCCCCGCCGGCAAGCCCAAAAAGAAGAAGTTCTACGCCAGCAAGCCTAAGGGCAGATAACAAAGTTGCGGTGGAATACGGACTGTTTTGCCTGGAATTAGGCAAATTTAGACCGTATTTCACCGCAACTCATATTGGGATGGTGGTTGGCGATCTAGCCTTGGGTGACCAGGCGGTAGCCAATGCCTACATGGGTTTGGATGTAACGCGGATGCGCGGGGTCGGACTCGATCTTCTTACGCAACGTGCCCATAAAGACACGCAGGCTCGCCAGGTCGCTCTTGGTCGCCGTGCCCCAAATCTCGTGCAAGATAAACTGGTGCGTCAGCACCTTGTCGGCGTTGTGCGCCAGCAAGCACAAAAGCTTGTACTCAATCGGCGTCAGATGCAGCTCCTCGCCATCCATCGTGGCGATGCCGGCATCAAAATTGATATGCAGCTCACCGGTATCGAACGAGCCCTCGGAGGCAACGCCGCCCGTTTGCGCATACGAAAGGCGCCTGAGCGTCGTGCGAATGCGCGCGAGCAGCTCCTCGACCGAAAACGGCTTGGTCAGGTAGTCGTCGGCGCCGGCATCGAGCGCGCGGATCTTGTCCGCGTCCTCGCTGCGTGCCGAGACCACGATGATCGGCATGCCCGACCACGCGCGCACCGACTCCACCACCTTGACGCCGTCCATATCGGGCAGGCCCAGATCGAGCAGCACAATGCTCGGCGCCTGCGACGAGGCGGCGGCAATGGCGGCGTGGGCGGTCTCCACCGCCATATGGCGCAAGCCGTGTGCCTCGAGCGCGGCAACGATAAGGTTGCGGACGGCGGGATCGTCCTCAACGACCAAGATGAGCGGTTTTGCGGCAGAGTTCGGCACGGCGCTACTCCTTATCAAACGAAACATCGGCGGCGGGAAGCTCAATCGTAAAGACCGAACCGTGTGGATCCGCCGCGGCAACCTCTATGCTACCGCCATGTGCCAACATAATGGAGCGGCACAGGGATAGTCCCAAGCCCACACTGCGGCAGCTGTCGGCCAGGCCATGGTTGGCGGTGTAGAACGACTCAAAGATGCGCTCGCGGTCCTCGGGCGCAATGCCCGGGCCGTCGTCGGCGACCGAACACCTCACGCACCCGCCGTCGACGCTAATCGAAATCACGATATGCGAGCCCGCGGGCGTGTAGGTAATGGCGTTGTTCACCAGGTTTACCACCAGCTGCACCATCAGGCGCGCGTCGACGTTGACGAGCGCCGGCTCATCGCACGCCACCACCTTAAGGTCGTGCTCGCGCACGGCCGGGTTCACGTGGCGCAGCGCCTCCTCGACGATATCGTCCATGAGCTCGAGCGTGGTCGACAGGCGCATACCGCCACCCTCGAGCTTGGTGATGGCGAGCAGATTCTCGACAGTGGCGTTGAGCCATTGCGCGTCCGAGCGAATGGATAGGAGCATGCCGCGGCGCGTCTGGTCGTCGAGCACAGCCGTGCCGGTCGAGCCCTGGTCGAGCAACACGTCGGCATTACCCGAAATACTGGTAAGCGGCGTGCGCAGATCGTGCGAGATGGAGCGCAGCAAGTTGGCGCGCAGCTGCTCGTTTTTAGCAAGCACCGCCGCTTCCTCGCGGGCCTCCATGGCGCGGGCGCGATCGAGCGCCAGCTCGCCTTCGCTCACGATGGCATCGGCAAGCGTCCGCTCCTCGGGCGTCAGCGCATCGGGCTCGGCGACAATGGCGAACACCCCCACCACCGAGGCGGGATCACCCGCGCGCACCATGGTGTCGCCCGAGCGCACGGTCAGGTATATGCCGTAGAACGCCGAGGCGCCATAGGTGGCATCGAGCGGCGTTCCCACATAGGCGGACGCCGAGAGCCGCGGCGGCATCTGGGGCGCCAGCTGGTGTACCGGCGCGGCATCGCCCACGGCCGTGTACGTCGTGCGCGGCAGCAGGTCATCGTTATCGGCATCGGCGCTATACCACACGACCGGACAGTCCGAAAGACGCGCCAGCTGCGTTGCCATAGCGTGCACAATCTGTTGCTGATCGCCACACCGCTGCAGCATGCGGTTGGTCTCGAGCACCATCTGCGTGCGACGGTCGCTGGCGGCAGCCTGCGCCAAGGCGCGGCGCAGGGCCAGCGCGATCGAGCTCGATACGAGCGAGACCGCAAACATGATAAAGAACATGCCGGGATAGACGCGGTCGATAAACGACAGCGCGTAGCGCGGGTCGACAAACAAGAAGTTGTAGAGCGCCACGGCGGCAGCCGAGCTCAGCAGGCAGTACAGGCGGCTCCAGGTAAAGAAAGCGCACAGCTGCACGGCGAGCACATAGACGATCATGATGCTCGGCGCGAGCCCCGGATGGTCGAGCAGCGCGCCCACAATCGTCGCCGCGGCTAGCAGCCCCGCCGATACGCAGGCGTCATACAGAGGACTGCGACGCGTCAGCGTTGTACGCCGCCACCAAAAGTTCTCGGCAATATCGCCGTCCGCACGGACGTCCATCAGCGCCCCGCCCCTCTCTCAAAAACAAAAACCACCACAAAGGGGACAGGCACCTTTGTGGTGGTTTCCCCTTGTGGTGGTTCCAAGTGTATAGCCTTGCAGTCTACGGGCGCTCGTCGGGAGCCAGGCGCTGCATCTTGCTCACGGCCTTAAACTTGGTGAACAGCGGCACGTACTCAAAGCTCACGTTGGAGTTCTCCAGGCCGTACCAGCGCGCGGGGGTGCCGGCAGCGCGGCGGATGATGTACTTGAGCGTGATGGCCGTACGCTCGCTGGGCTCCACGTCGCTTTCGGGCGCCAGCAGCTTGCGGATCATGACGAACTTAAACGTACCGATGTTGCCCGGATCCTTGTAGACCGAGTAATCGTGCGTCTGCGCCGGCAGCTCGCCGCTGGCAGCCAGGTCCTGAACAACCTGGCGCAGGTAAGCATTGACGCGCTGGTTGATCTTATAGCCCAGGTACAGATGCACGCGGAATACGTAGTCGGTGCCGAACGTCTCGACCGAGTAGGCAAAGGTATGCGGCTCGTCCATGGTCTCGACGTTCACGAACCACCAGGCACGAGCGCGCTTGGGGTGCTTGTCCAAAATCGAGTAGACGATATCGCGGTCGATATAGTCGGTGTTGGTGTCCTTGGTCAGGTACACGATGTTGTCGCTCACGAGCTCGTAGCGATCGTCGTCGCGCAGGCGCTTGAGCTGCGGCAGATAGCTGCGCAGCGGCAGCAGCGTAAACTGGCGCTGCTCAACCGCCGTGCCGTTGTACCAGCACACCATGATGCCCATGATGAGCGCGGCCATAAGGATGGTGAAATAGCCGCCGTGGAAGAACTTGGTGAGCGAGCTCACAAAGAAGAAGCCCTCGAGCATAAGGAAGAAGGCGGCAAAGATCCACGGCGCGACCTTGAGATTGCGCTCCACGTGCAGATAGAAGAAGAGCAGCATTGTCGTGCACATCATGGTCAGGGTAATGGCCAGGCCGTACGCGGCCTCCATGTGCGCCGAGTTCTGGAACAGCAGCACCACGACGACGCAGCCCACGAGCATGACGTTGTTGACCATGGGGATGTAGAGCTGGCCCTTGGTCTCGGCAGGATAGAAGACCTGCATATGCGGCATGAGGTCCAGGCGGCTGGCCTCGGACACCAGCGAGAATGCGCCGGTGATGAGCGCCTGCGAGGCGATGATGGCCGCGACGGTGGAAAGGCCGACGGCAAAGGGGCGCAGACCCGGGGCGAGCATCTGGTAGAAGGGGTTGAGGTCGGCGATACCCATGAGCTCCGGGTTGCCGGCGTTGTTGATAAGCCACGCGCCCTGGCCCATGTAGGACAGCAGCAGGCAGCACTTAACGAACGGCCAGGTGGCATAGATGTTGCCGCGGCCCACATGGCCCATGTCGGAATAGAGCGCCTCGGCACCGGTGGTAGCGAGGAAGCAGCTGCCCAAAATCATGATGCCCGCATGGTTGTTGGGGCTCAGCAGAAAAGCGATGCCACGCAACGGGTTGAGGCACAGCAGCACCGCGGGATACTGGCAGACAAAGAACAGGCCCGTGCCGCCCAGGAACAAAAACCACAGCGTCATGATGGGGCCGAAGGCGTGACCGATCTTGGCCGTGCCGATGCGCTGCACCAAGAAGAGCGCGATGATGATGGCAAGCGTGATGGCGACGACACGACCCTGGTCGTCACCGAGCACGGCATGGACCGCCGGGATGGTGCGCAGGCCCTCGATGGCCGTGGTGACGGTAACGGCAGGCGTCAGGATGCCGTCGGCGAGGAGCGCCGCGCCGCCCAGCATGGCGGGGATGATGAGCCACTTGCCGCAGCGCTTGACCAGGCTGTACAGGGCAAAGATGCCGCCCTCGCCGTGGTTGTCGGCGCGCAGCGAGATCAGCACGTACTTGACGGTCGTCAGCAGCGTGACCGTCCACACGACAAGGGAGAGCGCGCCGAGCACGAACTCCTGCGTGACGCTTCCGATGCCGCCGTTGCCGGCAACGAGCGCCTTGGTTACATACATGGGGCTGGTGCCGATATCGCCATACACCACGCCCAGCGTGACGAGCATCGCCGAGATGCTCACAGGAATCGCAGCGTGCGAGGCTACTTCCTTTGCCTTTTGTTCCATAAGCCGGTTTCCTCCCAATTTTAACGTTCGACGGGATTATATGTAATCAGCCCATATTTTAATGGCACCGTTTTCCCAGCTAGATAAACATTTATGCGGCCTTTAGGCCACCGCGGCGATATGGAATGTGACAAAGGGATGCCCCCTTTGTCACATTCGTCATTTTCCGAGCCAGTTTTTGAACCACCACTCCATAGAGCGGCTCATCTCGGCCATAAAGGGACTCGTGTGCTTACGGGTGTAGATATCGACGACGCGCTCGCCCACCTCGCGGGCGTGCGGGCGAAACATCGCGTCCATCTCGGCCACCTGCGCATCCAAGGTCGCGGCGTCGGCGCGACAATAACGCTCCTCATGCACCAGGTTCACCACGGGATGCGCGATCGCCGGGCGCTCCTTGCGGGGCGTGCCGATGATGAGCATCGACAGCGGCATGGTATAGGGAGGCAAGTCCAGCAGCGCGGCGACTTCCTCGGCGTTCTCGACGACATCGCCGATATAGCAGCTCCCCAGCCCCAGGGCCTCGGCGGCAACCACGGCGTTTTGAGCGGCGATCATGGCATCCTGTGCCGCGATGGCAAAGTCGCCCAGGCCCGGCGCACGACGTGGCGACTTGCCCGTGCGCTCGACAAACTCGGGCTCAAAGCAACCCACGTGCTCAAACAGATCGATCCACTTGGCATAGTCGACTACAAATATGAGTGCCCAGGGCGCCTTGGCGATCATGGGCTGATGATCGCACAGGTCGGCCAGGCGGTCCAATGTGGCCTGCTCACGAATGCTCACGATGGAATACATCATCATGGCGCCTGCCGACGGCGCACGGCTCGCCGCATGCAGAATCGCCGCCCGCTGTTCGTCGGTCACCGCCACGGGACGGTCATCGTCATCACGCGCGAAGGCACGCGTAGACGAGCGATGCTCCAAGATGTCCAGTACCGCGTTGCCCGTAGTCTCGACCGGATAGCCGTATGTATCCACGACCGCAGCTCCGTCGCTGCCCATGTCCGCCTTGCAAACCTGCTCGCTCATCGCCCTACCCTCGCCATTTCTTTAAGAAGCCTTTACGTTTCCGTGTAATTCCCGTCCATTATCGCGCAGGTCGCCGCTACATTGCGCAACACCACCACGCACGCGCGTTATTATGGCTGGTTGTTGTGCGCAGTCACCAAATGCAGCGCATATCTTGGTAACAATCGGGTAAACCCCCGCTTTCGTAGGTTTTAGTTTGTGAGGAGTCTCAGCATGTTCGCTGCCGCCATCTCGCTCGTCGGTCTTGCGGCGACCGTCTACCTTGTCTTGCGCGAGGCCAAGGCCATTCGCGCTCAGTCGGGCACCGTTGCCAAAAGCGCTCTTGGGTGGAGCGTCGCCTTCGGCCTGTTCCAGCTCTTTTTGACCATTTGGGGCGCCATTGGCCTCGTCGCCCAAAACGAGCCGCTCGCCTTTGTGATGCTCATCCTGACCAATGCCATCCTCACCGGCTGCGCTTGGGCCAGCATCGCCCGCGACCGTATCGCCCCGCGCGTCTTTGCGTTTGCCGCGCCCGACGCCCCCGCTCCCACCGGCAAGCTCGCCCGTCTGCGCGGCGCCTTTGTGGGCAAACCGCTCGTCGCCGCCGTCCTGTGCCTGCTGCTCGCCGGCGTCTTTGCGCTGCTGGGCATGGAGGTCTCGTCCAACCACGACTTTACCTGGGTCTACCCCCTGTGCATCCTGCTCGAGTGGGCTATCATCACCACGCTCATGGTCGGCCTGTTCTTCCTGTTCCAGCGCCACGGCGCGGCTCCCGCGGTCCTGGCCTTTGCCCTCTTTGTCCTGGGCATTGCCGAGTTCTTTGTCATCACGTTTAAATCCATGCCCATCCAGCCGGGCGACCTTTCGGCCATCTCCACCGCCGCCGCAGTCGCCGGCAACGGCTACACCTTCTCCATCTCGCTGTTCTGCGTGCTGTCCATGGGCTTTACCGCCATCGCCATGCTGCTATGCGAGTACGCCGGCCTGGTGGCACCGCACCGTCAAAAGGGTGCCGCCAACGCCAAGCGCATGCTGCTCATCAACCTGCTCGTGGCGGTGCTGTGCCTGGGCGGCGTGACCGCGCATGTCACGCTTATCGACTACTACAACACCCTCGGCATCACCGTCTACACCTGGCGTCCGCTCGAGAGCTACTGGCGCGAGGGCTACCTGCCTGCCTTTATTAGTGCGGCGCAGTCCATCAAGCCGCCCAAACCCGCCGACTACTCCGTCGACGATGCCAAGACCACGCTCAAAAAGTACGCCAAGGCCTACGACAAGTCCGACGCGGCCAAGAGTGACGAGCGCGCCGCCGCAAAGGAGCAGTTCGACAGCGAGAAGCCCACGGTCATCGCCATCATGAACGAGACGTTCTCGGATCTGTCGGTCTACCAGAACATGCGCGCCGGCTACGAGGGTCCGCAGTACTTTAAGAGCCTGTCCAACTGCCTCAGTCGCGGCAAGCTCTATGTGAGCGCCTACGGCGGCGGTACCGCCAATACCGAGTTTGAGTTTATGACCGGCAACTCCATGGCCAACCTGGGCTCGGGCGTGTATCCCTACACCATCTACAACATGGAAACGACTGGGAACCTGGCAGAGCAGTTCAAGTCGCTCGGATATTCCACCACGGCCATGCACCCCAACCACGCGACCAACTGGAACCGCGAGAACGTCTACAAGGACTTTGGCTTTGACCAGTTCCTGTCCATCAACGACTTCCAGGGAGCCGATACCCTGCGCGGCATGGTGACCGACCAGGCTACCTACGACAAGATTCTTGAGCTGCTCGACCAGAACGCCGATCCGCAGTTTATCTTCGACGTGACCATGCAGAACCACTCGGGCTACGACACGGGCCTGCTGCCGGTCGACAAGCAGATGCACCTGAACATCGACACGACCGACCTGGACGCCAAGACCGTCGAGGACGGCACGCTCTCCGATGTCGACGAGTATGTCTCGTGCATCGAGCAGTCCGACCAGGCGCTGCGCTACTTCCTTAACGCCTTAAGCAAGCTCGACCGCAAGGTGGTCGTGGTGTTCTGGGGCGACCATCAGCCGTTCTTCCCGTCCAAGTTCAATGACAAGTGGTTTACCAACGAGGACGACGCCACGCACCAGGAGCGTCTGTGGCAGACCGACTACATCATCTGGGCCAACTACGACGTTGCCGGCTGCGACCAGACAAGCGAGGTCGACGACTTGTCCACCAACTACCTGTCCACGCAGCTTATGCAGTTGATCGGCGCACCGCTGTCCGACTACCAGAAGGCGCACATGACGCTGCGCAAGTCGCTGCCCGCCATCAACTCGGTCGGCTACGAGGACGCCAGCCTGCGCTGGGCGCTCTCCTCCAACGTCACCGGTGACGACGCCGCTGCCGCAGCCGCCACCAAGGCGCGCGAGGATTACGCCAAGATGCAGTATTACGAGATGTTCCGCGACGGCAAGAACGTGTATACCGAGCACTTCCAGACCGAGGCCAACGAGACCGACCCCAACCTGGCACCGGGCACGACGAAGATCAAGTAGCGGGTCGCTCATAACTGAAACGTCTGTCCGGGCGGAGGCATATAAGGTTCCCTGCTCGGACAGTCCTGCGCAAGACGGAGGCCACATTAAGTGGCCTCCTTTGCGTGCGGAACTCGCGATGAACCTTATATGCCTCCGCCCGGACAGACGCCTTGTTGTTGGAGCACGGCTTGTCATGGGGGTATCCGCTGAACATATATAAGTTGAAGGCCACATTAAGTGACCTTCTTTGTATTCGGAAAGTGTGTCCCGGAATCTGCCTTCGGAATGGGACGCAGTTTCCGCTTGAGGGCCTGTTGGGAAAGCGCATCCCACTTCAAGAGTAAATTCCGGGTCGCACTTTCCGCTAAGGCTCTCAACCGGAAAGTGCATCCCATTCCAAGCCTTAATTCCGGGACATAGTTTCCGGACAAGACATCAACCGGAAAGTGGGGACCACTCTGAGCGCCGATTCTGGGACACACTTTCCGAAACACCGCCCATCCGGAAAGCCCGTCCCGCTCTGAATACATCCGGGCATGGAATATCCGCTTATTAGGCCTTCCGTCAATAAAGGGGCGCCCTCCCGAGCGGCGGGCTCGAAGTTCATCGCGAGTTCCGCACGCAAAGAAGGCCACTTAATGTGGCCTTCGTCTTGCGCAGGACTGTAGAGCAGGGAACTTCGTGCCCGCCGCCCGGGAGGGCGTTGCGTTTAGAAGATGAACCTAGCGCTTATCCCTCCGGGACAAAAGAAGTGCGGCTATAAATGCGATGATTGCAAGTGTCAGCAACACCAAAAGCAACGTGAGCGTGTTGTCGCCCGTTGCCGCCAGACCAAGCAAGCCGGGCTTCTTGCTGTCAGCAGACTGCACGGGAATCTTCTCGCCATCGTCCTCGGCGGTAATCTCCCAGCGAATGGTCTTGTTTGCGTCGGCAACCTCGTTGCCCACCGATGTCGGAACGTTTAGCTGCAAATTAAGCACCGTGCTGCCATCGCTCGTAAACGTGGCGATTTGCGTGGGATAAGCGAACGCGCTGCCCGGTGTTCCTGTCTGGAGCCAACCTGCAGAGCCATCGCCCGCCGACGCCGTTAGGGTAATGGGCGACAGCAGGCGTGCCGTCTCGTGATCGACAACGGCACGCACAAACACGCGCACCTGGGACTTTACGCCCGTGGCACGAATCTCTATCTGCTGATCACGCACATCGCCAGGCATCAGATCTTTAAAGGCCAAAAACAGATCGGGCTCCCCCGAGGAGTCCGTCGCCCCCGAGACCGTCAGCTGACGCGCATTTCCGTCATAGGCAATCGCGGGAGTATCGGCAAACGCACGGGCGGGAACAGCGAGCGCGACCACGCAGAAAATGGCCGCGACCATGCAACGCAAGGAGCGCGCAACACCTTTACGAATCGGGAACGCCATACTTACGCACCTCCATGCGGCGGCACCAGCACGTCATTCTCGACCGAGCAACCCCATGCGTCGTGCACGGCCTCATCGGGCGTCGCCTGGACCGCCTGAGTGGAGATATCCACGACAAGATTGCGACCTTCGGTTGCCTTGAGCTCGGTAACCCTATTAATGAGCACGCCGGTTTCCGCGCCAGGAGCGACGGGCGACGTCCAGTAATAGAACCCGTCGCTCGCCTTAACCCAGTTATAAGCCGAGTTCGCGCCCGAGGCATCAGCCACGCTCCACGCAATCTCGTAATCCGCCTCACCCTTCGGCTCCTCCTTCGGCTCATCCCACAGGCGTGCGCCATCCTGGTCCTGCCAGTAGATATCCACTGCAGCACGAATATAGGCGGGCGCGGTACCCGTGTTCTTCGCCTTGACATCGCTTTTCACTTTGCCGTTGAGCGTTTCCTGAACCGATGGCGTCACCGACCCGATGCCGAACTGGTTGACCAGCACGCCCGTAACCGAAAGCCAGGCCAACGTGCCTGCCGTACCGGCCAGGAGGATAACCCCCACCAGCAAGGCGATGATGCGCTTGCGCTTGGACATGCTAATCCTCCTTCTTTGCTACGTTGCCGTTGCTCCAAACGTTATGGGCACGCTTGCTGCCGTCGATCCATTTGTCGTTCACACGCGTGTTCGTGCAGGTGAACGTGGCATCGTTCGCGCTCGATGCAGCGGAGATAGTCGCCTGCGCCTTATCGCCCGGCTGCTTGCCAGGGACGCCGATTTTGTTGCTGTAGCGCCATGCCCACGCTGAGTCCTCCTCGACGGTGTAGATACCCGCCGGGACCGCAAGCTCGATAGCGCCGGAGTACCAGGCGGAACCGTCCTTCAGCTGCGCATCCGATGACACCGTTACCTCAACCGTGCGCTCCTCCAAGGCGTTGCCGTCCATGCCGGCCCGGGAAACCTTGAAGCGGAACGTCTTGCCCTTCGCCCAGCTATCCTGGGTTTGCTTGACGATCTTGAGCGTATGCGTAGCGGCGAAATCGAACACCGCATTGCCATCGCTCTGAGTGCCGTCGCCCGTGAGCTTGTAGTCCAAACGATTCGTCAGCTCAAACGAGCCCTCGCCTGAACCCGAACTGTAAAGCGAGACATACTTCCCGTTGACAGGCGCAGGAGTCTGGCCAGGAAGACCATAGCCCACGCGGTCAACGTGCACCGTCAGTTGCGTGCCCATGAAGGGCTTTGCAAAGCAAGCCTTGAACGGCGCCTTATCGCTCTTGTCATCTATCGTGTTCGCGGCATTGGGATCAAGCAACCACTTGAGCTGCCCGGTCACATTCTTAGGGCTCGCATCGTCCGATGTGTCGTTAGCGACGACCCTATACGTCACCGGATACAAATCCATGTTGGCTGTAACCGGTTTACCCTTGAAGTCGCTCCACGCCACAGCTTTGTCGCCATTAACCCACTGCCACTCCAAGAACAACTCCTTCAAGCTGCTATCCGCTCGCTCGCCCAGGAATGCGACGATTGCGGAGTAGGCTTCGGGATCGTAGGCCACTTCCTTTGGCTCCATGACGGGTTCACCCTTGTCGTCATAGACCGGGTTGCCGTTCTCGTACATCTTGGGCACCTTAACTGTCTGAACAAAGCCGGCATTGCCATCCTGGCCACGCAGAACACTCGTATCGTTCGGGTCTACCGTAGCGGTGTAGATGACGTTGCCTTCGGTGTCGTGATAGCGCACTTTAAGCGGCGTCTTCTTGTACACCGCAGTGTAGGTCACGCTCTCAAAGGGCTCGCTGCCCTCGAGGGGATACTTCTCATCGTCAGTCATCAGGGTGTACTGCCCGTCATTGACATAATCGCGCGACCAGCCGACAAAGTCGTACTTGGTGCCGTCAATGCCCACAACCTCCTTGACAGCCTTGACCTCAAGAGAGATCTGGTCGCCGGAATCAGTACGGCCGAGACCGCGGACAAGAGCAGGATTCGCGAGATTTAAGTCGATGTTCGATTGAACGGTAACCAGGCTGGGACGGTAGACCGGGTACAGCTCCATGGGGGCCCTGACCACGGTAGAAGCACTCACCATGCGGATACCCTCCGACCAAGCGACATAGCCCTTGACAGGTGCCGGCTTGGCTTCCGTCCAGCCCACGAAGGCGTTGAACGCACCTCCTGTATCCCTATCGATAGCGCTGACGTCATAAGTGGGCTTCGGGATGCCGCCATCAAGGTTGCCGAGCATATCGCCTTGCTGAGCAACTTTGCCGTCAACATCTTTGGCATTGAGATGGTACACGACCGCCAATGGCGAATAGTACGCCACAAATGTATAGGCCCCGCCGGGTTCCACCTGATGGGAATACGAGTTATCGCCGTTAGGTTCGATCTCTTCAACTTCGCCATTCGGAAGCTCGATCTCAACCTTCTGCAACTTATACAGCTCACCGCCTGCTTTATAAACCGGAGTCGTGACGTCAGGGGTCACCGTTGCCGTAGCAGGGTCGGTGCCCGCGTTGATAACGGGATCGATGTCGTACCTAGGCACATTGACCTTGTCCGTGCCCTTAAAACCGGCGCGATACAGGTTGGTGGTGTACCTAACATCGTACTTCGCGTACACCGGATAGGCATCCTGCCACTGGGTGACCTTAAAATCTGGTTTCACCAGATACGGTTCGGCCTTATCCGGGTCAGAAGTGGTGAAGGAATCGCCGGCGACGTCGTAGATATAGTTCCAGACGGCAGAATCCTTCTGGACCTCGGCAGTCGAAATCCAGCCCAAGAACTTATAACCCGGCACCGCCATCTCCGCATCGGTCGGAGAAGACTCAAGGGTCAAGGGGCTTTCATAAGAACCAGTTAGCCCGTCCTGCGGCTTTCCTTTTGCCTCAACCGAGGTGTTCACATGCGGGTAGTAATACGTGAACGTCGGATCCGCCCCGTTCACCTTGGCCTGCAGCAAGTTACTCTCATAGCGCCGCGTGGCAGTCCTCACGACATTATCGCCCTTGTTGTAGAAATTAACGTCCGTGGTAATCATCGCGCGAACGTAGTACTTCTTATCTGTACGCACCATGCTCTCGATGGGATTTTTCACATATGTCCAATATTCACCATCGCGCTCAAGCGTCCAGAAATTCAGGCGATAGCGATCATTCACCGGTTTGACCGTTACGTTCAGCGAAGCCGAAGTCCAAGTATCGCTTAGCGTTGCAGCGCCTGGAAAATCGGTATCGGCATAGAGGTTTTTTAGAGTATCGGCTCCCGTATCGTTTTTAACGTTGTGCGAGTACGCGTTAAGGGGACTCACGACAAGTGTTTCCTTCGTGAAGCGTGTGCCACACGTTTCATAACTATCCTTTATACCGTGGTCAACATGCTCCGGGCCCCAGTGGACGACGTTTTCACGCACGAAGGTACTACCGACGTTTTCCTCAAAGGGCGTTTGATAGCGATTCCAAACGGAACAAAGTAGCTTGCTGTCCGTAAACTCATGGTTGGTATAAGCCCGAACGTAATAATCCACTCGGTACTCAAAGCGGGCGATGTAGGTATGCGGCGCGGTTAAATCGACATCGGCGGGGAGCGTATAGCTGGGATCGCGGCTTACGCGCACCTCGAGCGGGGCATCCTCGGTTCCCTTGTTTTCATACCAACCCAAGAAGCGATAGCCGTCGGGCAGGGTGCCGTCCTTGGATATAGCATTGCCGGATACATCGAGCACCTGCACGGTATACGCGCTTGTGCCATCTTCTGCAGTCCCAACCTTAACGTAAGTTTTGCCCACGCCTTCGCGCTTAGTTTTATCATCCGGGTCGTGGCCTTCAAACTCCGTCAGGATGTTCGACACGTAGTCGCTGTACACGGGATAGAAATCGGTAGGCCCGACCACGGTGATCTCGCTACCCGCAGGATAGAATGCTCCCTTGTTTTTCAGATCAGCCAGCTGAGTAGAGGTGATGGCGGCATAGGCACCGTTCTTCCCGGCCTCGTTGCTAGGCTGCGAGGTCCAGCCGATAAACGTTGCGCTGTCGGAAAGCCCCTCGCGGTCTGCAGGAGCCGTAGGCGTCACATCCACACCGTAGCGATACCAATCAACTGACTTGTCGTGCGCATCACCGGTTTTCCAATCAAGCGTCTCACCCTTAACGTTATAGAACAGCACCTGCGCCTCGTATGAAGCGATAAAGAGGTCGTTACCCTTGAAGCCGAATTTTTCATCGACGCCGCTTCCGTTGTCGGCGGTGTAGGTCGAAGCCTTATCGTGGGCCGTGTTCTCCTCGACGCGCTTGTCAGCAGCGACAGCAGCAGCATCGGTCTTGCCGTCAAACCAGCTGTTGTCTTGTCCAATTCGGTTCACACGCACGTCGGGCTCGCGGAACCAGCCCATAAAGCGGTAGCCGTCGTTCGCCTTACTCAGCCCCTCAGGCTTTGCGGAGGTATCCTGCCTAAACGTCACCGATGTATCGCCCTGGGCCAAGCCCTGAGCCGTTCCCGCCAGCACGGCGCTCACGGCAAAGGCGTACGGATCCGAGGTCTTCTGTTCAATTCCAAGTTTGGTCGCCTCGATGGTCGCGGTGCCCGCGCCGGGAAAATCAATCGTCGCCTTAACGCTCTGGCCATGCACGGGAATATTCAGCGTGTAATCCATCGCCCACTCATTGGGGTGCTGGCCACCCAGGGCATCGTCGTTGTCGGTCGAGCGCATGGTGCCGGCACAGAAATCGTAGTCGTGCTCTTCCCACAGCTCGCGCGTGGTGTAGCGCTCGTCATCCCATGGACCATAGCCATCACCCTTGGTGGTGCCGTCGCCGCCAAACGAGGGGATTTTCTTTTTGGCAGGGTTGCCCTGGCTGCTGCCTTTTAGGCTCACACTCGGCTTAAAGTAGCATTCGGTAACCGTGGCGTCACCCTTGTTGGCGCGCGCAGCAATACCGCCCAGGTTCACATCGTTTTGAATGATGGGGATCACGGCGATGGGATTGTACTGACGCGAGCTCAAGTCACCCGCAAAATGGCTTCGAACGAGCTCGTTGCCCTTTTCGGTTAGAATACGACCCGCCAAGCCACCCGTCCACGCACGCGTCACGGCGACGACGCCCACGTACGACGCGGCATAGCTGTAGCACTGCGCCGTCGAGAAGCAGTCGATAATCTTGGCGTTACCCGCCATGCAGCCCACAAAACCCGAGGCGTACACGTTGTTGCCGCCCAGAGCGCCAACAGCCACGTCGTACTTATTGGTAACGTCGGTCATGCCGTTCTTGGCAACCGAGCCGTCTCCGTTGCGCGTAGGCGTAACGCGGCAGTACTCAATCGTCGAATTTGTAACGTAACCGGCAAACGCCGCCATATACAGACCCTCACCGCCGAGCGCCTGCACGCCCGAGGTCGTATTGTTGACGGCACGGCCGCCACGGACCTCGCAGTTGTAGAGGGTGCAGCCGTCGAGCTCGCCGGCGATAAGACCGCCCTCAAAGCCTGCGTTGGTAATGAGGTTGAGAGCATTGTTGGCGCAGGTCACGTGCAGCGTGCTCTCCATGACCATAACGTTTTCGAAGCGCGTATTGACGGCCTTGCCCACGATAATGCCACCGCGGAAGTCCGCCCACACGTTGGCGTCCTTGACCAGGAAGTTTTTGATGGTGGCACCGTTGGTCTCGGCAAAAAATCCCGTATCGCGCTCGGGGTCAAAAGCGTCTTTATCGTAGTTCAGGCCCTCAACGGTGTGGTTTTGACCATCGAACACGCCCTTAAACGGATGCTCCTTGTTGCCAAACGACAGATGCTTAACGGTGTTTGCAACGATGGCTTTCATGTCGTCGCTGTCGAGCTCAATGTCGTTATCGAGATAAACGTACCAGCCGGACGTATCGCGCTCGCGCGACAGCGCCACACACGACAAAAAGTCAGCCTCGTTTTTGATGTGGAATTCGTTTTTGTTCTCGGGCACGTCCTCGGCATGCACCACCGTTGGCAGCGCCATAACGCAGCAAAGGGCAATCGCTGCGACGGCAACCAGCCTGCTAAGCATGCCCCGGTTTATGTTCTTGATCTTCATAGGCTAGTTCGCCTCCGGCCAACCCTCGACGTCAAGTACGTCGAGGGCGGTGTCGCTTGCCTGCTGGTTTTTGGCCTGCACGGCCTGAACATCGATATCGAGCTTGAATGAGCCGCCGCGCGCGGCATCGTGGTAGTCGCCCACAAAGCGCAGCGAGTCCATGAGGCTTTCCGTCATGGCGCCGGGGTCGAGCGTGCCGCCACGCCCGGCCAATCCGCGGTAGTAGTACCACCCATCGCCGCCATCGATCCACGGGGACCCCTCGCCCGCGTTCACATGAAACGCAACGCTGCCCGAAGCATCCGCGCTCGAACCGTCGGGCGCCACCGACGTCATGTGCAGACGCGCGCGAACGTACTCAGGCTGCGTGCCGACGTTCTCCACGCGCACAATGCGGCTGATGTCAGAACCCCCGGCCTTGGTGTCGGGATAGTCCCCGTGCTCGTTGGGCTCAAACGGAATCTCCTCGCCCTGCTCGTTGAGGGTGTATTCGCAGACTCGTACCTTCACGCTGCCAAACGATAGAACGTTGTTCGCCGGAACCATATCAACGGTAAAAGCCAGCGTGCCGCACAGGCACGCCAGGGCCAACAGCGCCATCGCGGCAAGCGCCAAGGTGCGTTTCTGATTGTCGGAAAGATTGTTGAGCATTACGTTCGCCAATCGTCGATTAAAGGGGAGCCGAGATCCCGGCCCGAAAATGGGGATGGGGAGCGGGCCGGGATCTCGGTGGGGAGGGATTAAGCCTGAGCCTGAGTCTTAGCCCATTCCTTGGCCTGCTCAAGGGCGTTGGTGGCCGCATCGGCCTTGTCGCCCTTCTGATCAGCGCCGAAGATGTAGCAGGAGACTGTCATAGCGGGCTTTTTATCTTTAACGACATCCGCGTTGTTCATGCCAGCCGGGATATGCACGGTGCTGAACAGCTCACCGGTGTAAGCAGCCTTGCCATCAGCGGGAGTAAGCTCTGCAGGAGTGCTGGTGCCATCAGCGGTATACATGAACAGACCGCTCACGTACTGGCCTTCGCTACCGTTGGTCTTCACCTGGTCAGTAGCAACCGGTTTCCAGTTGGAATTAAGGGTGAAGTACGGGGTCTTGGCAAGGGCGTTTTCGGCGTCTGTCTTCACAATTGCGTTCTTCACATAGATGAACACATAGGAGCTATCGGAATCCTTGCCGATGCCGACGTTGGGGTTCTTATTGATGGTGGTGCCGGGAATCATCTTGGATTTATCGGTCCATTTGGTCTCGAACAGATAACCATCCACTGAGGGGTCCGTGGGCTTGTCGCCGGGCTTGTTCGGCTGGTCAGGGTTGGGCTTCACTTCAGGCTTGTCGATGCTGCCAACCGTGAACTCATTCACCTTGGTTTGGGTCGCCGTCAGCCATGCATAGGTGCCAACGCCGGCGGCCAGCACCAACAGCAGCAGGGCGGCAATGATGCCGTAGCGCTTTTTCTTCTTGTTTTCCATCGTTCTCTTCCTTTCGAGAATCGTTTTCCCCGGCAACGGCCCCTACCGCCGCCGACGCTTTTCCCTGCCGCTATGAACGCCGCTCCCTCGCATGCACGCGGGTATGCTTGCCCGCAGGCTCGTCGGGAACCATCCGATCGAGCACAATCGACGCCGCGGCCAGCAGCGCCAGAACGGCCACCACAACAAGCAAACCGGGCATCGTCGTGCAATATGCGTTAACGAAGCCCAGGTAAGGGACACAAAAAGAAACAGTGCCGATAACACTCGAAAAAGGCGTCTGCTCGGCATCGTGCATGATGCTTCCGTCTGCATTTTTGTTCGCAATTCCCTGCGTGCCGATCATCTGCGCGGCAGGGTCGATCTCGTACACCTGGTGCGTCACCACGGCGCCGTCCGATCGGTAAAAGGTTGCATTGTCGCCCACGGTAATATCCGTTGGCTCAACCTGGCGGACAAACACCATGGAGCCAACGGGAAGATCGGGTTCCATAGAGCCCGAGAGCACAGCAAAGGGCATGTATCCAAATGCACGAGGAACAAAAGAAACAACGGCAAGGGCTATGACAAGCGCGAACGCCAAGCTACTCAAAAGTGCAATAAATCGTTTGAGTCTACGCGCCGTCAAAGTGATAATTCATCCCCCTTGAGGACCTATTCGACCCATCCAAAGGTCAGCAAGTTTCAACAGGAACCGCAAGGCGCTTGAAAAGTGAGTCCGAAATAAGCCAATTTGGAATCTTTTCGTAATAAAAACATAGCGATGTGCTACACATTTTTCAATGTTTTGTCGCTAAATGCTACTAATTTTGGCGTAAGTGGTCATTTATCCCCAAATTGGTCTGCTTTATCCAATATCTGTGACTAACCCCCTACGCAACTTCCCCATAGAGGGATTATTTTTTTGCGAAACTAAAATAATGGTACCCCCCCCCCACATTAAAACAAATTGCTGGAAGTGCCCTTTATTTCCGACCCCTTTTACTGGAGTTTTATGACAGCCCCATCTAGTTCGCAGCCCATAACCCTCTGAAAACCGTGTCCCAGAATTCCCGTCCGGAGTGGGATGCGGCTTCCGCTTGTGGCCCCGTTGGGAAGCCGTATCCCGCTTCGATCACAAATTCCGGGTCGCACTTTCCGCCAAGACCCTCAACCGGAAACTACATCCCATTTCTCGGCCGAAAACTGGGATGCGGTTTCCACAGAGCCCCTCAACGGGAAACCGCATCCCATTCCAAAGGCAAATTCCGGGACGCAGCTTCCGCAACCCCACCCATCCGGAAATCCCATCCCACTCCGCACACATCCGGGCATAGAACAATCAGCTTATTAGGCCTTCCATCAATAAAGGGGCGCCCTCGTGTCACGAAAAAAGCCTCGAGAACTTCGAGGCTTTCACATTTGTATTGTTTTGCACGAAGGACCACGAACGGCGAAGCTACTCTCCCAGCACGGCCTTCTTGGCGGCTGCAGCCATGTTGTCCAGGTCTTCCTTGGTGGGATGGTCCTTCGCGGCAACCCAGTTGTCGAGCAGCATCTTAAATCGGGCGTTTTCGGGATCTTGCTCGAGCATGGCCTCGTAGCGCTGCTTGACCGCGGGGCCCATCTTGCCCTGGCACATCGCCCAGCCCGCAAGCTCGGCATCCCCAGCCAAATTGGAAGTTACGCGATCAATAATCTGCTGGTAATAGCTCTGGTCGGCCCCAAAGCCGCAGGTGCCAAACAGGAAGACGCGCTTGCCGTGCAAGGCGGAGAGCAACGCCGCGACCGACGGCGTGCACGCGCCCTTGTCGCACCAAAAACCGACGAGCACCGTGTCGGCCGCGCAGGCGCCCTGCGCCTCGAGCGCAACCTGATCTGCGTCCGCATCGTCGCTCAACGCCGCGGCGTGGACAAACTCAACGCCCGCAGTCTGCAGAGTGCGCTTGATCGCACCCGAAACCATCCTGGTATTACCGCTCTTGCTGTTAACCACCAAAGAGCACGTCATAGTCACGTTGCCTCGTTTCCCCCAAAACTAAAGCCACTAATGCAATTTATTAGATGAATATCTTAGTACTAACGTGACAGATGTAAACCACCGTCTGTCGATTGGCGACGCAGACGACATCTTTGGACAGATTTCGAACAGTATGTACTTCGGATTGAAACCGCCGCAGAACGTTTCACGAATGGCCGAAAAACTGTTT
Organism: Collinsella aerofaciens; assembly: GCF_028209625.1. Taxonomy (GTDB): domain Bacteria; phylum Actinomycetota; class Coriobacteriia; order Coriobacteriales; family Coriobacteriaceae; genus Collinsella; species Collinsella aerofaciens_AM. The sequence continues at coordinate 9,760 of NZ_JAQLDU010000010.1, read as the reverse complement.
CACAAAACGCCGTCAAATTGTGTCACGGAGTATCGTCAAAATGTTTCACGCGCTGGTAGAACGCTATATAACAAGATCGCTCTATGGGACAAACAAACCTGATTAATTTGCCCCACGGGCTTGCTCACTGGGCGAACTGGCTGCGGTAGAGTTCGGCGTAGAAGCCGTCTGCCGCCAGCAGCTCGTCGTGTGTGCCCCGCTCGATAACCTGGCCGTCGCGCATCACCAGAATGCAATCGGCGTTGCGGATGGTGCTCAGGCGGTGCGCCACGACAAAGCTTGTGCGACCTGCCATAAGCTTGTCGAATGCCGCCTGAACCTGCAGCTCGGTACGCGTATCGATGCTCGAGGTCGCCTCGTCCAGCAGCAAGATAGCTGGGTCGGTGAGCATGACGCGCGCGATGCACAGCAGCTGTTTTTGACCTTGGCTAAACGTGCCGCCGTCCTCGCCGATCACCGTATCGTAGCCGCCTGGCAGCTGCGCGATAAACTTGTGCGCGTGCGCGCGCTTGGCGGCCTCGACAATCTGCTCGCGCGTGGCATCGGGGCAACCGTAGGCAATGTTTTCGGCCACCGTGCCCTCGAACAGCCAGGTGTCCTGCAGCACCATGCCAAAGGCGCGGCGCAGGCTCGCGCGCGTGTAGTCACGCGAGGAGCGACCATCGACCGCGATGCGCCCAGCATCGATATCGTAAAAGCGCAGCAGCAGATTGATGAGCGTCGTCTTGCCACAGCCCGTGGGACCGACGAGGGCAAAGCGCGTACCGGGTTTGGCCTCGATGCAGATATCCTGCAGCAGTTTGCGGTCGGGCACATAGCTAAAGTCCACGTGTTCAAAGGTCACCTCGCCCTGCGGGGCGACAAGCTCCACGGCATCCGCCGCGTCGGGCTCCTGCTCGCGCGCATCAAGCAACGCAAACATGCGGCGCGCCGAGGCGTACGCGGTCTGGATCTGCGTGATGACGTTCGTGACCTCGTTGAACGGCTTAGTGTACTGGTTGGCGTAGGACAGGAAGATCTGCACGCCGCCCACCGTGAGCGCCGCCGGCACGCCCGTGATCACGCCCACGCAGCCGATCACGGCGACCACAGCGTAGATGATGTTGTTGATAAAGCGCGTACCGGGGTTGGAAAGCGAACCCATAAACTGCGCGCGCTCACCTGCCGTATACAGCTCGGCGTTAAGGGCATCGAAGCGCTGCTGAGCGCTCGGGCCGTAGGCAAACGCGTCCACGAGCTTTTGCTCGCCCACATACTCCTCGATATGGCCGCCGAGCCGGCCTTGAATGCGTTGCTGGGCCGTAAAGCTCTTGTTGGAGAGCTTTGCGATGGCGCCGGCCGCAAAGATGGAAAGCGGCGTGACGAGTACCACCACGAGCGTCATGGTCAGGTTGATGGAGAGCATAAACGCGAGCGTGCCCACAATGGTGATAACGCCGGTAAAGAGCTGTGTGAAGCCCTGCAGCAGACCATCGCCCACCTGGTCGACGTCGTTGACTACGCGGCTCATAAGGTCACCATGGGCATGGCTGTCGATAAAGCTGAGCGGCATGCGGCTGAGCTTGTCGCTCGCCTCCACGCGCATGTCGCGCACTGTCTCGTAGGACAGGCGGTTGACGCAGTAGCCCTGCAGCCACTGGAAGGCCGCCGCGCCCACCACGACAATCGCAAGCTTGGTGACGAGCGGCAGCAGCGCGTCAAAGTCCACCTGCCCGGCGGCAACGATGAGGTCGATGCCCTCGCCGATGAGGATGGGCGTATAGAGTTGTAAGATCACCGAGATGGCAGCGCTCACAAACGACGCCGTAAACGAAATGCGATGCGGACGGACGTAGCCCAGCAGGCGGCGAGCTACCGCGCCCACGGGGTAGCGCTCGGGGTCGCCGGGCTGACGCGGGCCGTCACCCAAGTCGTTGAGGTTATCGTTGCCGGACACGTTGGCCGTCATCGTGGCGACCGAACCGGAGGAAGTATACGGATTCATCTAGCAGCCCTCCTTTGCGCAAGTGGATGCCAGGGCGCACGCGGCGCCTGGGGTGGACGTGGACGTCGCGCTCCCCTGCTGACCCTCGAGCTCCTCACGACGAAGCTGCGACTGGCAAATCTCGCGATAGAGCTGGCAGGTCGTATACAGCTCATCGTGCGTGCCCAGGCCCGCGACCGAGCCGTGATCGAGCACGCAGATCATGTCGGCGTCGCGCACGGTCGAGACGCGCTGGCTCACAATCACCGTGGTCAGCGGCAGCCCACCCTCGGCGGCACCGCGCATGCTTCGTTCGCGAATGGCATGGCGAAGCGCCGCATCGGTCTTAAAGTCGAGCGCCGAGGCGGAGTCATCCATAATCAGGATCTGCGGCGAGCCCACCAGAGCGCGCGCAATGGTCAGGCGCTGGCGTTGGCCACCGCTGAAGTTCTTACCGCCCGCCTCGACCGGAGCATCTAAGCCCTGCTGCTTGTTACGCACGAACTCGCTGGCCTGCGCCATATCGAGCGCCGCCCAGAGCTCCTCGTCGGTCGCCGACTCGTCACGCCAGGTCAGGTTGCTGCGGATCGTGCCGCTCACCAGCGACGCGCGTTGCGGGACGGTCGCGACCACATGGCGCAGCTGATCGAGCGGCCAGGCACGCACGTCGGAGCCCATCACGCTCACGCTGCCGGTGCCCGCATCGTACAGGCGCGAGATAAGCGAGACGAGTGTGGACTTGCCGCTGCCCGTGCCGCCGATAACGCCGAGAGTCTTGCCCAGTGGGAGTTCCAGGGTCACATCGTTGACGGCATTTGCCGCGCCCGCGCCAAAGGAGAAGCTCGCATGGTCAAAGCTCAGCGCGGGAACTGGGGCGGCATTGCCCGGCTTGGGCAGCGCGACCGGCTGGTTGCCCTCGTCGGTGATGCTCGGCACGCAATTGAGCACCTCGTTGATACGCGACGCACTGGCGCTCGCCTTGGTAAAGACCACAACCAGGTTGGCGACGTACACGATGGAGGTCAGGGTCTGCGTCATGTAGTTCACAAACGCCATGACCTGACCCTGCGTGAGCTCACCCACGTTGACCTGGATGCCGCCCACCCACAGGATGGCGCACACGCCCAGGTTCATCACCAAAAACGTGACGGGATTAAGGATCGACGAGAGCTTGCCCACCGCGATGGCGGTATGGGCCTGGTCATCGGCGGCTTGGGCAAAGCGCTCGCGCTCATGGTCCTCGCGCACAAAGGCGCGAACCACGCGGGCGCCCGAAAGGCCCTCGCGGCAGATAAGCGCGATGCGGTCGAGCTTTGCCTGCAGCTGCTTGTAGTACGGGATACAGCGCGCCATGACAAACCAAAACACCAAGCCGATGGCGGGCGTGCAAATCAAAAAGATCATGCCGAGCTTAAGGTCAATGGCAAGGGCCGCGACCATGGAGCCCACGGCCAAGAAGGGCCAGCGGATGAGCATGCGTACGCCCAGCGCCACAGCGAGCTGCACCTGGTTAACGTCGTTGGTGATGCGGGTGATGAGCGACGGCGTGCCAAAGCGATCGAGCTCGGCATAGCTCAGTTTGTTGATGTGCTGGTAGAGCGCACCACGGATATCGGTGCCCATGCCCTGCGAGGTGAGCGCCGCCATCTTTTGGCAGACGAGCGTAAACGAGATGCCGATCACAGCCATGGCGCCAAGTACCATGCCGTAGTGGATAACGGCGTTCACATCGTGCGCGCCAATGCCCTTATCGATCATCTGGGCAATCACCAGCGGCGTAAGCAGGTCAAAGATCACTTCGATCAGCTTGCACGCAGGGCCGATCACCATATACCGGCGAAACTTACCGCCAAAACGCCTGAGCAGCTCAATCATGTATAGGCGCTCCCTATCATCATCCACATTCAATTCGAACCATGATAGTACGGTGAGCCCAAAAGAAGCGTAAACAACTCGTCATTTCTAATGGGATTCGGTTTCCAGAGAAGCGGAGAGGTGCACATGCCCGGTCAGCGGCGCGCCAATCGCTTGGTATACTTACAGTAGTGCTACCAGCCGAGCCGCCGACCCTTGAAATGAGGTGCCGAGATGAACGACATTCTCGCAAGAAGAGCAAGACGAGCAACTGTGGGCATCGCCCTTTCCGCGGCACTTGTCGCGGGAATCGCCCCCGCAACGGCGATCGCGGCAGAAACCAGCTCCCCCACCGGTGCAGTTGCCTTGCAGACGGAAGATGCGGCCACCGCAAAAGAAAGAGCGTATGCAGCCATGCAGGAAGCGCTCAAAAACCTCGAGGCCGCAAAAGACGCCGCAAGTCTTGAGAAACTTGCGGTAATCGATGATGACATTGCCGCTTTTCAAGAGATCTACGACATGGTGGTGACGGAAGCCGCCAAACGGAGGGAGCGCCTTCCCGCCATGCAAGCGAACGTCGATGCAGCCCAAGCCAAATACAATGAGGCCCACAACCGGACAAGCGGCCTTCAGGCAGAATTAAATAAGGCAATCGACGACGGAGCTTCTAACGAAACTATTAAGCAGTTGCGAAGTGAGATCATGTCGGCAGAAAGGCGAGAAAAATCTTGTGAAGATGATCTTCACCACTGCCAACGCCGGCTCGAAAGCCAGAAAAAACAGGTTCAGTATTTCGAAAGTGAGGCAGAGGAAGCCAAAGCCCACATCGATGAGGACATAGCCAAGCGAAATGCACTCCTCGGCGATTTGGAAAAGGCGCAAGCGGCCTATGACGATGCCTGCAAGGCATACGAAGAGGCGAAAGCCGCGGCAGATAAGGCCACCTCGCCCGAGATAACGAAACCCGCCGAGACGACAAAACCCTCCAGCTCAGCGCAACCGGCCGAGACGGCGCAGCCCGCCAGCTCGCCCGCGACCGGCAAAGACGCTCCATCGAGCTCCACCAAGCAAGCAGATACGACCACCGGCAAGCTCGCAAACACAGGCGACACAGCGCCGAGCGCAATCACACTCGCAGGAATCGCCGCCGCAGGACTCGGAATAACCGCCACAGCCACACGCCGCATCAAGAACTCAAAATAGCCGCCAGCGGTTATTGTCTTCGCCAATCCATAAGCCCATAGACAAAGAGGCCCGTTTCCCCAACCAAAACCAGGGAAACGGGCCTCTTTACTTGTAAAAACAAATGGTAATGCCACCATCTCTTGAAGCACATCGCCACCGCGCTCCAAACAACGCCAACGAGCAGCATTCCTTAAGGGATAGATTTAATTTAGGCTAACGCGCCTTTACGGGTGATTTTTGGACGAAGTGGTCCCGGTGCCGGCGGGCTGTTTGGTAGTCGAGCGATCCCGCAGGCAAAGCCGAGGACCAGCGAGACACCAAACAGCCCGCCGGCACCGGGACCGCATCGCGGCACCAAAAAAGCGCCCGTGCGCTCGATGGATTCGGATGCCCGACAGAGGCTCCTTATGGCTGCTTCCTTCCGGACCTGACCAGATTCGGAACATGTCGTCATCCGAACCCATCGAACGCGCTAGGCGCTCGGTATATCTTACCCGCTCCCGCCCGATGGGGCAAGACAGCTAATTTGGGACGGGGCTTTTTTGACTACTTTTTGACTGGTGGGGCATCAGGGTGGCGAAAGTAGTCAAGGAGGCCCCGTCCTAAATAGACTGATCTGGTGCTGTGCCACGAAAAGGGCCCATCTACTACGTTTAGGTCGCAGGGGTCGACCATAGCCGACTTTTTCGAAAATCGGCAAGCTTTCTACCTGCGGTTTTGTTTTTGCAAATTCCGGGATGGTCGAGGGTGGCCGGCTTAACGTAGTAGATGGTCGCATTTCGTGGCAAACGGTCCGACCCAAGACCCAAGGCAGCCAACCTCGAATGGCCATTCTCAAAGTTGCGGTGGAATACGGACTGAATTGGCCCCTTAAAGGCAAAAACACTCCGTATTCCACCGCAACTTATAGGGAGATAGGCCTTAGAGGCGAGCGAGGTCATAGGCTTGTGCGGCTGACTCGCCGGCGCAGATAAGGTTGGCTGTGGCTTCTTGCGGATCGAGTGCCCGCTCCAGGTCCATGGGCTTGCGACAGATCGGCAGTACAAGGTCGATGCCCTGCTCGTACACCGCATCCAGGTTGTCGGCGCGACCGCCCACGACAGCGGCCACCGGCTTGCCATATCGCTTGGCACGGCGGGCCACGCCCACCGGCGCCTTACCGGCGGCGGACTGCTCGTCCATATTGCCCTCGCCCGTTATGACCAGGTCGACATCGCGCACATGTTCGTCAAACCCCACGAGATCGAGCACCGTCTCCACACCCGAGTGTAGCTCCGCACCGAGTGCCAGCAACGCCGCGCCCAAGCCACCGGCAGCGCCCGCGCCGGGCACGCCGAGCACCGAGCCAAATGTCCGTGCGCCCTCGGGTGTGCGCAACAACCCCTGGGCCCGAGCCTCGACAATTGCCGTATCGAGTAGACGACCGTAGCCGACCATCCAGCTGTCGCACCTGCTCAGCGCCTCGGCGTCACCCGTCGGCAAGCCTTTCTGCCCGCCAAACACCGCTAATGCGCCCCGACGCCCCACGAGCGGATTCTCGACATCCGAAAGCACAACGATACGAGCGCCATCCAAAGCCTGCAGCGCTGGCGCCAAATCAACGCTCGCCACCCGCTCAAGGCCGGCAAGACCGGGGGCGATATCGCAGCCCCGATCATCGACCACACGCGCGCCCAGCGCCTGCAGCATGCCGGCGCCGCCGTCGTTGGTGGCACTACCGCCCAAGCCAATATAGATAGTCTTTGCACCCGCGCGAACCGCACGAAGCATCAGTTCGCCCACGCCATAGGTTGTGGCCGCCAACGCTGCCGATTCCGTGCAAGGCGAATACCCAATACCCGCCGTCTCGGCCATCTCAATGACCGCGGACTCGCGCTCGCCGTCCACCAGCATCCGGGCAGACACGCTCTTGCCCAAGGGACCCGCTACCTCGCAGGTCACAACCTCACCGCCGCACGCGGCAATGGCGTCGAGCGTTCCCTCGCCGCCGTCTGCCAGCAGCAATGTGCACACCTCGGCATCGGGCCACACGCGGCGCACACCTTCGGCGACCGCCGCCTCCGCCTGCGCACTCGACACACTGCCCTTAAAGGAGTCGATCGCCAGCAGCACACGGCGGGGCCGGCGGCACGCAGGACCAAAGTCAACCGCCGTGCCAGCATCCTCACCGGCACCTGCAAGCGCTGCGGCGTGAGCGGCGTGTGCTTCAAGCTCGGCCCCACAACCGCAGCCAGCATCATCGGCGCCACGCAGCCCACTAAAATAGCTACTCAGCAGCTCGCGGCATTCATCCGCCAGGACCCCAGCCGCCACGTTAAACCGATGATTCAGGCGCGAGTCGGCATTCAAATCGTATAGGGATCCCAACGCGCCCGCCTTGGCGTCACTCGCGCCATACACGCAGCGTCCCACGCGCGCGTTAACCATAAGCCCTGCGCACATGCAGCAGGGCTCAAGCGTCACGTAGACCGTGCAATCGGAAAGGCGCCAGCGGCCGAGCGACTGCGCGGCGGCGCACACGGCCGCAAACTCGGCATGAGCCGAAGGGTCCTGGTCGAGCTCGCGGCGATTGTGCGCCCGCGCGACGATCTCGCCGTCGCGCACCACTACGGCTCCGATGGGCACCTCGCCCACCGCCGCGGCGGCTCGCGCCTCCGCCAGCGCCTCGCGCATGAACTTCTCGTCGATTTCGGTGATCGTCATCGTTCGCCTTCCCTGTTGCAAATTCAAAACGATGCTATCATTACGACTCACGGAGAGATGGCAGAGCGGTTGAATGCGGCGGTCTTGAAAACCGTTGAGCGCGAGAGCGTTCCGGGGGTTCGAATCCCCCTCTCTCCGCCACTTTTAGTGATACACCGGCGTCATGGTCCGCTCGAACAGCGCATCGACCACGTCGGCCATCTCAGGTCGACGCTCAAGATCGTGGCCCGATTCCCACCATATCGTGAAAAGTCGAATAATACCGCCGGCGACAAACTCAGACGTCGTCTCGAGTGACACGGGGGCCAGGGCATCCTCGGCAAGCACGTTCATCACACGCTCGCGGATGGAGCGGGCAATGCGGTCGCAAATAACGTTTGTCAGCATGCCCGACATGCTGCTTGCCAAAATGTTATCCATGAGCTGCTCGTGCGCCAGAATCAAATCCATGGCATCGTCCAAAATCGCGTGCCGAAGCGCGCGCACGTCCTCGGCAGACACTGCGCCGGCCTCATCGGGCTGTTTTTGCGGCAAGCCCGACATGAGCTCATCGATATAAAAGGCAAAGTAATCGTTCTTGTCGCGAAAGTGCTTGTAGAACGTCGTGCGGCGAATCATGGCGCGGTCGCACAGCATGGCAACCGTCAGGTCCTCAAAACGATGCTCCTCGAGAAGCTCGGTGAAGGCATCGAACAGGGCGCGGTAGGTTTTCTTAATGCGAAGGTCCACTGGCATCGCCGTCCTCAGGGTAAAGACAACACTCGTCAATCTGTCGCATATCTTACACCTGTACCTCGCGCGCTTTGCCCCGGTGCCAACCCCACCGAAAACATAACGCTTACCGGAAAGTTCGGCACGGCAAAACGTTGCGGGTATACTAGTAGCGTTATACCAACGGCAGCTGGCGCATGCCGCCGCGGCCATTCGAAACGGAGACATCATGATTACCGTCATCATCGGCATCGTTGTTGTCATTGTGATTGTCTGCGCCATCGCCGGCATCTACAACAACATGGTCACCAAGCGTAACCGCATCGATAACGCCTGGCAGAACATCGATACGCAGCTGCAGCGCCGCAACGACCTGATCCCCAACCTGGTCGAGACCGTCAAGGGCTACGCCAAGCACGAGCAGGAGACGCTCTCCGCCGTGATCAGCGCGCGTAACACCGCCGTCAAGGCCACCACGCCCGAGGCCAAGATGGAAGCCGACAACGTGCTGACCGGTGCGCTGCGCCAGCTCTTCGCCGTAGCCGAGGCCTATCCCGATCTTAAGGCAAACACTAACTTTACGCAGCTGCAGGCATCGCTCGAGGATACCGAGAACAAGATTAGCTATGCACGCCAGAGCTACAACGATTGCGTGCTCAGCTACAACAACGCCATTCAGACGTTCCCGGCTGTCATCTTTGCCGGCATCTTCCAGTTTAAGGAGCGCCAGGGCTTCGAAGCAGCTGAGGCCGCCCACCAGGCACCGACCGTCAAGTTCTAGTAGTTTGGCAGCGCATCCTTAATCGGACAAATGTATAAACCGCCCCGTCGAATGCATACTTCGACGGGGCGGTTTCCTTTTTCGCGAAGGTCCCCCTCAAGGCGCCGTGCATTTTTGGGAGTATTCAGCACAGCCAAGAGCTTTGGGCTCCGCAGCAGAGGCGTTAGATAGCGAATGCCCCTGCAGCCTGAGACCCAGCAGCCCATAACACCGCCTATTATTCGCGAAAAGCATCGACAAGCACGGATTTTTGCCCGAACGACGATATGCAGGAGCCTTCGATTGCAGAATACTCGCAAAAATGCACGTCGCCATCACCCCCACATGGCGCGAACCAAAACAAAAGCGCGGCCTAAAAGGCCGCGCGCCATCTTTAATTCAGATCTATATTGCCCGTAACGGCAGCGCCGAGGTAACGCAGGCCCGAGGGCAACCTTCCTTTCCGGCGCACTCCGCAGGACGAAAGAACCTCCGCCGCACGAAGTGTGAACTGCCTCCCATTTCTTGGACACAAGAAATGGGAGGCCTTTTTATGGCTGGAAACGCTTTGTACGACGTCGGGA